>DASURB010000112.1:0-14658 GCA_036280235.1 Nocardioides sp.
CGTCCTTCTCGGCGTCGACCTCGACGTCGCACCGGGCAGCATCCTCGCCCTGCTCGGGTCCAACGGCGCCGGCAAGACGACACTGGTCCGGATCCTCGCGACTCTGCTCCGGGGCGACTCCGGCAGCGCACGCGTCGCAGGGTACGACGTCGCAACCCAACCGGCGAGCGTGCGCGCGTCAATCAGCCTCACCGGTCAGTTCGCCGCCGTCGACGAGATCCTCACGGGTCGGGAGAACCTCGTCCTGGTCGCCCGGCTGCGGCGCATCCACGACCCCCGGACGATCGCCGACGCGCTGCTCGCCCGGTTCGCCCTCACAGACGCGGGCGACAAGCGGGTCGCGACGTACTCCGGCGGCATGCGCCGTCGCCTCGACATCGCGATGAGCCTCATCGGCGACCCGCCGGTGATCTTCCTCGACGAGCCCACGACCGGCCTCGACCCGCAGGGTCGGATCGAGGTCTGGGACGCCGTCAAGGAGCTGGCGGCCGGTGGCACCACCGTGCTGCTCACCACTCAATACCTCGAGGAGGCCGAGCACCTCGCCGACCGGATCGCGATCCTGCACGGCGGCCGGATCATCGCGAACGGGACGCTGCCCGAGCTCAAGGAGCTGCTGCCGCCCGCGGAGGTCACCTACGTCGAGAAGCAGCCCACCCTCGAGGAGATCTTCCTCGCCGTCACCAGCACCCGGGAGCCCCGATGACCACCCAGACGACCACCCCGATGACCCAGCACACCGCACAGCGTTTCCCGGGCGACACCGTCGTCCTGCTCGGCCGGTCCCTGCGGCACATCGGCCGCAGCCCCGACACCATCATCACGACCGCGGTCATGCCGATCGCGTTCCTGCTGCTGTTCGTCTACGTGTTCGGCGGGGCCATCCAGCCCGACACCGGCTCGGACTCCTACGTCACCTACCTGCTGCCCGGGATCCTGCTCATCACGATCGCGTCGGGCATCGCCTACACGGCGTACCGCCTGTTCCTCGACACGCAGAGCGGCATCTTCGAGCGGTTCCACTCGATGCCGATCTCGCGCTCCTCGATCCTCTGGGCGCACGTGCTCACCTCGCTTGTGGCCAACGCGATCGCGCTCGTCGTGGTCGTCGCCGTGGCGCTGCTGATGGGCTTCCGGACGGGCGCAGGCCCGCTCGCCTGGCTCGCCGTCGCAGGCATCCTGCTGCTCTTCACGCTGGCACTGACCTGGCTCGCCGTCATCCCGGGCCTCACCGCGAGCAGCATCGAGGGGGCCAGCGCGTTCTCCTACCCGCTGATCTTCCTGCCGTTCCTGAGCTCGGCCTTCGTGCCGACCGACACCATGCCGGCACCGGTGCGCGCCTTCGCCGAGAACCAGCCGGTCACCCCGATCGTCGACGCGATCCGCGCCCTACTCGCCGGCCAACCCGTGGGAGACGACATCTGGGTCGCCCTCGCCTGGTGCGTCGGGATCCTCGTCGTCACCTGGGTCCTCGCCATGCGCATCTACCGCCGCAAGATCACCTGAGAGGCTGGCTCCGTGCTCACGATCAGCCAGCTGGCGTCGTACGCCGGGGTCTCGGTGCGTGCGGTCCGGCACTACCACGCGATCGGACTGCTGCCGGAGCCGAAGCGCGACCACTCCGGTTACCGGCGGTACGACGCCGCGGCGGTCGTGGAGCTGATCCGGATCCGCACCCTGGCCGAGGCGGGCGTCCCGCTGGCCCGGGTCTCCGAGCTGCTCCGAGCGGACGACGAGGCGCTCGCCGCGGCCGTCGCCGAGATCGACGCGCGCCTGGTGGCCGAGATCGAGGAACGACAGAGCCACCGCGAACGGATCGCGCGCCTGGCAGCCGGGGACAGCCTGGCGCTTCCGCCGGAGGCCGTCGAGTACCTCGACCGGCTTCGCGAGCTCGGCATCCCCGAGCGGATGATCGGGGGCGAGCGCGACGCCTGGATCATCGTCGCCGCGCAGCTGCCGCAGCGGATGGAGGTGTTCATCCGCAGCAAGCGGGCGCAGCTGGAGGACCCGGCGATCGTCGACTTCTACCGGGACCTGGACGAGGTGCTCGACTGGGAGCCTGACGACCCGCGTCTGCCCGTCCTCGCCGACCGCCTCGTCGCTCAGGTCGAGGCGGTCGACCCCGCGGACATCGCGGCGTTCGCGGACGGCGGTATCAGCGACGACCTCGCCGAGCTGCTGGACTCGATGTTCATCGACCAGGTGCCGATCGCCCGGGAGCTGATGCGGCTGCTCGAGGAGCGCGGGTGGACCGGCTGGACGAAGCTCGTGCCGATCGGTGGCGCGACTCACTCGAGCGAGGGGTCGGTTGTGTCGCGACACGCCGGCGACGCGGCTGAAGAACTGACTCCTCGGCGGTAGTGCGCACAGAGAACAGAGATAGGTGCGCCAAGAGTAGGTGCGCAAAGAGAAGGCCCCCGACCACTCGAGAGCGCCGGGGGCCCGAAACCTCTGCGACAGGTTGGGGGCCTGTCGCGCATTCGGTCGTCGGGGGGCTGACGACCAGGTGGTGGGTTTCTTCCGAAGGGTCGGGGGGCTGACCCTTCAGCGGGAGAATCGGCCGCAGCCCTGGGGTACTTGAGGCCGTTCTGGACAAATTTCTGCACGATTTTCCCCCTGGAACCCGGGCGGCCGCTTCCGCTTGTCGACCCTTTCCACGAGTCACGCCTCGACGAGCAGGGCGGCCGGCACCCACTCCTCCACGAGCGCCCAGCCGCGGGCCCGCAGCGACCCGACGTAGACCACCCGCCCCTCCCACCCGCCCGGGCCCTGCCGCCACTCCACGAGCAGCCCGGGGCGGCGTACGCCGGACAGGTCCGCGGCGTCGAGCACCCAGCAGTGCCGGGCCGGGCAGTCGTCGGCGGACCGGCCCTGGTCGGCCGGCTGGGTGGCGGCGACGCGGTCCTCGAGCGGCATCCGCCAGCCTCGCCGCATCCCGCCGCCCACCATGGCCCCAGCATCCCACGACATCGAACACCTGTTCGAGCTACGACAGGGAGCCCGATCCCGAAAAGGCTCCGGACATGACGAGACCCCGCTCCACAGGTCGACGGAGCGGGGCCTCGCGGAGGTGCGGTGGATTCCCCCACCGGTCGCTGGGAGGTCGACCGGTCCATACCTTTGTACGGCACTTCGACCGGAAAGGCCACCAAGGGATTGCAAAGTTTCGGTGCGGGCCGGTCCGCTTCGGCAGAATCCGCCCAACGCCGGCCCTTCAGGTGGTACCGCTACCGGTCCAGACGACACGGTTATGGCGGACGGTCCTGGGGTAGTTAGGCGTTAGCTCCCGGGTCAATCCCCCGAAACCCGGAGCGCATGGGGAGGGAGCACAACTCACCCCAGCCGCGCCTCGCGCCTCGCGCGGGGCGCGGTCCGGGTGTGCCCCCGGCCGCCCCATCCGGACGCTCGGTCCGGACCACCGGTTTGGGTGGGTTTGAGAAGCCGCGCCCGGGCAACAGAGATCGGGCAACCAGAGATCGGCAACAGCGACGTCGCAGGGAACCCGTAGCCCAAATGATCCCGGCCTGCCCGGGTGCGGGAGTTCGGCTCTGTGACCGTGCGTGAAGAGAAGAGTCAGTGCCAGAGATCCAGGGGGAAGCCGGGGAAAGCCAGGGGGAGCCAGGGGGCCAGGGAGAACGGCCGCCGGCTCAGCCACCCAGCAGCCGACGCTCCTGCTCGTCGGTGACGCCGGTGCCGTCGGGCATCGTCGAGGTCCGCGTCCACGCCAGGGTGTCGCGGACGGTGTCGGCCAGCGGGCGCGGGTTGAGACCGGTGTCGAACGCGCGCGAGGGGTCCACCGCCATCACCCAGACGTCGGAGTCGTCCGCCGACCACAGCGGGAACGCGCCCTCGTCGATCCCGGCGGCCGCCACGTCCGCCGGCGCGACCCAGTGCAGCCGGGTCCCCTCGGGGCCGACCGCGTCGACGATGGCCTGGAGCTCCTCGCCCCAGGTGTACGGCGGGGCGGGGCTCGCGGAGTGGAAGGGGCCGCCGCGGTCGTCCTCGAGGAGCCGCACCATCCAGGCGGCCATGTCGCGCACGTCGATGACCTGGGCCGGCGCGCCTGCCGGTCCGGGCGCGACGACGGTGCCGCCCCGCGCGATCCGCTGCACCCACCACGGGAACCGCCAGGTGTAGTCGTCGGGGCCGACGACGTACGTCGGCCGAACCAGCAGCGTCGACGGTCCGTGCCGCTCCACGGCGGCGCGCTCGCAGAGCACCTTGAGGCCGCCGTACGTCTCCGCGGTGACGACCTCGGCCGTCGGGTCGTCGAGCTCGATCAGCGCGGCGTCCTCGTCGATGCCCGGCCCGGTCGGCGGGGCGTAGACCGACACCGACGACACCAGCAGGTGGTGGCCGCCGCGGTCGCCGAGGATGTCGGCCAGCGTGTGCACCTGGCGCGGAAGGTACGCGCACGTGTCGACGGTGGCGTCCCACTCCCCCTCGGCCAGCGTCGACAGGTCGGTGTCGCGGTCGCCGATGCGGTGGTCGAGGTCGGGGAACAGGTCCATGCCGGTGCGGCCGCGGTGGAACAGCGTGACGTCGTGGCCGCGGGCCACCGCCTGCTCGACGAAGTGCTTGCCGACGAAGCGGGTGCCGCCGATCACGAGGATGCGCATGCGCTGGACCCTAGCGGCGCGGACCCCGGCGGGTCGCCGCTGAACCCGTTTCATCCGGTGGGGTATGTTGCGGAGGCCGCCATCGAGGAGCGCTTCCCCCGAGCAATTCTCACCGGCGGCCCGACGGCCCCGCCAGACACCCTGACCGGCGGGGCCGTCGCTCTTCCTGGACGGTGTCCTGGGGGGAACTGCCCGGTCTTGATGAGCCAGGGCACCCGTCGGACTACTCCCCCGATGACGTTCGGGTGATCTTGCGGTCAAGCCGTCGGTCCGCGGGGTCGTGCGTATCTATGTTGAGCGTGTGCGTCCCGATCTCGTCGTGCTCTCGGCATCCGCTCTCGTGGTGGGTGTCATGTGTCTGGTGTTCGGCGCCGCGCTGAACCCGGCGGAGGCCAGCGAGAGCGCCAACTCCGCCGTCCGCGTGGCCACCCAGCAGAGCGGGCGGTGGCTGGCCATGGCGGTGCTGTGGTTCTGCGCCTCGGTCGCCCTCACGGCCGGGATGCCCGCGATCCTGTCGCTGTTCCAGACCCGGGCGCACCGGATCGGCACGCTCGGTGTCGTCGTCCTGTCGGTCGGCGCGATCGGGACCAGCGGCTTCGCGATGCTCCTGGTCTTCGTGCAGGCGCTCGCCCGCCACGGCGCGTTCAAGGCCGCGGGCCTGGAGACCGTCGTCAACGACACCGGGCTCGCGTTCTTCCTCTGGATCTGGGTCACCGGCTTCTACCTCGGCTCGCTGCTGGTGGCCCTCGCACTGTTCATCTCGCGCGCGACCCATGTGTGGGTGCCGATCGCGCTGGTCCTGTTCGTCGTGATGCTGCCCCTGGGAACCGTGGCCGGCGAGGTCGGTCAGGTCATCCAGCTGATGGCGCTGGCGCTGGCGTTCACCGGCATCGCCACGACGGCCGTCAACCGGACCCAGCCCAACCGGGAGCTGTCACCGAACTAGGCTCGCGGCCATGTCCCCCGAACGCACCCGCACGGTCTCGTGGCACGACCCGCTGAGCGCCGTGGATGCCGCCCGCGGCCGCAGCGGCCTCGAGCTGATGCAGGCCCTCGTCCACGGCGAGGTTCCGCCCCCGCCGATCGCGGAGACGCTCGGCTTCGCCCTCCGCGAGGTCGAGGAGGGCGAGGTGACCTTCGTCCTCGAGCCGGGCGAGCACCTCTACAACCCGCTGGGGTCCGTGCACGGTGGCGCGTACGCGACGCTGCTCGACTCGGCGTGCGGCTGCGCGGTCCACACCATGCTGCCGGAGGGCGTCGGCTACACCAGCCTCGACCTGTCGGTGAAGTTCCTCGGCACGGTCCGCGCCGACACCGGCACCCTGCTGTGCCGCGGCACGGTCACGCACCTCGGCCGCCGTACCGCGCTGGCGGAGGCGACGCTGCGCACCGAGCACGGGAAGCTGCTGGCGACCGCGACGAGCAGCTGCCTGATCCTGCGTCCTTGACGGAGGCCTGAGCTACTCGTCGTCCTCGGTCGTGTCCTCGCCGTGGGTGCCGGGCCGCGGCGCCCACGGCAGCTCCTGCGACGGACGTACGACGATGAGCCGGTCGCCGCGCACGAGCTGCGTCACGGCCGGGTCGAAGTAGCGGTGCACCTTGCCGTCCCGAACCACGGCGATCACCTGGTCGGGCAGGCTCTGCGGCGACTTGCCGACCTCGGGGACGAGCAGCTCCCGCTCGGCGACCTCGAGGCCCTCGCCGTAGGTCAGCAGGTCCTCCATGACCGAGCCCAGCGTCGGGCTCAGCGTCGAGAGTCCGAGCAGCCGACCGACGGCGTCCGAGGAGGTGACCACCGAGTCGGCGCCGCTCTGCCGCACCAGCTCGATGTTGTCCTGCTCGCGCACGGCGGCGACGACGTACGCGTCGGGGTTCAGCTGGCGCACGTTGAGCGTGGACAGCACCGTCGAGTCGTCGCGGTCGGTCGTGATGATCACCTGGCTGGCCCGCGCGACGCCGGCGCGCCGGAGCACCTCACGTCGGGTGGCGTCGCCGGTGACGACGGCCAGCCCGTCGGCGTGCGCCTCGTTGAGCGCCGTGGGCGAGGGGTCCACGACGACGATCGACTCCTTGTCGAGGCCGTTGTTGAGCAGGGTGTCGACGGCGGCGCGGCCCTTGGTGCCGTAGCCGATGACGACGACGTGCTCGTCCATGTGCTTCCTCCAGCGCGCCACCCGCAGCAGCTCGCGGCCCTGGGTGGCGAGGACCTCGATGGTGGTGCCGATCAGCAGCACCAGGAACATGATGCGCAGCGGCGTGATCAGGAACGCGTTGATGAGCCGGGCGTGCGGCGCGACCGGGGCGATGTCGCCGTACCCGGTCGTGCTGAGCGTGACCGTCGTGTAGTAGATCGAGTCGATGAGGCCGACGCGTCCGGTCGGGTCGTTGTTGTCGACGTAGCCGTCGCGGTCGAAGTACACGAGCGCGACCGTGAACGCGAGCAGGGCGATGGCCAGGACCAGCCGACGGGAGAGCTCCCAGACCGGTGAGCGGACGATCGCCGGGAGCCGGACCTGGCCCCGGGCGTCGTCTCTGAGCTCGTCGGCCACGGCAGGAATCTACGGCACAGGAGGCCGCGATCAGCGGACCACGTCGCCATAGATGACCGTGGCCGGAGCCTCGCCCTCCGGGCCGCTCGCGTCCGCTCCCCCGGCCTCGACGGACACGAACCGGAACGCGTCGCCCTCGCGCGGGGTCGCACCGGAGCCCTGGGTGCGACGCCAGGTCCCGCACAGCTCTCCGTCGACGACCGTCCCCTCCTGGCCCTCGATGCCGTCGCCGCGCAGGCACAGCCGGCTGGTCGTCGGGTCGTAGCTGGCCACCTCGGCGGTGGTGCGCGTGGCGGTGTCGGGGGCCAGCACCGCGCCGAGAAGGTAACCGCCCAGCACGCAGATCGCGCCGCCCGCCAGCGCCACGGGCGTGGGGAGGTTGACGTTTCCCATGCGGGACAAACTACGGGGTGCCGCTCGGCTCCTCGCGCAGGCCCACGCAGTCGTGGCGCCAGAACACGTCGGGGTAGACGAGAGCCCCACGGGGCTTGGGATCCAGGGAGTCGTACGGCGGCAGCAGGACGGCCTGGAATGCCGGTTCCGGGATGCGTACCGACGGGGCGGTGAAGCCCCACCGACCTGCCGGCTGCCACCCGATCCGGCGGTAGTAGGCCGGGTCGCCCTCGAGGAACACCACCGGGTCGTCGCGGCCGCGCATCACGTCGAGGGACTGCTCGACGAGGGCCCGGCCGACTCCTCGGCGTTGCGCGTCCGGCCGCACCGACAGCGGGCTCAGCACCAGCACGTCGACGACCCGGTCGGGGGCGTCCACCCAGGCACGCGTGTAGCTGACGTGACCGACGATCTCGCCCTCGAGCTCGGCGACGAACGACAGGTCGAGCCAGGCGACGGACTCGCGCAGCGCGTCGAGCAGGCACGGAACCTTGTCGCCGCCGAACGCGGCACGGACCACCTCGCGCGCGGCGGGCACGTCGGCTGCGGTCTCGCGACGGACGGTCACCGTCATGTGCGGTCCTTCTTGCCTCGCTTGCGTCGGGCGTCCCGGCGAGCCGCCATCGCCACCGTCTCGGCGGTGAGGCGGACGTAGCTCTCCCAGCGCCGTTGCGGCAACCTGCCGTCGGCGAGCGCGGCGAGCACCTGGCAGCCCGGCTCGCTGCGGTGGGAGCAGTCGTCGAACTTGCACTGCGCGGCGAGGGCGTCGATGTCGGCGAACGTGTGGGCGAGCCCGTCCTCGGCCTCGAACATGCCGAGGCTGCGCAGTCCCGGGGTGTCGATGACCGCGCCACCACCGGGCAGCAGCACCAGCTCGCGACGCACCGACGTGTGCCGTCCGCGTCCGTCGTCGCGGATCCCCCGAGTCGAGAGCACCTCAGCCCCGACCAGCGCGTTGGTCAGCGAGGACTTCCCGTGCCCCGACGTACCGACGAGCGCGAGCGTCGCGCGACCGTCGATGAGCTCGCGCACCCGGTCCAGCCCACGCCCCGTCTCACTGCTGACGATCACTACCTCGACGTCGGGCGCGAGGTGGCGCACGTCGTCGGCCACCTCCTCGGCGTCGGACACCAGGTCCGCCTTCGTGAGCAGCAGCACGGGACGCGCGCCGCTCTGCCAGGCCAGGGCGAGCAGCCGCTCGATCCGGCTGTCGGCCGGCAGCGGGTGCAGCGCGACGGCCACGCCGACGAGGTCGACGTTGGCGCAGACGACCTGGCCCTCGGCGGCCTTGCCGGCGGTCGCGCGCACAACGGCGTTGCGTCGCGGCAGCACGTGCTCGATGGTCACCCGGTGGTCCGGCCACGTCCGCACGACGCACCAGTCGCCGGTGCACGGGGCCTCGGTCGGGTCGTGCGCGACGCGCTGCAGGACGGGCGCGCCCCACGAGGCGCGCACCGGTCCCTGTTCTGTGAGGAGGCTCGCGACACCCTTGTCGACCCGCACGACCCGCCCGACGGCGGCGTCTGCGGTGTCCCAGGGGGCGAAGGACGCTGCGGTCGCCGCGTCGTAGCCGATGGTCTCGAGCACGGCTGGAATGTACGTCCCCCGTCAGGCGGGGGCACTCGAATTACCGCGGGCCGGGGCCGGGGCGCTTCGCGTGCTTCGGGGCGGCAGTCGGACGCTCGAGCTCCTTGGCGGCTTCGCGGACCTGCTGGAGCACCACGGTGTCGTCGACGGTGTCGTCGTCGCCGGCGAGCTTGGCCTGCTCCTCCTCGAGGCGGCGCAGCCGTGGCAGCATCGCGGTGATCCGCAGCCGCCGCGCGACCTCCATCCGAGCCCGGGCGGTCTCGTTCTCGGGCCAGACCCGGTCGAACGCCGCGTTGAGGGCCGCCCCGATGAGCACGGCGATCGACAGCAGGTACAACCACAGCAGTACGACGATCGGCGCCGCCAGCGGACCGTAGATCGACGTCGACTCACCGGCGGTGACGGTCAGCACCCAGCGCAGCAGGTAGGAGCCGAAGATCCACATCAACATCGTCAACGCGGCGCCGGGGAGGTTGTAGCGCCAGGAGGTCCGGACCGGCACGGACACGTGGTAGAGCGTGGCGAGGAAGCAGATGCACAGCACGATGACGGTGGGCCAGTAGAACCCGACGATGAAGTCGAAGCGCTCGGGCAGCAGCCGCTTGATCAACCGCGGACCGGCGACCACGAGCGGGATCGTCACCGCACCGGTGACCAGGCCCATCACGTAGAGGCCGAACGACAGCACGCGAGTGCGGACGATGCCGCGGTGGCCCCCGAGGCCGTACATGATCGTGATCGTGTCGACGAAGACGTTGAGTGCCCGGGAGCCCGACCACAAGGCGAGGATGAACCCGATCGAGATCACGTCGAACCGGCCGGGTCCGAACACGTCGTTGAGCGTCGGCTTGATGACCGCGTCGACGGTGGGCTCGGTCAACGCGCGTGAGGCGAGCTCGAGGATCGAGTCCCGCACCTGCTGCACCTGCGAGCGGCTGAAGCTGTCGAAGATGTAGCCGATCGAGCCGGCCAGCCCGAAGACGAGTGGTGGCAGCGAGAGCAGCGCGAAGAACGCCGCCTCGGCGGCGAGGCCCGTGACGCGGTTGCGGAAGCAGGTGCCCACGGTGGAGACGACCAACCGCCACGCGGCGGTTCGGACGGTCGCCCAGCGGCTCGCCCAGACACCGGGGCTCACCACCTCGCCTGTCATGGCCATACCGTAACGACATGAACGCCGACATCCGGGACGTCACGAACCAACCGCCCCCGCTCGTCGACCACAACACCGTCACCTCCGACCTCGCGCTGGTCGACGCGGTCACGCGGCACGCGTCCGCGGAGGTCGTCGACGACCTGGCCGCCCTGGGTGCCGAGGCGAGCAGCGCGGAGGCTCGCGAGCACGGTCTGCTGGCCAACCAGAACGAGCCCGTGCTCACGCCGTACGACCGCTACGGGAACCGCATCGACGAGGTGCGCTTCCACCCGTCCTGGCACTGGTTGATGGAGCGTGGCGTCGGGCATGGGCTGGCAGCGACGCCCTGGACGTCGGACGCCGAGCACCCGCACGTGCGGCGCGCCGCGGGGTTCTTCGCCTGGTCGCAGACGGAGCCGGGGCACGGCTGCCCGATCTCGATGACGTACGCCGCGGTCCCGGCGCTGCGCGGCGACGACGCGATCGCCAAGGAGTGGACGCCGCGGCTCGCGTCGACGACGTACGACTTCGGTCTGCGTCCTGCCGCCGACAAGGCCGGCGCGCTCGCGGGGATGGGCATGACCGAGAAGCAGGGCGGCTCCGACGTCCGCGCCAACGTCACGACGGCGACCCCGACCGAGGTCGACGGCGAGTACACCCTGTCCGGCCACAAGTGGTTCACGTCCGCGCCGATGAACGACGTCTTCCTGGTGCTCGCGCAGGCGCCGGGCGGGCTGACCTGCTTCCTGGTGCCGCGCGTGCTGCCGGACGGCACCCGCAACCAGCTCGATGTCGTGCGGCTCAAGGACAAGCTCGGCAACCGGTCGAACGCCTCGTCGGAGCTGGAGTTCCGGACCACCTGGGCGCAGCGGCTCGGCGACGAGGGACGCGGCGTCCGCACGATCATCGAGATGGTCGCGGCGACGCGCCTCGACTGCGTGCTCGGCTCGGCGTCGCTGATGCGTCGTGCGCTGGCCGAGGCGTCGTGGCACGTCGCGCACCGCTCGGCGTTCGGCGGCCTGCTCGCCGACAAGCCTCTGATGCAGAACGTCGTCGCCGACCTGGCCGTGGAGTCCGAGGCCGGGACCGCGCTGGCCATCCGGCTCGCGGCCGCCGTCGACCGGGCCGACGACCCGCACGAGGCGGCGTTCCGGCGCATCGGGCTGCCCCTGGCGAAGTTCTGGGTCTGCAAGCGCACCCCGGCGATGGTCGCCGAGGCGCTGGAGTGCCTGGGTGGCAACGGCTACGTCGAGGAGTCGGCGATGCCGCTGCTGTTCCGCGAGTCGCCGCTGAACTCCATCTGGGAGGGCTCCGGCAACGTCAACGCGCTCGACGTGCTGCGCGCGCTCTCGCGCGAGCCCGAGGTGCTCCAGGCGTGGATCACCGAGGTCGGCCTCGCTCAGGGCGAGGACCCGCGGCTCGACCGGGCCGTGCACGCCGTGCTCGAGCAGCTGGCCGACTCGTCCACGCTCGAGGTCGGCGCGCGCCGGCTGGCCGGCCTGATGGCGGCCTGCCTGCAGGGCGCGCTGCTCGTGCGGTTCGCCCCGCCCGAGGTGGCCGACGCGTTCTGCGCCAGCCGCCTGGGCACGGAGTACGGCGGGACGTTCGGCACGCTGCCGACCGGCGCCGACCTGGGCGCGATCGTGCGGCGAGCGACTCCGACCGGGTGATCGAGCTGTCCGTCGGGTGATCGAGCTTGTCGAGATCACTGCTCTCGACAGGCTCGACCAGCCGGATCGACCAGCCGGGGTCAGCTGAGCTCGAGCCCCGGGTACAGCGGGTGCTTGTCGAGCAGCTCGGCGCTCTCGGCCTTGGTGCGCTCGGCGACGCCGTCCTCGAGGACGTACGACGCCTTGGACGCTGCACCCGCCTTGGTCGTGCCGGGCTGGGTCTTCGACAGCACCCCGACGATCAGCTCGGCGACCTTGTCGAACTCGTCGGGTCCGAAGCCGCGCGTGGTGAGCGCGGGGGTGCCGAGCCGGATGCCCGAGGTGTACCAGGCGCCGTTGGGGTCGGCCGGGACGGAGTTGCGGTTGGTCACCACGCCCGCGTCGAGCAGCGCCGACTCGGCCTGGCGACCGGTGAGGCCGAACGACGAGACGTCGAGCAGCACGATGTGGTTGTCGGTGCCGCCGGTGACGAGCTTGGCGCCGCGGGTGAGGAAGCCCTCTGCGAGCGACTTGGCGTTGTCGGCGATCCGCTGCGCGTAGTCGCGGAACGACGGCTGCCGCGCCTCGGCCAGGGCGACGGCCTTGGCCGCCATCACGTGCGACAGCGGGCCGCCGAGGACCATCGGGCAGCCGCGGTCGACCGAGTCGGCGTACTCCTCCTGCGCCAGTACCAGGCCGCCGCGCGGGCCGCGCAGCGACTTGTGCGTGGTCGTCGTCGTGACGTGCGCGAACGGCACCGGGTCCTCGTCGCCGGTGAACACCTTGCCGGCGACCAGGCCCGCGAAGTGCGCCATGTCGACCATGAGCGTGGCGCCGACCTCGTCGGCGATCTCGCGCATCTTCGCGAAGTTCACCCGGCGCGGGTACGCCGAGTAGCCGGCGATCAGCACCAGCGGCTTGAACTCCCGCGCCGCCTCGGCGACGCGGTCGTAGTCGAGCAGCCCGGTCTCCGGGTCGGTGCCGTAGGAGCGCTGGTGGAACATCTTGCCGCTGATGTTGGGCCGGAAGCCGTGCGTCAGGTGGCCGCCCGCGTCGAGCGACATGCCGAGCATCCGCTGGTTGCCGAACTCGTGGCGCAGCGTCTCCCAGTCGCCCTCGGAGAGCTCGTTGACGTTCTTCACCGCGTGCTTCTCGAGCGCGGGGGTCTCGACCCGGTGGGCCAGGATCGACCAGAACGCCACCAGGTTGGCGTCGATGCCGGAGTGCGGCTGGGCGTAGGCGTACGGCGCGCCGAACAACTCGCGCGCGTGCTCGGCAGCGAGCGCCTCGACGGTGTCGACGTTCTGGCAGCCGGCGTAGAACCGGTGCCCGACCGTGCCCTCGGCGTACTTGTCGGAGAACCAGGTGCCCATCGTCAGCAGCACCGCCGGCGAGGCGTAGTTCTCGGACGCGATCAGCTTCAGCGAGGCTCGCTGGTCGCGCAGCTCGGCCCTTGTGGCCTCCGCCACACGCGGCTCGACGGACGCGATCACCTGGAGGGCGGCGTCGTAGGCGGCACTGGCCTTCTCGTTGGCGGAGTTTCCGCCTGGAACAGGGGTGTTCTCGGTGCTCGGCGCGCTCATGGGCCCCACCCTAGTGACGTGGTCTACCGGTGCTTCGGCGCCGTCTCGGCGTACCAAATGGTGGATGCACGTCTCATTGCATGAGATCCGGGTTTGTCGGCAGCGCGTCCGACCCCTGAGACTTCCAGCCATGATCACTGCTGCGACGACGACGCACCTCGTGGCCCGCCGCCACGTGGACCTCGGTCGTGTCCGCAGCATGATGTGTATGCACTGGCACCGCTGACCCGCCCTCTGACCTCTTTCCCTCGTCAGCCGGGCGCGCGGTTCGCCGGCGTGCACCTCGACAACGGTGTCGGGACGGTTCCCCTGCGACTCGTGCGTCTTCCCTCGTCAGGAAACGTGAGACATGACCTCCCCCGCCCAGCCCCTGCCCTCCACCGGCCCCGGTCGTCCCGGCCGCTCGGGTCGTCCCCGTCCCAAGCGCGGTGAGGGCCAGTGGGCGCTCGGCTACACCGAGCCGCTCAACAAGAACGAGCAGACGAAGAAGGACGACAACCCGCTGAACGTGCGGGCGCGGATCGAGAACATCTACGCCAAGCGCGGGTTCGCCTCGATCGACCCGGCCGACCTGCGCGGACGCTTCCGTTGGTGGGGCCTCTACACCCAGCGCGCCCCGGGTCTGGACGGCGGCAAGACCGCCTCCCTGGAGGAGCACGAGCTCGACGACGAGTTCTTCATGCTGCGGGTGCGCAGCGACGGCGCTCTGCTCTCCGCGGACCAGCTGCGCGTGCTCGGCGGCATCTCGACCGACTTCGCCCGCGACACCGCGGACATCACCGACCGGCAGAACATCCAGTACCACTGGATCCGGATCGAGGACGTCCCCACGATCTGGCAGCGCCTCGAGTCGGTCGGGCTGCAGACGCAGGAGGCCTGCGGCGACTCGCCCCGCGGCTTCCTCGGCTCCCCCGTCGCCGGTGTCGCGGCCGACGAGATCATCGACGGCACCTCGGCGCTCGAGGAGATCAAGCGCCGCTACATCGGCGACCCGGCGTACTCCAACCTCCCGCGCAAGTTCAAGACCGCGCTGACCGGCCACCCGAGCCACGACGTGGCGCCGGAGGTCAACGACGTCGCGTTCGTCGGCACCGTGCACCCCGAGCTCGGCCCGGGCTTCGACCTGTGGGTCGGCGGTGGGCTGTC
>DASURB010000113.1:0-47638 GCA_036280235.1 Nocardioides sp.
GGTGAGCCCCGCCGCCAGCACGGCGGTGACACTAGCCAGGAATCAGAACGAGTCCTCCGACAGGTCCATCAGCGCGAGGTCGGTGGCCTCGGCGATGGCGCGCTCGGCGCTCAGCCTCGGCAGCACGGTCTGGGCGAAGAACTGCGCCGCCGCGACCTTGCCCTCGTAGAACGCCTTGTCCTTGCCGCTCACCTCGCCGCTGAGCTTCTCCAGCGCCACCTCGGCACCACGGAGCAGCAGCCAGCCGCAGACGATGTCGCCGAGCACCATCAGCAGGCGGGAGGTGTTGAGGCCCACCTTGTAGATGTTGCGGATCTCGCCGCCCTCGGCGTTCGGGTCCGCCGACATCAGCTGGTTGATCAGCGTGCCGACGATCGCCTGGCCGTCCTCGAGCGCCTTCGCGAGCAGCTCGCGCTCGATCTTGAGGCGGCCGTTGCCGGACTCGGCCTTGATGAACGACTCGATCTCGCCGGCGAGGTAGCCGAGCGCCTTGGCCTGGTCCTTCACGATCTTGCGGAAGAACAGGTCCTGGCCCTGGATCGCGGTCGTGCCCTCGTAGAGCGTGTCGATCTTGGCGTCGCGGACGTACTGCTCGACGGGGTACTCCTGGAGGAAGCCGGAGCCGCCGAACGTCTGCAGCGACTCGGTGCCGAGCAGCACCCACGAGCGCTCCGAGCCGTAGCCCTTCACGATCGGGAGCAGCAGGTCGTTGACCCGCTCGGCGAGCTCGTCGTGCTCGCCGTTGTGCTCGGCGATCTGCACGCGGTCCTGCCACGACGCGGTGTAGAGGACGAGCGACCGCATGGCCTCGGCGTACGACTTCTGCGTCATCAGCGAACGCCGTACGTCGGGGTGGTGGGTGATCGTCACGCGCGGCGCGGTCTTGTCGGCCGCCTGGGTGAGGTCGGCGCCCTGCACGCGCTCCTTGGCGTACTCCAGCGCGTTCAGGTAGCCCGTCGACAGGGTCGCGATGGCCTTGGTGCCGACCATCATCCGGGCGTTCTCGATCACCTGGAACATCTGCGCGATGCCGTGGTGCACCTCCCCGAGCAGCCAGCCCCTGGCGGGCTCGCCGCCACCGACCGAGCTGTCACCGAAGGTCAGCTCGCAGGTGTTGGACACCTTGATGCCCATCTTGTGCTCGACGTTGGTGACGTAGGCGCCGTTGCGCTCGCCGGTCAGCTCACCGGTCTCCACGTCGAAGTGGTACTTGGGCACCACGAACAGCGACAGGCCCTTCGTGCCCGGTCCGCCGACGCCCTCGACGCCCACGGGGCGGGCGAGGACGAGGTGGATGATGTTCTCGCTCATCTGGTGCTCGCCGGACGTGATGAAGCGCTTCACGCCCTCGATGTGCCAGCTGCCGTCGTCCTGGAGGGTCGCCTTCGCCCGGCCGGCGCCCACGTCGGAGCCGGCGTCGGGCTCGGTGAGCACCATGGTGGCGCCCCACTCGCGGTCGACCATGAACTGCGCGATCTTCTGGTCGCGCTCGTTGCCGTTGCGCTGGACGATCGAGGCGAAGCTCGGCCCGCAGGCGTACATCCAGATCGGGGCGTTCGCGCCGAGCACCAGCTCGCCGATCGCCCAGTTCAGGGTCGAGGGGGCCGGCTGGCCGCCGAGCTCGACGGGGAGGGCCAGGCGCCAGTACTCCGCGTCCATCCAGGCGCGGTAGCTCTTCTGGAACGCCTCGGGGACCGGAGCGGTGTTCGTCGCGGGGTCGAAGACCGGTGGGTTGCGGTCGCTGTCGACGTACGACGCGGCCAGGTCCTCGCGGGACAGGCGCTCCACCTCGGTCAGGATCGAGCGAGCGGTGTCGCTGTCGATGGCCTCGAACGGTCCCTGCCCCAGGACCTCGTCCCGGCCGAGCACCTCGAAGAGGTTGAACTCGATGTCGCGGATGTTGCTCTTGTAGTGGCTCACTGCATCCACCTTCAGTCGTCGAGGACGGGCGCCGGTGCGGACCCGCCAGGGGCGCTGCCGACCGCGAACGGCCGGATACTACTCGTCAGTAACAGTATGCTACCCGCGAGTAGGAATTCTCAACACCCCGTTCCGACACGCGCGGGCGGTCCAGGCCCGCATGGGCGCTCCGGGCGCGGGTACCGCTGGCGACGGCCGATGGTCCCCCACCCCAGCGCGGGTCGCAGGGCTCGTGCGTGACACGAACGGAGCCCCCATGAGCAGGTACAAGGTCGGCTACTTCGTCGGCAGCCTGTCCTCCACCTCGATCAACCGTGTCCTCAGCCAGGCGCTGGTCCGGCTCGCGCCCGACGACATGGAGTTCACCGAGATCCCGATCGGCGACCTGCCGCTGTACAGCCCGGACTACGACAACGCCTACCCGCCCGAGGCGGTCGCCCTGAAGGAGGCCGTCGCCGCCTCCGACGCGGTCCTGTTCGTCACGCCTGAGTACAACCGCTCCATCCCCGGCGCGCTGAAGAACGCCATCGACTGGGCGTCACGTCCGTGGGGTCAGAACTCCTTCGACCACATGCCTGCCGCCGTCATCGGCGCCTCCATCGGTCAGATCGGGACCGCGGTGGCGCAGCAGAGCCTGCGCGGCGTGCTCAGCTTCTGCAACGCCCGGCAGATGACCGCACCGGAGGCGTACATCTACTTCCGTCCGGAGCTGTTCGGTCCCGATGGCGAGGTGACGGACGAGTCGACCGCGGAGTTCCTGCGCGACTTCCTCCAGGAGTTCCGCGTCCACACCGAACGGGTCCTCACCGTCATCCCGCGATCCTGAGGCGACTGGGCTAGTCACCGCCTCGGCCGAGCTTCAGCCGGCCGGAGTGCGCAGCCACCCGGTTGCCATCGGCGGGGACCCGGAGCCGGTAGGTCCCGGCTCGCTTCCCGGCGAAGGACACCAGCCCCTTCTTGCTCGAGGCGTCCCGTTGCGCCTTCGACCAGTCGCCTTCGGACCTGCGCTGGAGCACCACTTTGGTGGAGACGCGGGGGTGCAGCTCACCGCGCACGGTGTAGCGGCCCGGCCCGGTGCGAGTGCCGCTGATCTCGACGCGCGGCTTGACCAGGAAGTCGAGCACGAGGCTGCTGCCGCCGGCGTCGGTGACCCTGACCCGCGTGGGGTGGCCGAAGGCGCGCACGCGGATCCTCGTCCGGTCGCCGTCGCTGGCGAGCCGCTGCGGCCTCCGGTGCTTCCCGGTCACGGTGTCGCGCACCCGCACCACCAGGGGGCGCCCGACCAGCGGCCGCCCGGCGCCGTCGCGGACGTGCAGGCGCAGCACGGTGCGCCGCTGCGGCACCAGTCCCTTGGGCGGGTCGACCGCCGCGATCGTGACCCCGCCCGGGACCGGACCGGGACCCGGCGCGACGACCGGCAGCCCGGTGGCGGTGAACTGCCCGTAGAAGATGTTGGAGTCGTCGTCCACGGTCGGCCCGACGTCGTAGGTGAACGCGACGGTCGCCTGAGAACCGGTCTGACGCAGCACGTTGGTGTAGACGTACTGCACGTTGCTGGTCGTGCCCGGGCCGGTGTCGACACGCAGCTGATCGGCGCCCCACTGGCCGACGTCGAGCCGCTGGTCGCTGTAGACGTTGCCGTTCGCCGCGTCGGACCACATCGCGATGACCGTCGTCCCGACCACCGCGAGATGGGCCACCGCAGCGTTGTTCGTGGTCTCGCCGGGGTCGATCGTGACCGGCGTGCTGCTGACCACCTCTTCCGGACCGGGCACGCCGTTGCGAATGTGCACGGAGCGGAGGATCGCGTCGGGGCCGGCGAAGAGCACGACGAGGACCTCGTCGCCGCCGTCGGCGTAGCTCACCACGTTGGTGAGCGGTGTCTCGATCGAGTGCGTGCCGCCGGTGTCCACCCGGGTCGGCGCGGAGAGTGCGCCGGTCGGCGAGAGCGACCGGAACCACAGCTGGTTGCTGGCCTCGGTCTTGTAGAAGACGTAGGTGCGGTCGCCCGTCCCCTTGACCAGCCGGGGTGCGGTGGTGGCGACCGTGGGGTCGACGACCACGGGGCTGCCGTGGGTGCCGGCCGGGTCGCGTCTGACGACGGCCGAGCGCGGGCCGCCCGACGGCGGTGCGCCGTACGCGACCCAGAGGCTGCCGTCCGCGTTCTTGGCCAACGAGGCGTACTGGAGGCCCCCGTCGGCATTCGGTGCGACGACCTCGTTGCGGATCTGGAAGGTGTCCGGTGCCGTGGGGTGGTCCGAGGTGTTGAACCGCATCAGCCGGATGTCCGAGGACTGCCAGGCGAACCAGATCGTCGGACCGTCCTGCAGCGCCCAGCCGCCCTCGGTGTCGCCGATCGGCGGCCGGTTCAGGGCGTCCTGCTCGAGCCAGGTGACCCCGCCGTCGGTCGACTTCATCACCATGGGCTCGTTGCCGTTGTGTTTGATGTCCTCGGTGACCCGGTAGAGGTTGCCGCGCGAGTCGATCATCGGTGGGACGTGGTCGTGGGACTCGATCTCCACGCCGGGGATCTCGTACGGCGCAGTCACCCTCACCGGCCGGTCACCGTCCCGGCCCGGCTGTGAGGCAGCGCCGGCTGCCCATGTCACGCCGGACGCGGCGAGGAGGGCCGTGACGAACACGGCCGTCCAGCGCCGGAAGCGAGGCGTCCTCACTGCGTCGACTCTTCAGGCCGGTCGCGCTCCCGGGAAACCGTCGATCGGCGTAGTCGGCGACCATTCCGGTGAAGGTTGCTGCACGGACTCAGGTCGTAGCCGCGCCGCCCCGCACGCGTTCGCTCCGGGAGGCGGTGTTCGGCTGTGCGCGGACCATCCACACGCCGAGCGCCAATACGGAGAGCCCGAGCGGCACCGCCCACGGTGACAGCAGGGCCTGGTAGCCGAGGATTCCGCTGATCGCGATCATGACCGCGATCGGGCGCGGGAAGACCCCCGTGCGGTACGCCGCGACGCCGTACAGCAGCCAGCCGATGGCGAAGAGCAGGTAGCTCGAGATCGCACCCAGCGCGAGCAGGAGCGTTGGCTCGGTGGAGAAGGCGTTGGGCGCCTCGTCGGCGAGCCAGGGCACGGCAAAGGTCTCGAACCACAGGTCGCCGCCGAGCATGAAGGTGCCGACGAGTGCGGTGAGCGTGGCCACGACGCCGAACGATCCGGAGCGTTCCTGCTGCCACTCGTGTGAGGCGGCGACGAAGAGAAGGAGCGCGACGAACCCGGCGAGGTAGACGACTCCGCCGACCTGGAACGCGACCGCGGTGGTGGTGGCGACGTGGTCCTTCGGGTCGAACGGAAGCATCACGAGCTGGCCGCCGACCACGAGCACACCGGCAGTGACCCCGAACGGACCGGCGAACCGGGACAGGGAGGACTCGGGCGTCACGGTGCAGTCACCTCTCTCACCGCGACGCTATGGCGCCGGCGACGCGCGGAGAATGGCCCGGCTGGGCTCGCCCGTTCTCGGTGACCCCAGCGCCGATGTCGCTGCATCAGGTCACGATGCCTGCGGTGTGAGGTACGTGTAGTCCACCGTCACGTCCGCGACGTCGTAGGCGTCGAAGCCAACTGTCCGGATCCTCCACTCCACGCGCCTAGGAATGCCGTAGCCGGTCGTGGCGTCCCACGCCCGCTCCGCGATCGGCGTCGACGTCACGGCTTCGCCAGGAACTGCGGGCGAGGTGCGATATCCCTGCCAGCCGGAGCCCAGCGCGATTTGCGCGGTGTCCGTCTCCCCGTCGATGGTCGGCCGGCCTCGCATGGACAGCCGGACCGACATCAGATCGCGCGGCGCGTTCAGGTCACTCAGCTCCAACGATCCACCGGCCCTCGCCTCGTTCAACGCCCACCCGCAGTGGGCCTTGGACCAGAAGCTCGCACCGCCCGGGTAAACGGCCGAGGCGAACACGGAGCCGCACGGCTCCGTCGGGCTGTCGTCGCCGCCGTTGGTCGATGCGCGACCACCATCCCGGGTCACCGTCCGTGCGCCGGCCGGTGCCGGCGGGAGCGTGCCGTTGACCGGAGCGACCGTCCGGGTGCCGCTCGCCATGACGAGCGGGGCGGCGGACACGGTCACGGCGAGTCCAGGAGAGGTGCCCGTGTTACCGGCCATGTCGGTGACGTCCAGCTGGACGGTGTACGTACCGGCCGGTGCGGGCGCACCGCTGTCGTCGCGGCCGTCCCAGGTGACGGGGTAACGCTTCGAGTAGTCCTGGGGGTAGGGCTGGGGAGACGACCGGACGACCTCCCCCGCCGCGTTCGTCACGACAAGGGTGACCTTGTGGACCCGCTCCCAGGCGGTGTCGTCCGATGCCGGTGGTCCGCTGTGGTTGAACCCGATCCGGTCGGTGACGACGGTGGTGTTCGGGTAGACGGTGGTCGAGCTCGCCTGCAGCTGTCGCGGCGTGTAGCGAGTGTCGATCTCCACGTACGTGTAGTCGGAGGCCTTCTTCAGGTGCTTCTTCACCGGATCGGCGAACACGGAGACCTGGTAGCGGCGGTCCTGCAACACCTTGCCGCTGCGCTTCTTGCCGTTCCACTTGAACGCGTGCTTGCCGCGGGAGACCCTGCCGAGCTCCTTCGAGAACACGACCTTGGCATCCCCGCTGCTTCGCGGGCGGAACACCTTGACGGTCACCATGGACTTCCGCTTCAGCGTGTACGGGACGCGGACCCGGTCCCGCGCCTTGTCGCCGTTCGGGGAGAACGCCAGCGTTGCGTCCGTCGTGGTGATGAGATTCTTCACCGCCACCTTCGGCTTGGACTTCGGCTTCGCGAGCTTCGCGGTCGTCACGGCGGTCGGAGCCGAGACGGATGCGGTGGCCGGCAGTGGTGCGACGACTACTGCGGCGGTGACCAGAGCGAGGAGCGCGTTGCGGGTGCGGTGCATGCGGTGGTTCTCCGTAGGGGTGTCGAGGTCGAGCCGGGACGCTTTGGACGTCACAGGGGTGTCAGGTACGTGT
This sequence comes from Nocardioides sp., assembly GCA_036280235.1. Taxonomy (GTDB): domain Bacteria; phylum Actinomycetota; class Actinomycetes; order Propionibacteriales; family Nocardioidaceae; genus Nocardioides_B. The sequence continues at coordinate 6,893 of DASURB010000113.1, forward strand.
AGGTGACCGTGACGTCGGCAACGTCGAAGGAGTCCGTGCCGCGCGTGACGATCGTCCAGGAGACTGTCCTGGTTTGAGGTCGTTCCGAACGGCTGTAGTAGCGCACCGTGGGCTGGGTCACCGTGGTCGTTGCGGTCGTGGTCACCGTCTCCTGGGCGACCGCCGGCGACGTGACGCCGTGCGGTGTCTCGATCACGCCGTGGAACCCGAACGTGAGTCCGCCGAGGGTCGCAGTGTCCGTCTCACCGGGCACGGTCGGCCTGCCCCGCATCGCGACCCGGTAGGAGGTCACGCCGCCGCGCGGAGCGTCCTCGAGGGTCAGGTGGTCCAGTGCTACCGATCCGCTGGCGAACGCGCCCTTGGCGGCGAACGACCCGGAGCAGTTCTCGGCGGACCGGTAGCTGGCGGCACCGGGGTTCGAGTACACCCCGGAGGGCACGACCTGTCCGCACGGGTACGGGTCGGTGGAGTTGGGCGGCGTCACGTTGACGGTGCGGGTCGGCGCGGTGCCGTCGAGGACCGCCGATGAGCTCCAGTTGCCGGTCGGCGGCAGAGTCAGTGTCTCGGTCTTCTCCACCAGCGCCTTGTCGGAGATCCGCACCGTGGTGCTCTTGGACTTGCCGGTGTTGCCGGCCTTGTCCGTCACCTTGAACCTCAGGGTGTACGTGCCGGCCGGCAATGGCTGGCCGGCCTTGTCGCGACCGTCGAAGACCGCCTCCCGGTACGCAGCCCCTCCGGTGGTGCTGGGGATTCGACGCACGACTCGCCCGTCCTGGTCGATCACGCGGAGCACGACGCTGCCCACGGTCGCCTTGCGGCCCTTGCCGCGCAGCCTCACGCCCATGGCGTCGTGCAGCGCGGTGCTGCGTGGGTAGAGCACGTCGAGGCTGGTGGTCGGCTTCTTGGGCACGTCGTACTCGGTGTCGACGTACACGGGCGTCGACGTCCTTCGCCGCTTGCCATCGACGTTCGCCTGCGCCACGGACGTCACCGTGTACTGGCCGTCGCGGACGACCTTCCCGTCGCGGCCCTTGCCGTTCCAGACCCACCTCTCGCTGCCCCAGCCCTGGGGACCGCCAACCTGCCCGAGCTGCTCCTTGTAGACGAGCTTCTCGGTCTTGGTGCGTCGTACTTTCACAGTCACGGCCGACGCCTGGCTCACGGAGACCGACATCTTCAGCTTGTCCTGGGAGCCGTCCTTGTTGGGTGAGAACCAGAGACCCCACGGCATGCGGCTGCTGATGTACGGACGTGCGGCAGCGTGCGCTGGGGTTGCCATGACGGTGGCCAGCGGGGCGGCCACGGTCGCGGTGGCGACCAGACCGGCGAGTGCCTTGCGGGTGCGGTTCATGCGATCAGGTTCTCCCCGTGGGTGGTGGTTGCGAGCCGGGCCTGGGCGGACGTCAGGTGACGTTCACGACGACGCGACGGGACTTGCCTTCGTTTCCGGCGCGATCGGTCATGTCGAAGCGGATCGTGTAGCGGCCGCGCGGCAGAGGGAAGCCGTCGTCGTCGCAACCGTCGAACGGCACCGTGACACGCGCCTTCAGGTAGGGCTGTTCGACAGTGGCGTGCTCGGTACGCACGACCCGACCCCTGGCGTTGCGGACCTTCATCGTGACTCGGCGGATGGTCGCCAGACGGCTCTCTTCCTGGAGCACGACCTCGACTGGCTCGATGGCGTGCGAGGTCCGGGGGTCGACCGTGTCGGAGCTGAGAGTGGGAGTGATGGGGGTGAGCTCGGTGTCGACGGTGGGCGCGACCCACACCCGTTTCCAGCGGCCCTCTGGACCGACCGGCCTGGCGGTGAAGGTCACGGTGTACTTCCCGTCGCGGACGACTCTTCCGTTGTGGTGCTTCGTCCCGTCCCAGGCCCATCGGTGTCTTCCGGCGGCCAGCACGCCCAGGTGCTCTTTGGAGATGGGGTTCGCGAGCGTGTAGCCGCGGTAGAGCCGCACGATCACCCTCGAGCGCTCAGTGAGTCGGAAGGAGTAGCGTGCCCGGTCGCGGCTCTTGTCGCCGTTCGGGGACAGCCACGTCATGTCCTGGGCCACCTCGATCACCGGCACCCGGCCGGGCACGGCCGTGGCGGCCGGGGTGGTCGCAGCGACGCCGGCGAGGACGACAAGTGAGGCAACAGCGGTAGCAAGAGCGCGCAGGGTCGTGCACCGTGCGCCCGCACGTGCGTGAGGCACCGAGGTCCCCCCGTGTGGTTCAGTTGGAGTGCCCTCTCATCGTAGGGGGCGCGAGTGGCGCATGTGGCGGAATGGGTGACACAGCGCAATCATCGTGTCGCCAGGAACCGGGCCCTGTGCGACCGGATGGGCGTTCCTGATCTGGCTGGCCGTCGCGCGGCGGCGACGGGTCGGTTCGAGTAGAGCGGACGGCGCTACTTGGCCGCGGGGTGCGCCACTGCCGGCGGTACGTCGTGCGCCAGGTCGTAGGACAGGTCGCCGCTCAGGTCCGCCTGCTCAGCTTCGGCGGTGTTCATGAGCTCGTGTACCTGGTCGTAGCCGTAGTCGGATCCGTCCTGCTCCCTCATGGCGACACCCTGAACCTCAGGAGGCAGCGGGGCAAGAGGTGTCTGGTCAGTTTCTACGCAGCCGGCGCCGCAGCGCCTCGACGACCCGCTGTGGCGCAGGCAGGTCCGTGGTCGGCTGACGGGCGTCCCGGAGCTCACGCACCTCTGCCCGCAGCGCGGCGACCTCCTTGGTGAGCACCGCGATCGCCTCGACGGCCACATCGCGCGATGCGCGCGGGGTGACGCGGTGGTCGGCGGGCACGCCGCCGGTCGGTGGCAGCGGGGTCAGGTCGTCGAGGTCCCCGACGACGTCGTACCCGGCCTCGTCGATCCGCTTCCGCCACTCGTCGGTGATCGCCTGGAGCTGCGGCAGCAGCGCGACGGGCGTCGCCGCGCGGTCGGACTCGTCGGCGCGGAGGGCTTCGTTGACGAGGACCTGCTTCACGGTACGGCGGAGGTGGGGCGGCGTGTCGCCCTGGCGGAGCTTGCGGTTCACGCGGCGGAGCACATCGACGGCGGTGACGCCGAGGGAGGTGTTGGCGCCGACGGCGGGGAACTCCACCGACTCGGGATCGATGCCGGCGACGGAGGCGAAGCGACGCCAGAGCAGGTCGCGCGGCGCGCCGGGCGGGGGACAGGTCACCACGTGCACGTGGTCGGGCGGGAGGTCGCCGCCCCACCGGTCGAGCAGCTCAGCGAGGTCCTGGTGCCGCCAGAACTTCTGCGCGTGGGAGTGCGTGCGCTCCGGGTCGAGCACCCGGTCGAGGAACTGGTCGAAGCGCAGCCCGCGGCCGTGCTTGACCCCCTCCTGCCACTCGGCGGGCAGCTGCCGCACCAGGTCGCGGGCGGTCACCACGATGTGCACGTCGGCGCCGTCGAGGTGCGCGAGCGCCGGCCCGACGTTCTTGCGGGCGACGTTGCTGAAGAGCTCGTGGCTGAAGACCGTCGTGCCGCCGCGGCGCAGCGCCTCCTGGCACAGGTCGGCCCAGGTGCCCTCGATCCGCTTCTGCGGCACACCCCAGCCGGGGTGGTTGCCGGTGAGCTCGAGCGCGGCGTGGAACATCCCGCGATGCTGCTGCGCCGGGTGCCAGACGCCCTGCGCCTCGAGCCGGTCGGCGTTCTCCCGCAGCGTCGCCTGGAGGAACGACGTACCGCTCTTGGGGACGCCCACGTGCACGACGACGCGCGCCCGCACCGGCTCGCTGCTCATGTGCCGAGGATAGAAGGACCCCGGCGGACGCCAACTAAGCGGTGTGACACGACCGACACGACTGACTTGATTGACTTTCGGGTGATCGGGTCATTACCGTACTGAACTGCTAGAGATACAAAATCGCTAGACAAACGCGGTTCAGGCCCCTGGTCCGCTCCGAAAGGGTGCAACCTTCATGCGTAGTCTCATCGTTCTCGGCTTGGTGGGCCTGGTCGCTCAGCTCGTCGATGGATCGCTCGGCATGGCGTACGGCGTCACGTCCTCGACGTTGCTGCTCGCCACCGGGATCGCCCCGGCAGCAGCCTCGGCGGCCGTCCACTTCTCCGAGATCGGGACCACGCTGGTCTCCGGCATCAGCCACCACAAGCTCGGCAACGTCGACTGGCGCGTCGTGAGCATCATCGCGGTGCCCGGCGGAATCGGTGCCTTCGCCGGCGCCACGTTCCTCTCGAACATCAACGGCGACACCGCGAAGCCCTGGGTCGCGGGTCTGCTGTTCGCTCTCGGTGTCTACGTGCTGTACCGGTTCCTCCGTCTCGGTGGCCGCCGGCCGTCGTTCCGCGGGACCGTGCCGACGCCGCTCCTGGTGCCGCTCGGCCTCGTGGCCGGCACGATGGACGCCATCGGTGGCGGCGGCTGGGGACCGGTCGGTACGCCGACGCTGCTGGCCAGCGGCAAGATGGAGCCGCGCAAGGTGATCGGCTCGATCGACACCTCCGAGTTCGTCGTCGCGGTGGGCGGCTCGCTCGGCTTCCTGCTCGCGCTCGGCAGCATGGGCATCCGCTGGGACATCGCCGCGGCGCTGCTCGTCGGTGGCGCGATCGCCGCTCCGCTCGCGGCGTGGCTCGTCAAGCACATCCCGCCGCGCGTGCTCGGTGTCGCCGCCGGTGGCCTGATCATCCTGACCAACGCCAAGACCATCCTCGAGGCGCTCGGCGCCAACGGCGGCATGGTCGCCGTGACCGCCGCCGCGATCTTCGTCGCCTGGATCGTGCTCATCGCCTGGGCCGTCAAGCAGGAGCGGGTCGCGCGCCAGGCCCCCGAGACCGAGGTCGTGCCCGTCTGACGGGCCCACAAGCGCGGGGTCCGGTGGTGCGCACCCTCCACCGGGCCCCGTATCCCTTGGCCGAATGAGACGCCGAAGGGTGAACGGCGGAGAGGGTGCCCCGGGAAGGGTGCTGGCTGAGGGCAGCGGGGGATCGCGCACGGCGCGAGGTGAAAGCGCGGGTACGGCGGGGCACCCCGCGCAATTTGTGTACTTGTCTGACAAACTTTCGCCATGCGCGTCTCCGCCAAGTCCGACTACGCCCTGCGTGCGCTGATCGAGCTCGCGAGCCGCGACGCGGGGTCGCCGGTCAGCGCCGAGGAGCTCGGCCGACTGCAGGACATCCCACACGGCTTCCTGCAGGCGATCCTGGCCGACCTGCGCCGGGCCGGCGTCGTGATGAGCCAGCGTGGCCAGTCCGGCGGCTGGCGGATGGCCCGCGACCCCAGCACCGTGAGCGTGGCCGACGTGATCCGCGCGGTCGACGGCCCGCTGGTCAGCGTCTACGGCCTGCGGCCCGAGGCGGTCAGCTACAACGAGTCCGCCGAGGTGCTCCAGCACGTGTGGATCGCGGCACGCAGCAGCCTGCGCGACGTGTTCGAGCACGTGTCGATCCGCGCGCTCGCCGACGGCAAGCTGCCGAAGCAGGTCACGTCCCGGACCCAGTCCGAGGACGCCTGGCTGCCGCACTGACGGCTTGCGCCGCGTTGGCACACTGACCACCGGAGGACCCTGACCCCTGGGAGGACGGCGTGCTGGGTGAGCTGTTCCGTGCTGTGCTCGCGGCGATCCTCGCTGCCCTCACCGCCGTTTCGGCCACCCCGATGCCGGAGCCCGAGACCGCCCGCGTGCGCAAGGGCCCGGTCGTCGGCGCGGACATCTCCTGGCCGAACTGCCCCGAGGGCCTCGGCATCCGCTCCCGGCCGACGCTGGGCAAGCCGCTGCCGCGCGACTCCGCCCGCTTCGTGATCATCGGGCTGACCAACGGCCCGGCCTTCCACCCGAACCCGTGCCTTGCCTCGCACGTCGAGTACGCCCGCGAGCGGCGGATGTGGGCCTCGGCGTACGCCGTGGCGACGTACCCGACGAAGAAGCAGCTGAAGGAGTACGGCGACGCCGGTCCGCGCTCGCCGGACTCCAAGCTCGACCGGCTGTTCAACACCGGCTACGCCCAGGCCGAGCTCAACGTCGCCGAGATGAAGGCGGCCGGCCTCGACTCGCCCGGCATCTGGGTCGACGTCGAGCCGGTCACCCCGCCTGCGCCGTGGACCAAGCGACCGCGGCTGAACAAGGCGGTCGTCGACGGCGTCCTGCGTGCCTACCGCGCCGCCGGCCTGTCGGTCGGGTTCTACTCGGTCGCGTCGCTGTGGCGTCAGATCATGGGCGACACCCGCTACGGCCTGCCCGAGTGGCGCAGCGCCGGCCCCACCAACCGCCGCCGCGCGCTGGCCATGTGCACCTCCGGACAGTTCCAGGGCGGCCCGGCTGTCATCGGCCAGTGGTGGGACGACCACCGCGACTACAACGTGCTCTGCCCCGGCACCCCCGCCGAGGACGTCCTGAACCGCTGGTTCGTGAAGTTCTGACAACGATTCGTCTGCGACTCGACGGTGCGAATCACCCCGTAAATCGCAGACGAATCGTTGTCGTACGTCGGGTTTCGCCCACGGCGAACGGCGGAACACCGGTCGACCGCCGAAGGTTGAGTCTTCACCTAACAAGTTCAGAGGTGAAGGCATGGACCAGACTCCGCAGCGCCTCCCGGTGCTGTTCGTTTCCGACGGCGTGCTGCTGCCCGGCATGGTCGTCCCCATCGAGCTCGACGAGGCCGCGCAGGCCGCGGTCGACGCCGCCCGCAGCGAAGGCGGTGACCAGCTGCTGGTCGCGCCGCGTCTCGAGGACCGCTACGCGTCGTACGGCGTGACCGCCACGATCGAGAAGGTCGGCCGGTTCCGGGGCGGGTCGCCCGCCGCCGTGCTGCGGGCCGGCGGGCGTGCCCGCATCGGGTCCGGCGTGACCGGCCCGGGCGCGGCGCTCTGGGTGGAGGCCACCCCCGTCGACGAGCAGGACGCGACCGCGCGGGCCGAGGAGCTCGCCGCCGAGTACAAGAAGCTCGTGGTCGCCGTCCTGCAGCGCCGCGAGGCGTGGCAGATCGTCGACTCGTTCACCGCGCTGACGGACCCGGCCGTCATCGCGGACACCGCCGGCTACGCGCCGTACCTCTCCACCGACCGCAAGCGCGAGCTCCTCGAGACCCCGTCCGTCGAGCGCCGCCTGGAACTGCTGGTCGAGTGGACGCAGGAGTACCTCGCCGAGCTGGACGTCACCGAGAAGATCAGCGAGGACGTCCGCGAGAGCATGGAGAAGAACCAGCGCGAGTTCCTGCTCCGCCAGCAGCTCGCCGCTATCCGCAAGGAGCTCGGCGAGGGCGAGCCCGACGGCACCGACGACTACCGGGCCAGGGTCGAGGCCGCGGACGTGCCGGACGAGGTGCGCGTGGCGATGCTGCGCGAGGTCGACCGCCTCGAGCGGGCCAGCGACCAGAGCCCGGAGACGTCGTACATCCGCACCTGGCTCGACACCGTGCTCGACCTGCCGTGGAACGTCCGCACGCAGGACTCCGCCGACATCACCGCGGCCCGCGCCGTCCTCGACGCCGACCACCACGGCCTCGAGGACGTGAAGGACCGGATCGTCGAGCACCTCGCCGTGCGCGCTCGTCGCGCCGAGCGCGGCCTGGAGGTCGTCGGCGGCCGCGGCTCCGGGGCCGTCGTGCTGCTCGCCGGCCCGCCCGGCGTCGGCAAGACCTCGCTCGGCGAGTCCGTGGCCCGCGCGCTGGGTCGGAAGTTCGTCCGCGTCGCCCTCGGCGGCGTCCGGGACGAGGCGGAGATCCGCGGCCACCGGCGGACGTACGTCGGGGCCCTGCCGGGCCGGATCGTGCGCGCGGTCAAGGAGGCCGGGTCGATGAACCCGGTCGTCCTCCTCGACGAGGTCGACAAGGTCGGCACCGACTACCGCGGCGACCCGGCCGCGGCGCTGCTCGAGGTGCTCGACCCGGCGCAGAACCACACCTTCCGCGACCACTACCTCGAGCTCGACCTCGACCTGAGCGACGTGTTGTTCATCGCGACGGCCAACGTGCTCGAGACCATCCCGCCGGCGCTGCTGGACCGGATGGAGCTGGTCACGATCGACGGTTACACCGAGGACGACAAGGTCGCGATCGCCCGCGACTTCCTGGTGCCGCGGCAGCGCGAGCGCGCCGCCCTGCGCGAGGACGAGGTGTCGATCACCGACGATGCGCTGCGCGAGCTGGCCGCGAACCACACCCGCGAGGCCGGTGTGCGCCAGCTCGAGCGGCTGATCGCGAAGGCGTTCCGCAAGGTCGCTACGCGACTCGCGTCCGGCGAGCAGGCTCCGGTCGTCGTCGACGAGGTGGCGCTGAAGGACCTGGTCGGCCGGCCCCGGTTCACCCCGGAGGCGCACGAGCGTACGTCGGTGCCGGGCGTCGCGACCGGTCTGGCCGTGACGGGCCTGGGCGGCGACGTGCTCTACATCGAGGCGTCGTCGCTGCCCGGTGACACGCCGCGGCTGGACCTCACCGGCCAGCTGGGTGACGTGATGAAGGAGTCCGCGCAGATCGCGCTGACCTACGTCCGTTCGCACGCCGCCGAGCTCGGCCTCGGCGAGGACGCGCTCGCGACGTTGGGCGGTCCGCTGCACCTGCACGTGCCGGCGGGCGCCGTACCCAAGGACGGGCCGTCGGCCGGCGTCACGATGACGACCGCGCTGGTGTCGCTCGCGACCGGCCGGACCGTGCGGGGCGAGGTCGGCATGACCGGTGAGGTGTCGCTGACCGGCCGCGTGTTGCCGATCGGCGGGGTGAAGCAGAAGCTGCTCGCCGCGCAGCGGGCGGGCCTCACCGAGGTGTACCTCCCGGCCCGCAACGAGCCGGATCTCGACGACGTGCCGGACGAGGTGCTGGAGGCGCTGACCGTGCACCTGGTCAGCGACGTCCGCGAGATCCTCGCGACGGCGCTGGAGCCGGCCGCCGCACCCGTCGCGGGGACGGCGCCGTCCGCGGCGTAACGCTCAGCCGAGGTGGGCGGCCACCCACTCCACGAAGGGGCGGGCCGCCCGCCAGTCGGCGCGCACCCGATCGAGCAGCTCCGACGTGTGGATGAACGGCTCGAACCCGTAGTTCTTGCCGATCGTCAGCGACTTGTGCCGCAGCAGCTCGATGCGCGGGTGGTCGGCGTCGTACCCGCGTGGCGACGTCTTGAGCCGGTCGCCACCGACCTCCCAGCCTGCCTTGGTCAGCTTGCGCAGGATCTTCTCGAGCTCGGGGCCGGTGCGGTCGCCGGCGACGGCGGCGCGGTACGCCGCCAGCCGGGCCGAGTCGGCGTCGTAGAACCCGGCGCCGACGCGCACGCCCGGCGCGGACACCTGGACGTACCAGCCGATCGCCGAGCTGAGCGCGACGTACGCGCCCTGGTGGGTCTTGTACGGCGTCTTGTCCTTGGCGAACCGGACGTCGCGGTAGGGCCGGAAGATCTTCGCGGGCCCGAACTCCTCCTCGAGCTCGGCGACGAGCGCGGTCATCGGCGTCCGGACCGCGGTCTCGTAGGTCTCCTTGTGCGCGGCCCAGAACGACTTGGTGTTGTCCATCTCCAGGTCGTCGTAGAAGTCGAGCGCCGCGACCGGGAAGCCCGTGAACGTCATGCCCCCGACGCTAGCCAAGGGGTATGACGCTCTCGATGGCTGGTCCGCAGAGCCGGTCAGCAGTGGGCGTAGTGGTCCCGGTGCCGCAGGAGTACGGCGAGCATCGCGACGAGCATCAGGACGTGGGCGTCGACCATGAACGTCATCGCGCTCATCGTCCCCGCCCAGACCAGGGGGAGCAGGACGAGCGGGACGTACATCGCCGCGCACATCTCCAGCGTCGATGCCCAGTCGTGGCGCCGGACCCTCATCCAGACGGCCATGCCGATCGCCATGTCCGTGGCCATCAGCAGGTAGGACAGGCCGGGTCGCTCGGCGAACGGCACGGTCAGCCCGACGAGCTCGCGCAGGCCGCCCAGCACGAGCATGCCGGCGAACATCGCGACGACCATCTCGGCGTAGTGGCGGGCGAGCGCCCGGAACCGGCTGCGCGTCCGCCCGTGGGTGGTGGAACGGTTCGGGGAAAGGGTCGTGTCGGTCATGGCAGAGACTGTCGGGCCAGGTGCGCCCCGGCATCCAGAGTCGGGATGGACTGTGTCCGAAAACTTGGGAAGCACGTCCAACGGACAGGTCCCCTCCGCGCGCGAGGCGGCCTAGTGTCGATGCCATGACGTACGCACGACGAGTCCTGGTCGTCGGCTACCCCGGCGCCGAGCTGCTCGACATCGCCTGCGTGGTGTCGACCCTGCAGGTGGCCAACTACCTGCACGGTGAGCTGCTCTACAAGCCGAAGCTCGCCTCCCCGGGCGGGGCGCCCATCCGCACCGGCACCGGGCTCGTGGTGAACGCCCAGCTGGCGCTCGAGCGTGTGCGCGGGCCGATCGACACGCTCGTGGTGTCCGGCGGGATCGGGTACGTCGACGCGATGGAGGACGAGCGACTCGTGGCGCACGTGCACCGCCTCGGCCGGCTGGCCGACCGGGTCACCTCGGTCTGCACCGGCGCCGGCATCCTCGCCGCCGCCGGCCTGCTGGACGGTCGCCGCGTCGCGACCCACTGGGACGAGGCGGACTACCTGAGGTCGCGCTTCCCGCGGGTCGACTTCGACAGCGACCCGATCTACATCATCGAGGACGACCTGTGCACCTCCGCGGGGGTGACGGCGGCGATGGACCTGACGCTCGCGCTCATCGAAGGGGACGTCGGGCCGGACCTGGCCCGGGCGGTGTCGCGCTACATGGTGACCTACCTGCAGCGGCCGGGGAACCAGGCGCAGATGAGCATCTTCACCGCACCGCCCGCGAGCGGCCACTCGCTGGTGCGGGACACCACCGACCACATCGCCTCGCACCTCGCCGACGACCTGTCGACCCCGGCGCTCGCGGCCCGCGTCGGCGTCAGCGAGCGCCACTTGTCGCGGCTGTTCCTCAAGGAGCTGGGCGTCTCGCCGGGCAAGTACGTGCGGCAGGCGCGCGTCGAGGCGGCGGCGCACCTGCTGACCGGCACGGACCTCACGGTCGAGACGATCGCCGGCCGCTGCGGCTTCGGCACGTCGGAGGCACTGCGTCAGGCGTTCGTGGCGGCGTACGGCGTCTCGCCGTCGCACTTCCGCGCCACGCAGTCACGCACGCGCGCCGCCGGACCCGCGGATCGTGCGGCCGGCGCGTCTCACCCGACGCCCGGCGGCCCGTCGAGGACCTCGGGCACGAACTCGAGGAGCTGGAGGCCGCCCTCGAAGGTCCGCGCGTCGACCAGGGCCAGCCTGACGTCCGGCCAGCCGTCGTAGATGCGGTCCTGGCCGGTCGCCCCGTTGACCACCGGGAACACCACGACCCGGTAGCGGTCGACGAGCCCGGCGGTCAGCAGCGAACGGCACAGGCTGAGGCTGCCGAGCGTTCGCAGAGGGACGTTGCTCTCGTTCTTGAGGCGCGACACCGCGTCGACCGCGTCCTCGCCGACCAACGTGGCGTTGTCCCAGAACAGCGGCGCGTCGAGCGTGCGTGAGAAGACGTACTTGGGCCGGCGGTTGAGGTCCTCCATGAAGTCCTGGCCCTGCTCGGCGAAGCCGGCGAACAGCCGGTACGTCGTGGCGCCCATCAGCACCGCGTGGTCGTTCTTGGTGTCCTCCTCGAGCCAGTGCAGGTACTCCTGGCTGCCCATGCCCCACAGCCCGGGCCATCCCTCGGCGGCCCCGAAGCCGTCGAGCGAGGTGATGAAGTCGACTGTCAGTCCCGCCATGATGCGGCCCCTTCCGAGAGCAGACGCGGCTCGCGGCGTACGAGCCGGGACTCGTCATCCTGGTCGCGATCATGGCTCGCGTCGATGTCGTGGTGCCCGGCCTGTCCGGATCCCTGCGGTCGCCTCCGTCGTACGCGAACCGGCCGCCCCGACCCGAGAAGGGTCCGGGACGGGCCCGTGACCGGAGGGGGTCGCCGCGCCAACGGTGGTGGCACATGTCGACCGGGTCGCGGTGATCGAGCACCGCGGCCGGGTCAGAAGACGAAGATCGCCAGCAGGATCGCGGTTACGACCACCGACACGAGCAGGGACCCGAGGCAGCCCAGTCGGTTGCTGAAGAAGACGAACACGTGCACACCTTCGGTTTGGGGGACCGCTGACGTCGCCATTCACGGCGACGTTGCGTGGGCGCCTGTTCTCGGCGTGTGGAGCGTGCTGTGCCCAGAGCGACGCGAACCATGCGCGTTGTAACGCCCGGCGTGTTCGACGCGTCAGTCAGACGTGAGGTCGACGTGACCTCGCGTCGGCTCGAGCACGGCCGACCCCAAGCACCGACACGGGGAGATCTCCATGCGAACCAGACGCATACTCGGCGCGTCACTGACCACCCTGCTCACCGTCGGCATGGTCGGCGCGGCCATGCCGAGCGCGACCGCCGGCGACAACGACCGGCGCGACTGGGATGACAAACGTGTTGTCAAAACTCCGGACGCCGCCGGCGGTGCACTGCACCTGCTCGGCGGCCGCAACGTCTGGTCGATGGCGGCGCGCGAGCTCGGCGCCGACACCGACACCTGGCGGCTGCGCGAGTCCCGCGGCGGACAGGTCGGATACACGAAGCCGCTGTCCGCGCCGCGTGACGTGCAGCGGTTCCGGTACGACGAGAGCCAGCGTCAGGACTCGACGTACGCCGCATTCGAGAAGGACGGTCGCCTGCACGCCGGCACGCACCTGCCCAACGCCGAGGCGCTGGTGTCCACCGACCTCGCGGCCGTCGCAGACAGTGCCGAGGCGCCGAAGGTCGTGGCGTCCGAGCACGACCGGTCGCACGCGCTGATCACCCAGGCGGGCACCTGGTACCTGCACGTCGGTGAGGCAGGCCGGTGGGTGAGTGCGCCCGACCCCAACCTCGACAGCGTGCCCGGCAACGAGGGCGAGGACTACGCATTCGTCGACGGCACGGACAACCTCGCGGTGTTCTGGAACGCGCCGAACGGGGACCTGCGCGTCGCCACCGGCAGCAGCGCGCCGATCGGGGAGAGCGACACCACGACCACGCTGACGTTCGCCGAGCCGCATACGGTGGCGACCGGTGGCGCGAAGTACGTCGACTACGTGGAGACGAGTCTGGGCGGCCGGCTCGTCACGCAGGCCACCAACGGGTCGATCACCCTGTGGGAGCACGCGGATCGCGGCCAGGGCGAGGGGCTCCGCTTCTACGAGCTGCGCGAGCTCGCCGGCCCCGTCACATCGGGTGAGCCGATCACCGAGCCGCAGGTCGCGGTCGACCCGCGGCACGCGACGCTGACGGTCGGCTGGAAGGAGCCGCGCGTGACCGGCGGCGGCCTCATGCTGTGGCAGGAGGACCGTCCGCTCTCGACGTACCTCGAGCGCCCGACGTTCGTCACCGGCACGCGCGACACCAGCCAGGTCTCGTTCGTGGCCTCGCCGCAAGGGTCGCTCACCGTGGCGTTCCGGCGGAGCGACGAGAACGCGGTCGTGCGCGTCAAGCACCTGCCGGCGGGCAAGGCGAAGTGGACCGACGGCATCCGGCTGGTCAGTCCGAAGCCGATCACCGACACCTCGGCCGCCTGGGCGCTCGGCCCGGCCTCGGCACCCGTCGCGAACGGCGACGTGCGGCTCGCCGTCAACGACACGGTCGGCGTCTACGGCTTCCGGTTCGACGCACCCCGCCCGTACACGAAGGTGACCCGGCCGGTGCGCAAGACGCAGAAGGTGAAGACGTACCGGATCAAGGCGAACACGTCGTGGGCGTTCGCGGACAACTGGGAGTTCCGGATGCGGCGCGACAAGGGCAAGCGGTACGGCGCCTGGAAGACCGTCGCTGTGGCGGAGGGCGAGAACAGCAAGGTCGTCACCCGGCCGCGCGGCCAGAAGTGGTGCTACCAGGCGAAGGCCTTCCTCGGTGACCGTCAGGTCACGAAGTGGTCCGAGCAGAAGTGCGTCTCGGTGCGTCGCTGAGCCCTCAGCTCAGCGTCAGGGGCGTCGCCGCGCTCGGGGGTCGCGGCGACGCCCTGCTTCGTTCCTGCGCTCGCTGTCGCCGTCGTCGAACAGGCACTCGCGTGCCCGTCGGCGGCCCCCTGCCGCGGGACCGGACCGCAGAGACCAAGGAGTGCCTGTCCGAGCGCGTTCCGTCGCCGGTGATCGAGCGGTCGGGGGCATGTTGGGGGCATCCGCGCCCCGATTCGGCGCGGGAGATGACGAAGGCCGGAGCGGTGAGTGGGCTCCGGCCTGCGGTGATGCGTGGAGCGGATGACGAGACTCGAACTCGCGACATCGACCTTGGGAAGGTCGCGCTCTACCAACTGAGCTACATCCGCTTGGCTGCCCCGGAAGGGCAACGCGCTGAGATAGTACCCGAGCCTGTCGGCTGTTGTAGGCGGACCCGGGCGGGTTCGTCCACTCGCGCAGGGCTGTCCTAGTAGGTTGCCCCTGTGCTGCTCTCAGACCGCGACATCCTCGCCGAAGTCGACGCCGGACGGGTCGCGCTGGACCCGTTCGAACGCGGGATGGTGCAGCCGTCGAGCATCGACGTGCGCCTCGACCGGTACTTCCGGGTGTTCGAGAACCACAAGTACCCCCACATCGACCCGGCCGCCGACCAGCCGGACCTGACGCGGATGGTCGAGCCGGAGGGCGAGGAGCCCTTCATCCTGCACCCGGGCGAGTTCGTCCTCGGCTCGACGTACGAGGTCGTCACCCTGCCCGACGACGTCGCCGCCCGCCTCGAGGGCAAGTCGTCGCTGGGCCGGCTCGGGCTGCTCACGCACTCGACGGCCGGCTTCATCGACCCCGGCTTCTCCGGCCACGTGACGCTCGAGCTGAGCAACGTCGCGACGCTGCCGATCAAGCTGTGGCCGGGCATGAAGATCGGCCAGCTCTGCTTCTTCCGGCTGTCGTCGCCGTCGGAGCACCCCTACGGGTCGGACAAGTACGGCTCGCGCTACCAGGGCCAGCGCGGCCCGACGCCGTCGCGGTCGCACCTCAACTTCCACCGCACCCAGGTCTGACGGACGCAGGCGTACGACGGCTCAGCCGATCGGGGCCAGGGTGTCGGGGCGGACGTACGTCGGGTACTTCGGGTCGAGCCCGTCGCCGGAGCTCGTGCCGCGCAGCCGCCGGTTGACCCACGGGCCCATGTGCGAGCGCGCCCAGGCCAAGTCGGCCTCGCGCTGCTGGCGGCGGTCCATCACCGGCAGCGGCTCGAGCTCGACCGGGGGCAGGTCGTGCGCAAGGCCGAGGGCCTCCAGCACGATCGTGGCCATGTGGGCGTGGCCGGCCGCCGACATGTGCATCCGGTCAACGTCCCAGAGCCGGAAGTCGCGGTACTCCCGGTGCCGCCAGTAGTCCACGAGCACGAGGCCGTGGCTGTCGACGAGCTCGCGAACCAGCTCGTTGTAGATCGCGACCCGTCCGCGCAGGTGCCGGAAGATCGGAGCGAAGCCGAGGTCGAAGCCGGTGAAGACCACGACCGTGGCGCCGGAAGCGACGAGCTTGCCGAGCATCTCGTCGTAGCGGCCGATGATGCGGTCGATGTCGACCTTGGGGCGGAGCAGGTCGTTGGCGCCGGCGTACACCGTGACCAGGTCGGGGGAGAGGTCGAGGGCCGGGGCTAGTTGCTCGTCCGCGATCGCGTCGACCTTGCGGCCGCGGATGGCGAGGTTGGCGTAGCCGAAGTCGTCGGTGTTCGCGGCGAGGGCCTCGGCCATCCGGTCGGCCCAGCCGCGTACGCCGTTGGGGCGGGAGGCGTCGTGGTCGCCGACGCCCTCGGTGAACGAGTCACCGAGGGCGACGTAGCGGTGGAAAGTCACGCGCCAACCCTACGGAGGGCGTGGCTGGAGCTCAGTTGTCGAGCTTGTCGGCCAGCAGGTGCAGCCGCTGGGCGAGGGCGTGCCGGCCGCGGGGACGCCGGGGACCGGGGACGCGGGGCTCGCGGGTGCGGGCGACCCGCTCGCTGATCTGCTGCTTGGCCAGGGTGTCGAGCTGGACGGAGAAGTCGGACATGGTGCTCTCCTTCGGTGCGGTCGGAGGAGCGGCGCTCAGCGCTGCTCGAGGTAGATGTCGCCGGACACGGTCTTGGCGTGGAGCTCGAGGAACGGCTCGCCTTCGCCGGGCTGGCCGGCACCGGCGAGCGAGGAGCTGACCGTGCCGGTGAGGGTGCTGATGTCGGTCCACACGGGCAGGCCGCCGGTGACACCGATGCGGATGTCGCCGGAGACGTTCTTGGCGGCCAGCTGGCCGGCGCCCATGACGTCGACGGTGAGGTCGCCCGAGGCGGTCGAGAGGAGTACGTCGCCCTCGGGGCGTCGTACGTGCAGGTCGCCCGAGCCGGTCTTGACCTGGACGTCGCCGCTGGCGTGGTCGATCTCGACGTCGCCGGAGCCGGTGGAGATGGTGGCGCTGCCGCCGAGCTCGCGGACCGTGACGTCGCCGGACCCGGCCTTGACGCGCAGGTCGCCGGCGCACAGGCCGATCTGGATGTCGCCGGAGCCCGTCTCGATGCGCGTGTCGCGGTTGGCGGCCTCGAGGTCGACGTCACCCGAGCCGGCCTTGAGGGAGGCGCTGCCCAGCACGCCGGTGACCACGAGGTCGGCGGAGCCGAGCTGGGTGGCGAGGTCGGAGTCGTGCGGGCAGGTGATCCGGACGTCGAGGTCGCCGCTGCGGCCGAGGAACCCGCCGCGGCGCGGGCCGATCACGACGATCCGGTCGCCGCGTTGCTCCACGGTGACCTCGTCGGCGTGGTCGCCGAGGACCTCGACCTGGACGCCGCTCTCCTGGTCGGCGCGGACGTTGACGTCGCCGCTGCCGATCTCGACGAACAGGGAGGTCGGGCCTGAGGTCTCGAAGGTGTGCTGCACGGAAAGCTCCTAGGTGTCCGGGGGCGGCTCGAGGGTGTGTTCGACCGCCCGGGCGGCCCGGCAGGCCGTCGGTGGGGTTCGGGGTGTGGGTGAGGGGTGCGGTGCGGGTCAGACCCAGCCGGTCATCCGCTTGCTGCCGCGGCGGCCGGGGAAGGCGGCGGCCATGGCCTGGTCGACGGTCTGCTGGATGCTGGAGAGATCGACGTCGACGTTGATGGCGCGCTCGCGGGTGGCGTTGCGCACCACGTTGACGATCCAGCTGTTGAGCGAGTGCCCGCTCTTGGCGGCGAGCTCCTCGGCCTTGTACTTCAGCGACTCCGGGATCCGCAGGGTGATCCGCGCGATGCTGTCGTCCTCCTCGACCTCGACGCCCTCGCCGGCGTCCCCCTGGTCACCCGGGGAGGGCGGCGTGGGCGGGGCCGGCGGGGTGGGCGCGGCCATCGGCATCGTGGGGACGTCGACGACGAACTGCGGCTCGCGGCCCTTCAGTCGCACGTCGACGGTGCCGGCCGGGAGCTCGCTGGTGATCTCGGCGGCGGCCTGGCTCAGCGCGTCCATCAGCGCCAGTCGGACGGCCGGGTCGAGGGCGAGCGCGAGCCGCTCGGCGGCGGCCCGAGCCTCGTCCCCGCCCGCCTCGGCGGCGGCGGCCAGGTCGTGGCGGAGGCTCTCGACGTAGGGGGTGATGTCCATGTGCATCAGCATGACACCACTGTGACATCACGTCAAGCACTTCTGACGTCAAAGGTGACGCAGGTGACGTCACGGGGTGTGGCGTGCTGCTGTCGGGATACCACCGGCTGCTGGTAAACCGGCGCAACCCACGCGAAACTTCGCGTGGGTTGCGTCAGGAACGCGTGGGCTGCTCTGTGGAAAAACGCCCGGCGCGTGAATCAGAACAGCGTGTCGTCTCGCTTGTCGTCGTCCGTGTCGGCGGCCTTGTTCTCGGGCGCCGCCTCGTCCTTCGCGGGCTCGGCGGCTTCGTGCTGGGCCTGGACCGCGGCGTCGTCCGCGGGCTCGGTCGCGGCGTCCGGCTCGTCGGAGGCAGCCGGGTCGGGCAGCGTCTTGTCGGCGGGCTCCGTCTCCGCGGCCGGATCCTGCGGCGTCGGGGTCGGGTCCTCGGTGGCCTGGGCGGCGGCGCCGACGTCCTCGGTCTTCTCGAGTACGGCGGTCGCCGTACCGCCACCAGCGGCGGCGGCCGGCTCGGGCTCGGCCTGGGTCGCGCCCTTGGCGGCCGGGGCGCGCTTGACCGAGGCCAGCAGCAGTTGGGCCACGTCGAGCACCTCGACGTCCTCGCTGGCCGATCCGTCGGCCTGCTTGGCGGTGAGGCCGTCGGAGAGCATCACGCGGCAGAACGGGCAGCCGGTCGCGATCCGGTCGGCGCCGGTCTCGAGGGCCTCGGTGGTGCGGTTGAGGTTGATCCGCTCGCCGAGGTTCTCCTCCATCCACATCCGGGCACCGCCGGCGCCGCAGCAGAACGACCGCTCGCTGTTGCGCGGCATCTCGGTCAGCTGGGCGTTGGGGATGACCTCGATCAGCTCGCGCGGCGGGCTGTAGACCTGGTTGTGCCGGCCGAGGTAGCAGGGGTCGTGGTACGTGATCGACCGCTTGGCCGAGCCGTTGCCGCCGGACCGGTCGGCGACCGGGGTCAGCTTGCCCTCGCGCACGAGGCGGTTGAGCAGCTGGGTGTGGTGCACGACCTCGAGCTCGACGCCGAACTGGGAGTACTCGTTCTTCAGCGTGTTGAAGCAGTGCGCGCAGGTGGAGACGACCTTCTTGACCTTGGTCTCCTTGAACACCTCGGCGTTCTGCATCGCGAGCTGCTGGAAGACGAACTCGTTGCCGGCGCGGCGGGCCGGGTCGCCGGTGCAGGTCTCGCCGTCACCGAGTACGGCGAACGAGACGCCCGCGGTGGTGAGCAGCTCGGCGACCGCGCGGGTGGTCTTCTTGGCGCGGTCCTCGTAGGCGCCGGCGCAGCCGACCCAGAACAGCCACTCGACCTCGTCGAGGTCCTCGACGTCGACGCCGACCTGCTTGACCTCGAAGTCGAGGTCCTTGGCCCAGTCCATGCGCGCGTTGGGCGACATGTTCCACGGGTTGCCCTTGTTCTCCAGCCCCTTGAACAGGCCGTTGAGCTCGGACGGGAAGCTCGACTCGATCAGCACCTGGTAGCGGCGCATGTCGACGATGTGGTCGACGTGCTCGATGTCGACCGGGCACTGCTGGACGCACGCGCCGCACGACGTACATGACCACAGCACGTCGGGGTCGATCACCGCGCCGCCGCTCGGCAGGGTCGGGTCGCCCTCGGTCGCGCCGACGAGCTCGCGCTCGGCCTCGGCCTTGACGGCTTCGGGCAGGTTGTCGCGCTCGTCGGGGTCGGCGAGGAGGTACGGCGCCTTGGCGTAGGCGTGGTCGCGGAGGTTGGTGATGAGCAGCTTGGGGGAGAGCGGCTTGTCGGTGTTCCAGGCCGGGCACTGCGACTGGCAACGGCCGCACTCGGTGCAGGACGTGAAGTCGAGGATGCCCTTCCAGGCGAAGTCCTCGATCTTGCCGACGCCCATCGGGGCGTCCTCGTCCAGCTCGTCGATGTTCTCGAAGTCGATCGGCTTGCCGTCGACGAGCATCGGCTGGAGCCCGCCGAGCGACGTACCGCCGTCGGCCCTGCGCTTGAAGAAGATGTTGAAGAACGCCGTGAACCGGTGCCAGGCAACGCCCATCGTGGTGTTCAGCGACAGCACGATCATCCACGTGAACGAGATGACGATCTTGAGCATCGCCACGAGGTAGATGGCGTTCTCGATCGCCGACGTCGACATCCCGCCGAAGGCCTCGCCCAGCCAGAACGTGAGCGGGAAGTGGAACGCCGTACCGCGGTCGTCGCCGGTCGCGTCGAGCAGGGCGTACTCGAGGCCGCGCAGCGTCACGATGCACAGTCCGACGCCGAGGATCACGAGCTCGACGAAGTAGCCCTGCCACATCGTCGAGCCGTAGAACCGGCCGGCGGTGCCGCGGGTGCGCTCCTTGGGCCGGCTCGCCCGGTAGCCGATGAACGCGACGATCGCGACGAGCATCGCCCAGGTGACGAGCTCGGTGACCCACTCGTAGAGGAAGAAGTGCCCGATCAGCGGCAGCGCGAAGTGGGCGTCGAAGAGCTGGCCGAACGCCGTCAGCAGCGTGAAGAAGAGCAGGCCGAAGCCGATGAAGACGAACCAGTGGCCGATGCCGACCGCGGTCCACTGCAGCATCCTGGTGTGGCCGAGCGTCTCCTTGAGGAGCGTGACCGTGCGCGCCTTCGGGTCGTTGGTGCGCGGCGCGGTCGGCTGGCCCAGCTTGACCACCGCGATGATGTGGCGGATCGCCTTCACGAACAGGGCGATGCCCACGGCGGTGATGGCCAGGGACACCACGATGGCGAAGATCTGCATCAAGTCTCCTCTGCGGACGTCGGCTGAGCCTAGTCCCGGCTCCCAGTCGCGTCTGCGGTCAGGGTCACATGGCGGGCGCCGAGCCTACCAACGGGTAACTTCTGGTTGGCGGCGGTGTCCGCGGCTTGCGGTTTGGTCCCCAACCGCAACATCCCGGCGTTGCGGCGTGCGGTTCGTGACCAATCGACGCCCGGCTCTTGACGACACATGCCGGATGAGGCATATGTTGGTGACGTGAGCGGGACGTTGTACGACGCGGTGGCGGACCCGACCCGGCGGCGGATCCTCGACCTGCTGCGCCAGCGCGAGCGGCCGGTGAACGACTTGGTGGCCGCGCTCGGCGTCGCGCAGCCGAACGTCTCGAAGCACCTGCGCGCGCTGACCGACGTCGGGCTGGTGTGGGCGCGGGCGGAGGGCCGGCGCCGGGTGTACACGCTGCGGCCCGAGCCGCTCCGCGAGCTGGACGTGTGGCTGGCGCCGTACCGGAGGTTCTGGGCCGACCGGCTCGACGACCTCGAGGCGCACCTGGACCGCATGGACGAGCGCGAAGACAACAGCACGAGGGACGAGAGGGAGCAGGGACGATGACCGAGGGACGACTGGGGCGGCTGCTGCCGGACGGCGGCGTGGAGTACGTGCGGCACCTGCGGCACGCGCCGGAGAAGGTGTGGCGCGCGCTGACCGAGGGCGACCAGCTCCAGCACTGGTTCCCGACCGACCTCCGGGTCGTCGACGGCGAGCCGCGGCCGGGGGCGGCGCTGGAGATGCGGTTCTGGCCGAAGACGGTCGAGCGCTGGAGCATCGAGGAGCCGGTGACGAAGGGCGAGCTCGTCGCCTGGGACCCGCCGCGGCTGCTCGAGCACACCTGGGAGGGCGACCGCGTGCGCTGGCAGCTCGAGCCGGAGGACGGCGGCACCCGGCTGGTGCTGTCGACATGGTTCGGTGACATCGGCGAGGAGTACGTCGTGAAGTCCGGGGCGGGCTACCACCTGTGCCTCGACCAGCTCACGGAGCTGCTCGACCAGGGCGCGGTGGGCTACCTGGAGGACGCGACGATCAGCGCCATGGAGACGGAGTACCAGTCGGTCGTCACCTCGTCCGTGTGACGCGGCCGCGATCGTCGAAGAACACCTTCACCTTCGTGGTCGCGCCCGCCTTCGCCCTCGCGCAGTAGGTGAACGTGTCGTCGAGGCGGCGGTGCGGCTGCCCCGCGACCCGCAGCACGCGGCGGACCGATGTGCCGTCGTCGAGGCCGCGGATCACCGACGCACGCTGGGCGACGGACGGGTCGCGGCAGGCGTCGTTGCTGACGCCGACGGCGCGCTCCCACATCTGCAGGTAGGCCTCGACGCCGCGCGCCATGTCGTCGGCGATCTGCGCGCCGGCGCCGGGCGAGGAGGCGTCGGCGACCTTGCGCAGGTCCTCGATCCAGTCCGGGTAGAGGCCGTAGTGCGCGACGCCGTCGACGTTGACGTCGTAGACCCGCTCGCCGCTGACATTGCGGTTCACCTTCACGCCACCGAGGCCGGTGAACGGGTAGGTGACCGGGTTCGGTACGCCGGCGCCGCGCGGGTCGCCCTGCGCGCCCAAGCCGTTCATGTCGGCGCCGTACCCGAAGCCGAAGTAGTAGCGCGGGTCCGCCCACGTCAGGTGCCGCCGCCACTTCTCGACGAAGCCGGTGGAGTCGCCGGCGTACGGCATCACCGTGCCGCCGAGCCGGTAGATGCGCGGGTAGGCGTCGGGCGTCGACCACGAGTGGCTCGAGATCACGCCGGGGTAGCGCAGCTGCTCCAGCAGGTCGAGCGCGGCGTCGCGGCCGGCGACGCTCATGTGGTCGGGGTCGAAGATCATCCCGCGCTGCGCGAGCCGCCCGACGAGGTGCTTGCCGAGCTCGGTGAGGCCGCGCCGGTTGCAGTGCTCCGGCGGGCCGTAGAGCGGCGCGGGCTGCACGCCGCTGAGCCGCGCGATCGCGCCGAACAGCGCGTCCTGCTGCTCGGGGTCGATGCCCGCGGGTGCGGCGTACTGCGCCTTGTCGTGCTTGCCGTCGACACCCGGGCAGTGCTCCATCGCCCAGTAGGACCCGGTCTCGAGGAAGTTCGCGCTGTTCACCAGCAGCCCGGTAGTGCCCTCGTCGCCGGCGACGCCGGACAGCGCGTTGTCGAACTTGTTGACCAGCTCCATCTGGCGCACGCCCATCTTGTGCACCTCCGCGAGCTGCGCGTCGATGGTCGCCTTGTCGCACTGGGGTACGTCGGCCTTCATCGTGCACTCGAAGGGCACCGACGTCTCGATGCCCATGACCACCGCGAGCTTGCCCTCGTTGACGACGCGGCGGGCCTGGAACGGGTCGGTGACGATCCGGTACCAGCCCTCGCCCGGGCCGCCGTACTGCGCGTCGATGTAGCGCTCGAACGCCCGCATCTGCTTGGCCTGCAGGCGGATCGAGTCCATGTCGTCGCAGGAGTTCTTCTTCAGCGGGTAGAGCTCACACAGCTTGTTGTTCTCGACGAGCAGGTTGACGAACAGCCGCAGGCCGCCGCGCCACGAGCGCTCCATCCACTTCCAGTACGTGCCCTCGTGGGTCAGCGAGTCCGGCCGCGGCCAGTCCTTGAACGTGGGCCAGCCCACCGGGTCGTGACCGACGCGCTCGGACAGCGCGGTCTCCAGCAGCGCGCCGTAGCCGCCGGTCACCGTGTGGTCCGGGCAGTCCTCGAGGGCGAACTTCACGCCGTACGGGTGCCACGGCCGGCCGCAGTGCGCGCGCCCCCCGAGGAACTCGAACGCCATGCCGTGCGTGTGCGCGTCGACGTAGCCGCGGGTCTCCTGGATCGCCGACACCCCGCGGAACGTGCGGCCCTTGACGTCGGTCTGCACCTCGTCCCACTTCGCGCAGCCGGTGGTGGTGCGCAGCGCGAAGCGTTCCGCGGCCGGCGCGAGGACCACCGCGCCGTTGCCGTCGAGGGCGAGGCGGTCGCCGCTGCCCAGTCCGAAGGTGTACGTCGAGCCGCGGCGCAGGGCAATCCAGTCGGCGTTGGTGCTCGGCGCCGCGGCGGCGGTCACCGACGCGGGCCGGAGCAGCGGGAGGCCGGGGTCGCGCGCGACGAAGGTGTCGTCGCGGCCGACGAGCAGGTACTTCCCGAGGTCCGTGGCCTGGAAGTGGAACGGCTCCGCCTGTGCCTTGCCGGCCGCGGTCGCGGCGAAGCCGGCGCCGTCGCGCGCGACCCACGCGCCGGTCGTCGTGCTGCGCAGGGCGTAGCAGCCGCCCGCCATCGCGTAGCGGTCCTCCGGGCCGCGCCGCCGGTCCGGTCGCTTGGCGACCGGCAGCAGCTCCGGGTCCTTCTCGGCCCGCTGACGGGCCACCGCCCGTGCTCCGGTGAACCGCTCGCGCAGCGTCGTCGGGTCCGCCGCGACCGGGTCGTCCTCGCCGGACCGGGACACGGCGTTCTTGGTCGACGGGTCGGTGTGGTCGTGGGTATGGCCGTCGCCGGCCGGCGGCTGAGCGGGAGTCGGCAAGCCCGGGAGGTCGGCGGCGAGCGCGGCGCCGTGCGTCGGCACGACGGCGCTGCCGACCAGCAGACCGGTCGCCAGGAGGGAGGCCGCCACGAGGCGGCGACGGAGCGGGCCGCGCTCGTCCGGCGCAGGGGTCACCATGCATGTGGAACGAGTTCCAGCCTGGCGGGTTACGTCGGTCTGTCTATGTCGGGGGCGTGCCGCCGAGACGGCGGGTCAGACCGGTGGCGGTGCGGCGGACGTGGCCGGCGAGCTCGGTCAGGTCGGGCTGCTCGTCGCTCGGGTACGTGACTGCCACCCCGGCGACCGGGTGCCCGTTGTGGTCGAGCACCGCCGCCGCGACGGACGCGAACCCGGGCGTGACCTCGCCGTCCTCCACGGCGTGGCCGCGCTGGCGGGTCTCGACGAGCAGCGCCCGGAGCGCGCTGGGCGAGCTCGGTCCGCTGTCGTGCCGGGTCACGAACGCCGCTCTGTCGGGGTAGAGCGCGCGCACCTGGTTGGCCGGCAGCGCCGCCAGCACCGCGCGGCCGCTGGCGGTGAGGTGTGCGGGCAGCCGCACGCCGACGTCGGTGACCAGTGGCGGCCTACCGGGCGCGCGCTCCTCGACGACGTACAGCACGTCACGCCCGTGCAACACCGCCAGGTGCGCGCTCTGGCCGAGTGTGTCGACGAGCGCGGCGAGCGGACGACGCGCGATCCGCTGCAGCGGGGCCTGCCGGCTGTAGCCGCTGCCCACCTCGAACGCCGCGACCCCGAGGCCGTAGCGGTGCTCGTCGGCCAGGTGCGTCACGAAGCCCTCGGCCTCCATCGCGGCCATCAGGTGGTACGCCGTCGACCGTGGCAGGCCGACCGCGGACGCGAGCCGGTCGAGGCTGACCGGGTCGGGCTGGCTGGCCAGGTAGCGCAGCACCCGCAATGCACGGGTCGCCGCGGGGACGTTGCTCATGACCGCCGCGCGCTCCAGGTCACCGCGGCCGGCCGGTAGCCGAGCCGGTCGTTGACCGCGAGCATCGCGGCGTTGGCGTCGTCGTTGCCGGTGCTGCACGTGGTGATGCCGTCGGCCGCGCAAGCGGCGAGCGCGTGCGCCTTGACCAACGTGGCGAGCGCGCGGCCCCGGTGCGATGGGAGCGTGCCGGTCATCGCGTTCCAGGCGCGGCCGTGCGCGGCGGCGATCTCCGAGTAGGCGACGACGGTGCCGTCCGCCGTGACCGCGGCGCGGCCGAGGTCCGGTCGGTGCAGCGGGTCGGTCCACTCGGTGGCGACGAACTCGTCGAGCGGCACCGGCCTGGTGAGCCCCGACGGGTCGTCCATCGCGACCTGCTGCAGGCAGGTCCAGACGTCGCAGGGGCCGACCTCGGTGAGAGGTACGACGGTGACGTCGTCGGGCGTCGGCGGGGGAGGAGGTACGTCGCGCGGGTCGACCGACGAGATGCGGTGCGACCGCTCGCGCTCGAAGCCCCAGTGGTCGCTCACCGCGACGGAGTGGTCGTCGCCGTTGACCACGCCGGCGATGCTGCGTCCGTCTGCGACGCGCAGCACCTGTCGGAGCAGCGTCGTCCCGACGCCGCGGCCGCGGTGGTCGGGGCGGACCTGGATCATCGCCCGCACCTCGCCGGGCCGGGCGCTCGTGCGGACGCGGGTCAGGCCGAGCACCTCGCCGCCCTCGACGACGACGTACCGCGCCAGCGTCTCGGGGTGGTGCGCCATGTCGTGCAGCACCGCCTCCTCGGAGCTCACCAGGAACGGACTGGCGGACATCTGGACCTGCGCCCACCCTTCGGCGGCGCCTCCGGTCGCGAATCTCAGCTGCACCCCGCCACCGTATCTGTGTCTCGGATCCGAGACGGCAGCCGGTCCTGGAGCGTGGTGCGCGGGTCGCGGCTGGGGTGGGATGAGGACATGGATACCGAGGGAGCGGTCTCGACAGGCTCGACCACCCGACACGAGGTCTCGACAGGCTCGACCACCCGGAACGGCTCGACCCCCCGGGCAGCCGTGGTGGGCACCGGGCCGGTGTCCTTCGAGGACGTCGTCACGGTCGCGCGCGGTGGGGCGGCGGTCGAGCTCGGCGAGGACGCGGTCGCGGCGATCGAGCGCGCCCGCGCGGCGGTCGAGGAGCTGGCCGCGGCGCCGACGCCGGCGTACGGCATCTCCACCGGGTTCGGCGCGCTCGCCACCCGGCACATCCCGACCGACCTGCGCGCGCAGCTGCAGCGGTCGCTGGTCCGCTCGCACGCGGCCGGCAGCGGCCCCGAGGTCGAGCGCGAGGTGGTGCGCGCGCTGATGCTGCTGCGCCTCTCGACGCTGGCGACCGGGCACACCGGTGTGCGGTTGCAGACCGCGCAGACGCTGGCCGGGATGCTGAGCCACGGAATCACGCCGGTGGTGCACGAGTACGGCTCGCTGGGCTGCTCCGGCGACCTCGCGCCGCTCTCGCACTGCGCGCTCGCGCTGATGGGGGAGGGCGACGTCCGCGACCGCAACGGCGTGCTCCGCCCGGCCGCTGTCGCGCTCAGCGAAGCCGGCCTGACGCCGGTCGAGCTCGCGGCCAAGGAGGGGCTCGCGCTGATCAACGGCACCGACGGCATGCTCGGCATGCTGGTGCTGGCGATCACCGACCTGCGCAACCTTTTGAAGGCCGTCGACGTCACCGCCGCGATGTCGGTGGAGGCGCAGCTCGCGACCGACCGGGTGTTCGCCGAGGACCTCCAGGCGTTGCGGCCGCACCCCGGCCAGGCCGCGAGCGCGGCGAACCTGCGACGGATCCTCGCCGACTCCGGCGTCGTCGCCAGCCACCGCGGCCCGGACTGCAACCGGGTCCAGGACGCCTACTCCCTGCGCTGCTCGCCCCAGGTCCACGGCGCCGCGCGCGACACCGTCGACCACGCGGAGACCGTCGCCGGCCGCGAGCTGATGAGTGCCGTCGACAACCCGGTGGTGCTCGAGGACGGCCGGGTCGAGAGCAACGGCAACTTCCACGGGGCGCCGGTCGCCTACGTGCTCGACTTCCTCGCGATCGCGGCGGCCGACGTGGCGTCGATCAGCGAACGCCGTACCGACCGGTTCCTCGACAAGGCCCGCAGCCACGGCCTGCACCCGTTCCTCGCCGACGACCCCGGCGTCGACTCCGGGCACATGATCGCGCAGTACACGCAGGCCGCGATCGTCTCCGAGATGAAGCGGCTCGCGGTGCCGGCCTCGGTCGACTCGATCCCGAGCAGCGCGATGCAGGAGGACCACGTCTCGATGGGCTGGTCCGCCGCGCGCAAGCTGCGCCGGGCGGTCGACGGGCTGTCCCGGGTCGTCGCGATCGAGTACCTCACCGCCGCCCGCGCGCTCGACATGCGCGCCCCGTTGACCCCTTCCCCCGCCACCGCAGCCGCGTGTGAGCTGCTGCGCCGCAACGTCGAGGGGCCGGGACCCGACCGGCACCTCGCCCCCGAGATCGAGCACGCCTACCAGGACGTCGTCTCCGGCGCCCTGGTCAGCGTGGTCGAGGACGCGATTGGAGAGCTTCAGTGAGTGACGTGAGCAGTGGTCTCGACAGGCTCGACCACCCGAAGGACAAGCTCGACCACCCGGAGGAGTCAGGACCTCGCGAGGTGCGGGCGCCGCGCGGCCCGGAGCTGACCGCGAAGTCGTGGCAGACCGAGGCGCCGCTGCGGATGCTGATGAACAACCTCGACCCCGAGAACGCCGAGCGCCCCGACGACCTCGTCGTGTACGGCGGCACCGGCAAGGCCGCGCGCTCGTGGGCGGCGTACGACGCGATCGTCCGCACGCTGCGCGACCTCGAGGCCGACGAGACGCTGCTCGTGCAGTCGGGCAAGCCGGTCGGCGTGATGCGCACCCACGAGTGGGCGCCGCGGGTGCTGATCGCCAACTCCAACCTGGTCGGCGACTGGGCCAACTGGGAGGAGTTCCGGCGGCTTGAGCACATGGGCCTGACGATGTACGGCCAGATGACCGCGGGCTCGTGGATCTACATCGGCACGCAGGGGATCCTGCAGGGCACGTTCGAGACGTTCGCCGCCGTCGCCGACAAGTTGTTCAGTGGCACGCTCGCCGGCACGATCACACTCACCGCCGGTCTCGGCGGCATGGGAGGCGCGCAGCCGCTCGCGGTGACGATGAACGACGGCGTCGCGATCTGCATCGAGTGCGACCAGTCGCGGATCACGCGGCGCATCGAGCACCGCTACCTCGACGTGCAGGCCGCCAACCTCGACGAGGCGCTGCGGCTCGCGGTCGAGGCGCGGGACGAGCGGCGCCCGCTGTCGATCGGCGTGCTCGGCAACGCCGCGGACATGGTGCCGGCGCTGCTTGCGAAGGACGCGCCCATCGACGTGGTGACCGACCAGACGTCGGCGCACGACCCGCTCTACTACCTGCCGAGCGGCGTGCCGTTCGACAAGTGGGCGGCGATGCGCGAGAAGGACCCCCAGCTGCTCACCGAGAAGGCCCGCGAGTCGATGGCCCGCCACGTCGAGGCGATGGTCGGCTTCCAGGACAAGGGCGCCGAGGTGTTCGACTACGGCAACTCGATCCGCGACGAGGCGCGCAAGGGCGGGTTCGCCCGGGCGTTCGAGTTCCCCGGCTTCGTGCCGGCCTACATCCGGCCGCTGTTCTGCGAGGGCAAGGGCCCGTTCCGCTGGGCCGCGCTCTCGGGCGACCCGGCCGACATCGCCGCGACCGACAAGGCGATCCTCGAGCTGTTCCCCGAGAACGAACGGCTGCGGAAGTGGATCACGATGGCCGGCGAGCGCGTGCACTTCCAGGGCCTGCCGGCGCGGATCTGCTGGCTGGGGTACGGCGAGCGGCACCGGGCCGGCCTGAAGTTCAACGAGATGGTCGCCTCGGGCGAGCTGAAGGGCCCGATCGCGATCGGCCGCGACCACCTCGACTGCGGCTCCGTCGCCTCGCCGTACCGCGAGACCGAGGGGATGCTCGACGGCTCCGACGCGATCGCCGACTGGCCGCTGCTCAACGCGCTGGTCAACACCGCGTCCGGCGCGACCTGGGTGTCCATCCACCACGGGGGTGGCGTGGGCATGGGCCGCTCGATCCATGCCGGACAGGTCACCGTCGCCGACGGCACCGACCTGGCCGCGCAGAAGATCGAGCGGGTGCTGACCAACGACCCGGGGATGGGCGTGATCCGGCACGTGGACGCGGGGTACGACGACGCGGTCGAGGTCGCGCGCGAGCGCGGCGTGCGCGTGCCGATGCAGGAGGGCTAGGACTCGTGGGACTCGGAGCGGCGGCGTCGCCACCAGCGGCGGCGCGGCGTGGACTCGGCCTGCGCGCGCAGCTCCGCGCTGCGGACGGCGGCGCGTCGCTCCGCTCGGCGTTGCCGCCAGGCGTTGACCGCGTCCTCGATGTTGCGGGTCGGCGTCACCACCGGCGGACCGCCCTGCAGCTGGCGGCGGGCCTCGACGACCCGGCGGTTGAAGTCCTCGAGGGTGCTGCGCACCTGCTCCTCGGTGGCCAGCCGGTCGAGCTCGGCGTCGAGTGCGGCGTCCTCGGCGCGCAGGCTGATCGCGGGCGGGGCGATGCCGGTGAGCTTCTCGCGCTCGACGAGCCCCTTGACCCACCAGTCGGGGTCGTGGGTGTCGGGCAGCCGCAACGGCTTGCCCGCGCCGGGCAGGTTGTCGAACTCGCCCCGCTCGATGGCCGCGCGCACCTGTCGGTCGACCCACAGCGTCTGCTGGTCGATGCGGGCGCGGGCGCCCTCCTCGGCCTCCTCGTCGGCGGCCTCCACCTCGGGCTCGGGCGGCGTGCCCATCGCCCTGGTCACGGCCGCGTCGCGCATGCGGCGCTCGGCCTCGACCTCGGCCTCCCACTCGGCGAGGCGGTTCCGCTGCCGGTCGGTCATCGCGATCACCTCACCCCGAGTCTACGAAGCGGTCTGTGCGGCGCCTCTCCAACGGCCCCGGTGCACGACCTCGTCCGCCGGCCGGCGGCTGCGCCGCGTCGGGCTCCCCTTCGCGCCGGTCTGCGTGGGGTCGGACGGCTTGTGGCCCACGGTGATCGCGCCGATCGGGGTGTACGCCGCCGGCACGTCGAACGCCGCGCGGAACGCGTCCATCCGGTGCGGCGGCACGCCGAAGAAGCAGGCGCCGAGCCCCTCGTCGACGGCGGTCTGCAGGATCAGCAGCGACGCCATGCCGGTGTCGATGTCCCAGTAGGGCACCGGCCACCGCGACTCGTCTCTGTCCGTCCAGCCCTTGTCGGCCTGCGCGTAGCGGTCGAGGTAGATGTCCTTGCAGGACAGGGGAACGATGATCACCGGCGCGGTGGTCATGCCCATCAGCCAGCCGTCGAGCCCCGCGTCGGGGTCGCTCGTTGCCGTCCAGAACCTCGCCACGTCCTCGGGGGTGTCCAGCACCAGGAACCCCCAGCCCTGGCTGAACCCCGCGCTCGGCGCCCGCACCGCGTTGGCGAGCATCCGCTCGACGACCGCCGGGTCGACCGGCCGGTCGGGGTCGTAGCTGCGCACCATCCGACGACGACGTACGACATCCTGGAACTCCATGGGACACATCGTGACTGACGACTTCGAGCAGATGTGGCGCGACCTGCTCCCGCTCGGCCGCTCGGCCACGACTGGCGGGTACTTCCGCCAGCCCTGGACGGCCCCCGAGCGCGAGGCGCGCGCGTGGTTCGTCGAGCAGGCCGAGGCACGCGGGCTCGAGGTCGAGCGCGACGGGCTGGGCAACCTCGTTGCCTGGTGGGGACCGCGGGGCGGGGCCCCGACAGGCTCGACCGCCCGTGACGCGGTGCTGACCGGTTCGCACCTCGACTCGGTGCTCGACGGCGGCGCGTACGACGGGCCGCTCGGCGTCGTGTCGGCGTTCGCCGCCCTCGACGTGCTGCGCGGCCGCGGCTTCGAGCCGCGGCGGCCGATCGCCGTCGGCGCGTTCGTCGAGGAGGAGGGGTCGCGCTTCGGACTGGCCTGCCTGGGTTCGCGGCTGCTCACCGGTGCGACGACGTGGGAGAAGGCGCGCGAGCTGCGCGACCGCGACGGCGTGGCGCTGGCCGACGCGCTCGAGGCCGAGGGGCTCGACGGCACGCCCGGCACGTTCCTCGACGGCGTCGGCACGTTCGTCGAGCTGCACGTCGAGCAGGGCCGCGACCTCGTGCACCGGGACGAGCCCGTCGGGGTGGCGAGCGCGATCTGGCCGCACGGGCGCTACCGCTTCGACTTCGCCGGCGAGGCCAACCACGCCGGCACCACGCGGATGGAGGACCGACGCGACCCGATGCTCACCTACGCGATGAGCGCGCTGGCCGCCAACAAGCGAGCCCGGCTGTCCGGGCAGCGCGCGACGTTCGGCCGGGTCGACGTACGCCCCAACGGCACCAACGCCGTCCCCTCGCACGTGACGGCCTGGCTCGACGCGCGCGCCGAGTCGTCGGAGGCGCTCGAGTCGCTGCTCGCTGACGTCGAGCGGCAGGCGCAGGAGCGCGCCGGCCGGGACGGCACCTCGCTGACGGTGACCACCGAGTCGGTGTCGCCGGAGGTGGTCTTCGACCCGGCACTCGCCGCGCGCATCGCGGGACCGCACGCCTGGCCGGTGATCCCGACCGCGGCCGGCCACGACGCAGGCGTCATCTCGTCCGCGGGCATCCCGACCGCGATGCTGTTCGTGCGCAACCCGACCGGCGTCTCGCACAGCCCCGACGAGCACGCCGAGACCGCGGACTGCCTGGCCGGCGTCACCGCGCTCGCCGACACCCTCGAGCTGCTGGCGGGTGAACGGTGAGCAGTTGGTGGCTCGAGCGGGCGCTGCTGCCCGACGGAGTGGTCGAGGGCGTGCGCGTCGAGGTGGCGGACGGCCGGTTCACCTCGGTCGCCAAGGGTGTCGAGCCCGGTGACGCGACGCGGCTGCCCGGGCTGACCCTTCCCGGGCTGGCCAACTGCCACAGCCACGCGTTCCACCGCGCTCTCCGCGGGCGAACGCAGGAGGACCGCGGCACGTTCTGGACCTGGCGCGAGCAGATGTACTCCCTCGCCTCGCGGCTCGACCCCGACTCCTACCTCCTGCTCGCACGTGCGGCGTACCGCGAGATGGCGCTGGCCGGCATCACCTCCGTGGGCGAGTTCCACTACCTGCACCACGGCCCCGACGGCACGCCGTACGACGACCCCAACGCGATGGGCCACGTGCTCGTCGAGGCCGGGCGCGAGGCGGGCGTGCGGGTGGTGCTGCTCGACACCTGCTACCTCGCGGCCGGCATCGGGCGTGCGCCAGAGGGAGTGCAGCGCCGGTTCAGCGACGGGACCGCGGACGCGTGGGCGGAGCGCGTCGAGGCGCTCGACGTGCGGCACCGGGGCGCGGCGGTGCACTCCGTCCGCGCCGTCCCCCGCGACCAGGTCCCCGTGGTGGCCGACTGGGCGCGACGCCACGAGGCGCCGGTGCACGTGCACCTCTCCGAGCAGGTGGCGGAGAACGACCAGTGCCTCGACGCGTACGGCGTCACGCCGACCGCGCTGCTCGACGGGGCCGGCGCGCTGGGCGAGCGCACCTCGGCGGTGCACGCGACCCACCTGACGGACGCGGACATCGCGCTGCTCGGCACGTCTCGCACGCACGCCTGCTTCTGCCCGACCACCGAGCGCGACCTCGGCGACGGCATCGGTCCCTCGCGGCAGCTGCACGAGGCCGGCGCGCAGCTCACGCTCGGGTCCGACAGCCACGCAGTCGTCGACCTGTTCGAGGAGATGCGCGCGGTCGAGCTCGACGAGCGGCTGGTCAGCCAGCAGCGCGGCCACTGGGCGACCGACGAGCTGCTCGCCGCGGCCACCGTCACGGGGCACCGCTCGCTCGGCATCGACGACGCCGGGCGCATCGAGGCCGGGGCGCGCGCCGAGCTCGTCACGCTCGACACCGCGAGCCCCCGCACCGCCGGCACGGGCGGCGGCGAGACGACCGCGGTGTTCGCGGCCACCGCCGCCGACGTCGTGCACGTCGTCGCCGACGGGGTCGTGGTCGCCACCGCCGGCGACCGGGCCGAGGTGGGCGCCGAGCTCGAGACCGCGATCCGGAAGGTGTGGGACCTGGCATGACCTCGCTGCTGCTCACCGGCATCGCCGAGCTGACGACGCACGACCCGGCGCACGGCCCCGACCCGCTCCCGGACGGCGCGCTCGTCGTCGAGTCCGGCCGCATCGCCTGGACCGGCCCCGCCCGCACCGCCCCCGCGGCCGACACGTCGTACGACGTAGGCGGGCGGGCGGTCATCCCCGGCTTCGTCGACTCCCACTCGCACCTGGTGTTCGCCGGCGACCGCGCCCAGGAGTTCGCGGCGCGGATGACCGGCACGCCGTACTCCGCCGGCGGCATCCGCACCACCGTCGCCGCCACCCGCGCCGCCACCGACGAGCAGCTCACCGCCAACGTCGCGCGGCTCGTCGACGAGATGCGCCGGCAGGGCACGACGACGGTCGAGATCAAGAGCGGCTACGGCCTCAGCGTCCGCGACGAGGCGCGCAGCCTGGTGGTGGCGCGGCAGTTCACCGACGAGACCACCTTCCTCGGCGCGCACGTGGTGCCGGAGGGGACGACGCCGGAGGAGTACGTCGAGCTCGTCACCGGCCCGATGCTCGAGGCGTGCGCGCCGCACGCGCGGTGGGTCGACGTGTTCTGCGAGCGCGGCGCGTTCGACGTGGACCAGGCCCGAGCGGTGCTCGCCGCCGGTGCCGCGGCCGGACTGCGCGGCCGGCTGCACGCCAACCAGCTCGGCCCCGGGCCGGGCGTCCGGCTGGCGTGCGAGCTCGGGCTCACCGCTGTCGACCACTGCACGTACCTCGACGACGCCGACGTCGCCGCCCTCGCCGACTCGGGCACGGTGGCGACGCTGCTCCCGGGCGTCGAGTTCTCCACCCGTTCGCCGTACCCGGACGCCCGCCGCCTCCTCGACGCCGGCGTCAGCGTGGCGATCGCCAGCGACTGCAACCCGGGCTCCTGCTACACCTCCTCGATGCCGCTGTGCATCGCCCTCGCCGTGCGCGAGATGAAGCTGTCGCCGGCCGAGGCCGTCCGCGCCGCGACCCTCGGCGGCGCCGCCGCACTCGACCGCGACGACGTCGGCCACCTGCGCCCCGACGCGCGTGCGGACCTGGTGGTTCTGGAAGCCCCGTCCGCGACCCACCTCGCCTACCGCCCCGGCGTACCGCTGGTACGTGAGGTGTACGTCGGTGGCCGCCGCACCTGAAACCGTCGCCCGCCGACCCGGCTCGAACCTTCCACCCCACCCCGCCGACCCGGCTCGAACCTCCCGCGCAACCCCGCCGACCCGGCTCGAACCTCCCGCCCCACCCCGCCGAGTCGGCCCGTCTTGCCCGCTGGAACCGGCCGAGTCGGCCCGTCTGCCCTCGTCGTACGCCGCCACTCCCCACGCGATATGGACGCTCCCCACGCGGAATGTCCCTTGTTGAGCGTCGATAACCCCGCGTTACAGCTCCGCGCAGCCGGCCCGACCGCCGCCTGAGGTACCGCCACTCGTCACCTAAGGCAGCGGCCTGCCGGCGGCCCCAGGAATAGGGATTCCTTCCGATGTCCGGGCCTACCTCAGGCGCGCACTGTTGACCTCGCAGACAACCGAGGAGAGGTCATGATGATGAGTGAGATCGCCAGCGCCGCGATGGAACCCTTCTGGAGCGCTGAGCTGGACTACCGCCGCGAGCGGGCGCAGCGCTCGTGGGGTCGTGGCGGCCGCCGCCGGCTGAAGGTACGGCGCCGTCCGACACTGAAGCTGCCACAGCAGAGCCGCCGTCCCGTCGCCGTCGCCTGACACCCGGGCGAGGGGGCGAGATGAGCAGCACGCAGGTCGTCGCACCGGCCACCGCTCGAGTGGCCAGCCCGGACGACGACCAGGCATCGAGCACGGGGCAGCACCCCGGGGCGGAGGGTGACGCGAAAACCATGCGTCACCTGTCGGTGGTCGGCGAGATGATGGGCATTGTGGCCCCCGACGTCGACACCGCCGCTCCGATCCTGGGGCGCGACCGCGAGCTCGCCCACCTCGCCGAGCAGATCGGCCTGGACGGCGAGCCGCGGTCGCGCGCTGTCCTGCTCGCGGGCGACGCCGGCGTCGGCAAGACCCGTGTGCTCGGCGAGCTGATCGCCCGTGCCCAGGCCGCCGGTTGGCGCACGGCCGTCGGCCACTGTCTCGACTTCGGCGACAGCGCCTTGCCCTACCTCCCGTTCAGCGAGCTCTTCGGCCGCCTCGAGCGCGACGACGCCGAGGCTGCCCGCCGCCTGACCGAACAGCACCCCGCTCTTCTCCACCTCCAGCCCGGCCGCCGCATGCTCTCCGGCGCCGCGGCCGCCCCCGGCGAGGGCCTCGACCGCGCCGACCTCTTCGAGTCCGTGCACGGCGCGCTCGACGACCTGGCCGCCGACACCCCTCTTCTCGTCGTGATCGAGGACGCCCACTGGGCCGACCGCTCGACGCGCGACCTCCTCTCCTTCCTCTTCTCGCGTCCGTTCGCCAACACGGTCGCGGTCGTCGTCTCCTACCGCTCCGACGACCTCCACCGCCGCCACCCGCTGCGCACCTCGGTGGCCGAGTGGGTCCGGGTCCCGGGCGTCGACCGGGTGACCCTGCCGCCGCTCGCCGACGCCGACGTACGCCGTCTCGTCCGCACGCTCCACGGCGGCGACCTCTCGCAGGCCGACCTGCTCACGATCGTGCGGCGCGCCGAGGGCAACGCGTTCTTCGCCGAGGAGCTCGTCGCCGCCGAGCTCGGCGCGCGCGGCCTGCCCGACGACCTGGCGGATCTCCTGCTGGTGCGCCTCGACCGGCTCGACGACGACGGCAAGCGGGTCGTGCGCGCGGCGTCCGTGGCCGGCCGCCGGTGCCCCCACTCCATGCTGAGCGCGGTCGTCGACCTCGACCCCGACGCCTTCGAGCGGGCCGTCCGGGCTGCCGTCGAGTCCCACGTGCTGGTGCGCGTCGGCACCGACAGCTACGCCTTCCGCCACGCGCTCCTGGCCGAGGCGGTCTACGACGACCTGCTGCCCGGCGAGCGCGTCCGGCTGCACGCGGCGTACGCCGACGCGATCGGCAGCCAGGCCGTCGCCGGCACCGCCGCCGAGCTCGCGCGGCACGCCCGCGCCGCCCACGACCTCGACACCGCGCTGCGCGCGAGCATCGAGGCTGGCGACGACGCGATGTCGGTCGGCGGACCCGACGAGGCCGCCCACCACTACGAGACCGCCCTCGAGCTGCTCTCCGACCCGCGTCGCGCGGTGCCCGACGACGTCGACCCGATCTCGCTGGTGATGCGCACCAACGACGCCGTGATCGCCTCCGGCCACCCGCAACGGGCCCGCAAGCTCGTGCGCGACCAGCTGGCCCGCCTCCCGGGGGACGCGCCCGCCCACCACCGGGCGCGTCTCCTGATGGCCTGGGCGACCGCCACCCTCCTCACCGAGGAGGACGAGGAGGCTCTCGAGGCCACCACCGAGGCGATGAGCCTCGTCGACGACGAGCCCACCCCGCTGCGCGGCAAGCTGCTCGCGGCGCACGCCCGCGCCCACCTCTCGCACGGGCACGACGAGGAGGCCGCCCGCTACGCCTCCGAGGCGCTCGGCCTCGCGCAGAAGCTCGACATGCCGACCGTCGTCGCCGACGCCACCACCACGCTGGCCAGCGTCGACCAGCGGGTCGGCGACCCCGACGCCGCGCTGCGCGCGCTCGAGGGCATCGTCGCGCGGGCCCGCGCCACCAAGGACCCCGCCACCGAGATGCGCAGCCTCTGCCTGATCGGCAACCTGCACTACGAGCGGGCCGACCTCGCCTCCGCCCGCGACGCGTTCCACGCCGGCGACGAGGCCGCGCGCCGCTCGGGTCGCCCGTGGGCGCCCTACGGCTTCGACTCCCGGCTCCTCGAGGCACTCACTGAGTACCAGCGCGGCGAGTGGGACGACGCCCTCGCCGCGCTCGACCGGGTCACCACGCCCGGCCCGCCCGTCGCCGAGGCGCTGCTCGACTCGGTCCGGATGATGGTGGCCGCCGGCCGCGGCGAGCCGGACGGTCGCCTCCTGCACGACCGGCTCCGGCCCTACTGGGAGAAGGACGGCATGATCCCGGTCCTCGCCGTACCCGCTGCCATCGACGCGCACGGCGACGCCGGCGACCTCGACGCGGCCCTCGCCGTCCACGACGAGGGGGTCGCCGTCCTCTCGACGATGTGGAACGAGCACTTCCAGGCCCGCATCCGCTTCGTCGCGGTACTCCTCGGCCAGCTGGCCTCGGCCGCGGCCAGGCTGTCCGCCGCCGAGCGCGCCGCCCTGGTCGAGCGCGTGCCCGAGCTGCTCGCGGCCGTCGAGGGCGCGAAGCAGCGGGTCAAGAAGCGCAAGCGCCCGTTCGGGCCCGAGGGCAACGCCTGGCTGGCCCGCGCGCACGCCGAGCACCTCCGGCTGCGCTGGCTCGCCGACGTCGACCCGCCGGCCGAGGACGACCTGGTCGACGCCTGGCAGTCCGCTGTCGACGCGTTCGACCTGATGGGCAGTGCCTTCGAGACCGCCCGGTCCCAGGCCAGGCTGGCCGCTGTCCTGCGCGCCGCCGGGCGGGCCGACGAGGCGCGCCCGCTGGCCGACGCCGCCCGCAAGACGGCCGAGCGGCTCGACGCCGAGCCGCTGCTGACCGAGCTGCGCGGCAGCGGCACCCGCCCGGCACGGTCCGAGCCCACCTCCGAGCTCACCGCGCGCGAGAAGGAGATCCTGGCGCTCGTCGCCGAGGGCCGCAGCAACGGCGAGATCGGCCGCCAGCTGTTCATCAGCGCCAAGACCGTCAGCGTGCACGTGAGCAACATCCTGGCCAAGCTCGGTGCCGCCGGCCGCACCGAGGCGGCGGCGATCGCCCGCCGCGACGGGTTGCTGCCCTGACGCGCCCCACGCTCTACTGACGGGGTGCTCGAAGCCGCCTGGTGGGGGTTCGTCGGCGGCGCCGCCCTGCTGGTCGGCGCGGCGATCGGCGTGCTCTGGCAGGTGCCGCACCGGGTCGTCGGGCTGGTGATGGGATTCGGCGCCGGCGTGCTGTTCAGCGCGCTCGCGTTCGAGCTGGCCGCGGAGGCCTACGAGACCGCCGGCGCGCCACCGGTCGTGGCCGGGCTGCTCGCGGGAGCCTTCGTCTTCTACGCGGGCGATGCCTGGCTCGACCGCCGCGGCGGGCACCGCCGGAAGTGCCCCGGCGGCGCCCAGCCCGGTGCGGCCGCCTCGGCCCTCGTCCTCGGCGCCCTGCTCGACGGCATCCCCGAGTCCGCCGCGATCGGGCTGAGCCTCGTCGACGGCGCGGGCGTGGGCGTCGCGGTCGTCACCGCGGTGTTCCTCTCCAACGTCCCGGAAGCCGTGGCGGCCTCGGTCGGGCTGCGCGCGGCCGGGCAGAGCGGCCGCCACATCATCGGCACCTGGGGCGTCGTCACGCTCGCCGGCACGATCGCGGCGGCCCTCGGCTACGCCGTGATGGACGACGTCGGTCAGGGCGGCGTCGCCATGACGCAGGCGTTCGCGGCCGGCGCGATCCTCACCATGCTCGCCGACACCATGGTCCCCGAGGCGGTCGACCACGCCGGCCGGCTCGTCGGACTCGTGACCACCCTGGGCTTCATCGCAGCGTTCCTGCTGTCGATCGCCTGAGCAGTCCACGAAATCCGGCTGCACCCGACCCCGCCGGGTGCGACACTTCCGCAACGTGACGTGGCGTGACCGGCTGAGAGCGATGCGGCTCGACACCACACCGCTTCGCCGGCACCGCGACTTCCGGCTCCTCTTCGTCGCGGGGACGGTCTTCTACCTCGGCGGGATGGTGTCGTACGTCGCCGTCCCCTACCAGCTCTACGACCTCACCGGCTCCAACTTCGCGGTCGGCGCCCTGGGCATCGCCGAGCTGGTGCCGCTGCTGATCTTCGGGCTGTACGGCGGAGCGCTCGCCGACCACATGGACCGGCGCCGACTGCTCATCGGCAGCGCCATCGCACAGGTGCTGCTGACCGGCGTACTCGCCTGGAACGCCTTCCTCGACGACCCGCACGTCTGGCTGATCTACGCCGTCGGCGCGCTGCTCGCCAGTGCCGGCGCGCTGCAGCGCCCGTCCAAGGACGCGCTCGAGCCGCGCACCGTCACGCACGACCAGATCGCCGCGGCCAGCGCGCTGTCGTCGTTCGGCATGCAGATCGGGCTGCTGGTCGGCCCGGCTCTCGGCGGCATCCTGCTCGCCTCGGTCGGCATCGGCTGGTGCTTCGTCGTCGACGTCATCGGCCTCGTCGTCGCGACGCTGCTGTTCTTCCTGATGCGGCCCTACCCGCACGCCGGGGAGACGACGCCGCCCAGCCTGCGCGCGATCAAGGAGGGCGTCCTCTACGCCGCCCGCCGCCGCGACCTGCTCGGCACCTACCTCGTCGACATCGCCGCGATGCTGCTGGCGATGCCGGTCGTGCTGTTCCCGGCGCTGGTGCAGGACATCTTCCGCCAGCCCGAGCTGCTCGGCCTGCTCTACTCCGCCGAGACCGTCGGAGCGATGCTCGCCACCGCCACCTCCGGATGGGTCAGCCGCGTGCACCACCACGGCCGGGCGATCGTGATCGCCGCGACCTGCTACGGGGTCGCCATCGCCCTGATGGGGCTGATGCCGAGCCTGTTGACGGCCGCGCTGTTCCTCGCGATCGCCGGCGCGGCCGACATGATCAGCGGCATCTTCCGGTCGACCGTCTGGAACCAGACCATCCCCGACCACATGCGCGGCCGCCTCGCCGGCATCGAGATGCTGTCCTACTCGCTCGGCCCGCTCGGCGGTCAGGTCCGCGCCGGCCTCGTCGCGGACGCCTGGTCCGTGCGCGCCTCGATCACCAGCGGCGGCATCGCCTGCGTCGTCGGGGTGACGGCGACCGCGCTCTGGCTGCGCGACTTCTGGTCGTACGACGCCCGCACGGACGAGCACGCCGTGGCGGAGCGCGAGGCCCGGGCCCGTGCGGCGGCCGAGCGGGACGAGGCGCACTAGCCCTGTCCACCGCGGTCACATACCCGTAGTATGCGAAAACGGGAACACGTTCCGGCGACGGGAGACCTCGGGATGACAGCGCTGACCGACGAGCGGCTCCGGCGGATGCGCCCCTTCACGGGCGACGCCGCGCCGAAGGTGGACCGCCACCTGCTCCCGCCCGGGCCGCGCTGGCCGGCGCTGCTGCAGAGCGTCGCGCTGGTCCGGTTCCGGCACCAGTTCGTGCCCTACCTGCACCGCAGGTACGGCGACGCCTTCACCGTCCGGATCATGCCGTCCGGCGCCGCGCTGGTGCTGTTCACCCGGCCCGAGCACGCCAAGGAGATCTTCGCCGCCGACCCGGAGGTCTTCCACGCCGGCAAGGGCAACGCGATCCTCGGCCCGATCATGGGCGAGCACTCCCTGCTCCTCCAGGACTCCGCCGAGCACAAGCGGGCCCGCAAGCTGCTGATGCCCGCGTTCAACCGGCCGGCGCTGCGCAGCTACGAGGACCTGGTCGCCCGGCTGGCCGAGGCGGAGGTCGACGGCTGGCGCGAGGCCGAGGCGTTCTCGTCGCTGGAGCGGATGAACGCGCTCACCCTCGAGGTGATCCTCCAGGTCGTCTTCGGGGTCACCGACGAGCACCGGTTGGCGGAGCTGCGTCCGCTGGTCCGTCGTACCGTCGAGATCCCGCCGCTGGTCTTCCTGGGGTGGGGCTACCCGGCGCTGCAGAGGTTCGGGCCGTGGCGGCGCACGGTGGAGAACCAGATCGAGCTCGACCGGGTGATCTTCGCCGAGATCGCCGAGCGCCGGCAGGCCAGCGACCTGGCCGACCGGACCGACGTACTGTCCCGGCTGCTGCAGGTGGTCGACGACGAGACGGGCGCGGGCCTGAGCGACGAGGAGCTGCGCGACCAGCTGGTGACGCTGCTGCTCGCGGGCCACGAGACCACGGCGTCGGCGCTGTCGTGGACCATGCACGAGCTCGGGAAGGATCCCGCGCTGCAGGCCCGCGCGCGCGAGGCCGCCGTCGCGGATGACACCGA
>DASURB010000114.1:0-4607 GCA_036280235.1 Nocardioides sp.
CCGCCGATCACGTGCCGCAGGAACATCTCGCGGATGGCAGCCCGCGCGGACTCGGGCGCGAGCACGCCGATGCGCGGGACCACGTTGTCGGCCAGGACGTACGGCGTGCCCGCGTCGTCGAGCAGCTTCGCCACGTCGTCCCGCGCGTCGGCGTTGCCGGCGACGACGACGGGGCGGCGCCAGCGCGCCTTGGCCAAGGTGGTGGCGCTCTCGAGGAGCACCTCCTGGTTGCCGCCGTCCGTGCCGCCGACCAGGAGCAGGACGTCGGGCCTGGCCGCGCGCAGCGCGGTGACCTCGGCGCGGGTCAGCCGGCCGTGGGCGACGTGCACGACCCGGCCCCCGCTGGACAGCGCGACCCGGCGGCCGGCCTCCGCGGTGACCAGCTCCTCGTTGCCGACGACCGCGATCCGCAGCCCGCCGCCGGCCGACGAGCAGGCCAGCACCTCGGCGTCCGCGGCGCGCGCGTCGGCGGCGGCCAGCTCGGCGCGGCAGGCGTCCCAGCCGTCGAGCACATCGGTGTCGATGGTGGTCCGGTGCTCCGCGGTCGCAAGGAGGCGTCCGGACGGGACCTCGACCAGCGCCGCCTTGGTGAACGTGGACCCGAAGTCGACGCAGGCGACCACCCGGTCGGGCTCAGCCAAGTGCGCGCTCCAGGTCGGCGAGGAGGTCGTCGGCGGTCTCGATGCCCACGGACAGCCGGACCAGGTCGTCGGGCACCTCGAGGTCGGTGCCGGCGACGGAGGCGTGGGTCATCAGGCCGGGGTGCTCGATCAGCGACTCGACGCCGCCGAGGGACTCGCCGAGCGTGAACACCTCCGCCTTCTCGCACACCTGGAGCGCCTGCTCGCGCCCGCCGGCGACGCGGAACGACACCATCCCGCCGTACCGCTTCATCTGGCGCGACGCCACCGCGTGCCCAGGGTGCTCGGCGAGGCCGGGGTAGATCACCTCGGAGACCGCCGGGTGCTGGGTGAGGAAGCCGACGACCTTCTCCGCGTTGTCGCAGTGCCGGTCCATGCGCAGAGCGAGCGTGCGGATGCCGCGCAGGGTCAGCCACGCGTCGAACGGTCCGGCGACGGCGCCGATGGCGTTCTGGTGGAAGGCGATCTGGTCGGCGAGGTCGAGGTCGCGCACGACGATGGCGCCGCCGACGACGTCGCTGTGGCCGCCGACGTACTTCGTGGTCGAGTGCACGACCGCGTCGGCGCCGAGGGTGAGCGGCTGCTGGAGGTACGGCGAGCAGAAGGTGTTGTCGACGACCAGGAGCGCGCCGGCGTCGTGGGCGACAGCGGCGACCGCCTCGATGTCGCCGATGTTGAGCAGCGGGTTGGTCGGGGTCTCGAGCCACACGACCTTGGTCTCGCCCGGGCGGATCGCCGCGCGGATGGCGTCGACGTCGGAGACGGGGGCGGAGGTGTGCGCGAGGCCCCACGGGTCCTCGACCTTGGCGAACAGGCGGTAGGTGCCGCCGTACGCGTCGTTGGGAACCACCAGGTGGTCGCCCGGCTTGCAGACCGCCTTGAGCAGGGTGTGCTCGGCCGCCAGGCCGCTGGCGAACGCGAAGCCGCGCTCCCCCTCCTCGAGTGCCGCGATGTTGCCCTCGAGGGCGGTGCGGGTGGGGTTGGCGGAGCGGGAGTACTCGTAGCCGCCCCGCAGGCCGCCGACGCCGTCCTGCTTGTAGGTCGAGGTGGCGAAGATCGGCGGGATCACCGCGCCGGTGGTCGGGTCCGGCTCGTAGCCCGCGTGGATCGCACGGGTCTCGAAGCCGGACTTGTGGCGGTGGTCCTGGCCCGCCTGGCCGCTGGTCTGCTCCGACATGCGCCCGACTCTAGACCGGGGAAGGATCGAGCCATCCGCCGCGTTGGGAGAGACGAACCACCCCCGACAGGGCCGTCGAGTCGAGTCGTCGGGTCAGCCGTCGAGCAACAAGGAGCGCCCGTGCTGTTCAACCGCCACAAGAACACGCTGCCGACCGAGGAGCAGGCACTGAAGGGCCACGCCGAGCAGTGGTTCACGCTCGCCGAGGAGCACCTCGTGCTGAAGACCCCGCTGGTCACGCCGGCGAGCGAGATCCCGGAGGGGTACGAGGTCGCGGTCTTCGGCCTGGGCTGTTTCTGGGGTGCCGAGGAGGCGTACTGGCAGGTCCCCGGCGTCTGGTCGACGTCGGTCGGGTACGCCGGCGGCCACACCCCGCACCCGTCGTACGAGCAGGTCTGCTCCGGCCAGACCGGGCACACCGAGGCCGTGCGCGTCGTCTACGACCCGAAGCAGGTGTCGTACGCCGACCTGGTGAAGGTGTTCTTCACGATCCACGACCCGACACAGGGCATGCGGCAGGGCAACGACATCGGCACGCAGTACCGCTCGGCGATCTACACGACCACGCCCGAGCAAGCCGAGGTCGCCGAGAAGCTCCGTGCGGCCTACGAGCCCGTCCTCACGCAGCGCGGGTACGGGCCGATCACCACGGAGGTCAAGCCGGCGCCGACGTACTACTACGCCGAGGACTACCACCAGCAGTACCTCGCGAAGAACCCGAACGGTTACCGGTGCCACTCGGCGACCGGCATTCCGTTCCCGGACGTCGAGGTCTGACTCCTCTGCCCCAGCGCTAGCCTCACCCGGTGCCTGTCGAGGACCCGGGTGAGGCTCCTGCTGTCCGCAGCGTCATCGCGCTGTGCGGCTCGATGCGGTTCCGCGAGGAGTTCGAGCGTCTCGACGCCGGGCTGACGCTGGCCGGACACGTGGTGCTGAAGCCGGCGGCCGTGGACCCCTCCGGTGAGCTAGACGCGGACGAACGCGCCCGGCTTCGACGGGTGCATCTCGCGAAGGTCGAGATGGCCGACGAGGTGCTCGTCGTCAACGTCGGCGGCTACGTCGGGGAGAGCACCCGTCTCGAGATCGAGCACGCACGGTCCCGGGGGACTCCCGTGCGCTTCCTGGAGCCGCAGGGCACTGACGTCGCCTGAGATTTCCTGCAGGATCGTGTCGAATCCGGCCCGTGCCGTCCGTCAC
Organism: Nocardioides sp.; assembly: GCA_036280235.1. GTDB lineage: Bacteria > Actinomycetota > Actinomycetes > Propionibacteriales > Nocardioidaceae > Nocardioides_B. The sequence goes on from DASURB010000114.1 coordinate 3,016, forward strand.
CCAGGTGGAGACGGACCAACGGGTTCGCACCGGCAGGAGGAGAAGGCATGCCGCAGTACCTCATCTACTTCAACCAGCAGTGGGTCGGCGACCACCCGCCGGAGTGGTACGGCACCCGCGTGGAGCCGAGCATGGCGGTCGTCAACGAGATGCGGGAGGCGGGCGTCTGGCTGTTCGGCGGCGGCCTCGAGGAGCCGGACAGCGGCTCCCGGATCTTCAGCGCGGACGCGACGAGCGGCACGCCGGTGATCACCGAGGGCCCGTACGCCGAGACCACGGAGCAGCTCGGTGGTTTCTGCGCGATCGAGGTGCCCGACGACGCCGAGGCCGAGAAGTGGGCGCTCAAGGTGGCGGAAGGCTGCGGGTGGCCTCAGGAGGTACGCCGGATCAAGACGGAGCCGGATCTCGAGTGACCCGCTCGCCGCGGACCACGATCCTCGCTCGGCTCTGACCCGGCAACCGCCGGATCCACGCGGAAGCGCCCCGCCGTTGGTACCCTCCGAGACGGCGGACCGGCTGGTGCGGGCCGCCGGGAGCGTGAGGTGAGGGCCTCGCGCACGACGTCCCGAGGTAGTCCGTGGCGAGCACGATCCACCGTGTCGCGCCCCCGCAGTCGCGTGAGCGGCCGGGCAAGCGCGCACTGCGGCCACCCCGCAGGCGGGCGAAGAGCCTCGGCGGCGCCCTCTTCGTCACGTTGCTGTCCGCGATCCTGCCCGGCTTCGGGTTCCTGTGGTCCGGGCGCAAGAGCCTCGGCTTCCTGGTGCTCCCGCCCGCACTGACCGTGATCGGGCTGGCAGCGTACTACGGCGTGAAGCAGCCCCGCGCGGTGCTCGACATCGCCTTCGACCCGGCGCGCCTGCAGGTCGCCGCCGTCGTGCTCGGCGCCGGCCTCGTGCTGTGGGCGCTCATCGTGCTGACGACGTACTTCATGGTCCGGCCGCTTCCGGGCCGCGCGCTCCACACGATCATCGGTACGGCGTTCGTCGGGCTGCTCTGCCTGGCCGTCGCCGCTCCGGTGGTGACGGGCGCGCGCTACGCGATGGTGCAGGCCGACCTGGTCGCGACGGTGTTCGAGGACAACACCAGCGCGACCGCGCCGAAGAACGTCACGGTCGAGGACCCGTGGGCCGGCCGCGACCGGGTCAACGTGCTGCTGCTCGGCGGCGACGGCGGCGTGCACCGCGAGGGCGTGCGCACCGACACCATGATCCTGCTCAGCATCGAGACCCACACCGGCCGCACGACCATGTTCAGCCTGCCGCGCAACATGATGAACGCGCAGTTCCCGCCCGGCAGTCCGCTGCACGACCTCTACCCCAACGGCTTCTCCGGGTACGGCGACGCGGGCAACTGGATGCTCAACGCGGTCTACCGGATGGTCCCGTTGCTGCACCCGGGCGTGCTCGGCAAGTCCGACAACGAGGGCGCCGACGCGCTCAAGCTCGCGGTGCAGGGCAGCCTCGGCCTGCCGGTCGACTACTACGTGCTGGTCAACCTGCGCGGCTTCCGGGAGATCGTCGACGCGATGGGCGGCGTCACCGTCAACATCAACCAGCCCATCCCGGTCGGCGGCAACACCGACCTCGGCATCC
>DASURB010000115.1:0-26696 GCA_036280235.1 Nocardioides sp.
GAACAGCGGCGTCGCGAACAGCAGCAGCATGATCGTGCCGTGCATGGTGAACAGCTGGTTGTAGACCTCGTCGCTGACCACCTGGTTGCCCGGGAAGGCCAGCTCGGAGCGGATGAACAGCGCCATCACGCCGCCGATGAGGAACCACACGAACGACGTACCGAGGTAGAGCTTGCCGATCAGCTTGTGGTCGGTCGTGGTCAGGACCCTCGCGACCTGCTGTCCCAGCGTCCTCGGCACGGCGCGCGTGCGCCCCGCCTGGAATGCCGCTGTGTTGGTCACTCTGCATCTCCCTGGTTCGTCACGTCGTCGTCCTGGACCTCGTCCTCGAGCCCGGCCTGGGTGTCGGCGTTCTCGCCACCGGTGGCCTCGCCGACGTTGCCCTGGGCCTCGAGGTCCTGGAGGTATGCGTCGTACTCCTCGGCGCTGACGACGTCCACGTTGAACAGCATCCGCGAGTGGTAGGCGCCGCACAGCTCGGCGCAGCGGCCGACGAACGAGCCCTCCTTCGTCGGCGTCAGCGAGAAGCTGTTGGTCCGCCCGGGGACGACGTCCATCTTCATCAGGAAGCCCGGCACCCAGAAGGAGTGGATGACGTCGGGCGAGACGAGGTCGAAGTCGACGCTCTCGTTGACCGGCAGCACCAGCGTCGGGCGCTCCGCGGTCGTGCCGGCGGTGAACACCGTCTGGCCGCCGACGGCGTCCTCCTCGACGTAGTTGAACGTCCAGGACCACTGCTGGCCGACGACCGTGATGTTGTGGTCGGCCTCGCCGTCCTCACCGCTGGCGGACGCGAGTACGTCGTTCTGCACGGTGACCGTGTAGTAGAAGAACACGAGCACCACGACGATCGGCGCCACGGTGTAGAGGATCTCGATCGGCAGGTTGTAGCGCGTCTGCACCGGGATCTCGTCGTCGGCGCGGCGGCGGTACTTGAACGCCGCCCAGCCGATGAGTCCCCAGACCAGGACACCGACGCAGATGGCCGCGATCCAGGCGCCCTGCCAGAGGTCGTAGATGAACGGCGCACGGTCGGTGATCGGCTCGGGCATCGCCAGGCGCCGGATCTGGTCCTGGTCTTCGGCCGAACAAGCGCCCAGCAGCAGGAGGCCCGCGGACCCAGCGGTCAGCAGTCCGACCCTGCGTGCACGCGGGGGGAGTTCCAGACCCACGAACGAGCCTCTCTCTCACGGTGACGGTCAGCCCGAACACTACTACTGAGGCTGGGGTGAACGCGGCGCAGGGCCCGGTAGTTTCACGGGTGTGACCCATCCGACCGGTCCGGCTCACGGCTACCTCGACAGCGCCTCAGCCGAACCACTGCACCCGGCGGCCCGGGAGACCCTTCTGGCAGCTCTCGACCAGGGGTACGCCGACCCGCTGCGGCTGCACGGACCCGGGCGCAACGCGCGGCTGCTGCTCGACAACGCGCGCGAGGTCGTGGCCACACTGCTCGGCGCGCGACCTGACGAGGTCAGCTTCACCTCCTCCGGCACCACGGCGACCCACCTCGGCGTGCTCGGACTGCTGCAGGGGCGGCGCCGGGTGAGCACCCGGCTCGTGCACTCGGCGGTCGAGCACTCCGCGGTGTTCAAGGCGGCCGAGTGGTGGGCCACCACTGCCGGCGGTACGTCGGACATGGTCGGCGTGGACTCCCTCGGGCGGGTGCTGCTCCCCGAGCTCGAGGCCGTCCTGGCCGAGGGGGCCGGTGTGCTCGCGCTCCAGTCGGCCAACGGCGAGGTCGGCACGGTGCAGCCGGTCGAGGCGGTGGCGGAGCTCGCGGCGGCGCGGGACGTGCCGGTGTTCGTCGACGCGGCCGCGTCCGCCGGACGCCTCCCCCTCCCCTTGGGTTGGGCGGCCGCGGCCGCCGGTGCGCCGCAGTGGGGTGGCCCGGCCGGCGTCGGGGTGCTGCTCGTGCGCTCCGGCGCGCGCTGGCGGGCGCCGTTCCCGACCGACGACCGGGTCGACCACCGGGTTGCGGGCTTCGAGAACGTCCCTGGCGTGCTGGCTGCCGCCGCGGCCCTGCAGGCAGTCGTCGCCGAGCGCGACGAGGTGAACGCCCGGCAGCGGGCGCTCGTCGACCGGATCCGCACCCGCGTGGCCGCGGAGGTGCGCGACGTCGACGTCGTGGGCGACCCCGGCGACCGGCTCCCCCACGTCGTCACGTTCTCGTTTCTCTACGTGGAGGGCGAGGCGCTGGTGCGCGAGCTTGACAAGCACGGCTTCGCGGTGTCGAGCGGTTCGGCGTGCAGCGCCTCGACGCTGACGCCCTCCCACGTGCTGGCCGCCATGGGCGCGCTGACCCACGGCAACATCCGGGTGTCGCTCAGCCGCGACACATCCGAGGCCGACGTCGACGCGTTCCTCGACGTGCTGCCGCGGGTCGTCGAGGGGCTCCGCCCGTGAGCGCGCCGGCCGACCTCGAGCTCGACTGCCGCGGACTGAGGTGCCCGCTGCCGGTCATCAAGCTGGGCAACAGCATCGGCGACGTGCCCGTCGGCGGCACCGTCGCGGTGGTCGCCGACGACCCCGCGGCCGGACCCGACACGCGGGCGTGGTGCCGGATGCGGGGGCACGAGTTTCTGGGTGAGGACGTCTCCGAAGACGGTGTGCCGCGTTACCTCGTGAGGCGATGCTGACGCATCGCAACGCCTCCAGCGCGACGCTGGCGCGTCGCAACCCCGAGTCGGCGCTTCATGCCCGCTCCCCCGCTTCGCTCCTCCGCGAGCAGGAACCGCCGACTCGGCGTACTGCCACGAGCTGGGTTCCTACGGCCTTGGGGTTCGGACGTGGGCGGCCACTTCGGCAGCGGCGGACTCCCCGTACGTGTCGGCGAAGCGCTTGATGAACGCCGCCTGGTGCAGCGTGTACTCCTGCGTGCCGATCCGCTCCACGACGTACACCGCGAGCAGGCAGCCGAGCTGGGCGGCGCGCTCGAGCGAGAGGCCCCACTCGAGCGCGGCGAGGAAGCCGGCGCGGAAGGCGTCGCCGACGCCGGTGGGCTCGACCTTCTCGATCTCCGGTACCGCCGGCACGTGGATCGGCTCCTCCCCCAGCCGCTCGACGCGGACGCCGTCGGGGCCGAGGGTGACGACCTGGGTGCCGACCCGCTCGAGGATCTCGGCGGAGGACCAGCCGGTCTTCTTCTGGATGAGCGCCGACTCGTACTCGTTGCTGAAGAGGATGTGCGCGCCGTCGATCAGCTCGCGGATCAGCTCACCGTCGCCGAAGGCGAGCTGCTGGCTCGGGTCGGCGAGGAACGGGTAGCCGCGGTCGCGGCACTCTTGGGTGTGCCGGAGCATCGCCTCGGGGTCGTTGGGACCGACCAGCACGAACGTGGCGCCGCCGACCCGGTCGGCGATCGGCTTGAGCTCGATGTCCCGGGCCTCGCTCATCGCGCCGGCGTAGAACGACGCGAACTGCGCCATGTCCTTGTCGGTGGTGCACACGAAGCGGGCGGTGTGCCGGGTGTCCGAGACGTGCACCGAGGTGCAGTCGACGTGGTGCCGCTCGAGCCACGCGCGGTAGTCGACGAAGTCCTCGCCCACCGCGCCTACGAGCACCGGGCGCAGGCCGAGGTTGCCCAGGCCGAAGCAGATGTTGGTGGCGCAGCCGCCGCGACGTACTTCGAGGTCCTCGACGAGGAACGACACCGACAGCTTGTCCAGCTGGTCGACGACCAGCGAGTCGGAGAACCGACCGGGGAACGACATCAGGTGGTCGGTGGCGATCGATCCGGTGACGAGCAGCGACACGGAGGGTCCTCGGAAGTCGGGGCGACCTGGTGCGGTCGGGACAGCGGGAGCCTACCCGCCGCACGGGCTTGGGGTACCCGGCGGTAATCCCTAGCGTCAGCAGTGTGACCCCTGAGCGCCTCGCGTACGACGACCCCTCCAGCACCGACCGGATGACCTCCGACGCCCGAGCGGCGGCCGCGGTCGTCCGGAAGCTCCGTCGACCGGCGCCGAGCCTGCGCTACGAGGACCAGCCACGGGAGGTCGCGAAGCGCGACATCGAGATCTCGGGAGCGGCGGCGCGGCTCGCCGCAGCGCTCCACCTGCACCTGGACTGAGCGGCTCGGGGAAGCCGGGACAGCGACGGCCCGCGCCACCTCTCGGTGGCGCGGGCCGCTGCGTGTCTCGGACAGCGTGAGCGGTGAGGCTCAGCCGACCTTCATGATCCCGCCGGGGCCGAAGACCGGCCCGGAGACGTAGACGCCGCCGTTGTTGCCGATCGCGAGGCCACCAGGCAGCTGCACCTTGCCGGGCTTGAGCTCGCGCGTGCGGGAGCGGTCCTTGCTGATCTTGATGACCGAGCCCTCGGTGGCGCCCTCCACGCCGCTCTCGAGGGCGAGCCAGCTGAGCTTGGACAGCTCGGCGGCGTACAGCGCGTCGTTCTTGCCGATGGCCAGCGAAACGACGGAGGTGAGCCCGTCGGCGACACGGGTGCAGGCGCCCTTGTTCGGCTTGTTGGGCTTGCAGACCGCGTTCTTGGCGCCCGGCTCGACCCGCCAGACCTGCGACGTGCCCGGCGTACCCGGGAAGCCGCGCAGCTCGCCGAGGTAGATCGCGCCGTCCTTGCCCTGGGCGACCGAGGTCACGACGGCCTCGCTCGGGATCGGGGTTCCGGCCGGCGGCAGCTCGGGGTCGTCGAAGCCCTCGGGCATCTTCACCGTGCGCGTCTTCACGCGGGCGATGTGGGTCGCCTCGCCGTCGCGGGTCACGTGGATCACCGAGTTGTTCGCGGCGTCGGCGACGAGGACCCCGTCCGCGACCGCCTCGAGGCCGTAGGGGTTGCTCTCCTTCGGCTTGCCCTCGAGGTCGTACGGGTCCGGGTTGTTCTTCTTCTGCCAGGCGCCCACGTCGAGAACGGCCTGACGCTTCTTGCCGCCCTCCCACATGTAGAGCGTGCCGTGGCCGCCGCCGGTCAGCGCCCACACGTCGCCGTTCTTCGCGACGGCGACGGCCGACCCGAAGCCCTTGGCGACCTTGCCGATGCGCTGGGTGGTGCCCTTGGCGCGGTGGACCTCGCTGACGACGCCGTCGGAGTCGGCGACGACCATGCGGCCGTGGCCGATGTCGAGGCCGCGCGGCCCGTTCAGGCCCTCGACGGCACGCGAGGACGAGGCGCCGCTGGCGGCGGGTACGGCGGCGAGCGCGGCGGCCACGGCTCCGGCACACGCGACCGCGAGCGCGCGCTTCCTGGGTGATGTCATGTGTGGTGCTCCCCCTCGGGGTCAGGAAAAGCGAGGGCCATCCCCTCGCCATCGGAACAGCCAACTGAACGCCCGAGTCTCTGTGAATGGCTCGACCGGGCCCTCCGCATGGGTCGGACGGGCCATGCACCTCCCCAAATCAGGTCATGCCGGGCGGGAACCACTCCTCCGGCCGCTGCGTCCGACAGGCATGAACGCACGACTTCGCAGGTGGCTCGTCCCGGTGGGCGCCGCGCTCGCGGTGCTCCTGGTCGTGGCCGCCGTGTGGTGGTCGCAGCAGCCGGGCGACGAGGTCGCGCCCGGCGCGGGCAGCACGCCGCCGACGGTCGCCGAGCCGAGCGAGCCGGGTGGCGGCAGCACGGGCGACCCCGGCGAGCCGCCCGTTCCCGGGATGACCCCGGAGCCGGGCCCGGACTCCCCGCCTCCGGTGGCGGGGACGCAGGCGATCGAGGGGTACTTCCTCCGCGACGAGCGGACGCTGGCGCTCAACTACACCACTGGGGTGCCGGAGTGCTACGGCAAGGTCGGCGAGCCCCGGGTGGAGGAGACCGAGGACGCGGTCATCGTGACCCTGGAGAAGTCGCCGCCCAAGAACACCCGCGACGTGGTCTGCATCGACATCGCCTACATGCGGTCGGTCGACGTGACGCTCGAGTCGCCGCTCGGCGACCGGGTCGTCCTCGACGGCTCACGCGAGCAGACCGAGATTGCTCGCGCCGACGCGCCGTACGGCGACGGCGGCGAGGGCGAGCCGGCGTACTGATCCCGAGCAGTACCCGGCACGCCGAAGGCCCCCGCGACCATCGTCGCGGGGGCCTTCGCTCGGACCTGGTGTTGCTAGCGGCTCAGTGGAACGAGTCGCCGCAGGCGCAGGAGCCGGTCGCGTTGGGGTTGTCGATCGTGAAGCCCTGCTTCTCGATGGTGTCGACGAAGTCGATGACGGCGCCGTTGAGGTACGGGACGCTCATCCGGTCGACGACCACGGACACGCCGTCGAAGTCGGTCACGACGTCGCCGTCGAGGTTCCGCTCGTCGAAGAACAGCTGGTAGCGCAGACCGGAGCAGCCACCCGGCTGCACGGCGATGCGCAGCTGAAGGTCGTCGCGCCCCTCCTGCTCGAGGAGTGCCTTCACCTTCGCGGCGGCCGCGCTGCTGAGGTTGATGCTGTCGCTGCGAACCGAGGTCTCGGTCTCGACCTGCTCGGTCATGTGCTGGCTCCCATGGGTGTTGGGGACGTCGTGCTCCCTTCAATGGTCGCACACGCTCGGCTATTCCGACGCCCCGCCGGTGGGACGTGGCTCACAGCCTGAACGGCGCCGGCTCACATCCTGGACCAGGTGCGGGCGGTGCGCTCCGCCAGCGCGGCCAGGCTGCCGGCGGGGTCGGCGAAGCTGGCCTGCTCCCCCACCAGGTCGGCCACCGCGTACGCCGACTCGATCCCGAGGGCGCGCATCTCCCGGGCGCCGACCAGCACCTTGCCGGCGAGCGCGATGCACGGCCGCAGCGCCTCGGCCGCCACTTGCGCCACGCCGTAGGGCACCTTGCCGGAGCGGGAGGAGAAGTCGAACGCGCCCTCGCCGGTGACCACGAGGTCGGCCCGGCGGGCGCGCTCGGGCAGGCCGACGGCGTCGGCGACCAGCGCGATACCGGGCTCGCGGCGGGCGCCGAGCAGCAGCAGCGCGTAGCCCAGGCCGCCCGCCGCACCGGCGCCCTTGGCGAGCGCGAGCCTGCGGTCGGCGGCGACCGCGAGCCGCTCGAGCGCGGCGTCGACGGCGTGCAGCCGGTCGTCGGGGAGGCCCTTCTGCGGGCCGTAGGCGTTGGTCGCACCGATCAGCCCGAGCAGCGGGTTGTCGACGTCGCTGGCGGCGACCAGCTCGACCCCGGCCACCCGCTCCCGGGCTGCGGTGACGTCGACCGCCTCGAGCGTGGCGAGCGTGGCCGGCCCGCCCTCGAGCGCGGCGGCCGGGGTGCTGGTGGCACCGAGGGCGGCGAGCAGCCCGGCCCCCGCGTCGTTGGTGCCGCTGCCGCCGAGCCCGACCACGACCTTGTCGGCGCCGGCGTCCACCGCTGCGGCGACGAGCTCTCCGACGCCGTACGACGAGGCGTGCTCGGGGCGGCGCGCGTCCTCGGAAGTGAGGTGCAGCCCGCAGGCCTGGGCGGCCTCCACGTACGCCGTACCGCCGACGCGGAGCACGCTTCCCGGCACGGACTCGCCGTACGGTCCGCGCACCGTCGTCGCGAGCAGGTCGCCGCCCAGCGTGGCGTGCAGGACGGCGACGAAGCCCGGGCCGCCGTCGGCCATCGGGGCGAGGTCGAGCTCGTCGTCCGGGGCCCGGCGGGCCCAGCCCTCAGCGATCGCGGCGGCCGCCTCGACGGCGCTCAGTGTGCCGGCGAACTTGTCGGGGGCGATGAGCACGCGCATGCGCCCATCCTGCCGGGAGGGCCGACTACGTTGTGCGCGTGCCTCCCGCCCCGGACTACTACGTGCGCCCGATGACGCAGGCCGACGTGATCGGGGTCGAGCGGCTGACCAGCGAGGGGTTCTACGACCTGGACGTGCGCACCCACCGCGCGCACCTGCCGGAGCCGACGCCCCGGTCGCCGGAGAAGTCGGTGAACTGGCAGATCCGGGTGCGGCACATGGTCGAGCACGATCCTGGCGGCTGCTTCGTCGCCGAGGACGCCTCCGGCCTGATCGGCGCCGCGATCGGGCTGCGGCGCGAGCTGCTGTGGGTGCTGTCGACGTACGTCGTGAAGCCCGGGCTGCAGGGCCGCGGCGTCGGCCGGCAGCTGCTGGACGCGGCGCTGCAGCACGGCCGCGGCTGCCTGCGCGGGCTGATCGCGTCGTCCGAGGACCCGAAGGCGGTGCGTCGATACCGGCTGGCCGGGTTCACCCTGCACCCGGCGATGTACCTGATCGGCAAGGTGCCGCGCCAGGCGCTGCCGGTAGTGGAGCGAGTCCGGGAGGGCAGCGCGGCGGACATCGACCTGATGAACTCCGTGGACCGGCGCACCCGCGAGGCGGCCCACGGAGTCGACCACGAGCTGCTGACGTCGATGTACAGGCTGGTCGTGGTCGACCGCTCCACCGGCTCGGGCTACGCGTACGTCGAGCCCGGCGGCGGCCCGTACCTGCTCGCCGCCACCAACCGGCGTACCGCCACCGACCTGCTGTGGGAGACGCTCGCCGCCTCGAGCCCCGAGCGCACCGTGGTGATCGGGCACGCGACCGCACCGAACGAGTGGGCGATCGACGTCGGGATGGCGGCGCGGATGGACCTGCACACGTCCGGCTACATCGCGACGCGGCACATGAAGCCGCCGATGCCGTACCTGCCCAGCGGCCACTTCCTCTGAGGCCCGGCAGCCGCGGTCTCGCCTCGTGGGAGAATGGCGCTCGTGACGACGACGGACCTCCCGCTGCTGGTGCTCGGCCACGGAGCCGACCCGCGCTCCGAGCGCGGCGTGGACTGCCCAGGCGCTCTGCCGCCGGCCTCCGACCCCGACCTGGTCGAGCGTGCGCGTGCGGCCAAGGAGGCGCTGGGTTCGAAGCTGTTCGTGCTCGGCCACCACTACCAGCGCGACGAGGTGATCCAGTTCGCCGACGTCACCGGCGACTCGTTCAAGCTCGCCCGTGACGCGGCCGCGCGGCCGGACGCGGAGTACATCGTCTTCTGCGGTGTGCACTTCATGGCCGAGTCGGCCGACATCCTGACCAGCCCGGACCAGAAGGTGATCCTCCCCGACCTCGCCGCCGGCTGCTCGATGGCCGACATGGCGCGGATCGCGCAGGTCGAGGACGCGTGGGACGCGATGGTCGACGCCGGCGTCGCGGACAGCGTCGTACCGGTCACCTACATGAACTCCTCCGCGGACATCAAGGCGTTCTGCGGCCGCAACGGCGGCGCGGTGTGTACGTCGTCCAACGCGCAGGTGGCTCTCGAGTGGGCATTCGCGCAGAAGCCTGACGCGAAGGTGCTGTTCCTCCCCGACCAGCACCTGGGCCGCAACACCGCTGTGCTGCAGATGGGCTACTCGCTCGACGACTGCGTCGTCTGGGACCCGCACAAGCCCAACGGCGGGCTGACCGCCGAGCAGCTGCGCGACGCGAAGATGATCCTGTGGCGCGGGCACTGCTCCGTGCACGGCCGGTTCTCCGCCGATGTCGTCGACGAGCTTCGCGCGACGATCCCGGGCGTGCAGATCCTGGTGCACCCCGAGTGCAAGCACGAGGTCGTCACCAAGGCCGACCTGGTGGGCTCGACGGAGTTCATCATCAAGACGATCGAGGCCGCGCCCGCCGGCTCGTCATGGGCGATCGGCACCGAGCTCAACCTCGTGCAGCGCCTCGCGGACGCTCACCCGGACAAGAACATCGTGTTCCTGGACCGCACCGTCTGCTACTGCTCGACGATGAACAGGATCGACCTGCCTCACCTGGTCTGGGCACTGGAGAGCCTTGTCGCGGGGCACGTGGTGAACCAGATCCAGGTCGACCCCGAGACCGAGAAGTGGGCGAAGGTCGCGCTGCAGCGGATGCTCGACCTGCCGGCGAAGACCGCCGCGAAGGACTGACCGGGGCTGCTCCGGCACCTTGCGGTTTGGTCCCCAACCGCAAGAATCCGGCGGCGGAGCGTGCGGTTCGTGACCAATCGATGGGGGTCTGGCCGCTCCGGGACTACAGACCCGGTGCACCCCAGACGGCCATCCAGCGCTGCAGGTCGGGCTCGACCGGCAGGTCGTTCTTGACCAGGTCGCGGATCTGCATCTCCAGCAGGTTGTCGCGCTGCTGGTCGGCGCCCGGCTTCGGCGCGAACGGGTAGAACGTGCCCTGCTTGTAGAGGTACACCAGCGCGAGCGGCCGCCCGGTCGCGTCCTTGAACGTCACGATCGAGCAGAGCAGCTGCGGCCCGAAGCCCTGGGACTCCAGCGCGGTGTTGATCGCGTGCAGGTCGGTGACGAGCGCCGAGATGTCGTCCTGCCGCGAGATCAGCCAGGTGAAGCCGAACTCGTCGGTCTGCCGCTCCAGGTCGGGGTCGTCGTCGTTGTCGAGCACCGCGGTGATCTCGGCCTCGACCACGGCGAACGCCGCGCCCTCGGCCGCGCGGAAGCACACCGCGCCGACGCCGGTCGGCTCGAAGGACGCGGCGGTCTGCAGCGTGATCGCGGCGGTGGGTACGGCGAACAGGTCGTCGAGGTTGTTGCGGACCTGCCGACGACGACCGAGCAGCGCGTCGACGATCTTCACAGCGGCTGGCCGGGCTGCGGGAAGCCGCCGTCGAGCGGGCGGCCCAGCTCCGCGGAGATCTTGGCGAGCTGCTCCAGCCGCTGCTCGAGCGACGGGTGCGTGGACGTGAGGGTCTTCAGCGAGATGCCGCTGATCGCCGGCGCGATGAAGAAGGCGTTCATCGTCTGGGCCGACCGCAGGTCCCGGTTGGGGATCCGCGCGATCTCGCCGGTGATCTTGGTCAGGGCACTGGCCAGCGCCGACGGCTTGCCGGTGAGGAACGCGCCCGACCGGTCCGCGCACAGCTCGCGGTAGCGCGAGAGCAGCCGGGTCAGGAAGAAGCTGATCGCGTAGACGACCAGGCTGATCACGAGCGCGACGAGCCACATCGGAGCGCCGCCGCTGTTGTTGTCGCGACGCCCACCGCCGAAGATCGCGCCGTACTGCGCTCCCCGCGTGGCCATCCCGGCGATGATGCCGGCGGAGGAGGCCAGCGTCATGACGAGGACGTCGCGGTGCGCGACGTGCGACAGCTCGTGCGCCAGCACCGCCTCGACCTCCTCGGCGGTGAGCCGGTCGAGCAGACCGGTCGTGACGCAGACCGCCGCGCGGCTGGGCGAGCGGCCGGTCGCGAACGCGTTGGGCAGGTCGGTGTAGGCGATCGCCACCCGGGGCTTCGGCATGTCGGCGAGCGCGCAGAGTCGGTCGATCATGCCGTGGAGCTCGGGCGCCTCGTGCGGGGCCACCTCGCGGGCGCGCATCGCCTTCAGGGCGAGCGTGTCGGAGTTGTACCACTGGAACCAGGCCACGCCGAGGCCGATCAGGCCGATCAGGACGGCGTAGCTGGGGAAGGCGTACATCAGCCCGACGACCAGGGCGACGAACAGGCCGCCGAGCAGGAACATGACCAGCGTCATCCGGGCCGTCAGTCCGGTGTCCTTGATGAAGCGGGTGTGTGCCATGGCTTCGTCGTGCCTTTCGTGTCGTCGAACCGGTCAGCCGGGAATGAGCCCCTCGTCGGTCAGCATCTCCCTGACCTCCTCGATGCTCGCGTCGGCCGGCGGCAGGATCAGGTCGGAGTCCTCGAGGGAGTCGTCGGGGAGCCGCGTCCCCGCGCCGCGGACGGCGGTGAGCAGCCCGGCCAGTGCCTCGGTGAACTCGGCCTCGTCGCCCGCTTCGACGGCGTGCTCCAGGTGGTCGTCGAGGGAGTCGAGGCCCGCGACCTCGCCCTCGGGTACGTCGTACTGGCCCTCGCCCAGGATCCGGATGATCACGGCTGCTGCTCCTGTCGGGTCTCCTCCGCGACCTGCTCGGCGGCGGGAGTGGTGTCGCTGCCCTCGATCGCCTGCGGCGCCGACGTGCCGGAGATGCCGGCCTTGAGCGCGGCCAGCTCGGACTCCACGTCGGAGTGCGAGGACATCGCCTCGAGCTCGCGGGCGATGTCGTCGCCCTGGTTGATGGCGGTCGCGTCGTCGAGGGCACCCGAGGCGATCAGCTCGTCGATGGCACCGGCCCGCGCCTGCATCTGCGCCGTCTTGTCCTCCGCCCGCTGTATCGCCAGACCGACGTCACCCATCTCCTCGGAAATGCCCGAGAACGCCTCGTTGATCCGGGTCTGCGCCTCGGCGGCGGTGTAGGTGGCCTTGATCGTCTCCTTGCGCGTGCGGAAGGACTCGACCTTGGCCTGGAGCCGCTGCGAGGCCATCGTCAGCTTCTCCTCCTCGCCCTGGAGCTGAGCCTGCTGCGCCCGGAGCTCCTGCACCTGGCCGGCCAGCGCGGACTTGCGGGTCAGCGCCTCGCGAGCGAGGTCCTCGCGACCCATCGCCAGCGCCTTCTTGGCCTGCTCGGTCAGCTTGTTCTCCTGCTGCTCGAGCTGGGCCACCTGGAGCTCCACCCGCTTGCGGCTGGTGGCGACGTCGGCGACGCCGCGGCGCACCTTGGAGAGCAGCTCCACCTGCCGCTGGTAGCTGTAGTCGAGCGTCTCGCGCGGGTCCTCGGCGCGGTCGAGCGCCTTGTTGGCCTTGCTGCGGAAGATCAGGCTCATGCGCTTCATGAGGCTCATGGCGGGCGGGCCCCCTCGTTCTTTCTCGGGCGATTGGGTGACGGGTCGGTCGACGCGTCCACCCTACGGTCAGAACGGGTGGAACCGGGAGTGAGTTCCTGCAGGAGCGCGGCGGTATCGTGGCTGCGCGGCACCCGCTCCCCCGGCCCGCCCAGGTAAGCCCCCAGGTAGTCCCCAGGTAGTCCTCAGGTAGTAGAGAAGAGACCCAGCCCGGTGTTCCGACGTTCCAAGTCCGACGAGCCCGCCGCGACCACGACCGCACCGGTCAAGGAGGGCGGCAAGGGCCGGCCGACGCCGACCCGCAAGGAGGCGGAGGCCGCGCGCAAGGCGCGGGCCCGGGCCACGCTCGACAAGAAGGCCGCGCGGCAGCTCACGCGGGAGCAGCGGGCGAAGCAGAACGCCAAGATGCGCGAGGGCATGCGCACCGGCGACGAGCGCTACCTCCCCGCCCGCGACCAGGGCAAGGTCAAGAAGTTCACCCGCGACTTCGTCGACGCCCGGATCTCGATGGCGGAGTTCCTGCTGCCGCTGCTGATCGTGATCATGGTCGCCCAGACGTTCAACCCGGCGTTCGCCAACGGCCTGTGGAGCGCCACGATCCTGGTCGTCGCCCTCGACACGATCCTGATGGTGTGGCGGCTCAAGCGTGAGGTACGCCGGCGCTTCCCGGACGAGTCGCACAAGGGCGTGACGTCGTACGCCGTCCTCCGGGCGCTGCAGATGCGCTGGCTGCGGCTGCCGAAGCGGCAGGTCAAGATCGGGCAGCGGCTGCCCGACCGCTACTGACCGGCTAGGGCGCGTCCTAGGAGCTCTCGCCACCCGCGAGGTGGCGCTCGACGCGCTCGACCTTCGCGGTGAGCTGCCCCTCGTAGCCCGGCCGGATGTCGGCCTTGAGCACCAGGCCGACCCGCGGCGACTTCGCCGCGACGACGTCGACGGCCCGCTTGATCACGGCCATCACCTCGTCCCACTCCCCCTCGATGTTGGTGAACATCGCGTTGGTCTCGCAGGGCAGGCCGGACTCGCGGACGACGCGCACCGCCTCGGCGACGGCGGCGCTGACGCCCCCGGTCTCGTCGGCGGCGGTCGGGCTGATGCTGAAGGCGACGAGCATGGCGCCAACCTAGCGAGGGCCGGGATTGCCGGGTCTGGGTAGGTTCGAGCACATGGAATTCCGACACCTCGGTAGCAGCGGACTCCAGATCTCGGAGATCGCCTACGGCAACTGGCTCACCCACGGTTCCCAGGTCGAGGAGGACGCCGCCCTCGCGTGCGTCCGGCAGGCGCTCGACGAGGGCGTCACGACCTTCGACACCGCCGACGTCTACGCCAACACCGCCGCCGAGACGGTGCTCGGCAAGGCGCTGAAGGGCGAGCGTCGTGAGGGGCTCGAGATCTTCACGAAGGTCTACTTCCCGACGAACGAGAAGAAGCACAACGACTCCGGTCTGTCGCGCAAGCACATCATGGAGTCGATCGACGGCTCGTTGCGTCGTCTCCAGACCGACTACGTCGACCTCTACCAGGCGCACCGGTACGACGACGCCACGCCGCTCGAGGAGACGATGGAGGCGTTTGCCGACGTCGTACGAGCCGGCAAGGCGCTCTACATCGGCGTCTCGGAGTGGACCGCCGACCAGCTGCGCCGCGGCCACGAGCTCGCGCGCGAGCTGCGCATCCCGTTCGTGTCCAACCAACCGCAGTACTCCATGCTCTGGCGCGTCATCGAGGCCGAAGTGGTCCCCACCAGCGAGGAGCTCGGCATCGGCCAGGTCGTCTGGTCGCCGATCGCGCAGGGCGTCCTGACCGGCAAGTACAAGCCGGGCGAGCAGCCGCCGGCCGGGTCCCGCGCCACCGACGAGAAGGGCGGCGCCGACATGGTGTCGCGCTGGCTGCGCGACGACGTGCTCACCCGCGTCCAGCAGCTGAAGCCGCTGGCCGACGAGGCCGGGCTGTCGATGGCACAGCTCGCGGTGGCGTGGGTGCTGCAGAACCCCAACGTGTCCGCGGCGATCATCGGCGCCTCGCGGCCCGAGCAGGTCACCGAGAACGTCAAGGCCTCCGGCGTACGCCTCGAGCCGGCCCTGCTCAAGCAGATCGACGAGATCCTCGACCCGGTGGTCGAGCGGGACCCGTCGAAGACGCAGTCGCCGAGCCGGCGGAAGCAGGACTGAGGCTCAGGGCTGGTGGTCTCGACAGGCTCGACCACCCGGGCTCGACCACCCGGGCTCGACCACCCGGGCTCGACCACCCGGCGCGGCTACCCGGCGGCGTGCAGGCTCATCGGGCCGTAGACCACGCGGTCGCCCTCCAGCAGCGTGACCTGGTCGACCCCCTGGTCGGCCAGGTCGCGCCACACCTCGCCGACCCACGACTCGGCGTCGCTCTGGGAGGGGAAGTGCGGGCTGCCCTCCCCCGAGGTCACCTCGTTGCCGTCGGCGTCCTCGAGCCGCCAGTGCCACACGTGGGACGGCGGGGGCTCGGGACTGCCGAACGCGGGCTCCAGGGAGTGCGTCATGTGGCGAGAGTAACTGGGCCTACCGACCGTGATTCCTTTGACGCCGCTTCGCAGCCCATGGGAGATTGACCGCGCAACACAGAACTGCCACGTCGCGGGGAAGCCGGTGCGAATCCGGCGCTGACCCGCAACCGTCAGCCGTCCCGCACCCGGGACGGTGAGCCGGAAAACCGCGTCGAGGCAGCGGCTCCCCATATCCGTCGAGGTCTACGGGACGGAGCCGGACTCGGTTCTCCCGGTACGTCAGGGCGCCCGCGGTCCGGTCCCGTCTTCGGATCGCCGCAAGAAAGGGCCCCCATGGCCACGTACTCCACCCCGCGCCGCCTGATCGGCGCGCTGGTCACCACCGTCCTGGCGAGCAGCGCTCTCCTCCTCGCCACCGCCACGCCGGCGAGTGCTGACGAGGGCTTCCGGTACTGGAACTACTTCCATGCCGACGGCGACGCGTTCGCCTTCGCCCAGACCGGCCCGGCCGACGCCACCCCGAAGGACGGCGCTGTCGAGGGCTGGCGCTACGGCACCTCCACCGAGAGCCAGGGCATCGAGCCCCGCGCCGACCTGTCGGCGCTGACCTTCGACACCGTCTGCGAGGGCACCGAGGCCGGCGACGGTGAGAAGCGCGTGGCGATCCTGGTCGACTTCGGCACCGAGGCGGACGCCGCCGACGGGTCCGTCCCGGAGCCGACCGCCTACTGCGCCGTCGCGCCCGAGGAGGCCAACGGCATGCAGGTGCTGGAGTCCGTGGTGGATGTCCGCGCCGAGCAGGGCGGCATCTGCGCGCTCGACGGCTACCCGGCGAGCGGATGCTTCGAGACCGTGAAGGACGCGACGGTCGAGACCAACGAGGCGCCGGTGGAGTTCGCGCTCCCGGCCGCAGCGGCCGACGACGCCTCCCCCGTGGCAGGCGAGTCAGACGAGGCTGCCGCGGAGGACGACGGCGGCATCAGCTGGCCGCTGATCGCCGTCATCGCACTCGTCGTCGTCATCGGCGCCGTCGCGATCCCGCTGTCGCGCCGCAACCGCGAGTCCTGAGCCGCGACCTCGCCACGCCGATGCGCCCGCAGTCCCGCCTCACCTACCCCCGGAGCCTGCATCCGGGGGCCTGGTGGCTGTGGGCCATCGGCTTGGCCGCGGCGGCCAGCCGGACCCAGAACCCGGTCCCGCTGCTGCTGATCCTGGTGGTCGCCGGCCTCGTCGTGGCCGCGCGGCGCAGCACGGCACCCTGGGCACGGTCGTACGGCGCGTTCCTCAAGCTCGCGCTGGTGATCATCCTGATCCGGATCGTGTTTCAGGCCGTGCTGTCGACCGGGTCCCAGGGGCCGACCGTGCTGTTCACGCTTCCCGAGGCGCCGATGCCCGAGGGCAGCGGGCTCAAGCTCGGCGGCCAGGTCACGCTCGAGGCGGTGCTGCGGGCGTTCTACGAGGGGCTCCAGCTCGCGGTGATCCTGTGCTGCGTCGGCGCCGCCAACGCGCTGGGCAGCGCGCGCCGGCTGCTGCGCTACGTGCCCGGGGCGCTCTACGAGATCGGCGTCGCCTGCGTCATCGCGCTGACCTTCGCGCCCCAGCTCGTCACCGACGCCCAGCGGGTTCGCGAAGCACACCGCTTGCGCGGCCGCCGCACCCGCGGGCTCCGCTCGCTGAAGCGGCTCGCGATGCCGGTGCTCGAGGGAGCGCTGGACCACTCGGTCGACCTCGCCGCGGCGATGGACTCCCGCGGCTACGGCCGCACCACCGACGACTCGAGGGTGTCCCGGCGGGTCACGACCGGCCTCGTGTTCGGCGGTCTCCTCGGCGTGTGCATCGGCGTGTACGGCCTTCTCGACGGCACCACGTCGGCCTGGCTCGGCCTGCCGATGCTGCTCCTCGGGTCGGCGCTCGCCGCCGCCGGGATCGCGGTCGGCGGACGCCGTACCGGACGGACGCGGTACCGCCCCGACCCCTGGGCGCTGCCCGAATGGCTGGTCGCCGGCTCCGGCGTGGTGGCCGCGGTGGCGATGTTCGTCAACGTGGCGGTCGCTCCCGAGGAGCTCTACCTCGCCAGCGTCGGCATGGTGCCTCCGGTCCCGATGATCGCGGTGGTCGGCATCCTCGTCGCGATGCTGCCGGCCGTGGTCGCGCCCCCGCTGCCGCCCGTCGTACGCGCGGCTCCGTCCACCGACCGGCGGCTGGAGGTGGCGGCATGATCCGGTTCGACGACGTCAGCGTGCGCTTCGCCGACGCCGAGCTGCCGGTGCTGGTCGACGTCGACCTGCGCATCGACGAGGGCGAACTCGCCCTGGTGGTCGGCCGCACCGGCTCCGGCAAGACCACGCTGCTGCGCGCGGTCAACGGGCTGGTGCCGCACTTCTCCGGTGGCACGCTCACCGGCCGCGTCGTCGTCGACGGTCGCGACACCCGGGAGCACCGGCCGCGCGACCTCGCGGACGTGGTCGGGTACGTCGGCCAGGACCCGCTGTCCGGCTTCGTCACCGACAACGTCGAGGACGAGCTGGCCTACGGTATGGAGTCGCTGGGCCTGCCCGCCGACGTGATGCGCAAGCGCGTCGAGGAGACGCTCGACCTGCTCGGTCTCGCGGAGCTGCGCGACCGGCCGCTGACCACGCTGTCCGGCGGCCAGCAGCAGCGCGTCGCGATCGGCTCGGTGCTGACCACGCACCCGCGGATCCTGGTCCTCGACGAGCCCACCAGCGCGCTCGACCCGCTCGCCGCCGAGGAGGTGCTCGCGACGCTGCAGCGGCTCGTGCACGACCTCGGCCTCACTGTCGTGCTGGCCGAGCACCGGCTGGAGCGGGTGGCGCAGTACGCCGACCGCGTCGTCCTCGTGCCCGGCGACGGGCTTCCCGTCCTGTCCGGTGAGCCGCAGGAGGTGCTCGCGACCGCGCCCGTCGCCCCGCCCGTCGTCGAGCTCGGCCGGATCGCCGGGTGGAAGCCGCTGCCGCTCTCGGTGCGCGACGCCCGTCGCAAGGCGGCTCCGCTGCGCGAGACTCTTGCCGAGGTCGGACAGCCCGACCGTCCCGCACCCGGCACCGGCGACGTGGTGGCCGAGGTCAAGGATCTGGTCGCGTCGTACCACTCGGTGCCCGCACTGCGCGGCGTCACCACCCGTCTCGGCCGCGGCGAGGTCGTCGCGCTGATGGGTCGCAACGGCGCCGGCAAGTCGACTCTTCTCAAGACGCTGGTCGGGACGAAGCGTCCTGCGAGCGGTCGCGTCGTCGTCGACGGGCAGCTGCCGACCGAGCTGCCGCCCGGGGAGCTGCTGCACCACGTCGGCCTGGTGCCGCAGGTGCCGGGCGACCTGCTGTACGCCGTCACCGTCGCCGACGAATGTGCGCAGGGCGACCTGGACTGCGGCGCCGCTCCGGGCACGACGCTGGCGCTGTTCGAACGGCTCTCCCCCGGCGTACCGCTGGACCGGCACCCGCGCGACCTGTCCGAGGGCCAGCGACTGACCCTCGCGCTGGCCGTCGTGCTCGCGGCGCAGCCGCCGCTGGTGCTGCTCGACGAGCCGACGCGCGGCCTCGACTACACGGCCAAGCACCGGCTCGTCGAGATCCTGCGGGACCTAGCGGCCAACGGGCACGCCGTACTCCTGGCCACCCACGACGTCGAGCTCGTCGCCGAGGTCGCCACGCGCGTGCTGGTGATCGCCGACGGCGAGCTGGTCGCCGACGGGCCGACCGCCGACGTGGTGGTGTCCTCCCCGGCGTTCGCGCCGCAGGTCGCCAAGGTGCTCGCCCCGCAGCGCTGGCTGACCCCGACCGAGGTGGCCGTCGCGCTCGCCTCAGGCAGCAGGATCCCGCGATGAGCACCCTCGTCCCGGTCCGCGCCCGGTCGGCGGTCTCGCTCACCCTGGTGTTCGCCGTCGGGATCGTGGCGTTCGGCTGGCCGTTCCTGATCGAGCCCGGCGCCGCCCTCGACACGTCGCACTCGGGCGACGCACCGGTCGTGTTCGTCGTGCTGCTGCCCCTGCTCGCCGCCGTCGTGCTCTCCGAGCTCACCTCCGGCGTCCTCGATGCCAAGGCCGTCGCGCTGCTCGGCATGCTCGCCGCGGTCGGCGGAGCGCTGCGCGCACTGGGACCTGGCACGGCCGGGATGGAGCCGAGCTTCGCGGTGATCATCCTCGGCGGCCGGGTGTTCGGCCGCGGCTTTGGTTTCGTGCTCGGCGCGGTGACGATCTTCGTGGGCGCCCTGCTGACCGGCGGCGTGGGGCCATGGCTGCCGTTCCAGATGGTGGCCGCCGGCTGGGTCGGCTTCTTCGCCGGCTGCCTGCCGCCGGCACGCGGTCGCGCCGAGGTAGTCGTGCTGGCGGCGTACGCCGCGGCCGTCGGGCTGGCTTTCGGCGTCGTGATGAACCTCTGGTTCTGGCCGTTCGCGTCCTACGGCCCCGAGGTGTCGTACGTCGCGGGCGCACCGCTCGTCGAGAACCTCAGGCACTACGCGGTCTTCTACGTGACGACGTCGATGGCGTGGGACCTCGGCCGGTCGCTGGTGTCGCTGCTGGTGATCGGGCTCGCGGGACGGCCGCTGCTGCGGGCGTTGCGCCGGGCCGCGCGGCGGGCGGCGTTCGACGCGCCCGTCAGCTTCGAGCGGGCCGGCTCGGCGTGATGGACGTCCGCGTCCTCGGCACCGGCTCGGCCGACGGCTGGCCCAACCCGTTCTGCACCTGCCCGTCGTGCGCCGCCGAGCGCGTCGCCGGCCGGCTGCGCGGGCAGACCGCCGCGCTGGTCGACGACGTGCTGCTGCTCGACTGCGGACCCGAGACGCCGCACGCCGCTCAGCGCGCAGGCGCCGACCTCTCCCGGCTGCGGCATGTGCTGATCACCCACGCACACCCGGACCACTGCGCGCCGTCGTTCCTTCTGTTCCGCTCGTGGGTCGGCGACGAGCCGCTCGACGTGGTCGGTCCGACCACGGTCGTCGAGCAGGCCCGGCACTGGGTCGCCCCGGACAGCACGGTCCGGTTCGTGACGGTGGAGCCGGGTGACCGGCTGACGCTCGGGGCGTACGACGTACGCGTGCTCGAGGCCAGCCACGGCGACGACGCCGTCCTCTACGACGTGGCGTCGTCCGGAGCGCGGCTGCTCTACGCCACCGACACCGGCCCGCTGCCGGATTCGACCGTTGCCGCAGCCGCCGACGCGGCGTACGACACCGTGCTGATGGAGGAGACGTTCGGCGACAAGGCCGACCACGGCACCGACCACCTGCACCTGGCGACGTTCGGCGACCAGCTGCGGCGGCTGCGTGAGGTCGGCGCGGTCACGCCGCACACCGACGTGGTGGCGGTCCACATGTCGCACCACAACCCGCCGACCGACGAGCTCGCGCGGCGGCTCGCCGACTGGGGTGCCCGCCTCGTCGACGACGGCACGTCGCTGGCCGGCACCCGTCCCTCCCCTCCTGCTGCGCTGCGGACGTTCGTGCTCGGCGGTGCCAGGTCCGGCAAGTCGCGCGAGGCAGAGCGGCTGCTGCGCGACCGGCCCGACGTCGTCTACGTCGCGACGGCGTACCCGCCCGACCACGACGACGAGTGGTCCGAGCGGGTGCGGCTGCACCAGGCGCGACGGCCGGCCGGCTGGACGACGATGGAGACGCTCGACCTGGTGGCCCTGCTCGACGGCGACGGTCCTCCCCTGCTCGTCGACTGCCTGACGCTCTGGCTGACTCGCGTGATGGACCGGCACGACGCGTGGTCGGACGAGACCTGGGAGAGCACGGCGCGCAAGGCTGTGCGCGACGAGGTCGACGCGCTGGTCGCCGCGTGGCGCGGCACCAGGCGGCGCGTGGTCGCGGTGAGCAACGAGGTGGGGCAGGGCGTCGTCCCGGACACCGCGTCGGGCCGGCGGTTCCGCGACGAGATGGGGCGGCTCAACGCGCTGGTCTCCGCGGCGACGGAGGACGTGCGCTGGTGCACCGCCGGACGCGTGACGTCTCTGTGAACGCGCTGCGTCTGGCGTTCGGGACGCTGACCGTGCTGCCCGTGCGGCCGCCGACCGTCGACCGTCGTACGGCGGGGCGCGCGATGCTGTTGGCTCCGCTCGTCGGTGTCGCGCTCGCGCTGGTCGTGCTGGTCGAGATCGTGCTGCTCGAGGCGCTGGTGCCGCCGCTGCTCGCCGCCGTGATGGTCGTCGGGACGCTCGCGCTGCTCACCCGCGGCATGCACCTGGACGGCCTGGCCGACACCGCCGACGGGCTGGGGTCGGGACGACCGGCGGACGGAGCGCTCGAGGTGATGCGCAAGGGCGACGTCGGGCCGTTCGGGGTCGTGACGCTCGTGCTGGTGCTGCTCACGCAGGTGGTCGCCGTCGGCTACCTCCTGACCACCTGGGACGGGCCGGTGAACGTCGCCGCTGCGCTGGTCGTCAGCCGTCTCGCCCTGCCGCTGTCGTGCGTGACCGGGATACCGGCCGCGCGCCCCGAGGGGCTCGGCGCGACGGTGGCGGGCTCGGTCCCGCGCTCGGCGGCGGCTCTGGTCGTGCTGGCCGCCGTGGTCGCGGCGGCGGTCGTCGCCGTGTTCTCCAGCCTCGCGGTCTGGGCGACCTTCGTGGGCCTGCTCGGCGGTCTGGCACTGGGAGCTCAGGCGGTCCGCCGGTTCGGCGGGGTCACCGGGGACGTGCTGGGCGCGGTGGTCGAGGCGACCTTCACCGTGGCCGTCGTGGCCCTGACCGTTGCCGCAGCGCCGTGAGGTAGACCCCCATCGCCGCCGACGCGACCTCGTTGCGGTCGGCGAGCTCGGCCCCCTTGCGGCGCATGAGGAACCCCACGGACCGGAGCGCGCTGGTCGCACGGGTCGCCGGCGCCGCCCCCACAGCGTCGGGCCGGCGCCGCGCAGCCACCGGGCCCGGGCGTGCGCCTCGGACATGGCCCGCAGCCTCCATCGCCGCCTCGAGCAGCTCGCTCTCGGTCGCCTCGTCCGGCGCGCGTCCCGCGGACGCTCGTGGGGCGAGGTCGTCGAGGTCGCCCACCACGCCGTACCCGCCGTTGCGGACCGCGGCGACCAGTCGCGCCGCCTGCCCACGCGCCCACGGGAGGTGCTCGTCGGGCAGCGCGGTGCGTGCGGTGCCGGTCGGGCGCATGTGCAGGCCGAGGGCGTACTCGACCACCCAGTCGTACTGCCGCTGGTTGAGCCGCCCGCCGAGCAGCTCGTTGAGCCGCCGGACCACCTCGGCCCCGGGCGCGCCGAGTGACTCGTTGGCCCGGCGCGGAGGTGTCGTCAGCGTGGCGGCGTCGTACCCCACGACCTGTCCGACGCGCTCGAGCAGGACGGTGGGCCGCGCGCCCGGTGGCGGGACGGTGACGACGTGGATGCGGTCGGCGCCCGCCGCCACGGACCACACCGCGAGCACGTGCGCGAGGTCCTGCCGCAGCCAGAAGCCGCGGGCCGGGTTCCGGGTGATCTCTCGGGGACGCGCACCGCGGCGACGTACCCCGGCCAGGTCGCTGTGCTGCCGCTCTTGACGTCCTCGGGCCAGGACGATGTCAGCACCCGGCCGAGGTCGCGGACGGTGACGACGACGTGCACGTCGTGGGCGCGGACAGGTCGTTGATCGCCCGCCGGGCCTGGCGGCGGGTGCGGGTCGCGAAGAACTCGTCCGAGAGCAGCACGTCCTGCCCCTCCTGGAAGGCGACCGCGTCGACCAGCTCGCACCACCGGCCGGAGATCGTGGCGTCGTCGGCGCCGCGCGGCCGGCGCCCGGCCAGGTCCCAGGCGGCGAGCACGATGTGCAGGTAGAGCCGTGCATCGCGTCTCCACGGGGCGGTAGGACAACGATTCGTCTGCGACCGGCCCGCGTGAATCACCCCGTAAACCGCAGACGAATCGTTGTCCTAGCTCTCCCGGACGCCGGGCGTGACGAAGGGCGGCTTGGTGACCGTGAAGACCTCGGCGCGGCCGCGGATGTCGACGGAGACCTCGGCGCCCTCCTCGACCTGGGAGGAGATGAGCGCGAGGCCGACGCCCTTCTTGAGGCTGGGCGAGAACGTGCCTGAGGTGACGGCGCCGACGGCGAAGTCAGGAGTCAGCAGCACCCGCATGCCGGGGCGCGGGATGCCGCGGCCGGTCGCGACGATGCCGCGGAGCAGCCGGCGCGGCCCGGCCTCCTTCTCCTGCGTCAGCACGTCCTTGCCCCAGAACGTCTCCTTCTTCCAGCCGACGGCCCAGCCGAGGCGCGCCTGGACGGGGGTGACGTCGAGGCTGATGTCCTGGCCGTGCAGCGGGTAGCCCATCTCGGTGCGCAGCGTGTCGCGCGCGCCGAGGCCGGCGGGGGCGATGCCGAACGGCTCCCCCGCCGCGAGGATCGCGTCCCACAGCGCGCCGGCTGCCTCGCTCGGCGCGACGAGCTCGTAGCCGCGCTCACCGGTGTAGCCGGTGCGGCACACCACGACCGGGTTGCCGTCGTGCTCGGCCTCGACGAACGACATGTAGTCGTGTCCGGTCGGCAGGCCGATCGCCTCGAGCACCTCGTCGGACTTGGTGCCCTGGACGGCGAGGATCGCGTAGTCGTCGTGCTGGTTGACGACCTCGACCCCCTCCGGGGCGCCTTCGGCCAGACGCCGTACGACCTCGGCGGTGTTGGCGGCGTTGGGGATCAGGAAGACGTGGTCGTCGCCGTAGAGGTAGGCGATCAGGTCGTCGACGACGCCGCCGGACGCGTCGTCGCAGCACAGGGTGTACTGCGCCTTGCCGGGCTCGATGCGGCCGAGGTCGTTGGTGAGGCAGGTGTTGACGTACGCCGCCGCGCCCGGACCGCGCACGACGGCCTTGCCGAGGTGGCTGACGTCGAAGACGCCGACGGACTCGCGGACGGCGGCGTGCTCCTTGAGGACGCCGGTGTACTCCAGCGGCATCAGCCAGCCGCCGAACTCCGCCATCTTCGCGCCGAGGACGACATGCCGGTCGTGCAACGGCGACTGCTTCAGGTCGTTGGCGGACGTGCCCTCACCGGTGCCTGCTGGGTGCATGGCCCGCAACCTACCCTCCGTCGACGACCCCGGAGGATCCGGCCATCCGCCACGGATAGGCTCGTGCGCGATGACCACCTACACATTGCGCAAGGGCTCGCCCGCCAAGACCCGGACCGATGCCGTCGTGATCGGCGTCGTGTCCGCCGGAAAGGGCGCGGTCGCGGCCGCCGGCGGCGAGGACGTCGCCTCGGCCTACGGCCGCAAGTTCGGCCCGCTGCTGGCCACGCTCGGCATCACCGGCAAGCGCGACGAGGTGGCCAAGATCCCCACCGGCGGCACGCTGAAGTCGCCGCTGCTGGTCGTCGTGGGACTCGGTCCGGCGGACAAGGTCGACCCCGAGGCGGTACGGCGGGCGGCGGGTGTCGCGGCGCGCAACGTGCCCAACGCCGCGACGGTCGCGCTGGCGCTGCCGGCCGAGGACGAGGCGCACGTCCGGGCCGCGACGGAGGGCTTCCTGCTGGGCGGCTACGCGTTCTCGGCGTACAAGTCGAAGAAGTCGGACGACCGGCCCGGCGAGGTCATCGTGCTGAGCCCGGCCGCACGTGCGTCCGCGGTGCAGGAGGCGTTCGAGACCGCGCAGGTGGTGGCCGCGGCCGTGGCCCGCACCCGCGACTGGGTGAACACGCCCGCCGGCGACCTGGCCCCGCCCGCCTTCGCCGACGCGATCGCCGAGGCGGCCCACGCCAAGCGCAAGGGCGGCAAGGTGACCGCCACCGTGCTCGACGAGAAGGCGCTGGTCGCGGAGAACTGCGGTGGCATCCTCGGGGTCGGGCAGGGGTCGGCGAACCCGCCCCGGTTGGCAAGGCTGAGCTACAAGCCTCGCGGCGCCGTCGCGCACCTGGGTCTGGTCGGCAAGGGCATCACGTTCGACTCCGGCGGCCTGACGATCAAGCCGGGCCCGTCGATGGTCACGATGAAGTGCGACATGGCCGGTGCCGCCGCCGTCGTCAGTGCCACGCTGGCGATCGCCGAGCTCGGCCTGCCCGTCGAGGTGACCGCGTGGGTGCCGATGGCGGAGAACATGGTGTCCGGGACCTCCACCCGGCCCGGTGACGTGCTGACGATGCACGACGGCCAGACCGTCGAGGTGCTGAACACCGACGCCGAGGGGCGGCTGGTGCTGGCCGACGGGCTGGCGATGGCGGTCAAGACGAAGCCCGACGTCCTCGTCGACGTCGCCACGCTGACCGGTGCGTGTGAGACCGCGCTCGGCGACCGTGTCGCCGGGCTGTTCGGCAGCAGCGACGACGTGGTGGCGCGGGTCCGCGACGCCGGCGCCCGGGTGGGCGAGGCGCTGTGGCCGATGCCGATAGCCGAGGAGATGCCGGTCAAGGTCCGCACCTACAGCACGGTCGCCGACCTGATGCAGCACAACGTGGACACCTACGGCGGGGCGATCTACGCCGCGGCCTTCCTGCAGGCGTTCGTCCCGGACGGCCAGGCCTGGGCGCACGTCGACATCGCCGGCCCGGCGTTCAACAAGAAGGGCGCCTACGGGCACGTGACGTCCGGCGGCACCGGCGTCACCGTCGCCACGCTCGTCGAGCTGGCCCGGGACATGGCCGCGCGGGACTGACTAGCGGGCGCCGTTCTCCTTCTGGCGCTTGTTCCACTCGCGCATCCGCGCGGGGTAGCCGACCACGCCGGCGTCGTACGACGGTATGCCGTGCTTGTTGGCGAACGCGTGCGCCCACTGCACCGACGGCACCCGCCGGCGCGTCCACTCACCGTCGTGCGCGACGAGCATCATCGTCACGTCGGTGACCGCGGTGCGCGGCTCGACGAATCCCTCGACACCGCGGCGCGTGGCGACGAACTGCTCGAGGTGCTTCGCGTCGGCGCTGTCGGAGGCCCGGACCGTCGTCGGCCCCTTGCCCGCGGGCCGGCGCATCTTCGTCCCGCCGCGGCGGAACCGGTCCATCAAGCCCATGGCGCAAGTGTGGCGCATCCGCCCAGGACGCACCCGTCATTCGCGGCGCGAGGCGGGGCGGACCCGGTGTCGGCGCGCTCGGGTTTGGTGCAAGGATGGCCGCGGGTACGACCCGACAGGCACACATAAGGGACGGAGTGACGGTGACCGACACGAGCGGAGCCGGGAACGACCAGCAGTTCGACATCGTGGTTCTCGGGGCCGGAAGCGGGGGCTACGCATGCGCCCTCCGGGCCTCCCAGCTCGGGCTCCGGGTCGCACTCGTGGAGAAGGGCAAGCTCGGCGGCACCTGCCTGCACGTCGGCTGCATCCCCACCAAGGCGCTGCTGCACGCCGCCGAGGTCGCCGACTCCGCGCGCGAGTCCGAGCAGTTCGGCGTCAACGCCACGCTCGAGGGCATCGACATGGGTGGCGTCAACAAGTACAAGGACGGCGTCGTCTCCCGCCTCTACAAGGGTCTCACCGGCCTGATCAAGGCGCGCGGCATCACGGTCATCGAGGGCGAGGGACGGCTCTCCGGGCCTCGCACGGTCGAGGTCAACGGCACGCCGTACACCGCGACCAAGGCGGTCGTGCTCGCCAGCGGCTCCTACTCCAAGTCCCTCCCGGGCCTCGACGTCGACGGCCAGCGCGTGATCACCAGCGAGCACGCACTGCAGCTCGACCACGTCCCTGCCTCGGCCGTGGTGCTCGGCGGCGGCGTCATCGGCTGCGAGTTCGCGAGCGTCTGGAAGTCGTTCGGCGCCGACGTCACGATCGTCGAGGCGCTCCCCCACCTCG
>DASURB010000116.1:0-71956 GCA_036280235.1 Nocardioides sp.
CGCGCAGTAGCCAGCCCACCCTCGACCTGCCCGCCGGCACTGCCGGCACCGACGGCGAGGACGCACCGGCCGAGGTGGCGGGGCCGCGGCGGCAGGTGGTGCTGCACGTCCACCTCTCCGAGGCAGCGCTCGGCGACACCAATACCTCGCGTACCTCGGGTCCGCACCTGGCGCGGGTGGAGAACACCCGCAGCTTCGTCTCCGTCGACCAGGTCCGCACCTGGTGCGGCGCACCCGGTGTCACCATCACCGTGAAGCCGGTGATCGATCTCAACGAGCACCTGTCCGGCACCGCCTACGAGACCCCCGATCGGTTGGTCGAGCAGTCCGCCCTGGTCGACCAGACCTGCGTGTTCCCCTGGTGCACCCGGCCGGCCCGGCGCACCGACTGCGACCACGTGATTCCGCACGCTGATGGTGGCTCGACGTGCAGCTGCAACATCGCCAGGCTGTGCCGGCGTCACCACCGGCTGAAGACTCTCACGGCGTGGCGATACGTGGTGCTCGAGCGCGGCAGCTACCTGTGGACCAGCCCGCACGGCTACCAGTTCCTCCGCGACCGCGACGGAACCCTCGACGTCACACCGTCAAACGACAGGCGACGTTCGACCGAGCGTGGCCACATCCAACTCGTCCCGGACCCGTAGCCACCACGCCCCGCACCCCGCCACAGGCGGGGTCGGCGGCATGCCTGGGCACTCGGACTAGCGCGATTCCTCGAGGAACGGCCGCGGGTCGTCGGCGCGGCTGGCCCCTGACTCGAGCCATGCGCGGGTGGCGGCCGGGTGCCGGCGCATCAGCTCGTCGAGGCACCGCTGCCGGGCGTCGAGCACCTCGGTGACGCGGCGCTGGTCCAGCGGCTGCCGGAGCAGCACCGACGTGCGGCGCCACAGTCGGCACAGGTCGTCGAGGTCGAGCGAGGCCAGCGAGGTGTCCTCGGGATCGGGCTCGGGCGCTTCCTCGGTGTCGACGAGCGCCAGCTCGAAGTCGGTCATGTCCAGGTCGCCGGTGGGGTCACCGACCACGACGACCGCGGGCACGACCGCGGGTACGACCTCGGCGGCGTCCGGCTTCGCTTCCTCGCGCTCTGTGACCCGCTCGGTGCGGCGGCCGCGGTACCAGCGGACCGTCGCCGGGACGAGTGGCGAGGTGAGGATGACCGCCCCCAGGATGAGGGCGCTCGTGAAGCCGAACAGCCGACCGAGACCGATGCTCACCACGGTCAAGGCGCTGACCCAGGCCGCGGCCTTGGCGCCGCGGATGACCCCGGTCATGTCCTCGGGGCCGAACGCGAACGTGAACCCGCCTGCGACGAGACCGAGCATCCCGGCCACGACGAACGTGACCAGCGGGCCGGGGGAGCCGAGGGCGGCGCTGACGCCGACCGCCGCGACGATCGCCGCGCAGACCAGCCAGAGGTTGCGCAGCCAGGCCTGCCACGGGTGGGTCGAGTGGTGCGAAGCGGCAGGGGTGGTCACCTGTCAAGCGTGCGTCAGTAAAGCCCTCCGGGACGGCCGAACGCCGACACATGGCCCGGCCTTGCTATACCGGATGACCCCGGCGGGTCGTCTCGGCGCCGAACGGCCCAGGGCCGACCATGGACGCATGATCGAGTGCGACGGCTGCGGCCACGTCTACGACGGCACCGCGTACCGCTGGCTGTGCCCGCGGTGCCACCTCAAGTCGTCCTGCTGCGAGGGCGCCCCGCTGCCGGTCTGCGAAACGCCCAGCTGACCGTTCCGTGGTCTCGACAGGCTCGACCACCCGAAGCTCGACCACCCGTCCCTAGCGCGGCACGTCCCGGAACCACGCCTCCCGGTCGGCGGGGTCCGGTCCCCGCCGGAGACGGGTCGGCGGCTCGGTCCCGGTCGCCGGCGCGTGGTGGTCGAGGCGGGACACCAGCACGCCCTCCCCGCCCGTGAGGTCCGGGAGTCGAGACGCCAGGTCGGGCACCCGGTCCGACCGCAGGTGGCCGACCAGCCGGGCGTCGCCGGACGACGCCGTGGTCTCGAGCACGACCGCGCCGAGGCGGCCGAGCAGCGCCACCACCTGGCTGAGTGCCTGCTCCGGGACGTCGAGCTCGAACCGGTCGACCGGCCGGCAGACCCGGGTGCAGGCCTGCGTCAGCGCGGCCGCGAGTACGACGGGCGCCAGGTGGCGGAAGTCGCCGGCCACGCTCGATGATGACTTGTCGAACTTCTGGTGCGGCTTGCTCTGCCGGGGGTAGTACGCCGACGACGTCATCGTGATCGTCAGGTCGGTCACCTCCCACCCGTGCTGGCCCTGCCGCAGCCCGTGCCGGACGCCCTCCTCGGTGGCGGCGATGAACGCCGGCGGCAGGTTGCCACGCTCGACGCCCGGCGAGAACCGCACGCCCTGCCCGACCGGCGCCGGCTCGACCCGCAGGCCGATCCCAGCGAGGTAGGGGTTGCCCCGCCGGCCGATCAGGTCCTCGGCGCACCCGGTGCCGACGACGCGCTCGATGCACACCGTGGACGTCTGCGCGAACCGGGCGCGCACGCCGTACCGCTCCTCGAGCAGCGCGCCGACCACCTCCTTCTGCACCTCGCCGTGCAGGCTCAGCGCGGCCTCACGGTCGACCTCGTCGATGCGCAGGTCGATCAGCGGGTCCTCCTCGGCCAGCTCGGTCAGGGCCGCGAACAGCGCGCCGCGCTGGGCCGGGTCCTCCGGCTCGACCAACGCCTGCAGGGTGGGCGGTGGGAACCGGTGTCTACGCCGCCGGGGGGCCCGACCGAGGATGTCGCCGATGCGCGCCTCGGGCCCGCGGAGAGCGACGATCTGGCCGGCGCCGGCCGTACGGCGCACCGCGACACCGCCGGGTGCGCTGACTCCCACCTCGGTCACCGGGACCGGACGGGGGGATCCGTCGACCCGGAGCCGGTCGCGCACGCGGACCTCGCCCGACCACAGCCGCACCCAGGCACGGCGGCCGCGCTCGTCACGGTCGACAGCGAACACCGTGCCCGACACGGCGCCGCCGTGCTCCTTCGCCCGGGGCAGCACGTCGCGGACGAGGTCGCGGAGCAGCGGCACGCCCGCGCCGGTCAGGGCCGAGCCGCACAGCAGCGGCGCGAGACGGCGGTCCCGCGTGCCGCGGCGGAGCGCCGAGCGCACCCGCTCCGGTGTCACGGCGCCCTCGACCCAGCCGGTCAGCACCCGGTCGTCCACCTCGGCCACCGCCTCGACGACCGCGTCCGCGTCGAGCGGGACCGGCACGACCGTCGCCTCGCGGGTGCCCTCGGCTTCGGGTCGGGTGAGTGGGACGACGTGCGGCGTGAGCCGGCGCCGCACCTGGTCGACGACTGCGGCGACGTCGGACCCGGAGCGGTCGACCTTGTTGACGAAGAGGGCGGTCGGCACGCCGACGCGCTGCAGCGCGCGCCAGATGACAACGGTCTGCGGCTGCACCCCCTCGACGGAGGACAGGACGAGCACGGCCGCGTCGAGGACGGTCAGCGACCGCTCGACCTCGGCGATGAAGTCGGGGTGACCGGGCGTGTCCACCAGGTTCACGGCGAGATCGCTGATCGCGAACGACGTGACCGCTGCACGGATGGTGATGCCGCGCCGACGCTCGAGGTCCATCGAGTCGGTGCGGGTGGTGCCCGCGTCGACGCTGCCGGGAGCGTCGATCACGCCGGCGTCGTACAGCAGGCGCTCGGTCAGGCTGGTCTTGCCGGCATCAACGTGCGCGACGATCCCGAGGTTGAGTGTGAGAGAGGTCAAGGGGCAGCTCCACGGCAGGACGGATGAGGGTCCGGGGCGTGGTAGCTGCTCGCATCGGTGTGCCTTCCCTGTGACAACGACTGTGTACGACCGCAAACGACGGTCGGGCCGTGCCACGAGGGTGGCACGGCCCGACCGAGAGGGGCGAGTGGTTTTCCTGCTCAGCAGGCGTCGGCGTACGACCCCGACCGCGGCAGCGGCGCCTTCACCGACTTCGAGTTCGGCTTGCGCAGCGTGTAGTAGCGCAGCCAGTCCATCTGCATGCGCGAGGGGTTCATGCGCTTCTTGGCGTTGGGCGCGAGCATCGTGAACCGCACGGTGTAGGGAACGTCGGAGAGCGCCTCGCGGCGGTTCTCGGTCGAGATCACGTGGCCGTCGACGAACCACGAGATCCGCTTGGCCCGCACCTCGACCGCGAAGGTGTGCCACCGGTCGTTGCCGAGGTTCAGCCCGGTGTGTGAGGTCGACTGGTTGTCGGGCAGCGAGCGGATGTAGTGGTGCACGCGGCTGCCACCGAGCGTGTAGCTGTTCAGCGCGACGTTGCGGGCGCCGCAGTGCTGCTTGCGCTTCGCGGCCGGGACCAGCTCGGTGCGCACCTTGTAGTGGCCGTGGTCGTTGCCGTACTGCCGCGAGCGCAGCCGGATCTCCCACCGGCCGGTCTCGTGGCCGGCACCCTTGAGCGTGGCCGACACGGATCCGCGCTTGCCGGTGTTGAGCGTGAGCATCCCGTGCTGGTTGCGCACGTTGCCGTGGGGCGACTTGTCGCGCCAGACGCTCTTGAGCGGGCCGACGAAGTCGTCCTGCCAGATGGGCTTGCCCCAGTCGAACGTCGTCTGGGCGTTGACCGGTCCGGGCGGGTTCGCGTGGTGCGCCTCCGAGGCCGGGACGAGCCCGACGGTGAGGGCAGCGGCCGCGCCGGTGGCGACGAGCCCGGTGACGAGACGACGGACGGATCGGTGCGAGGTCATCCACGGACCGTAAGCAGATCCGCCCGCCTATGTCACATCGAGGCACATTCGGGCCCAGACCGGTCCCAGACCGGTCGAACCGGGTCAGGACGTCTTCGGGGCGTAGGTCAGGTGCAGCACGCCGGACTTCAGCGCCCGCTGCGAGGTGAGCTCCAGCGGGTACGTCGGAGTGTCCTGGAACAGCCGCTCGCCGTGCCCGACCGCGATCGGGTGGAGCAGCAGCGCGAGCTCGTCGAGCAGCCCCATCGCGAGCAGCGAGCGCACCAGCGTCGGGCTGCCGGAGATCTGGATGTCGCCCTCGGTCTCGTCCTTGGCGGCCTGGATGCCGGCGCGCACGGCGTCCTGGTCGCCGGTGATCAGCCGGGAGTTGTTCCAGGTCACGTCCGCGTCGGTGAGCGTGCTGCTGACGACGTACTTCGGGATGGCGTTGATGAACTTCGCGAAGTCCTGGTCCTGGTCGGTGGTGGTCCAATAGTCCGACCACTCGCCGTACAGGTTGCGGCCCATCATGAACGCGCCGGCGCTCTCCATGCCGGCGCCGATGACGGAGCCCATCTCGTCGTCGAAGTACGGGAAGTGCCACTGGTCGGGGCTCTCCACGACGCCGTCGAGCGAGATGAAGAAGTTCGAGACGATGCGGCCCACGGCGCGCTCCTTCAGCTGGTGGCGCTCTGGCCGCTGCCGGCCGTCTGGGCGGCGTCGGCGCTCGCGGCGATGTTGACCATCCAGGAGATGCCGAACCGGTCGAGCACCATGCCGAAGGTGTCGCCCCACATCTGCTTCTCGAGCGGCATCGTGACCGTGCCGCCCTCGGAGAGCTTGGTGAACATCTCGTCCAGGCCGTCGCCCCCCTCGCCGCTGAGGCTGACCGAGATGTTGTTGCCGGGCTTGTGCTCCATGCCCTCAGGAGTGTCGGAGGCCATCAGCGTGAA
This sequence comes from Nocardioides sp., assembly GCA_036280235.1. GTDB lineage: Bacteria > Actinomycetota > Actinomycetes > Propionibacteriales > Nocardioidaceae > Nocardioides_B. The sequence continues at coordinate 5,648 of DASURB010000116.1, forward strand.
GCCCTGCGGCGTCTCGAGCTGCGCGTGCATGACCTTGTCGGCCTCGGGACCGCCACCCGCCCCGAACTGGCCGAACGTGTTGACGTCCAGCTCGCCCCCGAAGACGGACTGGTAGAACTCCATCGCCTCGCGAGCGTTGTCGAGGAAGCCGAGATAGGGGTTGAGCCGGGCCATGGTGAGCTCCTGCGGTTGTCGGGACAGATGGTTGGTTGGTTGATCGGTCCGTTACGGGCCAGCCCATCACTCGGCGGGCGCCCCGTCCAGGGGTGTCGGGGTGGTCACGGGCTCGTCTCGCAGCGGGTGGGCGAGCTCGTCCTGCGGGAGCCGGGCCCACACGATCGCGACCACCGCGACGACCGCGGGTACGACGCCCGCGACCACGAACGTGGTGCGCAGCCCGATCGCCTCGGAGACCGGGCCGGCGAGCGCCATCGACACCGGCATCAGCGACACCGAGACGAAGAAGTCGAGCGAGGCGACCCGGCCGAGCAGGTGCGGCGGCACGCGGCGCTGGAGCAGCGTCCCCCAGATCACCATCGGCGCGGAGAACGCCGCGCCGAGCACGAAGCCGAGCACCACCAGCTGCCACACCGCGGTGGCGAAGCCCATGAAGGCGAGCGGGAGGCAGCCGACGCCCCACATCAGGTTCATGATCGTGAGGTAGCGGCGCGGCATCTGGAACGACGCCATCACCAGCGACCCGACCGCCCCGCCGATGCCGAACGCGGCGAGCACCATCGCGTGGTCGCCCGCGTCGCCGCCCAGACCGTCCTTGACGACGAACGGGATCAGCACCTCGAACGGGCCCATGATCACCAGGATCATCAGGCTCGCGAACAGCAGCGTGGCCAACAGCCACGGCGTGCGCACCATGTAGACGAAGCCCTCGTGCATGTCGCTCAGCGCGGCGCGGACCGGGTGGTGGGTCGACGTCACCTCGGTGGTCTCGTCACGGCGTACGGGCGTCTTGGGCACGAACGTCAGCGCGCCCAGCCCGAGCAGGGTGGCGGCCGCGGCGATCAGCACCGCGAAGCCGGACGAGACAGCGCCCACTGCGGCGCCGGCGACGGCCGGGCCCAGCGCCTGGCCGATGGTCGGGCGGACCATCCCCTCGAAGCCGTTGACCGCCATCAGGTCGCTCTCGGGGACCAGCGCGGGCAGCCAGGCGGAGTAGGCGGGGTAGTAGAACGCCATGCCGACACCGGCGGAGAACGCGACGACCGCCAGGTGCCACACCTGGGTCGTGTCGGTCACCGAGAGCACGCCGATGGTGGTCATGCCGACGAGCTCCAGGGCGGAGACCCCGAGCAGGATCGTCTTCTGCGGCACCCGATCGGCCACCACGCCGGCGATCAGCGCCGGCACGAGCACGCCGAGGGCGGCCGCGGTCGAGACGACTGACAGCTGGGCGGGACCGCCGCCGATGCGGATCACCTCCCAGACCTGCCCGACGACCCAGACGCCGCCGGCGAAGCTGGTCAGCACCAGCGCGACGGCGAGCCGCCGGTAGGCGGGCGTGCGGAACGGCCGGAGCAGCCGGGGCAGCTCGCGCGGGGTCTCCAGCACGGGCTCGGGCTCGGGCGGCACCGACGAGGACGGGGCGGTGGGCGTCGTGGTCATGGCGGTCCTTCCATTCTGGAAGTGAGGACCGACAATCGCGACCGAATTCATCGCCGGCCAGGAGAAGCGGCGGCGCGATGCGGCAGGGTGTGCGCATGCACTTCGTCGGCCTGGACCTCGCCTGGGGCACTCGTCAACCCACGGGCGTGGCCGTGCTCGACGACGCCGGCCGTCTGGTGACGGTCGGCGCGGTGCGCACCGACGAGGAGATCGTGGCGGCGTTGGGGGAGTACGTCGCCGGCCCGTGCGTGGTCGCGATCGACGCCCCGCTCGTGGTCACGAACCCGACCGGCAACCGGGCGTGCGAGGCAGCGCTCAACCGCGACTTCGCCCGGTTCGATGCCGGCGCGCACCCGTCCAACACCGCCAAGCCGGAGTTCAGCGAGGAGCCGCGCGGCGCCCGGCTCGCGGAGCGGCTCGGGCTGAGCCTCGACCCCACGCTGCCCATCGGTGAGCACGATCGGCGCGCGCTGGAGGTCTACCCGCACGCCGCGACCGTCGCGCTGTTCCGGCTCGGCCGCACGCTCAAGTACAAGAACAAGCCCGGCCGCACGATCGCCCAGCTCCGCGGCGCGCTGCTCGACCTGATGCGCCGCCTCGAGGGCCTCGCCGACGCGCCGGCGCCGATGCGGCTCACCCACCACGAGGGCTGGCGCGAGCTGGTGAAGCTGGTCGAGCAGGCGGAGCGCAAGAGCGACCTGCGCAAGGTCGAGGACCAGGTCGACGCAGTGGTCTGCGCGTACGTCGCGCTGTTCGCCGTACGCCGTCCCGAGCTGACCACCGTGTACGGCGACGCCGGCACAGGCGTGATCGTCACGCCGACGCTGCCGGCCGGCCACAAGCCCAGCCCGCGGACACCCCGCGCCGACCCGGTGCAACGGGCGGTGCAGGCCTACGCGGCGCTGCAGCCGACGCTGCAGCGCGCGACCGAGGCCTACGTCTCGCTGGTGAAGGGCCTGCTCGACGACGCCGGCATCAACTACCTGAGCGTCACCGGCCGGACCAAGAGCATCGCGTCGTTCGCGGCCAAGGCCGACCGGATGATCGACGGCAAGCCCGTCTACTCGGACCCGCTGGAGCAGATCACCGACCAGATCGGGGTCCGGGTGATCACCTACCTGCGGCCCGACGTGACCGCGGTGGCGGACCTGCTCGCCGACCAGCTGCAGGTGCTCGACGACCGCGACATGGGGCAGGAGACCGCGAGCGAGGGGCGCTGGGGCTACGCCAGCCGGCACCTGCTGGTGACCGTGCCCGCGGACCAGCCCGAGTCCGGCGAGGAGGTGGCGCCGGAGCTGCGCGGGCGGACCGCGCAGGTCCAGGTGCGCACCGCGCTGCAGCACGCGTGGGCGGAGTTCGAGCACGACATCCGCTACAAGGGCACGGTCCCCGAGGAGCACGCGCCCGACCTCGACCGGCGGTTCACACTTGCGGCCGGGCTGCTCGAGCTGGCGGACCAGGAGTTCACCGCGATCCGCAACCTGCTGCAGTCCTCGGTGAGCACAGGCGGCACAACGGCCACGGTGCCCGCGCCCGACGAGCCGACCGACCCGCGGATCAGTGGCCAGGACCTCGCGGCGTTCCTGGCCGGGCAGTACGCCGACGCGGGCTGGTCGCGCACCGACCACTACGTGTGGATCTCCGGGCTGCTGCTCGAGCTCGGCATCACCTCGCTCGACGAGCTGGCGGTGCTGCTCAGCACGGTCGACCAGAACGCGATCGACGCGCGGATGGGCTACAAGTACCCCGCCGGCGCCGTACGGCGTCTGGACGACGCGCTGCTCGCGGTGTTCGGCGAGCGCTACATCGAGCTGCACGGCAACGCGCACCGGCAGGAGCTGCTCCGCGAACGGCTGGCGAAGATCACCTCGCCGTAGGTCGGCTACCCGGCTCAGCCGATGCGGAACTGCCGCGGCTCCACCGGGCCGCGCTCCGCGGCACCGCGCTCGATGCAGAACTCGTTGCCCTCCGGGTCGGTGAGCACGACCCAACCGCTGCCGTCGTCCTTGGTGTGGTCGGCGGCGACGGTGGCCCCGAGCGAGACCGCTCGCTTGACCGCCTCCTCGCGCGTCTCACCGTCGGGCTGCAGGTCGAGGTGCAGCCGGTTCTTGGCGGTCTTGCCCTCGGGCACGGGGATGAACAGCATGCCGACACCGTCGTACGGGAAGTACGGCGCGACCACGACCTCCGGGTCGTCGTCGTAGTAGAGGTTCCAGCCGGTCAGCTTCGACCAGAACGTCGCCAGCGCCCGGGCGTCGCCGCAGTCGAAGGTCATGTTGTGCACGTGCAGGGTCATGCCGGACACCCTCGCGAGCCGGGACCCGGGCGGCAACCGGTTATCCCGGTTTTCACCGAACGCGCGGTCCAGACCGGTAACAACCGATTTGCTGAAATCTCCGCCCGCGGGGAAGTCTCCGGGCACGGGGCCGAGTCTCGGGAGCGGATCACATGGAGCATGAGGTCGCCGGCATCGCAGAACGGCTTGTGCAGGAGTTCGACAAGCTGCCGTGGACCGTCGTCGTCGACACGGTGTGCGAGTGCGCGGATGCCTGTCGCGAGGTCGACACGTTCTTCGTCGAGCAGGCCGCCCGCGCCGCCCTGGTGAGGCAGCGCGATCACACCGACCGGATGACCGCGTCCTAGCCCGGCTCGACCACCCGAGCTACTCGCTGAGTGGCTGGAAGCCGCGCAGCCGCAGGCTGTTGGTCACCACGAACACCGAGCTGAACGCCATCGCGGCGCCGGCCAGCATCGGGTTCAGCAGGCCGGCCGCGGCGATCGGGATGGCCGCCACGTTGTAGGCGAACGCCCAGAACAGGTTGCCCTTGATCGTGGCGAGCGTGCGCCGGGCCAGCCGGATGCCGTCGGCCGCGACCCGCAGGTCGCCGCGCACCAGGGTGAGGTCACCGGCCTCGATCGCGACGTCGGTGCCGGTGCCCATGGCCAGACCCAGGTCGGCCTGGGCGAGGGCGGGCGCGTCGTTGACGCCGTCGCCGACCATCGCGACCACGCGGCCCTCGGCCTGCAGGCGGCGTACCTGCTCGACCTTGTCGGCCGGCAGCACCTCGGCGACCACCTCGTCCTCGTCGATGCCCACCTCGCGGGCGACCCGTCGCGCGACCGCGGCGTTGTCGCCGGTGAGCAGCATCGGCCGCAGCCCCAGATCGCGGAGCCGGGCGATCGCCTCGGCCGAGGTTGGCTTGACCGCGTCGGCCACCACGAGCAGCCCGCGGGCCTTGCCGTCCCACCCGACCGCGACGACGGTGCGGCCGTCGGCCTCCGCGTCCTGCCGGGCACGGTCGAGCTCGGCGGGCAGGTGTTGCGACCACTCGGCGAGCAACCGCGGCCGCCCGACGAGCACGGCGTGGCTGCCGTCCTCGGTGTCCACGAGACCCTGCACGCCCAGGCCCTCGACGTTGCGGAAGTCCTGCACGCCCGGCAGCTCGCCGAACTTCTCGGTCGCGGCGGTGGCCACGGCCCGGGCGATCGGGTGCTCGGACGCGTGCTCGAGCGCGCCGGCCAGCAGCAGCACCTCGCCGGCGTCCTCGCCGTCAGCGGGCACGACGTCGACCAGCGACATCCGGCCCTCGGTGACCGTGCCGGTCTTGTCGAGGAGCACGGTGTCCACGCGCCGGGTGTCCTCGAGGACCTCGGGGCCCTTGATCAGGATGCCGAGCTGGGCGCCCCGGCCGGTGCCGACCATCAGCGCGGTCGGCGTCGCCAGCCCGAGGGCGCACGGGCAGGCGATGATCAGCACGGACACGGCGGCGGTGAACGCCGCGGTCCAGCCGTTGCCCGAGCCGACCCAGAAGCCGAGCGTCCCGACGGCGAGCGCGATGACGACGGGAACGAAAACGCCGGAGATCCGGTCCGCCAGGCGCTGCGCCTCGGCCTTGCCGTTCTGCGCGTCCTCGACCATGCGGGCCATGCGAGCGAGCTGGGTCTCCGCGCCGACGCGGGTCGCACGCACGAGCAGCCGGCCGCCCGCGTTGACGGTCGCTCCGGTGACCGATGATCCCGGCCCCACCTCGACGGGGACGGACTCGCCGGTGAGCATCGAGACGTCGACGGCGGAGGTGCCTTCCTCGACGACGCCGTCGGTGGCGATGGTCTCGCCGGGGCGTACGACGAACAGGTCGCCGACCGCGAGCTCACCGACCGGCACCCGGCGCTCGACGCCGTCGCGCAGCACGGCCACGTCCTTGGCCCCGAGCTCCAGCAGTGCGCGCAGCGCCGCACCGGCCCGGCGCTTCGACCGGGCCTCGAACCAGCGGCCGGCCAGCAGGAACGTCGTGACGCCGGCGGCGGCCTCGAGGTAGATGTCGCCGGACGCGTCGCCGCGCTCGATGGTGAAACGGAACGGGTGGGTCATGCCGGGCGTGCCGGCGGTGCCGAGAAACAGCGTGTAGAGGGACCAGCCGAACGCCGCGAGCGTGCCCACCGAGATGAGCGTGTCCATGGTCGTGCTGCCGTGGCGCAGGTTGAGGAACGCGGCCCGGTGGAACGGCCACCCGCCGTACACGACGACGGGCGCGGCCAGCGTCAGCGACGCCCACTGCCAGTACTCGAACTGGAATTTCGGCACCATCGCCATCGCGATCACCGGCACGGTGAGCACGATCGACACCAGCAGCCGGTCGCGCAGGGAGCGCGCGGCCCGGTCGGCCGGGTCCTCGTGCTCGTGGCCGGTCCCGCCCATGTGCTGCTCGGGCTGCTCGGGTTTCGGCAGGGCCGCGGAGTAGCCCGCCGACTCGACGGTGTCGAGCAGCCGCTCGGGCGGCAGGTCCAGCGGGAAGACCACGTGGGCCTTCTCGGTCGCGTAGTTGACCGAGGCGGACACGCCCTCGAGCTTGTTGAGCTTGCGCTCGATCCGGTTGGCGCAGGACGCGCAGGTCATGCCGGTGATCTCCAGGTCCACCTGACGGGTGTCCTGCGAGGTGTCAGTCATGATCCACCGCCGTGAGGTCGAAGGTGGCGGTGCGGACCTTCCCGCCCGCCTTGAAGTCCAGGAACAGCCGGTAGGCGCCGGCGCTGGGCACCTCGGCCGTGAAGTCGATCGACGGTCCGCCCGTCTCGCCGGGCTGCGCCTCCTCGTGCGGGTGCACGTGCAGGTAGGCGAGGTCGCCCTCGCGCAGCGCGACGAGGTGGCCGAACGCGCCGAGGTACGGCTCGAGGTCGGTGACCGGTTCGCCATCACGGCTGACGGTCAGCGTGAGGTCGGAGCCGGTGCCGGCGACCAGGTCGCCCTCGAGCTCGACGTCGTAGCCGTCGACCGAGTCGGAGCGGTCGTCGTCGCCGACCGGCCGTACGTCGCTCACCTCGCCGGTCACGGTCAGGTCGGTGCCGAGCGTGAGGGCCGGACCGCCCGCCGCCTTGAAGTCGGCGAACACCCGCCACGTGCCCGGCTCCAGGTCGACGTCGGTGGTCCAGCGGCCGTCGCCGCCCAGCTCGGGGTGGACGTGTTGGAAGCCGGTCAGGTCACGGCGTACGACGATCAGGTGCAGGCGCTTGTCGTGCTCGACGTCGTACGCGCTCTCGGTGTCGAGCACGTGGCCGTCGGGGCCGGTGACGGTCGATGCGAGAGGTACGTCGCGGCCGGGTTCGGCCGTCCTGGCGGCGAGCTCGAGCGTGTAGCCGTCCTGGCTGCGCATCAGCCCACCGGGCAGGTGCCCCGCGCTGGACTCGTCGTGCTCGCCCGCAGCGTCGGTCGCGGCGCCCGCCTCAGCCATGCCGCCGTGGCCCATCTCCTCGTCCGGCTCGGCCTCGGCGACCGTCGGTCCCCAGAGCGAGCCGGCGCCGAGCGCGAGGGCGAAGACGGCGACGAGCCCGACGGCGAACCCGCCGATGCGGACGGCCGGGCGGTCCGTGGCGCTCACGACGCCAGCTGGTACCCGGCTTCCTCGACGGCCTCGCGCACGGTGGCCTCGTCGAGGGGCTGGGCACTGGTCACGGTCAGGGCGCCGGTCTCGAGGACGACCTCCACGTCCTGCACGCCGTCGATCTCCTGGACCTCCTCGGTCACGGACGCGACGCAGTGGCCGCAGGTCATGCCGGTGACGGTGCCGGTGAAGGTGTGATCAGACATGGGTTCCTCCCGAGTTCGCGGATGTTGTGGCTGTGAGGGGTGGTCAGGACTTGACGAGGCGGGCGATGGCCGCGGACGCCTCGGCGAGCTTGGCGTCGGCCTCCGGACCGCCCTGGCGGGCGGCGTCGACGACGCAGTGGTTGAGGTGGTCGTCGAGCAGGCCGAGCGCGACGGACTGCAGCGCGCTGGTCATCGCGGCGACCTGGGTGAGGATGTCGATGCAGTACTTCTCCTCCTCGACCATCCGCTGCAGGCCGCGGGCCTGGCCCTCGATGCGCTTGAGCCGGCGGAGGTAGTCGTCCTTGCGGCTGATGTAGCCGTAGTGGTTGTGCTCGCTGTGCTCCAGCTGCTCGTGCTCGCTCACCGCTGCCTCCGTCGTGCTTGGCCTGGGCGGATACCCTCTCTGGGTATCCGGACGCCTTGACCGTACACCCCCTGGGGGTATCTTGCAAGGGCCGTTCTCCGGGTCCCGGCCAGGGTGCTCCCCGATGCGCCGGCCGGCCGGGTCCCGGCACCGTGGAGCCATGACGACTGCCCTCGCCCCCGACACCCAGGCGTCACGCTCCGGATCCCACCGGTTCCCCCGGCTCAGTCGGAAGGGCCGCAAGGCGCTGCTGCTGTTCCACGTGCTGAGCTCGGTCAGCTGGATCGGCGTCGACCTGGCGATGGGGGTGCTGGCCTACCGCGGCCTCGCCACGGACGACCCGGCGGAGCTCGCGGTGATCTACCGGGCGCTCGAGATGTTCTGCGTGCCGCTGCTGCTCACGCTCGGCCTGCTGTCGCTGGGCAGCGGGATCTGGCTCGGCCTCGGCACCCGGTTCGGGCTGGTGAGGTACTGGTGGGTGCTCGTCAAGCTCGCCATCAGCCTGGTGCTGCTGACGCTCGTGCTGGTCGCGCTCCGGCCGACGCTTCTCGAGGGCGCCGCCCAGGCAACGGTGGTGGACGACTCGTTGCCCGAGCGGCTGACCGACGTACGCAGGAACATGCTCTTCCCGCCGGTCGTCTCCACCACGATGCTCGCGTTCGTCACCTGGCTCGCGGTCTACAAGCCCTGGGGCGTCACCCCGCGCGGCCGCCGGTTCCTGACCGTCGGCAAACAGGGCAAGAACGGTCGCTAGAAAACCCTGGACTTCATGTCCCCTCGAGGTCCTACGGTCGCAGCATGAGCATGGAGATGGCGGCGTGGTCGTCGCTGTACAACCTGATGGTCGCCCAGCAGGAGCAGCGACCGTTCTCGTGGGCCACGGTCCGGCGGATCCTCGCGTTCGCGCGACCGCACCGGGTGATGCTGGCCTGGTTCATGGTCACCAGCGTCCTGCTGGCGGTCCTCGCGGTGGCGACGCCGCTGCTGGCCGGCCGGGCTGTCGACGCGATCATCAAGGGCCGTTCGTACGCCGAGGTGCTGACCATCGCGCTCGTGATCGCAGCGATTGCGGTCGTCGAGGCCGGTGTCGGTCTGCTGTCTCGGTGGCTCTCGGCGAGCATCGGTGAGGGCCTGATCCTCGACCTGCGGCGGGTGGTCTTCGAGCACGTGCAGCGGATGCCGATCGCGTTCTTCACCCGCACCCGCACCGGCGCCCTGGTGAGCCGGCTCAACAACGACGTGATCGGTGCCCAGCGCGCCTTCTCCGACACGCTGTCCGGCGTCGTCGGCAACATCGTCGCGCTCGCGCTGACGCTGGCCGCGATGCTCGCGCTGTCGTGGCAGATCACGTTGCTGGCGCTGCTGCTGCTTCCGGTGTTCGTGCTGCCCGCGCGTCGCTTCGGTCGCCGGCTCGCATCGCTGGAGCTCGAGGCGGCCAACCACAACTCGGTGATGAGCACCCAGATGACCGAGCGGTTCTCCGCCCCCGGCGCGACGCTGGTCAAGCTGTTCGCGATGCCGACCCGGGAGGTCGACGAGTTCGTCGCCCGCGCCACACGTGTGCGCGACATCGGGGTGCGCACAGCGATGGTGCAGGTGCTGTTCGTGACGGCGTTGACGCTGGTGTCGGCGCTGGCGCTGGCGCTGGTCTACGGGCTCGGCGGCTGGTTCGCCTTGCAGGGCACGCTCGAGGCCGGTGAGGTCGTCGCGCTGGCCCTGCTGCTGACCCGGCTCTACGCGCCGCTGACCGGCCTGGCCAGCGCACGCGTGGAGGTGATGAGCGCGCTGGTGTCGTTCGAGCGGGTCTTCGAGGTGCTCGACCTCGAGCCGCTGATCCGCGAGCGACCCGACCCGGCCGACGTACCGCCGGGGCCGGTCTCGGTGGAGCTCGAGGACGTGCACTTCGCCTACCCGTCGGCCGACAAGGTCTCGCTGGCCTCGCTCGAGGAGGTCGCCACCCTCGACACCCGCGGCGGCGTCGAGGTCATCCACGGGGTGTCGCTCCGCGCCGAGCCCGGCCAGATCGTCGCGCTGGTCGGCTCGTCGGGCGCCGGCAAGTCGACGCTGGCGCAGCTGCTCGCGAGGCTGTACGACGTCGACTCGGGCGCCGTACGGCTCGGCGGCGTCGACGTGCGCGACCTGTCCTTCGAGGCGATCCGCCGGACGCTCGGCATGGTCACCCAGGACGGTCACCTGTTCCACGACACGGTCCGCGCGAACCTGCTGCTCGCCCGGCCCGGCGCGAACGACGAGGAGCTGTGGGCGGCGCTCACCCGCTCACGGCTCGCCGACCTGGTCCGGTCGCTGCCCGACGGGCTCGACACGGTCGTGGGCGAGCGCGGCTACCGGCTGTCGGGCGGTGAGCGGCAGCGGCTGACCATCGCCCGGCTGCTGCTCGCCCAGCCGAGGGTCGTGGTCCTCGACGAGGCGACCGCGCACCTCGACTCGACGTCGGAGGCCGCGGTGCAGGCCGCGCTGAACGAGGCGCTCGACGGCCGCACCGCGATCGTGATCGCGCACCGGCTCTCGACCATCCACCAGGCCGACCAGATCCTCGTGGTCGAGGAAGGCCGCATCGTCGAGCGCGGCCGGCACGACGACCTGCTCGCCCTCGACGGTCGCTACGCCGAGCTCTACCGCACCCAGTTCGCGAAGGCCGCGTCGTCGCCGGACGCGGCCGTCGTGGAACCCGCGTGACGAGGCACCGGTTCACCGGCGCAATCGCGGGGGTCGGCTCCACGAGCGGCGTGCGCGTGGTGGTCGGCCGGTGGCGGGAGAGCCCGTTCGGACCTTTCGCCGACGCGATGGTGGAGACCGCTGCCGGTCACCGCGTCCTCATCGCGCCGACCCGCGACGTCGCCGACTTCGTCGCCGCGACCTACACCTTCGACGAGGTGCGCGCCGAGGACATCGCGGTCACAGGTCCCGACATGGTCTGGCAGGTGACGTCGCGATCGCTGTCGCTGACCCTCGGCGTCGGCGAGCGCACGCTGGTGGGCCGGATGCTGTCGCTGGTCCCGGAGCGGGTCGCGACGCACCCGGCGTGGGCGAGTGCCGCCGACCCGTTCAGCCGGGTCGTGCTCCGCGGCGTGCGAACCCGCGGCGCGGCCGGACCGGGTCGGCGCGAGTGGTACGGCGCGACCGACGTGCGCGCCGTGACCCGGATGCAGGGCAGCTTCGACGGCACCGACCTGGGCGCGCTGGCGCCGGTCGACCCTCCGTGCCGGTTCGGCTTCTCGTCCACGCCGCGTCGGCCGTCGGTGACGTGGGTGGTGACGACTGTCGACATCGACTGAGCTGCGCCAGGGTCAGGCCGGCTCGACGTTGAAGTTCAGCCGGAACACGTTGTCCGGGTCGTAGTCGCGCTTGACCCGACGCAGCCGCGCCAACGTCTCGGGCGGGTAGATCCGGTCGACGGTCGGGTCACCCGGGATGCTCAGAAAGCCGGCGTAGGCCCCGACGCCCATTGCGTCGATCGGACGGCCGGGAGCGACGGTCGCCTGGATCACGGCGTCGTCGGCGTCGGCCGGGACGAAGCCCGCGTGGGCGACCATCGCCTCGACGTCGCGGTAGCCCCAGGCGGTGGCGTCGGCCGGCACCCGGTTGAGCGCCCCGGCGAGCCAGCGGACGAAGATCACCTTGCCGCTCGTGCCGGCGGCGTAGAGGTCGGCGACCGCGTCGAGCGCGGCGTCGTCGAGGTCGTCGAACAGCGAGTTGGACACCAGACCTCGGACGCCGGGCGGCGGGTGCGCCTCCTCGAGCACGTCGGCGTAAGCCTGGAGTGAGACCGTGTCGGCCGTCGGCTCGCCGAGCGCGCGGATCGGCGCGATCGCCTCGGCGGCGGCCTCCTCGTCGTCGCCGGCCCAGCAGCAGAACACGTTGACGGCCGCCGGCCACTCGCCGAAGCCGGGCATCAGCAGCAGCGCGGTCGTGAGCTCCTCGGGGGCCTTTCGCATGACGTCGCGGTAGCCGCGGAGCACGGTCGCTGCCTGGTCGGGCGCGAACGTGACCATGCCCGCGACCACCTGGCTGACCGGAGCGGCCTCGAGCTCGAGGTGGGTCACCACGCCGACGTTGCCGCCACCGCCGCGCACCGCCCAGAACAGGTCGGGGTGCTCGCCGGCGGAGGCGGGCAGAAGCCGGCCGTCGGCCGTGACGACGTCGGCGGAGCGGATCGCGTCGAGGGTCAGGCCGTGCTTGCGCACCATCCAGCCGACGCCGCCGGAAAGCGCGAGACCGCCGACGCCGACGGAGCGGGTGTCGCCGCTGGTCAGCGCCAGCCCGTGCGGGGCCAGCGCGTCGGCGACCGCGCCCCACGTCGCGCCGGTGCCGATGCGGACCCGACGGGTGGCCGGGTCGACGACCTCGACCTCGGAGATGCCGGAGAGGTCGACGACCACGCCGCCGTCGTTGGTGCCGTAGCCGAAGGCGTGATGGCCGCCGCTGCGGATCGACAGCGGCCGTCCGGTGTCGACGGCGAGCCGGACGCCGGCAGCGACGTGCTCGGGGGTGGTCGCCCGCAGCACGACGTCGGGTGAGCCGGTCGCGACGAAGGTCGCCCGGGCGGTGGGGTAGTCGGTGTGGCCGTCGCGCACGGCGATCGGGGCGAGGTCGTCCCCGATCTCGAGCGGACGAGTGTTACCGGGTGCGGGAGTCACGGTCACGGAGCCTCCTGGTGGTCAGTCGCCGTGAAAACGACCAGGACCGACAGGAAAACTCATCGGCGGCGGGGTTGTCGTCCGGTTTTCCGGACGCCTCCGCCACGAATCCGGACGGCAAACCGGACAGTGCCGCGGTCAGCCCGCGGGGACCCCGTCCTGCTCGTCGAGCGTGACGTCGGCGCGGATCATCGGGTGGTCGGTGGTACGGCGTACCAGCGGACCCTCGTCGCGGACGTAGTTGCTGAACGTCACCATCTGATGGCCGAAGATCCAGTCGACCGGCATCCGCGACGGCGGGGCGCAGCCGCCGTTGTTGGAGCCGCCGTTGGCCGCGATCATCGGCGCGCCGGACGTCATCCGGCAGAAGTAGGCCTCGCGGTCGTTCATGTCGCCCGTGATGAAGACCGGGTAGCCCCCGCGGCTGTGCAGCTCGTTGGCCAGAGCTACCTCGCGGGCCGCGGCGGCCGCGCGGTGGCGGTCATTGTTGCCGCGCTTGCTGTTGGTCGCAGGGTTGTGGAAGTTGGCGAACCAGGCCAGCCGGCCGGTGGCGTTGTGCTCCAGCAGGACGTAGGGCATCGGGCGGAGCCGGCCGTCGAAGTACGGGATCTGCACGGTCGCCGCTTCCTTGAGCGTGAACTCCGAGCGACGCCAGGCGATGGAGTTGTCGACGCCGGACGGTCCCGCGGCCAGGCCGGGGTAGACGGCGAAGGCACCGCCGGACGCGCCGAGGAACGCGCGGTACTGGTCGCTCTGCAGCTCCTGGAAGCCGACGACGTCGACGCCGTGCACGTTCAGCAGCTGGGTCGCGGTGCGGATCCGGGTGGTCCCGGAGGCCATCCGGCCCTTCGAGCCGCCGCCCGAGGTGTGGCTCGAGCCGAGCACGTTGAACGAGCTGATCGTGAACTGCGCGGGGGTCGAGATCATCTCCTCGCGCGCCGCGGCCTCGGCCTGCTCGCGGGCCAGGGCGAGCCGCTGCTTCTTCGACATCCGCTTGATCGTCACCTGGCGGGCGACCGGCTGCGGGCTCAGTGCGTCCCGGCTGTCGTCATCCTTGGCGCCCTCCCGGCCCGACTCGCCGTCGATGCCGACGGGTGGGCGGTCGAGCTGGCGCGGCTCGGCCTGGTAGGCGCCGGCGAGCTGCGCGTCGGCCCCGTCGGCCCCGTCGTGGGCCGGCTGGAAGGCGATGCCGAGAGCGACCACCGCTGTGGTGGTCACTGCTGCGTGCGCGAGCAGGCTCGCGCGGCTGGGCATCCGGGGCACCAAGGCAAGGTACCCAAGGGGCGAGCCGGTCACTAAATCCTCATCGGCAACCCGACGCGCCTCCTGAGGACCCTGTGGTTCGTGGGGAGGATCTGGTCGACGACGACCTCGCGGCAGTCGGGCGGACACGCACCCAGGGTGACGGACTTCACGGTCCGCTGTCCCGGGATCCCCACAGATCGGGCAGGCCGGTCGGCCCCGGTCGGCCCCGGGCGCCTCAGCGCGGGTCCCGGCCGAGGAACGCGAGCAGCGCGTCCGAGGCCGCCGACCGCGGAGGTACGGCGACAGCGGGAGCGAAGCGACCCGGGCGGTCCTGCTCCTGCACGACCATCGGGGCGACCGGCAGCAGCGACTGGGCGAGCTCCGCGGGCAGCGGCCGGGCGACGCCGCAGGTGCGGGCGACGTCCCAGCCGTGCACGGCGATCTCGATCGCGCCGGTCGCGGCGAGCAGCGTGGTCGCCAGGTCGCGGCCCGCCACCGACACCCACGGCCGTCCGGGCTCGTGTGTCCAGGCGCCGAGCAGCCGGCAGGCCCGGTTGCACAGCGACTCGGCGAGCGCGGCCGGGTCCGGGTCCTGCGGACCGGCCGGGGCGACGTACCCGCTCTCCGCGGCCTCGGTGAACGCCGCCAGCGAGTCGTCCATGTGCCGCAGCAGCCGGCGGAGGTCCCACCCGTCGCACGGGGTCGGCGCGTCGGGCGCGGCCCGGGGGAGCAGGCCCAGGCTGACCCGGGTGTAGGAGATGGCGCGCTCGAGCAGCTCGGGGGCGTCCAGCAGGACAGCCTCCAGCACGCCGCCGCCGGCGTCGCCGGCAGCGAACTGCGCGGACATCAGACCGGGGTGGGCAGGGCGCCGCGGGGCTCGTAGTCCGCGGGCAGCGAGTCGGGAAGCCCGAAGGTCGTGAAGATGTCGTCGCCGAAGAACGCGCCGACGTGCTTGACGCGTGCGCCGTCGAGCGTGAGCACCTGCAGGTGGAACGGCCGGAAGGTGCCGTCCTCGTTGCGCATGTAGAGGCCGTAGGCGAACTGCCCGTTGGCCAGCGTCGGCACCATCCGCATGTCGTGGACGCCGCCGGGACACTGCGTGTCGATCAGGCGGCCGATGTTGTCCGCGCCGGTGTACCAGGCGGCGAACGGCGGCATCTCCCAGATCGCGTCCTGGGTCAGCATCGACACGATCGCGTCGATGTCCTTCTCCCAGAACGCCTGGACGTAGCGCTCGAGCAGCTCCTTCTGCTCCGGCGTCGGCTCGGCCACGGTGTCCTGGTCGACGCCCTCGGCCTTGATCTTCTCCATCTGCGCGTGGGCGCGCTGGAGCGCGCTGTTGACCGCGGCGGTGCTGGTCCCGAGCGCCTCGGCCACCTCGGACGCCTTCCAGCGGAGCACGTCGCGCAGGATCAGCACCGCCCGCTGGCGGGCCGGCAGGTGCTGCAGCGCGGCGACGAACGCGAGCCGGATGCTCTCGCGGGTCTCGGCCGCGGCCTCCGGGCCGAGCTCCTCGGTGGTGCCGACCAGCGCGTCGGGCATCGGCTCGAGCCAGGGCACCTCCTCTCGCCGGTCGAGCGGGTCGCCGGCGGTGCTGCCCGGCTGGCCGAGCCCGGTGGGCATCGGCCGGCGGTCCTTGCCCTCGAGCGCGGTGAGGCAGACGTTGGTCGCGATCCGGTAGAGCCAGGTGCGCACCGACGACCGGCCCTCGAACGAGTGGTACGCGCGCCAGGCGCGCAGGTAGGTCTCCTGCACCAGGTCCTCGGCGTCGTGCACCGACCCGGTCATCCGGTAGCAGTGCGCGAGCAGTTCGCGCCGGTAGCGGTCGGCGTCCTGCGGGAACTCGCTCATGGCCCCGGTGGCCTCACGGGTCGGTGTCGCCGTCATCGCCTCTCCCCTCGTCGCGTCCCACCCTAGAGACGGAACCGTTCGAGCGGAACGTGCACGACTCCGCTCGTCTGGATCGACCGGATGCGTGTCCGAAACTCATCGGGATCCGGTGCAGAACCTGCAAAGGTGTTTGTCCGCGCCTCGCCGGCATGGTCGGATCAACCCCGTGCGCACATCTCGGGTCGGCCTCGCCGCCGCTGCGATCCTGCTCGCCTCCGGCACCCTTGCCGCGTGTACGTCGGACGACGGACCGCCGCCTGAGGATGCCGCCGAGGCGCTCGCGACGCAGCTGACCGCCGGGAAGCTCGACCCCACGCTGTTCGCCGGGCAGCCGAGCAAGAAGCCGCAGCGCGCCTGGACCCGCACGACCGAGGGCCTGCGCGGCGCCACCGCGAAGGTCACCGCCGGCGAGGTGCAGGAGGCCGAGGACGGCGAGTCGGCGACGGTGCCGCTCACCTACGCCTGGGACCTGCCGCTGACCGACGAGACCTGGACCTCAGAGGGGTCCGCCCGGCTGGTGCGGGTCGAGCCGGAGGGCGAGGGCGAGCCGAGCTGGAAGGTGCGGCTGGCCCCGGCGCTGTTCGGGGTGAAGCAAGGCGAGACGCTCGACCTCACCGTCGATCTGCCCGAGCGCGCTCCGATCCTCGCTGCCGGAGGCGAGGCGATCGTCAAGGACCGGCCGGTGGTCCGGTTCGGCGTCGACAAGGCCCAGGTCGACGAGTCCGGATGGGCTGACGCGGCGCGGACGCTGGCGCGAATCGTCGACGTCGACGCCGAGTCGCTGGTGAAGCGGGTAGAGGACGCCGCGGAGAAGGCGTTCGTCGAGGCGATCGTGCTGCGCGAGGAGGAGGCCGGCCGCGCGCTGCGGCAGGTCTCCGGCATCGACGGCGTCGGCGCGGTGCGCGACGCGATGCCGTTGGCGCCGACCCGCGAGTTCGCCCGGCCGATCCTCGGCACCGTCGGACCCGTCACCGCCGAGATCGTCGAGAAGTCCGAGGGCGCCTACCGCGCCGGCGACGTCGCCGGTCTGACCGGACTCCAGGCGCGGTACGACGAGCAGCTGCGCGGCACCGCCGGCGTCTCCGTCGCCGCGGTGAGCGGCGAGAAGCGGCGGTCGCTGTTCAGCACCGAGGCCACCCCTGGCGACCCGCTCGCCACCACGCTGGTGCCCCGACTGCAGCAGGCGGCCGAGCGGATCCTGGCGCCGGTCGGTCCGCCGTCGGCGCTGGTCGCGATCCGCCCGTCCACCGGCGAGATCCTCGCGGCCGCGAGCGGCCCGGGCTCGGCCGGCTACTCGACCGCCACCGTCGGTCAGTACGCCCCCGGCTCGACGTTCAAGGCCGTCAGCAGCCTGGCCCTGCTCCGGTCCGGACTCACCCCGGACGCGACGGTGAACTGCCCGCGCAGCACCGTGGTCGACGGCAAGACGTTCGAGAACTACGACGACTACCCGTCCGGTGCCAACGGGCGGATCACGTTCGCGCAGGCGGTGGCGAACTCCTGCAACACCGCGCTCATCGACCTGCGCGACAAGGCCGACGACCTCGCCGGGGCGGCGGCGTCGCTCGGGCTCGGCGTCGACCACGACCTCGGCTTCCCGGCGTACTTCGGCCAGGTCCCGGAGCCCGAGTCCGAGACCTCGCGGGCCGCGTCGATGATCGGCCAGGGGCAGGTGCTCGCCTCGCCGATGGCGATGGCCGCCGTGGCCGCGTCGGTCCAGGAGGGCCGGACGGTCGTGCCGTACCTGCTGTCGGAGCAGACCCCCGACGAAGCCGTCGGTCCCGGCGAGGAGCTCGGCGAGGCCGAGTCCATCGCGCTGCACAACCTGCTTCGCGGCGTCGTCACGACCGGCAGCGGTCGCGGGCTGGCCGACGTGCCCGGACCGCCTGTCATCGCCAAGACCGGGACCGCGGAGTACGGCGAGCCCAAGCGCGACGGCAGTCTGCCCACGCACGCCTGGATGATCGCCGCGCAGGGCGACCTGGCCGTCGCAGCCTTCGTCGAGGACGGGGAGTCCGGCTCGGGCGCCGCGGGCCCGCTGGTCGAGCAGATGCTCCGCACGGCTCGGTAGCCAGCAGCCGGTAGTCCGTTCGGCACCACGATCTGAGTACGACGACTCTGTCCGCGCGTGCCGGGCCGACGCCACGCTGTGGCCATGACCAGTGACAGCTCCACCCTGCGACGGGTCGTCGACGGGCTCGTCGACGCCGGCCTCGTCGACCCCGCGCGCCGCGCCGACGCCGACGCCGTCGTCCGCGACGCACTCACCACAGCCGGTCCCGCCCCGCTCGCCGGCTCGCTGCGCCGGCGGATCGCGGAGGTGGCCGGCTACGTCGGCGGCGCGTTCGTCGTCGGCGCCGCCGCGCTGTTCTTCTCCGCGACCTGGGCGGACCTGAGCCTCGGCGCCCAGGTCGGGCTGATGCTCGGCATCGCGGTGTTGCTCGCCGTGGCCGCGGTCGCGGTGGCCGCCACCGGCGGCGGACGACGTGGCCTGCTCGAGGAGGCGGAGTCCGTCCGCCGCCGGCTGACGTCGGTGCTGTTCACCGGTGCCGCGGGGTGCGCGGCGTTCGGTGTCGGTCTGCAGCTCATGGACTCGATGGACGACGAGGCGCTGGCAGTGACGCTGGCCGCGCTCGTCGGTCTGGGCGTGGCGCTCGGCGGCTACCTGGTCGCGCCGTCGACGGTCGGCCAGCTCGGGATCGTCGTGCCCGCGGTCGTCGCGATCCCGGCGTTCCTCGACTCCCTGGACAGCTCGTCGAGCAGCCCGCTGCCGGTGGCGGGGTTGTTCCTGCTGCTCGGCCTGGTCTGGCTGGCGCTCGCCGAGCGCGGACTCTGGCACGAGGTGTTCTCCGCGCGGGTGATCGGGTGCACGGTCGCGGTGTTCGGTGCGCAGTTCCCGATCTTCGACGACCCGGCCTGGCCCGCCTACGTCGCGACCGCCGTCCTCGGTGCCGCGGCTTTCTGGATGTACGTCGTGAGCCGGGCCTGGCCGTACCTCACCGCCGGGGTCATCGCGGTGACGCTCGCGGTGCCCGAGGCGCTCAGCGACTGGTTCGAGGGCGCGCTCGGAGCGGCGGGTGTGCTGCTCGCGACCGGCGTGACGCTGCTCGTCGCGGCGCTGGCCGGGCTGCGGCTGCGGCAGGAGGTCGCCGAGGGCTGACCGCCCGGCCTCGCACGAGCCCCAGGCACGACGAAGGGGGTGGCCCGGTGGGCCACCCCCTTCTTGTGCTTCAGCGCCGCACTACGGGGTCGTGTTCCTCGTGATGCGGCCCAGCGCCGGCGGGGTGTACGGCGAGTGCGCCGTCAGGTAGTTCGCCAGGGCGTCGATGTCGAGCCCGCCGAACTGCTTGTTGGTCGCCGCCGCGAAGGTGGAGAACCCGTCGCCGCCGTCGGACAGGAACGAGTTGGCCACCACCCGGTAGCTCTGGGTGTCGACGAGCGGCGTCTC
The DNA here is from genome assembly GCA_036280235.1 of Nocardioides sp. Lineage (GTDB taxonomy): Bacteria > Actinomycetota > Actinomycetes > Propionibacteriales > Nocardioidaceae > Nocardioides_B. The sequence goes on from DASURB010000116.1 coordinate 24,958, forward strand.
CGCCGTACCGTCGCCGTCCAGGTCGACCAGAACGTCGCCGACGAGCGCGTCGCCGGTGCCGGCAGCCAGGGCGTCGTCGTAGGTGTACTTGATCCCCGAGACCTGCAGGATCTTGCGGGCGGTCTCGTTGCGGCCGTTCCACTGCTCGTTGAGCAGCGCCTTGATCTGCGCGCCGGTCATGTCCATGCCGACCACGAAGTTGTTGAACGGCTGGACGGAGAACGCCGCACCGAAGGTCACGTTGCCGGCCGCGTCCTCGATCAGGTCGGCACGGATGCCGCCCGGGTTCATGAACGCGATGACCGGCGCGGGACCGGTGCCCGGCGCGGCCTTCTGCGAGTCGGCGATCAGGTTGCCGAGCTGGTTGTCGGTCTCCACGGGCGAGCGCTCGAGCTTGCTGCCGGTCGCGATCTGGCCGATGACCTTGTCGCGGATCGGGGCGACCAGCGCGCTGTAGCGCTGGATCAGCTGGGTGATCGCGGCGTCGGGCTTGGTGCCGTTGGAGTTCTTCACGATCCGGTTGAGGGCCCGCGACTTGGAGCGGATGACCTCACCGTTCTTGCCCTTGAGCTTGAGCCGGATCTCGGTGAGCACGCGGCCGGTGGAGTAGGCGCTGGTGACCAGGCGCTTCTTGCCCTGCGGGTCGCGGACCGTGCAGTTGTAGGGCATGTGCGTGTGACCGGAGACGACCACGTCGATCTCCGGGTGCAGCGCCTTGGCGATGTCGAGGCCGGGGCCGACCGCACCCACGCAGCCGTTGACGTCGGTGATGTCGGACGGGACGGCGCCCTCGTGGAGCAGGACGACCATCGCGTTGACGCCCTTCTTCTGCAGCTGGGGCACGAGACGGTTGACCGTCTTGACCTCGTCGCGGAAGACCAGACCCTGGACCGCCGACTGGGTGACGATGTTGGGCGTGTCCTCCAGCGTCATACCGATGAACGCGACCTTCTTGCCCTTGACCTTCTTGATCTTGTAGGGCGCGAAGATCGGCTTGTTGGTGTTCTCGAACTTCACGTTGGCCGCGAGGTACTTGAAGTCCGCGCCCTTGAACGGGTTGGCCGGGTCGGGGCAGGAGTTCTGGTTGTCGGCGCCGTCGCCGTCGTTGAGGCAACCGCCCTTCTGCATGCGCTTGAGCTCTTTGTAGCCCTCGTCGAACTCGTGGTTGCCGACCGAGGTGATCTGGAGGCCGATCTCGTTCATCGCCTCGATGGTCGGCTCGTCGTGGAACGCCGCGGACAGCAGCGGGGTCGCGCCGATCAGGTCGCCGGCCGCCACGGTGAACGTCTTGTCGACGTTCTGGTCGGCGGCGAGCGCGCGCAGCTGGTCGAGACGGGTGGAGAGGTACTCCATGCCACCTGCCGGGATGTCGCCGACGCGTCCGCCCGAGCTGGTCGACGGCACCTTCTCGAGTTGGCCGTGGAAGTCGTTGATCGCGAACAGTCTGACCTTGAGGTCCTTGACCTTCTTGGGCTTCTTGGACTTCTTCGGCTTCTTCGCCAGGGCGCTTGACTTCGCCGTGGTGTCAGAAGCGTCGTCGGCGGCGACCGCCGACGAGAGCGCCAGGGGGCTGGCGACCAGGCCGAGACCGGCCGCCGCGGCGACCAGGCGCATGACCCGCTTGTTCGGGTTGGCTGACAAGGGTTTCCCTCCGATTTCCAGGCCTGCCGTCGGCGCGCTTCGGGTGCGTGGGCAGGCTCCACAGTGGATCGGACCCGAGAGATCCCGGGGGTGGGGGAACGGCGTGCGAAGCACAGGCGTACGCCGTGTCCTCGGGTGGCCCCCGGGCCCCATCGAGCCAGATGCTCCGGCACCCTAGCCCACAATGTGGACGATGTTGAGAGGCTGAACGCCGGGTCTTCGTTCCGTTACCGGTTCCTTATCGTGGCCCTCATGCCCGCACCTGTCCTCGGTCAGCTCGTCGCCCAGCCCGCGCTCGAACGTCCCGACCTGCTCGCGCCGCCCGTGCACGCGTTCCTCTCCACGTGGGACCGGGCCGGCGAGGTCGGTGTCGCGGAGATCGACCCGGAGCTCGCCGACACCGCCGCGTGCGCCGAGGCCTACGACCTGCCGATGCAGTCCGGCGCCAACTGCGTGGTGGTGTCCGGGCGCCGCGCCGGGGAGGAGCGCCTGGCCGCGTGCCTGGTCCGCGCGGACACGCGCGCCGACGTCAACAACGTGGTGAAGCGCGCGCTCGACGTGCGCAAGTGCTCGTTCCACCCGATGGAGCGGGCGGTCGAGGAGACCGGGATGGAGTACGGCGGGATCACCCCGCTCGGCCTGCCCGCCGGCTGGCGGCTGCTCGTCGACGACCTGGTGGTCGACATCGACGTGGCGGTGATCGGCAGCGGCGTGCGCCGCTCCAAGCTGCTCGTGCCCGGCGCGCTGCTCGCGGACCTGCCGGGCGCCGAGGTCTCGGCGATCCGTCAGGCCTGAACCTGCGCGAGCGCCGCCCGCGCCGCGGGCTCGGCGGCGGCCCGCTCCTCGGGCACCAGCCCGACCCGCACCCGGCGTTCGAGCAGGTCGTCGGTGTCGAGCGCACCCTCGTGGCTGACGCCCCACACCAGCTCGGCCAGGGTCGTCGCGACACCGTCGGCGACCGGCGCCAGCAGCGTCGCGTCGTCGAGACCCGTCCGCGCGCGGGCGTCGGCGAGCACGGCACCGGCCTCGACGCCGTACCTCCGGACGAGGCGGGCGGGTGCGCCCAGCCGCTCGAGCTCGGGCCGCGGGGCGGCGCCGACGAGAGGGAGGTGGCGCGTGCGGGAGCGGAACGCGCTGGGGACCGCGGCGTCGACCGCGTCCGCGGCCATCCGGCGGTAGGTGGTGAGCTTGCCGCCGACGACGGTGACCACGCCGGTGCGTGAGGTGAGCACGGCGTGCCGCCGGGACAGGTCCGCGGTCGACTCGTCGTCGCCGGCGAGCAGCGGGCGGAGTCCGGCGTACGCGCCCGCCACGTCACCGCGCTCGACCGGGTGGTCGAGCACCGACGAGACGACGTCGAGGAGGAAGCGGATCTCGGGCTCAGTGGGCTCGGGTACGTCGGGCAGCGGGCCGTCGTGCGGCTCGTCGGTGAGCCCGACGTACACGTGTCCGTCGGGCTGTGGCAGCGCGAACACGAACCGGGCGCGCGCCTCGGGCACCGGGGCCATCAGCGCGACGCGCAGACCCGGGAGCGTGCGCGGCCGCAGCACGAGGTGGGTGCCGCGCGACGGGCGCAGGGAGACGTCGGGGTCGAGGGTGCCGGCCCAGACCCCGGTGGCGTTGACGACCGCGCGGGCGCGGATCGTGTGCTCCTCGCCGGTGAGCTCGTCGCGCACCTGCCCGCCCGAGCAGTCGAGCGCGAGCACGCGTGTGCGGGTGAGCAATCGGGCGCCGTGGCCGGCGGCGGTGCGGGCGAGGGTGACGACGAGACGAGCGTCGTCCTCGAGCTGGCCGTCCCAGGAGAGCAGGCCGCCGCGCAGCCCGGTCGTGCGGAGGGACGGCGCGACCGCGAGGGTCTCGGTGCGGCCGAGCCTCCGCGGCCGTGGCAGCACGTCGCGTGGGGTGCGGGCCGAGGTCCGCAGGGCGTCGCCGGCGAGGATCCCCGCACGGGTGAGGGCGGCCTGGCGGCCGGTGACGTCCGGCGTCAGCGGGACGAGCATCGGCAGCGCGCGGGTGAGGTGCGGCGCGGTGCTGGTCATCAGGATGCCGCGCTCGACGGCGGACTCGTGGGCGATGCCGACCCGGCCCTGGGCCAGGTAGCGCAGTCCGCCGTGCACGAGCTTGCTGCTCCACCGCGAGGTGCCGAACGCGAGGTCGTGCGCGTCGAGGGCGACCACGTCGAGGCCGCGGGACGCGGCGTCCAGCGCGACGCCGGCGCCGGTGACGCCGAGGCCGACGACGAGCAGGTCGACGGTGCGGCCGTCGGTCGCCTCCGCGAGCTCGCGGGCGCGGCGCTCGGCGGTGAGGGCTGTGTCGACCGGCCTCACGGCGCGAGGTAGCTCTCGACGATCCGGACCAGCTCCTCGTCCAGCGCGTCCTCGCTGACGCCGTCGTCGGTCATCGTCTGCGCGGAGATCGCGAAGCCGTGGGCGGCCAGGAGCAGCGACCGGGCGAGGAGCTGCGGGTCGCCGTCGCGCACCTCCCCGGCCTCCTGGGCGGCGCTGATCGCGGCCTCGAGCAGGCCGAGCAGCACGTCCTGGGTGCGGCCGCGGCGGTCGAGCAGGTAGGGGACCAGCAGCTCCGGGTCGACCTCGACGATCCGGCGGAACAGCGGGTTGGTGCGCAATGCCTTCACGGTTGCGGCGATGCCCTCGCCCAGTCCGTCGGCGTCCTGCACGGCGCCGGAGAACTCCCGGGTCATCAGGTCGGCGAGGAGGGTCTGCATGTCGGGCCAGCGGCGGTAGAGCGTCATCCGCGACACCCCGGCGCGGCGGGCCACGTCGGTCAGCGTCGTGCGCTTCCAGCCGACGGCCAGGATCGCCGCGCGGGCCGCGTCGAGCAGCGCGTGGTCGGTCGAGGACAGGCCCTGGGCGAGATCCTGGTCCTGTCCGCCCATGTGACGAAGTGACGTCATGTGTCACACTGTAACGCATGACGAGCGCTCCCGACATGCACTGGGCCCGCTGGGGCGACCCCGAGGCGGCCCGGCCGCTGGCCGACTCCGCCCACGACCTGGTCGAGCTGGCCTTCGGCCCGTCGGCCGAGCAGGCGACGACACCGCTGCCCGACGTACGACTTCCGGAGCCGGGCCTCGACCCCGCGCTCGTCGCCGAGCTGGCCGGCATGCTGGGGGCCGACCACGTGCGCACCGACCACGAGTCGCGGGTGCGGCACACGCGCGGCAAGTCGACGCCCGACCTGCTGCGGATGCGGCAGGGCGACGGTGCCGACGCGCCGGACGTCGTGGCGCTGCCGGCGGACCACGCCGACGTGGCGGCGGTGCTGTCGTGGTGCAGCGAGCGGCGGGTGGCGGTGGTCCCGTTCGGCGGCGGTACGTCGGTCGTGGGCGGCCTGGCCGCGCGGCGGGACGGCTACGCGGGCGTCGTCGCACTCGACCTGCGCCGGCTCGACCGGCTCGTCTCCGTCGACCCGGTGTCGATGACCGCGGTGCTCGAGGCAGGGGTGCGCGGGCCGCGCGCCGAGGAGCTGCTCGGCGAGCACGGGCTGACGCTGGGGCACTTCCCGCAGTCGTTCGAGTACGCGTCGATCGGCGGCTTCGCCGCGACCCGGTCCAGCGGGCAGGCGTCGGCCGGGTACGGCCGCTTCGACCAGCTCGTCGTCGGGGTCACCGTCGCGACGCCGATCGGCACGCTCGAGCTCGGCAGCGCACCGGCGAGTGCCGCCGGGCCCGACCTGCGCCAGCTGGTGCTCGGGTCGGAGGGCGCGTTCGGCGTGATCACGTCGGTCAAGGTCCGGGTGCGCCCGGTGCCCGAGGTCCACCTGCACGAGACCTGGCGACTGCCGTCGTTCGGCGACGGCATCGGCGCGCTGCGCGACCTGGTGCAGCGCGGGATCGCGCCGACGGTGCTCCGGCTCTCCGACGAGCTGGAGACCGCGCTCAACCTCGCCAAGCCGGACGAGGTGGGTGCCGACAGCGGCGGGGGCTGTCTGGTGGTGACCGGCTACGAGGGCACGGCCGAGTCGATCGCGCACCGGCGCTCCGCAGTGACCGCGCGGCTGGATCGAGCGGGCGGCACGTCGCTCGGCGCCGAGGACGGCGAGGCCTGGGCGGCGGGCCGGTTCCAGGGCCCGTACCTGCGCGACGGGCTGCTCGACCGGGGCGTGCTGGTGGAGACGCTGGAGACGGCGACGTACTGGGCGGACCTGCCGCGGCTGTACGCCGCCGTGAGCAGCGCCCTGACCAGTGAGCTGACCACCGAGGACGGTCGCGCGCCGGTGGTGCTGTGCCACGTGTCGCACGTCTACGAGACCGGCGCCTCGCTGTACTTCACCGTCGCCGCGCGCCAGGTCGGCGACGGGCTCGCGCAGTGGGCGTCCGCGAAGGCGGCGGCGAGCGACGCGATCGCCTCGCTGGGTGCCACGATCACGCACCACCACGCCGTCGGTCGTGACCACCTGCCGTGGCTGGCGCGCGAGATCGGTCCGGTGGGAGTGGAGATGCTGCGTGCGGTCAAGGAGCGGATCGACCCGGCGGGCGTGCTCAACCCGGGTGTGCTCGTGCCCTGAGCCTCGCTCGGCCGTCAGCGGCCGCGGTGCATCTCCCACACCACGAGCTCGCAGCCGTCGGGCCCGGCGGTGACGCGCGCCTGACCCGCGTCGGTGAACCGTGCCGCGTCTGCCTCGGCCAGGAGGCCGGCGCCCTCGAGGTCGGCGGTGCCGCGGGCGACGAAGGCGTGGAGGTACGGCGCGTCCGGGAGGTCCACCGCGGTGCCGGGCTGCATTCGCGCGACGTGCAGGGTGGCAGCGGAGCTGCGGATGGCGATGGCGGCGTCCTGCCGTCCGGAGGCGACCGGGACCAGCTCGCCTCGGTCCAGCGCGGTTCCGACGTCTGCGAGGGCGTACGACGGGTCGCCGTCCGGCTCGTCGGGCAGCACCCACATCTGCACGAACCGCACCCGCGGCCCGGACCCGGGGTCGTGGTGCTCGGAGTGATGAACTCCGCGGCCGGCGCTGAGACGTTGGACCAAGCCGGGTACGACGACGCCCGACCGGTCGGAGAGGTGCTCGGTGTCCGCGTGGGTCAGGCCGCCTTCGAGCACCCAGGTGACGATCTCGAGGTCGCGGTGCGGGTGGGTGTCGTAGCCGTGGCCGCCCTCGACCTCGTCGTCGTTGTGCGCGACCAGTACGCCGTGCGCGATGTTGGCCGGGTCGTAGTGGGGGCCGAACGAGAACGAGTGCCGCGAGACGAGACCGTCTGCGCGAGTGGCCGGGCGGTCCGCCGCACGCCGTACCTCCACGGTCACGGCTCCTCCGACTGCCCGTGCTCCTGCTCCCCGATCTCGGCGTACCGCTGGTGCAGCCGGGCGCGGATCTCGTCGGGGGTGTAGGCGCGGCGCTCGCGCTCGTGGCGGGCGACGACCGCCCCGGTGGCGACCACGCCCGCGACACCCGCGAGGCCGAGCAGCTTCCACCAGGTCGACGCGCGCATGAGGCCGAGGCTAGGGCATGGGCGGGCGGCGGTACGGCACGATGAGCCGGTGACTGAGCGCCGGGTGCCCGACCTGCCGCCCGGAGCCGTCTCCGTCGAGGAGGCCGCCCGGGTGACGCGCACCGGCGACCTGTGGTTGTTCCGGGGCCGCACCGCCGCCGACCGGGCGATCCAGACGCTGACGAACTCTCCGGTGAACCACGTCGGGATGGCGGTGGTCATCGACGACCTGCCGCCGCTGATGTGGCACGCCGAGCTCGGCCGGACGCTCGTCGACCACTGGTCGGGCACCCACCACCGCGGCGTGCAGCTGCACGACCTGGTGGAGTCGGTGACGCGGTGGCGCGAGACGTACGGCCAGGCGTCGTACTTCCGGCAGATCCACCCCGAGGTCGGCCGCCGCGAGGAGGACGCGCTGCTGCGCACGATCGCGCGGCTCGACGGGGTGTCGTTCCCGAGCACGATGCGGCTCGCGACCCGGTGGCTGAGCGGCCGCGACGCGTACCTGCCCCGCCGCAAGCGCGGCCGTCCCCGGGTGCGCCCCGAGGCGGCGTTCTGCGCCGAGACCGTCGCGCTGACGCTGCAGGACATGGGCATCGTCGAGGACGAGTGGAAGCCGTCCTGGTTCGACCCCGGGACGTTCTGGAGCGGGGAGTACCTGCCGCTGCGGGACGGGTGGTCGTACGGCGCGGAGATCCAGGTCGGCCCGCTGCCGCCGAAGGGCGCGAAGGTGGCCAGCGCCCGCACCCGCTGGCGCTCCTGACGTCGCTGCGCGCCGTTGCGGTTTGGTCCCCAACCGCAAGAATCGGACGCTGGATCGTGCGGTTCGTGACCAATCGATGCGGGTCAGGCCGGGAGCGCCGGCTTGTCCTCGACAGCCTCGACGGCCTCCTCGGCGGGCAGCTCGTCGGCACGGACGGTACGACGGAGCCGGCCGCGCTTGGCGACGTACTGCGCCCGGTCGCCGGCCGCGAACAGCGCTCGCGGGTTGAGCGTCTCGCCGTCGCCGACCAGCACCGACGCGGCGCCGCAGGACAGCGTCGCCGGCGTACCGAGGTTCCAGGTCAGCCCGCACAACCCGTCGGCGACCGCCACCACGTCGGCGGGATCGTGGCCGACGACGAGCACGGTGAACTCGTCACCGCCGACCCGGGCGACGAGCGCACCGGGCAGGCGGGAGAAGTGGCGGAGCATCGCTCCGGCCACGGACTTGATCAGCTGGTCGCCGACCAGGTGCCCGTGGGAGTCGTTGACACGCTTGAGCCCGTTGATGTCGGCGACGACGACCGTGACCGGCCGCGCCGGGCCGTCGGCGTGATCGAACGCCCAGTCCGCCCGCTCGTCGAGCGCGCGCCGGTTGGCGAGCCCGGTCAGCGGGTCGTGGTAGGCCATCGTCTGCAGCGACTCCTCGCGCAGCGCGCGGGAGATGCCGCCGGCGAGGATCGCGGTCAGCGCCTCGAGGTACGCCGTGTCGTCCTGACCGAACGGCGGCTCGCCGATCTGACGGGTCGCGTAGAACTCGCCCCAGAGCACCCCGTCGACGACGAGCGGCGCGCCCATCGACGAGCCCTTGCCCAGCTCGCGCAGCAGCTCGATCTCGCGCGCGTCGCCGTCCGGGTCGTCCAGCGTCGTGGACCACGAGACCGTGCCCTCGGTGAGCAGGCCGAGACAGGCGAAGTCGTCGATGGGGTACGTCTCGTCCTCGGGCCAGCGCTCCTCGTGCGGGCCGAGCTCGCCGACGTTCAGCAGCGTTCGTACCACGCCCGTGCCCGACTCCAGCCGGCTGACCGAGACGCTCGCGGCGCCGATCGCCCGGCGCGCACTCTCCGCGGCCGCCTCGATGACCTCCGTGAGCGTGCCGGAGCGCCCGGTGTCGCGCGCCAGGGCGGCGAGACTCCGGATGCGGGTGAACGAGTCCTCAGGCGGCAAGGGCGGATCTCCGGCGGACAGGGGTGGCCTCGCCGGACGTGATCGGCCGCACACCGTCGGCCATGAGCGTTTCGGGACCGTCACTCGGCGGGCGGTCCGGCCGGCTCGAGCGGCTCGGCCAGCACCACCTGCCGGCGCCGCTCCCGCTTGGCGACGTACAACGCCCGGTCCGCGGCCGCGAACATCTCCGACGGCGTCAGCCGCAGTTCGTCCGACAGGTCCGCGTGCGCCACCCCGCCGGAGAGCGCCGTGGTCGGGTCGCGCTCCCAGCTCCGGGCGACGACCTGGTTGGCGACCTCGACCAGCGGCTCCATCGACCGGCCGACTGAGAGCACGGTGAACTCGTCGCCGCCGACCCGGCCGACGACGCAGGCGGACAGCACGGCGAAGGAGCGCACCAGGTCGCCCGCGACCCGGCGGATCAGCTCGTCGCCCGCGGCGTGGCCGTGCTGGTCGTTGGTCAGCTTGAGGCCGTTGATGTCGAGCGCGACGACGCCGACCTGCCGGATCATCCCGGGAGGTACGTCGAACGCGATCTTGGCGTGGTCGTCGATCGCCCGGCGGTTGAGCAGCCCGGTCAGCGGGTCGTGGTACGCCAGCTGGGTCAGCGTCTCCTCGCGGCTGGCCCGGGCCAGCGCGCCGGCCATGATCGCGATCATCGCCTCGAGGTAGGCGATGTCGTCCTCGTCGAACGGGTCGTCGAACCGGTGCCGCGTCGCGTACACCTCGCCCCACAGCTCGCCCTCGACGACCAGCGGCGTCGACACCGAGCTGCCCTTGCCGAGCGCGCGCAGCAGCGCCTTCTCCGCGGGTGGTGTGGCGGGGCTGTCCAGGTGCCAGGACCAGGTGACCAGGCGGTCGGAGGTGACGTCGAGCCCGCGGAGCTCCTGCATCGGGTGCACCTCGTTCTCCGGCCAGCGCTCCTCGTGCGGTCCGAGGTCGCCGACGTTGACGATGGTGCGCACCGACTCGCCGTCCGGCTGCAGCCGCGAGATCGACACCGAGGCGGCGCGCAGCGTGCGCAGCGCCTCCTCCGCACTCAGCTCCAGGAGCCGGTGCAGCGTGTCCGGCCGGCTGAGGACGCGCGCCAGCGCGGCGAGACTCCTGATCCGGACCTCGTCGTCGTCTTTTCGGCGCATGCAGACCCCCCTGCCGTTGCCACCCCGGACGATTGTGACGAAATGCCCCATTCCGCGCGACGAATCGCCGGAGATTTCACCTTGCGCCGCGTCCACTCCCGGGACGTGTCCCCCGCGCGACCCCCGTCCGGCTGCCAGAGTAACCGCGTGCCCGACACCGCCTCGTCGTCCGTTCCGCGTCCCGTTCCTGCGCTGCCTGACCTGGGTGGACTGCCTCCGGGGTTCCGGTTCGGTGCCAGCACGGCGGCGTACCAGATCGAGGGCGGCGTCACCGCCGACGGCCGCGGCCCGAGCGTCTGGGACAGGTTCTGCGCCCAGCCGGGGCGGATCAAGGACGGCAGCAGCGGGGCCGAGGCCTGCGACCACTACCACCGGTGGGCCGAGGACGTCGCGCTGATGAAGGCCTGCGGCCTCGACGGCTACCGGTTCTCGATCGCCTGGCCGCGCGTCGTACCGACCGGGTCTGGTGCGGTGAACCCGGCCGGCCTGGCCTTCTACGACCGGCTGGTCGACGCGCTGCTCGAGGCGGGCGTGGCGCCGATGGCGACGCTGTTCCACTGGGACCTGCCGCAGCCGCTCGAGGACGCCGGCGGCTGGCTGGTGCGGGAGACCGCCGAACGCTTCGCGGAGTACGCCGCCGTGGTCGGCGAGGCGCTCGGCGACCGGGTCGGGCACTGGGTGACCGTCAACGAGCCCAACGTGGTCACGATGCTCGGCTACGCGACCGGGGTGCACGCGCCGGGCCGGACGCTGATGTTCGACGCGCTGCCGGCCGCGCACCACCTGCTGCTCGGGCACGGCCTGGCTGTGCAGGCGCTGCGCGCCGCGGGTGCGCGCTCGGTCGGCTGCGCCAACAACCACACGCCGGTCGTCGCCGGCACCGACGCGCAGGCCGACCGGGACGCGGCCGACCTCTACGACACCCTGTGGAACCGGCTGTTCGCCGAGCCGATGCTGCTCGGCTCCTACCCGGCCGGCTTCGGCGACCTGATGCCCGGTCCGGTCGCCGGCGACCTCGCGGTGATCGCGGCGCCCCTCGACTTCTACGGCGTCAACTACTACAACCCGACCCGGGTCGCCGCGCCCGGCACCGACCTGGCCCCGCTCGGTCACATGCCCGCTGGGGAGCTGCCGTTCGTGCTGGTGGAGCTCGACGGCTACGAGCGGACCGACTTCGGCTGGCCGGTCGTGCCGGAGGGACTCCGGGACACGTTGCTGCAGCTGCGCGAGCGGTACGGCGACCGGCTGCCGACCGTCACGATCACCGAGAGCGGCTGCTCCTACGACGACCCGGTCGAGCCCGACGGCGTCCGGGACGACCGGCGGATCGCCTACCTCGACGGCCACCTGCGCGCTGTCGAGGAGGCCGTCATCGCAGGCGTGGAGGTCGACGGCTACTACACGTGGTCGCTGCTCGACAACTTCGAGTGGGCGGAGGGCTACGCGCAGCGGTTCGGTCTCGTGCACGTCGACTACGCGACGCAGAAGCGAACGCCGAGGGACTCCTTCGACTGGTACGCGCGGCTGATCGCGTCCCGCCGGTGACGACCGAGGCAGCGGGCCCCGTGGGTCCCGCGGGCACTGCTGGGGTCGCGCCGGTCACGGCGCTCGCCGAGCCGCAGGAGCTCGTCGGCCGCGGCTGGGTCGGCCGCGTCACGCTGGCCGGCCTCGGCGTCTGGGCGGGGTTCTTCGGACCTATCCAGGTGCTGCTCGCGCAGCAGGCCGAGGCGGTCGCTCCTGGCGACAAGGAGCTGGTGTTCGGCCTGGTGACGGGTCTCGGCTCGGCCGTCTCGGTGGTGGCGAACCCGCTGTTCGGCGCGCTGTCGGACCGCACCACGTCCCGTTTCGGTCGGCGGGTGCCGTGGGTGCTCGGCGGCGCGGTGGTCGGCGCTCTGGCCCTGCTCGTGCTGGCCGTCGCGGACTCGGTCGCGCTGATGGTGGTGGGGTGGTGCCTGGCGCAGGCGGCGCTGAACGCGATGTACGCCGCGCTCACCGCGACCGTCCCCGACCTCGTCCCGGTGCGCCAGCGCGGTGTCGTCGGCGGCTGGGTCGCGGTGTCCCAGACGCTCGGCATCGTCGGCGGCGTCGGCATCGCCACCGCGACGGGCGGCCTCACCGCGGGGTACGTCGCCACCGCCACCGCCGTGGTGGTGCTGGCTGCGCCGTACCTCTGGAGGAGTGGCGACGTACCGCTGCCGAAGGCGCTGCGCCCGGCGTGGTCGACGGCGGCGTTCCTGCGCGGCTTCTGGCTCAGCCCGAGGGAGTACCCGGACTTCGCGTGGGCGTGGCTGACGCGGTTCCTGGTCAACCTCGGCAACGCGATGGGCACGCTGCTGCTGTACTTCTACCTCGACGACGCCGTCGGTTACGACGACCCCGAGGCCGGTGTGTTCGTGCTGACCGTTGTGTATGCGGTGTTCATCGTCGCGAGCACGGTGGTGTCCGGGCTGTGGTCGGACCGGCTGCGACGCCGCAAGGTGTTCGTGATCGTCGCCGGCGTCGTCACCGGTGCAGCCGCCCTCGTGCTCGCGCTGGTGCCGACCTGGACCGGCGCGCTCATCGGGGCGGTCGTGCTGGGGATCGGGTACGGCGTCTACCTGTCCGTCGACTTCGCGCTGTGCACCGAGGTGCTGCCCGACGCCGAGTCGCGCGCCAAGGACCTCGGCGTCATCAACATCGCCAACGCTCTGCCCCAGGTGTTCGCGCCGTTCCTCGGTGCGTTCCTGATCGCGCAGGCCGGCGGCTACGTGACGTTGTACGTCGTCGCGGCCGCCGTCTGCGTGCTCGGATCCGTGCTGGTGACCCGGATCCGCAGCGTCGCCTGACGTTGCGGTTTGGTCCCCAACCGCAAGAACCCGGCAGCCGATCGTGCGGTTTTCGACCAATCGATGGGGTGCTCGACGGGTCAGCCGCGGGTCAGCGTGACCGTCAGGTTGCCCACGTTGTCGCGGAAGTCGAGGTCCATCACCGCGAGGCGCAGCGGCCCGCTCTTGTCCACGACGAACGACGTCGAGTAGGTGTGCGCGTCGTTGCACGGCCCCCAGCTGTGCAGCTCTCCGTCGACCCACAGCTCGAGCGGGTCCTGCTCCAGGGCGAGGGACGAGTCGCGCGACGCCCAGCCTGCCGCCGTACCCACGCAGGTCGCGTCGGCGGTGACGCCGTGCGAGGTGTACGTGCCGGAGACGGACAGCGTGACGCGCTGGCCCTTCTTCAGCCGCATCGTCGACACGGTGCCGTTCTTGCCCGCGACGTTCACGTCGACGACGTCCTGCTTCATCGTCCAGGGCGTCGTCTTCTCCGGCGCCTCGCCGCGGACCTGCTTCGGCGTCGGGATCGACGTCAGTCGCTGCACGGTCACCGTCAGCTCGCCGGAGTTGCCGCTCGGGCCGTACGGGTCCCAGATCATCAGCTGGAGCCGCCGCGTCTCGGCGGCGGTGAACGTCATGACGTGCGTGTGCGACGAACAGTCGGTGCGCGACTCACCGTCGAACGGCTGACCGTTGACGTAGAGGTTGCCGTGGTCGGCGTCGGGCGTGCGCAGGTCGAGCGACGCGGACTGGTACCAGGTGCCGCCCACTGCGATGCACTGCCCGTCGGTCTGCACGCCGCGGCCCAGGTCGACGACGCCGGAGACGGTCAGCCGGTAGCGCGCGCCCTGCTCGACCTCCTGCGTCGTCAGCACCGGCGACGACGCGGCCGCCGGCACCTGCACGGTCTCGGCCAGCGTGTTGAGGTTGCCCCGCGTCGACGCCATTGCGGCCGGCCCGGCCGAGAGCGTCGGGTACTTCGGGAGCCGGCGCCGTACGTCGGTCTTCTTCTTCGACACGAGCAGCACGAGCTTGCCGGTCGTCGCGCTCGTCGGGGACGCGAGCTTCACGCGGAGCGGCCGCGACTTCCTCGGGATGTACGTCGTGGAGTACACGTGGTCGGTGGCGCAGGTCCGGCCGAAGCGGAGCGAGCCGTCGACCTTCACGCCGGTCCCGGCCGCGACCCACGAGCGGGCCGGGGCGGACCACACGCAGGCCGCGTCGCCGACCCGGTCGGGCGCGCCGTACGCGACGACGCCGGCGACGGTCACCTTGTACTTCTTGCCCTTGCGGAGCTTCCACTTCGACTTGTACGTGGACCCGTCGAGCGGGAGCTTCACCTTCGCCATCTTGCGTGTCTTGGACAGGCGCAGCTCGCCCTTGACCGGCTTGCCGACCTTGATCTTCTTCTGCTGCTTCGACGAGTCGCTCGGCGGCGGGGTCACCGGCGCGGGTGTCGGCACCGTGGGCGAGGGTGCCGGCACGGTGGGAGTCGGGTCGGTCGGTGCAGGCGGAGTGGGCGGCGTGGTCGGCGTCGGGGTGCCCGGCGGCTGCCAGGTCGGGTCGTCGCGGTGGTACCAGCTGGTCTCGCCGGCGCCACCCGCGCGCGACAGCGAGATGTGCACGTGGTTGCGGTGCCGCAGCGTCGCCGAGCACTTCGCCTTCTTCTTCCGGCAGCTGGAGTGGGTGTAGTCGCGCTTGGCGAACCCGCGGTACGACGCGTAGATGTGGTCGTTCCAGATCAGGTACATGATCCCCATCCGGCGGGCGAGCGCCGCGGGGTTGCCCTCGCTGTCGGGCGCGAGGATCTTCGCGAAGAAGTCCTTGACGTAGCCGCGGTCGCGAGCCGACTTCACGTTCACCGCCCAGTCGAACGCGCGACCCTCCTTGTGCTCCGACGTACCGCTCGAGCCGCAGCCCCGGGAGATCCCGAGCGACCCGCTGCCGGGGTACTTCTTCATCAGCCACTTCGACAGCGCGACCGTGCCCGGCTTCGGGTCGGGGCTGCACCGCGTCTGCGGCTCGTAGCCCGGGAAGTCCTCGATCGGCACCGCCTGCGCCGCGATGGGCGCCAGGACGACGAGGGCGAGCACCAGCCCCGCCAGCCGGCGTACGCCCACAAGCGGACGGGCCGGCCGTCGCGACGACAGCCGGGCGAGAAGGTTCGGACGAGGCGACGCGGACGACATGCAGATCCCCAGGGAATCGTGAGCGGGCGGAAGACGTGATGCACCCGGACCATCGGCAGCCCGCCCCGTCGACCTGAGGCAGCCGGTAAAGAAAGTCGGTGCTTCTCGGCGTGTCGCGCTTGACGCGCGGGATTCATGTAAAGCGGAGTTATTGCGACCACCAGCCCGCCCGGCGCGCTCGGAGCCGCGCTAACTCCGCTTTACATGAGTTCGGGGCGCCGCTCTCCCACCGCGCCCGACTCCCTAGGATCGGCGCATGAAGCGCACGCTCCCCGTCGTCCTGGGCGTCCTGATGTTCCTGGTCGGCGGCGTCTGGAGCTTCCAGGGGATGGGCTATCTCGAAGGCAGCCCGATGACCGGGTCGTCGTTCTGGGCGATCACCGGCTCGATCGTCGCGGGGCTCGGCGTCGGGTTCGTGCTGGCCGGCCTCAAGAAGCGCGAGTAGCTCTCAGGACGAGCGCTCGCCCACGAGTCGCAGCAGCAGGCGTGGGTCCTCGGGCCACGCCTCGAGCAGTACGTCGCGCGGCACCGCGCGAGCGGCGTACCGCAGCGCCAAGGCGATCACCACGATGTCGTCGATCGGGCCGAGCACCGGCACGAACTCCGGGATCAGGTCGATCGGCGACACCGTCCACGCCACCGCGACGAGCAGCGCGACCTTCGCCCGCCGCGGCACGTCCGGATGACGGCGCAGCCGCCGGGCAGTCGTCACACACGCAGGCAGGAACGCGACCAGGTCCCGCGCCGGTCCCGGCGGCAGCCGTCGCGCCAGCACGGCGAGCAGGGCGTACGCCGCCAGCAGCACCGCCAGCGCCACCGCGGCGACCACCAGCCACGACCGGAGATCGGTCACGCGGCCGACGTACCGAACGGGAACGTCGCCACCGTCCGGCTCGCCCCCGGCTCCCACCAGAACAGCACGGCCTCGCGCGCGTACGTCGTGATCGGGAACCGCGACCCGAGCTCGAACTCCAGCCCCGCGACCTTCTCGCCCTCGGGCATCGGCACGGTCAGGTGCGGTACGACGTCGTCGAACTCGCCGCCGTACGGCGGGTGCTCCGGGAACAGCCGCGCCAGCTCGTGCGTGAGGTGACGGAACGGGGCGGCCGGGCTCGGCGAGAGGTACACCGTGCCGCCCGGGAACGTGTGGATGCCCGTCAGCTGGTAGTCGAACGGCGTCACGTCGGCGAAGAACCGGCCCAGCTCGGCGAGTACCCCGTCGGTCATCCCGGTCAGGTCGACGAACGGTGCGAGCAGCGTGATGTGCGCGACCGTGTCGTCCGGGTCCTCCGGCACCAGGTCGGGGTTCATCCGCTCCATCCGCGGGCGCACCACCGGCTCGAGGTCCGGCACCGGGATCTGCACCGCGGTCTGGGGCATGCAGTAGTTCTACCGCAAAACGGGCTTTTGCCCGGCACGGCTCATGGCGGGCGAGGGGTCACTTGTGCAGCGACACGCCGCCCACGAGCCTGATTTAGTGACCCCTCGGCGCTACAGCCGACAGGCGGTCTCCGTTCCCTGAAGGATGGCGCGCTTGGCGTCGAGCTCGGTGGCGACGTCGGCGCCACCGACGAGGTGGGCCGCGACTCCCGCAGCGACGAGGTCGTCGTACAGGTCGCGGACGGACTCCTGGCCGGCGCAGACGACGACGTGGTCGACGCGGAGGGTACGGCGCTCGGCCGCGTCATCGGTCCCCACGGTGACGTGCAGGCCGTCGTCGTCGATCCGGTCGTAGCTCACGCCGGGCACCAGGTGCACGCCGGAGTCCTTCAGCACGGCCCGGTGCGCCCAGCCGGACGTCTTGCCGAGGCCCTTGCCGATCGCGGTGGTCTTGCGCTGCAGGAGGTGAACCTCGCGCGGGGAGGTGCGCGGCTTCTTCTCCTTCAGGCCGCCACGGTCGACGGCCGGGTCGCCGACGCCCCAGTGGTCGAACCATTCCTCGTCGGACTCCACCGAATGGGTGAGCAGGTGGCTGACGTCGACGCCGATGCCGCCGGCACCCAGCACGGCCACGGAGGCGCCGACGGGGACGGCGCCGTTGATCGCATCGGGGTACGTGACGACCTTCGGGTGGTCGACCCCGGGGATGTCGGGCACCCGCGGGCGCACGCCGGTGGCGACCACCACGGCGTCGTACGACGTCAGCGTGTCGATCGACGCGCGGGTGGAGAGCCGCACGTCGACGCCGAGCACCTCGAGACGTCGCGCGTAGTAGCGCAGCGTCTCCGCGAACTCCTCCTTGCCCGGGATCCGCATCGCCAGCCGGAACTGGCCGCCGATCTCGGGCTCGGCCTCGTACAGCGTTACCTTGTGGCCGCGCTCGGCAGCCGTGACAGCAGCCGCGAGCCCGGCCGGGCCGGCCCCGACGACCGCGACACGACGGGCGGTGCGGGTCGGCGAGAGCACGAGTGTGGTCTCGCGGCCCGCGCGCGGGTTCACCAAGCAGGACGCGCGCTGGTTGCTGAACGTGTGGTCGAGGCAGGCCTGGTTGCAGGCGATGCACGTGTTGATCTCGTCCGCGCGTCCCTCAGCCGCCTTCACGACGAACTCCGGGTCGGCGAGCAGCGGGCGCGCCATCGACACCAGGTCGGCCTCGCCGTCGGCGAGGATCCGCTCGGCCACCTCGGGCGTGTTGATCCGGTTCGACGCGCACACCGGGATGCCGAGCTCGGGCCGCAGCCGCGCGGTCGTCCACGTCCACGCCGCACGCGGCACCTGGGTGAGGATCGTCGGCACCCGCGCCTCGTGCCAGCCGATGCCGGTGTTGATCACCGAGGCGCCGGCCCCTTCGAGCGCCTTGGCCAGCGCCAGCGTCTCGTCCCAGGTCTGCCCGGCCGGGACCAGGTCGAGCAGCGACATCCGGAACATCAGCAGGAAGTCGTCGCCGAGCGCCTCGCGCGTGCGCCGCACGATCTCGACGGGGAAGCGCATCCGGTTCTCGGCGCTGCCGCCCCACCGGTCGGTGCGGCGGTTGGTGTGCGGCGCGAGGAACTGGTTGATCAGGTACCCCTCGGAGCCCATGATCTCGACGCCGTCGTACCCGGCCCGCCGCGCCAGCCGCGCCGCGTCCACGTAGTCGTCGATCGTCCGCTCCACCGCACGCGCACTCAGCGCAGACGCCTTGAACGGCGTGATCGGGCTCTTCGTCGCCGACGCGCTGACGTTGATCGGCGTGTAGCCGTAGCGCCCCGCGTGCAGGATCTGCAGCGCGATCGCGCCGCCCTCCTCGTGCACCGCGTCGGTCACCAGCCGGTGCCGGTCGGCGTGCCTGCGGCGCGTCATCATCGAGCCGAACGGGAGCAGCCAGCCGCGCACGTTGGGGGAGTAGCCGCCGGTCACCGCGAGGCCGACGCCGCCGCGGGCGCGCTCGCGGAAGTACGCCGCCAGCTCCGGCAGGTGCTTCGCGCGGTCCTCCATGCCGGTGTGCATCGAGCCCATCACCACGCGGTTGCGCAGCGTGACGCCGCCGACGGTGAGCGGCGCGAGCAGGTGCGGGTACGGCGTCATCGGGATGCTCCTTCGTCGGCCCGGGTGGTCGAGCTTGTCGAGACCACCGTGTTGTCGGCGTGGGCGTCGCGGTACTCGGTCAGCCAGTCCACCCAGAACCGCTCGAGGCGGATGCCGCCTCGCAGCACCAGGTAGACGTCGAGCTCGTGGCCGGTCAGCCGGTCCGGCTCGGGGAAGTCGCGCGCGGCCATCGCCTGGTAGTGCGCGAGCCGGGTGCGGTGGTCGGCGATCAGCTCGTCCACCTGCGCCAGCACCGCGCTCCGGTCGCCGTACGACGCACCGCGCAGCCGGACCGCCACCTCGCTGCGGAACGCCTCGGCCGGCGCGGGCTCGGCCAGCCAGCGGGCGAGCTCGGCGGCACCGGCGGGTGCGACGGCGTACACCTTCTTGTCCGGGCGCCCCGTCTGCGGGACCACCTCGGAGCGCACCCAGCCGTCGGCCTCCATCCGGGCCAGCACGCGGTAGATCTGCTGGTGGGTGGCGCTCCAGAAGAACCCGATGGACCGGTCGAAGCGCCGGGTCAGGTCCAGGCCCGAGGCCGGTCGCTCGCTGAGCGAGACCAGCAGGGCGTGCTCCAGGGCCATGCGAACCACTGTGCCGCCGGCGGACTGTCCTATGCAACTCGTTGCACAGGTGGTGTGCGTCACCCGGGCGGCGCTGAGATTCCAGCCCTGGCGGGTCCGGCCCGTCCTACGCTCATCGCATGCGCGTGCCCCTCCGCTCCGGACGACGTTCCGGACTCCGCTCCGCCGCCCCTGCCGTCGCCGCCGTGGCCCTGCTCGCCCTCGCCGCGTGTGCGCCTGTCGAGGACGACGCCGACACCGCCGACGAGCCGACCGCGACCGCCTCCGCCGACGAGAGCGCGAGCGAGAGCGCCGAGGAGTGCGCACCCGACTCGCTGCCGTCGAAGAAGGCAGGCACCCTGACGATCGGCACCGACTCGCCGGCGTTCGAGCCGTGGTTCAAGGACAACGACCCGTCCAACGGCGAGGGCTTCGAGTCCGCGGTGGCCTACGCGGTGGCCGAGGAGCTCGGCTTCTCCGAGGACCAGGTCGAGTGGGTGAAGGTGCCGTTCAACAACTCCTACGCGCCCGGCCCGAAGAACTTCGACTTCGACATCAACCAGATCTCGATCACGCCCGAGCGCGAGGAGGCCGTCGACTTCTCGCAGGGCTACTACACCGCCGCGCAGGCGCTCGTCGCGCTGAAGGACTCGCCGGCCGCCGCCGCGACGTCCATCGAGGACCTCCGGGACTACAACCTCAGCGCGCAGACCGGTACGACCTCGCTCACCGTCCTGCGCGAGGTGATCCAGCCGGACAAGACGATCAACCCGTTCGAGGACACCAACCAGGCCAAGCAGGCGCTCAACAACGGCCAGATCGACGGCTTCCTCGCCGACCTGCCGACCGCGTTCTTCATCACCGCCGTCGAGATCCCGAAGGCCACGATCGTCGGCCAGTTCCAGCCCGAGGGCGGCGAGCCCGAGGAGTTCGGCCTGCTGTTCGAGAAGGGCAGCGACCTCGTGCCCTGCGTCGACCGGGCGCTGACGTCGCTCAAGGACTCCGGCGAGCTCGCCGAGATCGAGGAGCAGTGGCTGTCGAACGTGGTCGACGTGCCCGTGCTCCAGTGAGCACCTCCGCGAGCTGGACGCCCAGCCCGCGGCAGGTCGAGCGCGACGCCGTACGCCGCCGGCTGCGCACCCGCCGGGCCCTGGTGGCGACCGCCGCGACCATCGTCGTCATCGGCGGGATCGTCGTCGGGCTCGTCGCGTCACCGGGCTGGCCGACGTTCCAGGAGACGTTCCTGTCGTGGGACGACGCGAAGGCGTCGTTCCCGACGATCCTGCGTGGGTTCGGCTGGAACGTGCTGATGTTCCTCGCCGCCGAGCCGCTGATCCTGCTGCTCGGCGCTCTCGTCGCGATCAGCCGCAGCACCACTGCGCCGGCGCTGTTCCCGCTGCGGTTGCTCGCCACGCTCTACACCGACGTGTTCCGCGGCATCCCGACGATCCTGCTGATCTTCGTGTTCGTGTTCGGCGTGCCCGCGCTGCGGCTGCAAGGCGTCACCAACAGCATCTTCTGGCTCGGCATCACCGCGCTCGTGCTGTCCTACGGCGCGTACGTCGCCGAGGTGTTCCGCGCCGGCATCGAGTCGATCCACCCGTCGCAGCTCGCCAGCGCCGACGCGCTCGGGCTGTCGTCGGGACAGGCGATGCGGTACGTCGTGCTGCCGCAGGCCGTGCGTCGCGTCGTACCCCCACTGCTCAACGACTTCGCCTCCCTGCAGAAGGACACCGCGCTCGTCGGCGCCGTCGGTGTCTTCGACGCACTGTTCGCCGCGCGCGACTACGCGAACTTCAACTTCAACTTCACGTCGTACGTCGTCGCTGCGGCGTTCTTCGTCGCGCTGACCGTGCCGATGGCGCGCTACACCGACTGGCTCGCGCGCCGGTACGCCCGCCGCGAGAGGGCGGGCATGCGATGACCGACGATCCGCTGCTCGAGGTGCGTGGCCTGCGCAAGACGTACGGCGACAAGGTCGTGCTGCACGACGTCGACCTGACCGTCCACCAGCACGACGTGGTCTGCCTGATCGGCGCGTCCGGCAGCGGCAAGTCGACACTGCTGCGCTGCATCGACCTGCTCGAGCCGGTCGACGACGGCGAGATCCGGCTCGAGGGGCAGGAGATCACCGACCCGCTCGTCGACGTACGCGCCGTCCGCGCCCGCATGGGCATGGTCTTCCAGGCCTACAACCTGTTCCCGCACATGACCGTGCTCGACAACATCACGCTCGCGCCGCGCAAGGTGCACGGGCTCGCCGCGGCCGAGGCCGAGGACCGCGCCCGCACGCTGCTCGCGCGCTTCGGCCTGGCCGACAGGGCCGACGAGCACCCCGACCGACTGTCCGGCGGCCAGCAGCAGCGCGCCGCGATGGTGCGGGCGATCGTGATGGAGCCCGAGCTCGTGCTCCTCGACGAGGTCACCAGCGCGCTCGACCCCGAGCTCGTCGGCGAGGTGCTCGACATCATCCGCGACCTCGCCGAGAGCGGCGCCACGCTGGTCCTGGCCACCCACGAGATGGGCTTTGCCCGCGAGGTCGCTACCAACGTGTGCTTCCTGCACGACGGCGTCATCCTGGAGCAGGGCCCGCCCGACCAGGTCCTCGGGGAGCCCCGCGAGGAGCGCACCCGCCAGTTCCTGCGCCGGGTCCTGTGACGACAACGATTCGTCTGCGGTTTACGGGGTGTTTTACACGGGGACTTCGCAGACGAATCGTTGTCGCAGGTGGGAATAGGTACCCCCAGGGGGTAGGTTGGTGCGGACATGAACTCCTGGCGTACGGCGATCAGCGCGACCCTCCACTGCCTCACCGGCTGCGCGATCGGTGAGGTGCTCGGCATGGTCCTGGCCTCCTGGTGGGGCTGGTCGACCTGGCCGAGCGTGGCCCTGGCGGTCGTGCTGGCGTTCTTCTTCGGCTACCTGCTCACGATGAGCTCGGTGCTGCGGTCCGGCCTCACGTTCGCCGCCGCCGTCCGCGTCGCGCTCGCCGCCGACACCGTCTCGATCGCGGTGATGGAGGTCGTCGACAACGCGGTGATGGTCGCGGTGCCCGGCGCCATCGACGCCGGCCTGGCCTCCTGGATCTTCTGGGGCTCGCTGGCGTTCTCGCTGCTCGTCGCCTTCGTCGTGACCGTCCCGGTCAACAAGTGGATGATCGGCCGCGGCCTCGGCCACGCCAAGGTGCACGAGCACATGCACCACGGGCACGACGAGCAGCCCGCGCAGCACCACCACTGACGCGACAACAACGATTCGTCTGCGATCTCCCTGCGTGATTCACCCCGTAAACCGCAGACGAATCGTTGTCACGCCCCGGCGGCCAGCGCGTTGACCGCGGAGGAGAAGACGCGGGGGAGGGTGGCGGCGGCGGGGACGATGGCGCGTCGCATGACCGGGGGTCGGGTGGCGAGGAGCAGGCCGCGGGTGAGGCGGTCGTGGCGTCTCGTGATCCGGTGCCACGCCTCTTCGTAGTCGACCAGCCGTCCGGAGACGATGGCGTCGACGGCGGCGCGGGCCTGGGCGAGGCCGACGCCGATGCCTTCGCCGGTGAGCGCGTCGACGTAGCCCGCGGCATCACCTACCAGCAGCACCCGGCCCACGACACGACGCCGGGCGCGTTGCCGCAGAGGTCCGGCGCCGCGGACGTCGCCCAGCGGTGGGTCGCCGAGGTGCTCCCGCAGGCGCGGGAACGTCGCCAGCAGCTCGGGCAGCGGACGGCGCGACGCGCTCAGCACGGCGACCCCGACGCACGAGGGGCCGACCGGCGTCACGTAGGCCTCCCCCAGCGCGGACCAGTGCACCTCGACGTACGACGTCCACGGCGGTACGTCGACGTGGCAGCGCAGGCCGTAGCGCCGCACCGACGAGGTCGGACCGTCCAGCCGCAGCATCCGACGGATCGGGGAGTGCAGGCCGTCGGCGGCGACCAGGTGCCGCGTGGGCTCGTCGTCGACGCTCACGTGATCCGCGCGCATCCCGATCGACCGCACCGGCCGGTGCTCGACCGGGATCCCGGCCGCGTCGACGGCCGCACGCAACGCGGAGTGCAGGGCCGTTCGCCGCACGCCCCGACCGACCCCGTGGCGGAACGGAGCTGACACGGAGCGCGACGGGGAGACGTACCGGATCCCCGCCAGCTCGTGCCCCGGCGGGTCCACGCCGAGCTCCCGCAGCGCCACCAGCGCGCCGGGCATCAGCCCCTCGCCGCAGGCCTTGTCGATCGTGCCCTGTCGCGGCTCGCGCACGGCCACGTCGAGGCCGGCGCGGGCGGCGTACAACGCCGTCGCCAGCCCGACCGGCCCGCCGCCGGCGATCACGAGGTCACGCACGGCACCTCCGCGAGCGCGCGCTCCTCGACCCGGATCCGCACCATCAGCAGCACCGCGTTGGCGACCGTGAACACCACAGCCGTCCACCACGCGGCGTGCACCAGCGGCAGCGCGAAGCCTTCCACGACCACCGCGACGTAGTTGGGGTGCCGCAGCCGGCGGTACGGCCCGGACCGCACCAGCGGCAGCCCGGGCACGACGATCACCCGCGTGTTCCACTGCCGGCCGAGCGTCGCGATGCACCACCAGCGCAGCGCCTGCGAGGCGAGAACGAGGGCGAACATCGTGGCGGCCAGCAGAAGTGGTACGTCGGGTCGCCGCCACCACGCTTCGACCAGCGCGCCGACGAGCAGCCCGGTGTGCAGCACGACCATCACGACGTAGTGGCCCTGCCCGGTCTCCCGCCCACCCTGCGCGAGGGCCCACCGGGCGTTGCGCGTCGAGACGACGAGCTCGGCGAGCCGCTCCAGCGCGACCAGCGCCACCAGCACGGTGAAGAACGCGAGCGACGTCATGCGACCCCTCGCGCCAGCACGAGCTCGGAGCAGAAGCCGGGCCCCATCGCCATCACCACACCCCACGACCCGGGCACCGGCGGCCGCTCCCGCAGGGTGTCCTCGAGGACGTGCAGCACCGAGGACGACGACAGGTTGCCGATCCGCGAGAGCGAGTCCCAGGTCAGCTGCACCGCCTCGCGCGGCAGGCCGAGCGACTCCTCGATCGCCTCGATCACCTTGGGCCCGCCGGGGTGACAGGCCCACCAGCCGATGTCGTCGATGCCGAGGCCGTGGTCGGCGAGGAACGCGTCGACGTCCTCGCGCAGGTAGCGGTGCACCATGTCCGGCACCGACGCGTCGAGCACGATCCGCAGCCCGGTCGACGCGATGTCCCAGCCCATCGTCCGCTCGGAGTCCGGGTACAGCCGGCTGCGCGAGGCGAGCACCTCGACCCCACCGCCCTCGGGAGGTCCACCCCGCGCCACGACCGCGGCCGCGCCGTCGCCGAACAGCCCGCTGGCCACGAGGTTCGGCACCGAGGTGTCGTCGCGCTGGACGGTCAGTGAGCAGAGCTCGACGGAGACGAGTACGGCGACGTGGTCGGGGTGGCCGAGGAGGTAGTCGTGCAGCCGCGCGATGCCCGCCGCTCCCGCTACGCAGCCGAGGCCGAACAGCGGCACCCGCTTGACGTCCGGCCGCAGTCCGACCGTGGCCGCGATGCGCGCGTCGAGGGATGGCACCGCCAGGCCGGTCACGGTGGTCGACACGACGAGGTCGACGTCGCCGGGCGTGAGGCCCGCGGCCTTGAGCGCGTCGACCAGCGCCTGTGACCCGAGCCGGACGGCGTGCTCGATGAACAGGTCGTTGGCGTGGCCGAAGTCGCCGAGCCCGGCGTACTCCTCCAGCGGCAGCACCAGGTGTCGCGTCCGCACGCCCGCGTTGCCGTGCAGCCGGCGCAGCAGCCCCTCGTCCAGCGCGTTCTGCGCGATCACGGTCGCGAAGGCGTCGGTGATCTCCTCCTGGGCGTAGCGGTGCGGGGGCAGCGCGCCGCGCACGGTCAGGATCTCCATGAGGTCTCCGCTTCGTTCGGGTGCGAGGTCGGGGTCGGCCGTGCCAGCGCGCGGACCAGGCCACCGACGAGCCGCGGGGTGATCGTGCCGTCGCCGAGGCCGATCTCGACGAGGTCGTCGAACACGCCGTTGTTCCGCGCGGCCGCGTCGATCCCGGCCGCGACCACCCGGGGTACGGCGGACAGCCGGGCCGTCAGCGTGGTGTGCCGCTGGTGCCGCGCGAGCAGGCGGCGGACGGTGCGCGTGTAGGCCTCGCCGGCGGCCGAAGGCCGGCCGGCGGCGATCGCGTCGGCCGCAGCGCGCCCGGCCAGCACCCCGGTGGCGACCGCGTAGAAGATGCCCTCGCCGGTCATCGGATTGACCAGGTGCGCGGCGTCGCCGGCGAGGAGCACCCGCCCCGCGGCGTGCCGGCGCGGCAGGCCGGAGAGTGGCAGGTGGGCCGCGCGCCACGCATCACCTCGTGCGACCGTCCCCGGCAGCAGCCGCTCGAGCTCGCCGAGCAGCAGGTCGCGGGTCAGGTCCTCGTCGCCGTCGACGAGCTCGCCGTAGCCGACGTTGGCGAGGCCGTCGCCGCGGTCGAAGCACCAGGCGTACGACGGCATCCGGCGGTCGCCGTACCGGATCACCTGGCGGCCCGCGAACGCCGCCGGTGCCGGTGTATAGCCGCGGATCGCCAGCGCCCGATGCCCCGGCGCAGACCCGAGCAGGTCGCGACGGACCACGCTGTGCGCGCCGTCGGCCCCGACGACGACACGGGCGTCCAGCTCGTCGAGACTCCGCACCCGGCGTCGCTCGCGAACGGCTCCGGCCGCCTCCGCTCGGGCGACGAGGCGCGCGTCGAGCTCGGTGCGCGGCACCACCCACACGGGCCGGGCCAGCGGACCGTCGGCGACGTGGCCAGCGATCGAGATCGTTAGCCGGCGCAGCGGGACGTGGTCGTCGAGCAGGCCGTGCACGCCGACGCCTGTCAGCACGTCGAGCACGTGCGGGGCGATGCCGTCTCCGCACGCCTTGTCGCGCGGGAAGTCCGCGCGGTCGAGCAGCAGCACGCGCAAGCGGGGGTCGCGGTGCAGCGCACCGAGCGCGGTGGCGCTCCCGGCCGGCCCGGCACCGACCACCACCAGGTCCCAGCGGCCTGTCACCGCGCCACCACCAGGACGGCGACATCGACGAGGGCGAGCACGACGACGGCGCGGAACGGCGTGCGCCCGGCGGACCTCAGCGCGACCGCGGCCAGCACAAGAGCGACGGCCACCACGAGCACCCGGCCGAGGGCCGCGAGCGAGGGTGCCTGCCAGGCGAGCAGCAGGGTGGCAGCCGACAACGCAGTCACGGCGAGACGCCGAGAGGCCGCCGCACCCAGACGGTGCGGCAGGCCGACCACGCCGGTGGCGCGGTCGTCGTCGAGGTCGGGCAGCGCGTTGACCAGGTGCGCGCCGACGCCGAGCAGCGCGCCGGCGGCGCTCGTCCACCACACCGGCGAGGCGTCGGCGGCGAGCGCCACGAACGCCGGCAGGCCGCCGAACGCCAGGGCGTAGGGCAGCCACGACCAGACCGTCGCCTTCAACCCCAGGTTGTAGGCCCACGCGCACGCGACGCAGGCCAGGTGCACGGTGCCGGCGAGCACGCCGCACGCGAGCGAGAGGGGTACGACGAGCGCCACCGCGACCGCGCAGGCGACCCGCACGGTGCGGACGTCGACCGCGCCGGTGGCCAGGGGCTTGTCAGCGCGGCCCACCTGCCGGTCGCGCGTCAGGTCGACGAGGTCGTTGCACCACCCGATCGAGAGCTGCCCGGCGAGCACCGCGGCGACGACGAGCGCGACCGTCGACGGCGGGGCGTCCTCTCCGAACGCGAGCAGCCCGGCCACGACGGAGACTGCGAGGGCGGGACCGGGATGGGTGGCGGTCAGCAGGCCGACGACGCCCCGGGTCGGGGGCACGTGTCCGCTCGCAACTGCCACGCGTCCGTCCTGTCGTCGACGACCCTCCCGACAGTAGCCACCACTTCCGACGTGACGTCAGGCCTGGACGGCCGCCCCCGACTCGATCAGGCCCTCGACGTCCTCGACGCCCCAGGCCGTCAGCGCGGCCCGGGTGTCGCCACCGGCGACGCTCGGACCGTCGCCCAGCTCCCCGGGCGTGCGGGAGAACCGGGGCGCCGGCGCCGGCTGGGTCAGGCCGTCCCGCTCGACCCAGGTGCCGCGCGCCGCTACGTGCGGGTGCTGAGCAGCCTCGGACACCGGCAGCACCGGCGCGACGCACGCGTCGGTCCCGTCGAAGACCCCCGCCCACTCCTCCTGGGTGCGCTCGCGGAACCGTGCGGTCAGCCGCTCGCGCAGCTCGCCCCACCGTTCGATGTCCCACTGGTCCGGGGCGTCGTCGAGCTCGAGCAGCTGGACGAGCTCGGCGAAGAACTGCGGCTCCAGGGCACCGACGGACATGTGCTTGCCGTCCGCGGTCTCGTAGACGTCGTAGAACGGCGCGCCCCCGTCCAGCAGCCCGGCCGCCCGCCGCTCGTGCGCGAGCCCGGCGGCGAGCATCCCGGCCTGCATCGTGCCGAGGTGGGCCACGCCGTCGACGATCGCGGCGTCCACGACCTGGCCGCGACCGGACGTGCGCGCCTCGGTGAGCGCGGCGAGCACGCCGATGACGAGGTACGTCGAGCCGCCGCCGAAGTCGCCGAGCAGGTTCGTCGGGAACTGTGGCCGGTCCGGCGTCTGGCCCAGGCCGTGCAGGATGCCGGAGACCGCGAGGTAGTTCAGGTCGTGCCCGGCCACCTCCGCCCACGGCCCGTCCTGGCCCCAGCCGGTCATCCGGCCGTAGACCAGCCGCGGGTTGCTCGCGAGCAGCTCGTCCGGCCCGAGCCCGAGCCGCTCGGCCGCGCCGGGCCGCATCCCCTCGAGGAACACGTCGGCCTTCTCAGCCAGCGCGCGCACGGTCACGACCGCGTCGGGGTGCTTGAGGTCCAGCGCCACGCTGGGCCGCCCGCGGGTGAGCAGGTCGGTCTCGCGCGGACCGGCCGACGTCGCCCCGCCCGGCCGTTCCACTCGGATCACGTCGGCGCCGAGGTCGGCGAGCAGCATGGCCGCGTGCGGTCCCGGCCCGATCCCGGCCAGCTCGACGACGCGGACGCCGGCGAGGGGGCCCTTCCCGGCCGTCATCGGGCGCGCCGCGCGACCGTCTCGCGCTTGGTCTCGTTGACCGCGGACTCGTAGGCCGCCACGAGCGCCGCGACCGTGACCGGTTTGAACCGCTCCACGACCTCGCGGATCTGGTCGGGCGTCGCGCCGCCCTCGACGTACGCCGGCCACACCTTGGTCCTGAACAGCTCGGTCAGCTCGTCGGCGATCGCGCGGCCGTGCGCCAGGAAGATGTCCTGGGCGGCCAGCGCCGCGTCGGTCGGCATGCCGAGGTCGAGAAGGCTGACGCCGACGGACAGGTGCGCGACCGCGACCTGGTAGCGGCCCTGCTTGGCCGGGAACACGATGCCCAGCGCGTTGAGCGTGTCGAGGTCCTCGTCGGACAGCGGCCGGCCGGCCCGCCGCACGAGCTCCTTGCGGGTCATCGTCTCGGGCAGCTCGGGCATCCACGGCGCGAGCAGCGTGCGGTGCAGCGCGATCGTCTCCGGCGTCGCGTCGGCCGGGATCTTGGCGACGTACCGCTCGATCGCCGCCAGCGTGAACCCGTGCGCCTGCAGCTCCCGCACCAGCTCGAGCCGGGCCAGGTGGTCGGCCGAGTAGTAACCCGAACGGCCCTTCCGGATCGGCGCCGGCAGCAGGCCGCGCGAGGTGTAGAAGCGGATGTTGCGCACGCTGATCCCGCTGCGGCGGGTCAGCTCCTCGAGCGTCATCAGCTCGGGTTGCTCTTGAGCCTGCTCACCGGTGGTGTGCGGCTGGGACTGCGACATCGGGGGCCTTTCGAGATGCACGTCACAGGGTCGTCGTGGTTGACGACGCTAACAGCAGGAGTGTCACAATCGCAGTACTCGTCCCGTCATCGACCGAGAGGACGCGCGGATGGCGCTCAGCACCGACCGGGGAACCCAGCCGGAGGCGTTCGTGTACGACGCCCTCCGCACGCCGCGCGGCCGCGGCAAGAAGACCGGCTCGCTCTACGAGGTGAAGCCGATCGACCTGGTGGTCGGCCTCCTCGACGAGGTCAAGCGCCGCAACCCCGGGCTCGACCCGCAGCGCGTCGACGACGTGGTGCTCGGCGTCGTGACCCCGGTCGGCGACCAGGGCGGTGACATCGCCAAGGCGGCCGCGCTGGCCGCCGGCTACCCCGAGACGGTCGCCGGCGTGCAGCTCAACCGCTTCTGCGCCTCGGGCCTCGAGGCGGTCAACCAGGCCGCGGCGCGGGTGCGCTCAGGCTTCGAGGACCTGATCCTCGCCGGCGGCGTCGAGTCGATGTCGCGGGTGCCGATGGGCACCGACGGCGGCGCCTGGGCGCTGGACCCCGCCACCGCGCTCGCCACGTCGTTCGTGCCGCAGGGCATCGGCGCCGACCTGATCGCGACGATCGAGGGCTACCGCCGCGAGGACGTCGACACGTTCGCGGCCGAGTCGCAGTCGCGGGCCGCCAAGGCGCAGGCCAACGGCTACTTCGACCGCTCGATCGTGCCGGTCAAGGACATCAACGGCCTCACCGTCCTCGACCACGACGAGCTGATCCGGCCAGGCACGACCGTCGAGTCGCTGGCGTCGCTGCCGCCGTCGTTCGCCGGCATCGGCGACCAGGGCGGCTTCGACGCGGTCGCGCTGGAGAAGTACCACTGGGTCGAGAAGATCGACCACGTCCACCACGCCGGCAACTCCTCCGGCATCGTCGACGGCGCCGCGATCGTCGCGATCGGCACCGAGCAGGTCGGCCAGGAGCTCGGCCTCACGCCGCGCGCCCGCATCGTCTCCACCGCGGTCTCCGGCGCCGACCCGACGATCATGCTCACCGGTCCCGCGCCCGCGTCGCGCAAGGCGCTGGCCAAGGCGGGGCTGTCGGTCGACGACATCGACCTGTTCGAGATCAACGAGGCGTTCGCCGCGGTCGCGATGCGGTTCATGCGCGACCTGGACCTCCCGCACGACAAGGTCAACGTCAACGGCGGCGCGATCGCGATGGGCCACCCGCTCGGCGCGACCGGCGCGATGATCCTCGGCACGCTCGTCGACGAGCTCGAGCGCCGCGACCTGCGCTACGGCCTCGCCACGCTCTGCGTCGGCGGCGGCATGGGCATCGCGACCATCGTCGAGCGCATCTGACCGACCACCTGAACCTCCGGGTGGTCGAGCCTGTCGAGACCACCTCGCCGAACACGCAGAGGACACTCATGACCGAGACCGCGCAGCAGTCCGCCGTCCGCTACGACAAGGACACCGACGGCATCGTCACCCTGACCCTCGACGACCCGACGCAGAGCGCCAACACGATGAACCGGCTCTACCAGGAGTCGATGGCCGCCGCCGTCGAGCGGCTCGAGGCCGACGTTGCCGAAGGCGGTGTCGCCGGCGTCGTCGTCACCAGCGCGAAGAAGACGTTCTTCGCCGGCGGCGACCTCCGCGAGATGGTCAAGGCCGGGCCCGGGGACGCGGCCGAGGTGTTCGCGCTCAGCCAGGAGATCAAGGCCCAGCTGCGCCGGCTCGAGACGATCGGCCGCCCTGTGGTGGCGGCGATCAACGGTACGGCGCTCGGCGGCGGTCTCGAGATCGCGCTGGCGTGCCACCACCGGATCGCCGTCGACGCTCCCGGTGTCCAGATCGGTCTTCCCGAGGTGACACTCGGCCTGCTGCCCGGCGGCGGCGGGGTCATCCGCACGGTCCGGATGCTCGGTCTCGCCGACGCGCTGATGAACGTGCTGCTCACCGGCCCGCGCATGAAGCCCGCCGAGGCCAAGGAGAGGGGCCTCGTCGACGCCCTCGTGCACGACCCCGCCGAGCTGCTCCCCGCCGCCAAGGGCTGGGTCAACGCGCACCGCGACGACGAGGAGGCCGCCGTACAGCCGTGGGACCGGCCGGGCTACAAGATGCCCGGCGGCACGCCGTCCTCGCCGAAGCTCGCGGCGTTCCTGCCGGCGTTCCCGGCGAACCTGCGCAAGCAGCTCAAGGGCGCCGACTACCCCGCGCCGAAGGCGATCCTGTGCGCCGCGGTCGAGGGCGCCCAGGTCGACTTCGACACGGCGAGCCGGATCGAGTCGCGCTACATGACGCACCTCGTCACCGGCAAGAACTCCAAGGACATGATCCAGGCGTTCTGGTTCGACCTGCAGGCGATCAACTCCGGATCGCTGCGCCCCGAGGGCTTCGAGAAGTTCACGCCCACCAAGGTCGCCGTGCTCGGCGCCGGGATGATGGGCGCCGGCATCGCCTACGTCTGCGCCCGCGCCGGCGCGCAGGTGCTGCTGAAGGACGTCGCCCTCGAGAACGCAGAGAAGGGCAAGGCATACTCGCGCAAGGTGCTCGACAAGCAGGTCTCGCGCGGCAAGCTCGGCGAGGTCGAGGCCGGCGAGATCCTCGACCGGATCACCCCGACCGCCGACTACGCCGACCTCGCCGGCAGCGACCTCGTCATCGAGGCGGTGTTCGAGGACCCCAAGCTCAAGGCCGAGGTGTACGCCGAGGTGCAGAAGGTCGTCGCTCCCGACGCGCTGCTGTGCTCCAACACCAGCACGCTGCCGATCACCGGGCTGGCGCAGGGCGTCGACCGCCCCGCCGACTTCGTCGGCCTGCACTTCTTCTCGCCGGTCGACAAGATGCCGCTCGTCGAGATCATCCGCGGCGGCGAGACCTCCGACGCCACCGTCGCGAAGGCGATCGACGTCGTGCAGCTGATCAGGAAGACGCCGATCGTCGTCAACGACTCCCGCGGCTTCTACACCTCGCGGGTCATCGGCACCTACGTCAACGAGGGCCTGGCGATGCTCGCCGAGGGCTACCACCCGACGTCGATCGAGCGGGCCGCGACGCAGGCCGGCTACCCGGTCGGCACGTTGCAGCTCTCCGACGAGCTCAACCTCGAGCTGATGGCCAAGATCCGCAAGGCCACCGCCGACGCGCTCCAGGCCGCGGGCCAGGAGGTGCCGACGCACCCCGCCGACAAGGTCATCGAGACGATGCTCGAGGCCGGTCGGCCCGGACGTCTGCGCGGCGCCGGCTTCTACGACTACGACGAGTCCGGCAAGCGGCTCGGCCTCTGGAAGGGCCTCGCCGACACCTTCCCGGCCGCCGACCGCGAGCCCCGGTTCGACGACCTCGGCGACCTCAAGGACCGGATGCTGTTCATCGAGGCGGTCGAGACCGCCCGCTGCTTCGGGGAGGGCGTGATCGAGTCGGCCGCCGCGGCCAACATCGGCTCGATCATGGGCATCGGCTACCCCGCCAGCACCGGCGGCGCCGTCCAGTTCATGCAGGGCTACCCCGGCGGACTCACCGCGTTCGTCGCCCGCGCCCGTGAGCTGGCGGCGACGTACGGCGGGCGCTTCGAGCCCCCGGCGTACCTCCTCGACCTGGCGGAGAAAGGCGGTCGGTTCCCGGCCTAGCCGAACTCGCGGCGGGTCGCGCCCGACGGGGACGACCCGCCGTCGAGCACGTCGAGGGCCTGCCGCAGCGCGGCCACCCGGCGCGCGAGCGTCTCGACGGCCTCGTCGTCGCCGGCCCGCTCGCGCAGTGTCGTGACCGACTCCTCCACCATCCCGAGCCGGTCGTCGAGCTCGCCGACCACGTCGACGCGGCCCTCGAGACCGCGCTGCAGCAGGGCGGCCTGGGTCGCGAGGCGCCGCCCGGCCAGCCACAGGTCCACGAACACCTGCACCTTCGCGCGCAGCACCCACGGGTCGAACGGCTTCGAGAGGTAGTCGGCCCCGCCGGCCGCGTAGCCCCGGTAGGCGTGCTGCTGCTCCTCGTCGACCGCGGTCAGGAAGATGATCGGCACGTCCTTCGTGCGCACCCGGGCCTTGATCCGCGACGCCGTCTCGAAGCCGTCCATCCCCGGCATCTGCGCGTCGAGCAGGATCAGCGCGTAGTCGTCCTTCAGCAGCGCCCGGAGCGCCTCCTCGCCCGACGAGGCCGTCACCAGGATCTGGTCGAGGGAGCTCAGCACCGCCTCGAGCGCGAGCAGGTTCTGCCGGCGGTCGTCGACGAGGAGGATCCGGGCGCGCTCGGTCATGGCAGCCAGGCACGCAGACGCGAGAGCAGGTGGTCGAGGTCCACCGGCTTGGTGACGTAGTCCGACGCGCCGGCCGCGATGCTGTTCTCCCGGTCGCCGGGCATCGCCTTGGCGGTCAGCGCGATCACCGGTTTGTCGGCGTACGTCGGCATCCGGCGGATCTCCCGCATCGCGGTGTAGCCGTCCATCCCGGGCATCATCACGTCCATCAGCACGAGGTCGACGCCCTCGTCCTGCTCGAGCAGCTGGATCCCGGCCTCGGCGTTCTCGGCGTAGGCGACGTCGATGCCGAACTGCTCGAGGGCGCTGGCCAGCGCGA
The DNA here is from genome assembly GCA_036280235.1 of Nocardioides sp. Classification (GTDB taxonomy): domain Bacteria; phylum Actinomycetota; class Actinomycetes; order Propionibacteriales; family Nocardioidaceae; genus Nocardioides_B. Next base: position 58,555 of record DASURB010000116.1, read on the forward strand.
ACACGTTGCGCACGTCGTCGTCGACGATGAGGATCCGCCGGCCGGCGAACGACGAGCTCCCGCCGCGTCGTCCCTCCTCGGCCGGCCGGTCGGGCAGGTCGACGCCCGACCGGTGCAGGAACAGCGCGACGTCCTCGACGAGCTGCGCGTCGGTGGCGTCGTGCTTGACCACCATCGACCGCGCGTACTGGGCCAGCCGCGTCTCGTCCTTGAACGAGACCGGTCCGCCGGTGCTGACGACCACGGGAATCTCCCGCAGCGCCTTGCGCGAGCGCATCCGCCTCAGCACGTCGAACGCCGTACCGCCGGGCAGCTTGAGCTCCACGACGACGCAGTCGTAGCCACGGGCGTCGAGAGCGTCGGCGGCCTCGGCCACGCTGGTTGCGACGTGCAGGTCCACCTCGGGTACGGCGCCGAACAGCGCGACCACCGCCGACGGCTCGTCCACGCCCGCGCCGCTCACCACGAGCAGCGAGCGGGTCTTGCGGGCCAGGTAGCCGGTGAGGTCCTCCAGCGCCGCGCTGATCCGCTCGGCCGTCACCGGGTGCTCCACGACCCCGATCGCCCCGGCGTGCCGGCCGACAAGCAGGTCGTCGCCGGCGTGCGGCGAGTGCACCGCGACCGTCGGCAGGTGCCGGGTCTCCGGGTCCGCCTTGAGCGCCCGGAGCAGCGACGTGCCGGCGTCGGTCACCAGCTCCATCCCGACCATGAGCGCCGCGGGCTGCAGCGACCTCGCGGCGCGCACCGCCTGGTCGGGCCGCTCGGCCGCGACCACCTTGAAGCCGTGCGCGCGGCCGAGCTCGACGGCCTGCTTCCGCAGCGAGCGGTCGGCCAGTGCCACCAGGAGGACCGCGTCGTCCCGGCCGATGCTGGTGCGGTCGTCCTCCACGTCGTCGGGCTCCGCCGCAGTGGCCGAGGGATCGGCGGCGCTCGTCGCCGGGGAACCGGCGTCGCGGGGTTCGTCGTCGGTCCGGAAGCGCGTAGGGACGTACAACGTGAACGTGCTGCCCCGGCCGGGCTCGCTGTCGACGTGGATCTCGCCACCGATCAGCCGGGCGACTTCGCGGCTGATCGACAGACCGAGTCCGGTGCCGCCGAACTTCCGGCTGATCGTCCCGTCGGCCTGCTGGAACGCCTCGAAGATGACCTTGAGCTGCTCGGGCGGGATGCCGATGCCGGTGTCCGTCACCGCGAAGGCCACGACCTGCTCGGCGTCACGCAGGCCGGGAGTGGTGAACCGCTCCGCGGGCGTGGTGTGAATCTCGAGGGTGACCTGCCCCGACGAGGTGAACTTCACCGCGTTGGACAGCAGGTTGCGCAGCACCTGCTGCAGCCGGTGCTGGTCGGAGCGCAGGGTCCGCGGTACGTCGGGCCCGACGCCGACCGAGAACCTCAGGTCCTTCTCGGCGGTGAGCGGCCGGAAGGTCGCCTCGACGTACTCCACGATCCCGGCGACTGCCACGTCGGCCGGGTGCACGTCCATCTTCCCGGCCTCCACCTTGGACAGGTCGAGGATGTCGTTGATCAGCTGGAGCAGGTCGGTGCCGGCGCTGTGAATGGTGCGGGAGTACTCGACCTGCCGCTGGGTCAGGTTGCCCTCGACGTTGTCGGTCAACAGCTTCGCCAGGATCAGCAGCGAGTTGAGCGGCGTGCGGAGCTCGTGCGACATGTTGGCCAGGAACTCCGACTTGTAGCGCGACGACACCGCCAGCTGCTCCGCGCGGTCCTCGAGGCCACGGCGGGCGTCCTCGATCTCGAGGTTCTTGATCTCGATCGCGCGGTTCTGCGCCGCGAGCAGCCGGGCCTTCTCCTCGAGCTCGGCGTTGGTCTGCTGCAGCTCGACCTGCTGCGTCTGCAGCTCCTCGGACTTGTCCTGCAGCTCCGCGGCGAGCCGTTGCGACTCGACGAGCAGCTCACCGGTGCGGGAGCTGGCGATGATCGCGTTCAGCGACACCCCGATGATCTCCATGAGCTGCTCGAGGAACTGCATGTGCACCTCGGTGAACGGCTCGAACGACGCGAGCTCGACCACGCCGAGCACCTGGTCCTCGAACAGCACCGGCAGTACGACGATGTTCAGCGGGCTGGCCTCGCCGAGCCCCGACGCGATCCGGATGTAGTCCGGCGGCACGTTGGTCACCACGATCGGCGACCGCTGCACCGCGGCCTGGCCGACGAGTCCCTCGCCCGGCGCGAACGCGCTCGGCACGGACTTGCGCGCGCGGTAACCGTATGACGCGAACCGGCGCAGCTCGCCGTCCCGCTGGCTGTCGCTGAGGAAGAACGACCCCTGTCGCGCGCCCACCAGCGGCGTCAGCTCGTTGACGATCAGGGTGGTCACGTCGAGCAGGTCCCGGCCGCCCTGCATGTGACCGGTGAACCGGGCGAGGTTGGTCTTCAGCCAGTCCTGCTCCTCGTTGGTCTTCGTGGTCTCGCGGAGCTTGTCGATCATCTCGTTGAGGTTGCCCTTGAGCTCCGCGACCTCGCCCTGCGCCTCGACGGTGATCTGCTGGCTCAGGTCGCCCTGCGTCACCGCGGTGGACACCTCCGCGATCGCGCGGAGCTGGGTGGTCAGCGTGCTGGCGAGCTGGTTGACGTTCTCGGTCAGCCGCCGCCAGGTGCCCGACACGTCGGCGACCTCGGCCTGGCCGCCGAGCTTGCCCTCGGTGCCGACCTCGCGGGCGACGCGGGTCACCTCGTCGGCGAACGACGAGAGCTGGTCGACCATCCGGTTGACGGTGGTCTTGAGCTCGAGGATCTCGCCGCGGGCCTCGACTGTGATCGTGCGGGTCAGGTCGCCGCTGGCGACGGCGGTGGTGACCTCGGCGATGTTGCGCACCTGGCTGGTGAGGTTGTTCGCCATGGAGTTCACCGAGTCGGTGAGGTCGCGCCACGTACCCGCGACGCCCCGGACGTGGGCCTGGCCGCCGAGGATGCCCTCGGTGCCGACCTCGCGGGCGACGCGGGTGACCTCGTCGGCGAACGCCCGCAGCGTGTCGACCATCGCGTTGATCGTCGACGCGAGCGCGGCCACCTCGCCGCGCGCCTCGATCGAGACCTTCTGGCTGAGGTCCCCGCGCGCGACGCCGGTCGAGACCCCGGCGATGTTGCGGACCTGGTTGGTCAGGTTGCTCGCCATGGAGTTCACCGAGTCGGTGAGGTCGCGCCAGGTGCCGGCCACGCCCGGCACCCGCGCCTGACCGCCGAGGATGCCCTCGGTGCCGACCTCGCGGGCCACGCGGGTCACCTCGTCGGCGAACGACGAGAGCTGGTCGACCATCGTGTTGACCGTGCTCTTCAGCTCGAGGATCTCGCCGCGTGCGTCGACGGTGATCTTGCGGGTCAGGTCGCCGCTGGCGACCGCGGTGGTCACCTCGGCGATGTTGCGGACCTGGTTGGTCAGGTTGTTCGCCATCGAGTTCACCGAGTCGGTGAGATCCTTCCAGGTGCCGGCCACGCCCGGCACGTCGGCCTGGCCGCCGAGGATGCCCTCGCTGCCCACTTCGCGGGCCACCCGCGTCACCTGCGCGGCGAACGCCGAGAGCTGGTCGACCATCGTGTTGACGGTGGTCTTGAGCTCGGCGAGCTCGCCGCGCACGTCGACGGTGATCTTCTGGCTGAGGTCGCCGCGGGCGACGGCGGTGGTGACCTGGGCGATGTCGCGCACCTGGTTGGTCAGGTTGTCGGCCATGAAGTTGACCGAGTCGGTGAGGTCGCGCCACGTGCCCGCCACGCCGGGCACCGCCGCCTGGCCGCCGAGGATGCCCTCGGTGCCCACCTCGCGCGCGACCCGGGTGACCTCGTCGGCGAAGGTCCGCAGCGTCGCGGTCATCGAGTTGAGCGTCTCGGCGAGCTCGGCCACCTCGCCGCGTGCGGTGACGGTGATCTGCTGGGACAGGTCGCCGCGGGCGACCGCCTGGGCCACCGACGAGATCCCGCGGACCTGGTCGGTCAGGTTCGACGCCATGGTGTTCACGGAGTCGGTGAGGTCGCGCCACGTGCCGGCGACGCCGGGCACGACCGCCTGGCCGCCGAGGCGGCCCTCGGTGCCGACGTCGCGGGCGACGCGGGTGACCTCGTCGGCGAACGACGAGAGCTGGTCGAGCATCCGGTCGACGGTGTCCTTGAGCTCCGCCATCTCGCCGAACACCTCGACCGTGACCGTCCGGGAGAGGTCGCCGTTGGCCACGGCGGTGGTCACCTCGGCGATGTCGCGGACCTGGGCGGTCAACCGTGAGGACGCCGTGTTCACCGCGTCGATCAGGTCGCGCCAGCTCCCGGCCGCGTCCTTCACCTTGGCCTGGCTGCCGAGCTTGCCCTCGATGCCGACCTCGCGTGTCACGCGGGTGATCTCGTCGGCGATGACCGACAGCCGCCCGACCAGCAGGTTGACGCTGCGCGCGAGGCGCAGGGGCTCGCCGCGCAGGGGCGTCCCGTTGCTGCCGACGTCCATGCGCTGGGTCAGGTCGCCCTCGGCGACCGCGGAGACGACCCGAGCCAGCTCACCAGTCGGCCGGACCAGGTCGGCCACCAGCCCGTTGGCCGCGTCGACCGCGGCGGCCCACCCACCCTCGCCGGCCCCCGGCTCGAGGCGCTCCGCGTGCCGTCCGTCGCGTCCGGCGGCACGCCGTACCCGCGCCAGTTCCGACGTCAGGTGCTGCTGGCGGTCGGCGATGTCGTTGTAGACCAGAGCCAGCTCGCCCAGCACGCCGTCGGACGCCGGGGTGAGTCGCCGCCGGAAGTTGCCGTCGCGCATCGCGGACATCGCGGCCAGAAGTCGTCGGAGCTGTACCTCCTCGCTCACGACGCGCGGGGCCGGACCCCTGCTCGTCCCGACGGTCCCCCTCGTGGCTGCTGCAGGTGGCATCGCGCCGGCCTCCTCGCGGCCTGTGACCTGTGTCACGGCCCGGCTGCAGTCTGTCACCATGACAGCGGCGGGGAAACGAGAGCAGGAGCTCGATGCAGAGCATCGCGAGGCGCAGCGCGAGGGGTTTCCCGCCGGACGAGCGCTCGGTGGCCGGGGCGCGTCGGTTCGTGCGGCGTGAGCTCGAGACGTGGGGAGCCGCCGACCTGGTCGACTCGGCCGTCCTGATGACCAGCGAGCTCGTCACCAACGCGGTGATGCACGCCGGCACGCCGGTCGAGGTCAGGCTGCTGCTCGACGTCAGTCGCCTGCGCATCGAGGTGCAGGACCTGCACCCGCTTCGAACGCTGGACCCCACGCTCACGCGTCCCGTCGACGAGTCCGAGCACGGCCGCGGACTGCTGATCACCAGTGCCGTGGCGACGTCGTGGGGCGTGGTCTACACCGACACCGCCAAGCAGGTCTGGGTCGAGATCGACCGGGGCGTGGACCCACAGCCGGCCCCCGGTGACGCCGACGGTACGGCGACCCGCGGCGACGTGCTCGTCGCGGTCGTGGAGCTGTCGGACTCCGGTCTGGTCCGCGGCTGGAACGACGACGCGACCCGGATGCTCGGCTGGACCAGTGCCGAGGTCGCGGGTCGGCAGTGGCGCGGTCTCGTCGACGGGTCCGGGCCGGCCGGCGGTGAGCGGCTGCCCTGGCGCGGCGAGCTGGTGGTGCGCACGAAGCCCGGAGACGTGCTGACCGTCTACGCGACGAAGCACGACGTGGTCGACGGCGACGGCTCGGTGCTGCTGCTCGTTCCGGTCGCGCAGCGCGGGCTGCTCGAGCGCCCGCCAGCCGCCACACCCGCGCCCGCGCCCGCGCCGTACGACCCGATCGGGCTCGGCGACGAGGCGCTCGCCCGGCTCCGGCTCGAGGACTACCTCGACCTGGCCGTCGAGCGCTGCCGCGACCTCGTCGGTGCCGATGCGACGTACTTGCTGCTGGCCCGCGACCTCGACCCCGAGCTGGAGGTGACGGCCGTCAGCGGCCTCGACGCGCGCCTGCGGGGACTCCGCATGCCGCGGGACGCACCGGGCGCCTTGAGCCGACCCAACCCCGGGCTGCCGCTGGTGCTCCGGGACCTCGCCGACGGGGACGTTCCCCTGCTCGCCGGGACGCGCTGCCGGTCGGTGCTCGTCGTCCCCGTGGTGGTGGAGGGCCGGGTGGTCGGCGCGCTGGGCGCCGGCACGGAGCACGCCGCCGGACTCGACGACGATCGAGCAGCGCTGCTCGCCCGCGCCGCCGCCTCGCTGGCGACGGCGACGGACCGCGCCCGGCTGCGCGCCGCGGAGGCGGAACGGCGGCACTGGCTCGGCCTGCTTCTCGAGGCCGGTGCGCTCCTCGCGGGCTCGCTCGACCAGCAGATGACGATGGCGCTCACCGGGCAGGTCGTCGTACCGGAGCTGGCGACCTGGTGCGCCATCCACCTGCGCGACGCGCGCGGCCTGCTCGTGCTGGAGCAGGTCTGGCACGAGGACGAGCGGCAGGTCGGCGCGATCCGGCGCGGGCTCGAGGCGGTCGACATCGAGCAGCTGCCGGCGTCCGACACCGGTCCGCTGCGGGGCCCGGTGCAGCACCTCCCGCTCACGGTCCGCGGACGCGAGATCGGTGTGCTCACCCTCGGGCGCCCCGGCGCCGCACCGCTGACCGGCGAGGTCCTGCAGGTGGCCGAGTCGTTGGCGCGCCGGGCCGCGATGGCCATCGACAACGCGCAAGCCCACGGCGCGCTCAAGGCGGCGGGGGAGGCGCTGCAGAGCAGCCTGCTGCCCCCGACGATCCAGGTCCCGCCCGGGCTCGACGTCGCGGTGGTCTACGAGCCGGCCGGGCAGAGCAGCACCGCGGGCGGCGACTTCTACGACCTGTTCCCGATCGGCGACGGGCGCTGGTGCTGGGTGGTCGGCGACGTGTGCGGGACCGGCGCCGAGGCGGCGGCCGTCACCGGCCTCGCCCGGCACACGATCCGGGCGCTCGCCCTGGCCGGGCTGCCGACCGGGGTGACGCTGGAGCGGCTCAACGCCGCGATCCTCGACGAGGGCGAGCGGGGGCGGTTCCTCACCCTGGTCGGCGGTGTGGTCGAGCCCGTTCGCGACGGCCGGGCCCGGCTCAGCCTGGTCGTGGCCGGGCACCCGCCTCCGTTCCTGGTGCGCGACCGCGTGCCGGTGCAGGTCGGTAGCCCGCAGTCGCTGCTGGGGGTCGAGGAGCGGGTGGCGTTCGTCGAGGACCACCTCGAGCTGCGACGGGGCGACCTCCTCGTCGCTCTGACCGACGGCGTGCTGGAGCGCCGCGACGGCAACCGGATGCTCGGGGAGGAGGGTGTGCTGGAGGCCGAGCTCGCCGCCTCCGTGGGACTGCCGGCCCAGACGGTGGCCGACCGGGTCCGTCGCCTGGTCCTGGACTTCGTGCCGGGTGCGCACCGCGACGACATGGCGATCCTCGCCCTGCGCGTCCCGGAGGGAGTGTGATTCGTCCGATTTCGGGGCGCATCCATAACGCGACGGGGACAATGAGTCCAGTGAGCACCGCACCCCTCGTCGACGTGGACGCGCTCTGGGTCCGTTTCGGGTCCGTGGACGCCGTCCAGGGCATCGACCTGTCCGTCCCCGCCGGTACGGCGACCGCACTCCTCGGCCGCAACGGCGCCGGCAAGTCGACGACGATGCGCGTGCTGGCCGGCGTGATCCCGCCCACCGGCGGCTCGGTCCGCGTGTGCGGGCTCGACATCCGGCAGGACACGCTCGCGGTCAAGCGGCTCACCGGCTACTGCCCCGACGTGGGCGGTCTCGTCCCGCGCGCGACGCCGTGGGAGCACCTCCAGCTGGCCGCGAGGCTGCGCCGGCTGGACAGCGGCTGGGAGGCCCGCGCACGCGACCTGCTCGAGCGCTTCGACCTCGGCGCCGCGACGCACCGCGTGACTGCCGGGTTCAGCCACGGCATGGGCCGCCGCATGTCGGTGATCCTCGCGGCGTTCCACAAGCCGCGCGTGCTGCTGCTCGACGAGCCGTTCGACGGCGTCGACCCGCTCGGCGTCGAAGCCACCATGGAGGTGATCGCCGACGCGCGCGCGGAGGGCGCCGCCGTCCTGGTCTCCACCCACCTGCGCGAGCTCGCCGTCGAAGCGTGCCAGGAGGCCTACGTCCTGCGCGGCGGCCAGGCCGTCGCCCAGGTGCCGGCCACCGCGATGTCGGGGGAGGAAGGTGCGCGTGCCTACCGCGGTCTCCTCGACTGAGCCGGTCGCAGCTCCCCGCACTGGCTCGTCCTGGCTGCGCGAGCAGCGCCGCGCGATAGCCGACCTCGGCCCGCTGCTGAGGTTCCGCGCCTCCGCCGTGCGCGGACGGTCCCGGACCGTGCTCGTGCTGGTCACCGCGACGATGCTCGGGCTGACCGTCGCCGCGTCCTGGTTCCCGGCGTACCTCCCCGAGGGCGACGAGCGCCGCTCCGACGTGCTCCTGCTGCTCCCGTCCGGCTACATCGGCGTGCTGGTGATCGCGATGATCTCCGCCGCCGCGTCGGGTGGTGGCCGCGAGCTGCTGCCGCGCGACCAGGGCATGGCGTTCCCGGTGAGCCCGACCACCGACCACCTCGGCGCGCTGCTGATGGCGCCGCTGAACATCGCCTGGATCGTGCAGGCGTGGACGCTGCTGGGCGCGACCGCCTACATCGTCGGCCCGAAGTGGACCCTGCCGCTCGCGCTCGCGCCGACGATCATCTGGCTCGTGGCCGCGACGGCGATCGCGCAGATCGGCGCGTGGACTATCGAGTGGATCCGCCGCGGCGAGTACGGCGTGCTCACCGTCCGGCTGATCAGCATCGCGCTCGCGGGCGGGCTGGGGCTGCTCATCGCCACCGACAACCTCGTCCCGGTGCTGGATCGCAGCCCGACCGTGCGCATCCTGTTCGGCGTGCTGCTCGGCGCCGACGGGCAGATCCTGCCCTGGCTCCGCGTGGTGCTGGTGCTGCTGGCCATCGCCGTCGCCTCGATCGCCCTGGGTGCGTTCGCGTCGGCCGCCGTCGTACGACGGGCAGCGCGTGACGAGCTCCGCGAGGAGACCTCGCTGCGGCCGGCGCGCACCCACCCCTCGTCCGACCTCGCCGCGCTGCTTCGCACCGACCGGGTCGCGATCTGGCGCTCGGTGCCGCTGCGCCGCGGCCTCGCCGTGCTGGCGCTGCTGCCCGGTCTCGTCGCGCTGGCCGGCGGCCTCGACTGGCTGATGCTCAGCATCCTGCCCGGCCTGGTCGCCTCCGGTGGCGCGCTGCTCTTCGGCGTCAACGCCTGGTGCCTCGACGGTCGCGGTGCCCTCTGGCGCGACAGCATCCCGGTGTCGCCGCGGCTGGCGTTCGCGTCGCGCGCGATCGTGCTGGTCGAGGTGCTGCTGCTCGTCACCACGCTGACGCTGCTGATGGGCGCGGTCCGCGCGGGTGAGCCGACGGTCTCCCGCGTCCTGGCGGTCGTCTGCTGCGGCATCGTCGTGTGCGTGCAGGTCGTCGCCACCGCGCTCAAGTGGTCGGTGAAGTCGCCGTTCGCCGTCGACCTGCGCAGTGCTCGCGCCACGCCGGCGCCGCCCGTCGTGATGGTCGGCTACTCGGCGCGGCTGGCGTTCTCGACGACGATGACCGGGATGGTCTTCGGCGTCGCGACGTTCGCGCCGTGGTACTGGTCGCTGCTGCTGGCCGCGCCGTTCCTGCTCTTCTCGACGCGCAAGCTCGTCGCGACCTCCAATGCCTGGGTCGACCCCGAGACGCGCTGCCGCGTGGTGGCGACGGTCGCCAGCTGAGCTACTGCTCGGGGTTCTCCAGGCCGGCCGCCGCGCACTCGGTCAGCGGCTTGATGACCTCCTGGTTGGCCTTCTCCTGCTCGCCGGCGAACATCAGCGTGAACATCGACTTCAGCCGCTCCTCGGTCAGCACCTCGTCGAGGCACTGCTTGGTGCGCTCGTCCATCTGGTCACCAGCGCCGAGCGCCTTGTTCATCAGGCCCTCGACGTCGGCACAGTCGAACAGCACGTCGGTCGCGGACTCGGCGTCGTCGCGCTCCATGACGACGTTGGTCATCGGCTTCGCCTTCAGGTCCTCGTCGAGGAACTCGTACTCCTTCAGCTTGTCGACGCCGATGGAGTCCACGAAGCCGTCGCCGATGCAGTCGGCCTCGCCGCGCTTCATCTGGAACACGCTGCCCTGTGCGCCCTCCTGCTCCTTCATGATCGAGTCGGAGATCGACTTGCTGGCCTTCTCCTCCTCCTCGTTGCCGCCGCAGGCGGTCAGCGGGAGCAGCAGGGCGGCGAGCAGGATGATGCGGGCTGTGCGGGGCATGCGCCGACACTACCGACGCGGTCGTTCGCACCGAGCCTCTAGGGTCGGCCGCATGGACTTCAGCCCCTCACCCCGGGCCGCGGACCTCGCCGCACGGGTCCGCGCGTTCGTCGACACCGAGATCGCGCCCGTCGAGCACGACTACCACCGCGAGATCACCCGGATCCGCGAGTCCGGCGGTGACCCGTGGCAGCCGCTGCCGCTGCTCGACGAGCTCAAGGCGAAGGCGCGCGCGCAGGGACTGTGGAACCTCTTCCTGCCCGCCGGCCACGAGGGTGACTACGCCGAGCGGTTCGGCACCGACGGCGGCCGAGGGCTCAGCAACGTCGACTACGCCTCCGTCGCCGAGGAAACGGGACGGTCGTTCATCGCGCCGCTGGTCATGAACTGCAACGCGCCCGACACCGGAAACATGGAGGTGCTGCTCAAGTACGGCACCCCAGAGCAGAAGCGCGAGTGGCTCGAGCCGTTGCTCGACGGGCGGATCCGCTCGGCCTTCACGATGACCGAGCCCGACGTGGCCTCCTCCGACGCCACCAATATGGCGGCGACCGCCGTACTCGACGGCGACGAGGTCGTCGTCAACGGCCGCAAGTGGTGGTCGACCGGCGCGGGCAACCCGGACTGCAAGATCTTCGTGTTCATGGGGCTCTCCGACCCCTCTGATGACACTGCGGACCGGCACGCGCGGCACACGATGGTGCTCGTTCCGCGGGACACCCCCGGTGTGACGATCGAGCGCAAGCTCACCGCGATGGGGTTGTACGACGAACCGCTGGGCCACGCCGAGATCTCGTTCGACGACGTGCGCGTGCCCTCCGGCAACATCCTGCTCGGCCCCGGCCGTGCCTTCGAGATCGCGCAGGGTCGGCTCGGCCCCGGTCGGGTGCACCACTGCATGCGCCTCGTCGGTCTGGCGGAGAAGGCGCTCGAGCTCGCCTGCCGTCGCGCGACCGAGCGGGTGGCGTTCGGGCGGCCGCTGGCCAAGCTGGGCGGCAACGCCGAGCGCATCGCCGACGCGCGGATCGCCATCGACCAGGCCCGGCTGCTCGTGCTGCACGCCGCCTGGAAGCTCGACACCCAGGGCAGCCGTGCCGCGCTGTCGGAGGTCAGCCAGATCAAGGTCGCGGTGCCGCTGATGGCGCAGCAGGTGATCGACATGGCGATCCAGCTGCACGGCGCCGGCGGCGTCTCCGACGACTTCCCGCTCGCAGCGGCGTGGACCAGCGCGCGAACGCTCCGGCTCGCCGATGGTCCCGATGAGGTGCACCGCGGGGTGGTCGCCAAGCTCGAGCTCGCGAAGTACCGATGAGGGTCCTCGTCACCGGTGCCGCCTCCGGCCTCGGCGCGGCGCTCACCCACGCGTTCCTCGCCCGGGGTGACGACGTGCTCGCCACCGACCGCACCGCACCTGATGGCGGTATCGCCCTCGACGTCACCGACGACGCGGCCTGGGACGACGCGGTCGCACTAGTCGAGCAGCAGTGGGGCGGGCTCGACGTCCTGGTCAACAACGCGGGCATCGCCGGCGGCGGTCGCGTCGACGTCTGCACGCTCGGGGAGTGGCAGCGTCTCGTCGACGTGAACCTGCTCGGGGTGGTCCGCGGCTGCCGGGCGTTCGCGCCGATGCTGAAGCGCCAGGGCAGCGGCCGCATCGTCAACATCGCGTCGCTCGCCGGGCTCGTGCACCCGCCGGGCATGGGCTCCTACAACGCGGTCAAGGCCGCGGTGGTTGCCCTCTCCGAGACCTTGTCGCACGAGCTGGCGCCGTACGGCGTGGGCTGCACCGCCGTGTGCCCGTCGTACTTCCGCACCGACCTGATGCAGCACTCGTCCTGCTCGGACCCCGACGTGGCGGCCAAGGTCGCCCAGCTCGTCGAGCAGTCGCCGATCACCGCCGACGAGATCGCGGCCGCGGTGCTGGAGGGGATCGACGCCGGCGCCGAGCTCGTGCTTCCCGACGAGCCGGCGCGGCAGGCCGTCGCGCTGAAGCAGCACGACCGCGCGGCCTACGACGCCGAGATGCGCCGCACTGCGACACGGCTCCGAGAGAGGACGGGATGACCGACCGCACCGACCACAACCCCGCCGGCGCCGTCCGCGAGGAGGACGCCTTCGACGTCGAGGCCGTCACGGCGTGGCTGCGCGAGCACGCCACCGACGCGACCGGGCTCGACGGGACGCCCGACGTACGCCAGTTCGCCGGCGGCGCCTCCAACCTGACCTACCGGCTGGACTGGTCGAGCGGCCGCTCGCTGATCCTGCGCAGACCGCCGTCGGGCCGGAAGGCCAAGGGCGCCCACGACATGGGCCGCGAGCACCGCATCCAGTCGCGGCTGATCCCGGTGTTCCCGTACGTGCCGGAGATGGTCGCGTTCTGCGACGACGAGTCGGTGATCGGCTCGGAGTTCTACGTGATGGAGCGGCTGCCGGGGACGATCCTGCGCGCCGAGCTGCCCGAGGGCGTCACGCTCTCCGAGGGCGACGCGCGTGTGCTCTGCGAGACGTTCCTCGACGTGCTCGCCGAGCTCCACGGCGTGGACGTCCACGCGGCCGGGCTCGACGACCTGGGCAAGGGTCAGGGGTACGTCGCCCGCCAGGTCGGCGGCTGGTCCGAGCGCTACCGGCGCGCCCGCACCGACAACGTGGGCGACCTCGAGGTCGTGATGGCGTGGCTCGACGCGCAGCAGCCCGCCGACGTCGCGACGACCGTGATCCACAACGACTACCGGCTCGACAACGTCGTGCTGCAAGGGCTCGGCACGCCCGACCTGCGCATCACGGGCGTGCTCGACTGGGAGATGGCCACGCTCGGCGACCCGCTGATGGACCTCGGCGGCGCGATGGCGTACTGGATCCAGGCCGACGACGAGCCGGCGTACCTCGCCCTCCGCCGCCAGCCCACGCACCTGCCGGGGGTGCTGACCCGCGCCGAGATGGTCGCCGGATACGCCGCGCGCACCGGGCGCGAGGTGACGCCCGAGCAGTGGCGGTTCTACGAGGTGTTCGGGTTGTTCCGGCTCGCGGTGATCGCGCAGCAGATCTACTACCGGTTCCACCACGGGCAGACCACGAACCCGGCGTACGGCGCCTTCCTCGACGTCGTGCGCTACCTCGACGTCCGGTGCACCCGGCTGGTGAAGGAGGCTGGCGACTGATGGGCGTGCTGCTGCTGGTCCGGCACGG
>DASURB010000117.1:0-45792 GCA_036280235.1 Nocardioides sp.
TCCGCGCCGCCGCGGGCCTGGCCGCGTACCTCAGGGCGAAGGGCCAGGACGGCGGCCTCGTCGTCATCGGCTACGACGCCCGCTACAAGTCCGCGGACTTCGCCCGCGACACCGCCGCCGTGATGACCGGCGCGGGCCTGCGGGGCGCGCTCGGCGCCGGCCCCAACCGGATGAACCGGGTCGTGGTGACCCGTGCGGCGGCCGGCCTGGCGGCGTACCTGCGCGACACCGGCCACGCCGGCGGCTCCGTCGTCATCGGGTACGACGCCCGCCACAACTCCGACGTCTTCGCCCGCGACACCGCCGAGGTGATGACCGGCGCCGGGCTCACGGCGTACCTCCTCCCCCGCCCGCTGCCGACGCCGCTGCTGGCCTACGCGATCAGGCACCTCGACTGCGTCGCCGGCGTCATGGTGACCGCGAGCCACAACCCGCCGCAGGACAACGGCTACAAGGTCTACCTCGGCGACGGCAGCCAGATCGTGCCACCGGCCGACGCCGGGATCGCCGAGCGGATCGCGGCCGTCACGGCCGTCGCCGACGTCCCGCGCGGTGACGGCTGGGAGGTCCTGGGTGACGACCTGGTCGACGCCTACCTCGACGACGTCGCCGCGCTCGTCGCGCCCGGCGGCCCCCGGGACATCACGACCGTCTACACGCCGCTGCACGGCGTCGGCGGCGAGTCCGTCGGGCTGGTGCTCGAGCGCGCCGGCTTCCCGGCCCCGCACGTCGCGACGGCGCAGGCCGAGCCCGACCCCGACTTCCCGACCGTCGCGTTCCCCAACCCGGAGGAGCCCGGCGCGATGGACCTCGCCATGGACCTCGCTGCCGAAGTGGGGGCCGATCTGGTCGTCGCCAACGACCCCGACGCGGACCGCTGCGCCGTCGCCGTCCCCGGCCCGCACGGCTGGCGGATGCTCCGCGGCGACGAGGTCGGGGCGCTGCTGGCCGACTTCCTGCTGCGTCGCGGCACCGAGGGCGTGTACGCCGCCTCGATCGTGTCGTCCTCGCTGGTCGGCGTGCTGGCCAAGAAGCACGGCCAGCCGTACGTCGAGACGCTCACGGGCTTCAAGTGGATCGCGCGCGTCGACGGCCTCGCGTTCGGCTACGAGGAGGCGCTCGGCTACTGCGTGGCGCCGCACCTGGTCCGCGACAAGGACGGGGTGTCCGCGCTGCTCCGCGTGGTCGAGCTCGCCGCCGAGCTGAAGGCCGAGGGGCGCACGCTCGTCGACCGGCTCGACGACATCGCCCGCGAGCACGGCCTGTTCGCCACCGACCAGCTCTCCGTGCGGGTCACCGACCTCGCTCAGATCAAGGACGCGATGGCGCGGCTGCGCACGTCGCCGCCCTCGTCGCTCGGCGGCCTCGTCGTGGAGCAGGTCGACGACCTCGCCCTCGGTAGCGCCGACCTGCCGCCGACCGACGGGCTGCGCTACCTGCTCGCCGACCGGGCGCGGGTGATCGTGCGGCCGTCGGGCACCGAGCCGAAGCTCAAGGCCTACCTCGAGGTCGTCGTACCCGTCGAGGCAGACGACGACGGCGGCGTCGACGCCGCACGCATCGTGGCGGCCGGAAGGCTCGATGCGATCCGCGCCGACCTCGCCGCCGCGGCCGGGCTCTGACCCGCGGGCGCGGTCAGACGAGCAGGAGCGAGCCGAGGAACGCCAGCCCGCTCACCACGAGCACGGCCACCTCGGGCCACGCGGTGATCCGCTGCGGATCGCCCGGCGCGCGGCCGGTCTCGCGGTGCTCCCGCTTGGCCGACTCCACGAGCTCCTCGAGCCGGGTCACCACGAACGTCTGGTAGCTCATCGCACGCTCGTCGAGGTTGGCGCGCTCGGCCTTGGCCCGCAGCTCGGAGAACCGGCTGCGCCCGATGTCCGCCTCGTCGACCGCCCGGCGGCGGCGCTCCTTGATGTCGTTGCGGATCGAGTTGCCGATCCCGATGCAGCTGTAGCGCTGGTCGCCGACCCACAGCGACAGCGTCTGGCCCATCGCGACCTCGTCGACGGCGGCCAGGGGCACGTGGTGGTCGCGGACGGCGTTCTTGAGCACGACGTGCCAGGGGTACGCCGTCGCCCGGGGCCGCATCTGCGTCACCCAGATCACGGCGCCGAAGAACACCGCGCCGAGGCCGATACGCAGCCCCGTGACGGTGTGCACCGCGAACAGCACGTAGACCAGGGCGATGGTCACGAAGACGAGGCCGAACCAGCCCAGGGCCTGGCCGCTGGTCGGCTTGAACCGCTCGACGGGCTGGGGACGCTGGGCGCTCGTCGCGGCGCCCGCTTCGGAACCGGACATGTGCCCGATTGTGCCTCTCCGCCGCCGTTTTCCCACAACGCGGAACGATCCCTATGCTTGACGAGTGACCACCCTGAGCCCTCAGTCGTCGACGACAGGGAGCTCCCACCACGTCCCGGAGGCCCTGGCCGACGCGACGTCGTCGGACTCCTCGCTGCGACGTTTTCTCCACGGACTGCCGGGGGTGGACCAGGTCGGCGCGGAGGCCCGCGCCGCAGCGCTCGGCACCCGCTCTATCAAGACGACCGCCAAGGAGTTCGCCCTCGACCTGGCGATCCGGATGGTCGACCTCACGACGCTCGAGGGCCAGGACACCCCCGGCAAGGTCCGCGCACTGGCCTCCAAGGCGTTGCGCCCCGACCCCGCCGACCCGACCTGCCCGCAGGTCGCCGCGGTGTGCGTCTACCCCGACATGGTGGCCACGGCCAAGGAGGTCCTCGGCGACTCGGGCGTCAAGGTCGCCGCGGTCGCCACGGCCTTCCCGTCCGGCCGCGCGGCGCGCGACATCAAGCTGATGGACACCCGTGACGCGGTCGAGGCCGGCGCCGACGAGATCGACATGGTCATCGACCGTGGCGCGTTTCTGGCCGGCCGCTACATGCAGGTCTTCGAGGAGATCGTCGCGGTGCGCGACGTGTGCGGCGACGCGCACCTGAAGGTGATCTTCGAGACCGGCGAGCTTCAGACCTACGACAACGTCCGTCGGGCCTCGTGGCTCGCGATGATGGCCGGCGGGCACTTCATCAAAACCTCCACCGGCAAGGTGCAGCCGGCGGCCACGCTGCCGGTCACGCTGGTGATGCTCGAGGCGGTCCGCGACTACCGCGCGCTCACCGGCCAGATGGTCGGCGTGAAGCCGGCCGGCGGCATCCGGACCGCCAAGGACGCCATCAAGTACCTCGTCACGGTCAACGAGGTCGCCGGCCAGGACTGGCTCGACCCCGACTGGTTCCGCTTCGGCGCCTCCACGCTGCTCAACGACCTGCTGATGCAGCGGACCAAGATGCGCACCGGCCGCTACTCCGGCCCCGACTACTTCACCCTGGACTGAGCATGGCATCCCGAGAAAACACTTCGACCACCTCTGACGAGAAGCGGTCCCCGAGGAGCGAGCGTCTCGAAGGGTTCGAGTACGCCCCCGCGCCCGAGTCGCGCGCGATCGTCGACATCAAGTCGTCGTACGGCCTCTTCATCAACGGCGAGTTCGTCGACCCCTCCGGCGGCGCGACGTTCAAGACCATCTCCCCCGCGACCGAGGAGGTGCTGGCCGAGGTCAGCGAGGCCTCCGCGGAGGACGTCGACCTCGCGGTCAAGGCCGCGCGGCGTGCCTACACGCGGATCTGGTCGAAGATGTCGGGCCGCGAGCGTGGCAAGTACCTCTTCCGCATCGCCCGCATCCTGCAGGAGCGCGGTCGCGAGCTCGCCGTGCTCGAGTCCATCGACAACGGCAAGCCGATCAAGGAGTCCCGCGACGTCGACGTGCCTCTCACCGCGGCGTTCTTCTTCTACTACGCCGGATGGGCGGACAAGCTCGAGTACGCCGGACTCGGCCCCGACCCGCAGCCGCACGGTGTCGCCGGCCAGGTCATCCCCTGGAACTTTCCGCTGCTGATGCTGTCGTGGAAGATCGCCCCGGCGCTCGCGGCGGGCAACACCGTCGTGCTCAAGCCGGCCGAGACCACCCCGCTCACCGCGCTGCTGTTCGCGGAGATCTGCCAGCAGGCCGACCTGCCGCCGGGCGTGGTCAACATCGTGACCGGCGCCGGCGAGACCGGCCGCGCGGTCGTGGCGCACCCCGACGTCGACAAGGTCGCGTTCACCGGCTCGACCGAGGTCGGCCGGCAGATCGCCAAGACGGTCGCGGGCACCGACAAGAAGGTCACGCTCGAGCTCGGCGGCAAGGCCGCCAACATCGTCTTCGACGACGCGCCGGTCGACCAGGCCGTCGAGGGCATCGTCAACGGCATCTTCTTCAACCAGGGCCACGTGTGCTGCGCTGGCTCGCGACTGCTGGTGCAGGAGTCCGTCGCCGACGACGTGCTCGAGCGGCTCAAGCGCCGGATGTCCACGCTGCGCGTCGGCGACCCGCTCGACAAGAACACCGACATCGGCGCGATCAACTCCGCCGAGCAGCTCGCCAAGATCAAGGAGCTCTCCGACATCGGCGAGGCCGAGGGCGCCGGCCGCTGGAGCCCGGCGTGCGAGCTGCCGACCAACGGCTTCTGGTTCCCGCCGACGGTGTTCACCGGCGTCTCCCAGGCACACCGCATCGCGCGCGAGGAGATCTTCGGCCCGGTCCTGTCGGTGCTGACCTTCCGCACGCCGGCCGAGGCCGTCGAGAAGGCCAACAACACCCCGTTCGGCCTGTCCGCGGGCGTGTGGACCGACAAGGGCTCGCGCATCCTCTGGATGGCCGACCAGCTGCGCGCCGGCGTGGTGTGGGCCAACACGTTCAACAAGTTCGACCCGACCAGCCCCTTCGGCGGCTACAAGGAGTCGGGCTACGGCCGCGAGGGCGGTCGCCACGGTCTGGAGGCCTACCTCAAGTGAGCACCCGCATCGACGTCCGGAAGACGTACAAGCTCTACATCGGCGGCGCGTTTCCGCGTTCCGAGTCGGGCCGCTCCTACGTCGTCGAGGACAGCAAGGGCGCGTTCCTCGCCAACGCCGCCTACGCCTCGCGCAAGGACGCGCGCGACGCGGTGCAGGCCGCGCGCAAGGCGTTCGCGGGCTGGTCCTCGCGCACGCCGTACAACCGCGGTCAGGTCGTCTACCGCGTCGCCGAGGTGCTCGAGGGCCGGCGCGCGCAGTTCGTCGAGGAGGTGCAGCGTTCCGAGGGCGGCACCAAGCGGCAGGCCGAGGCGGCCGTCGACGAGTCGGTCGACCGGCTGGTCTGGTACGCCGGCTGGGCCGACAAGATCGCGCAGGTCGTCGGCGGCACCAACCCCGTGGCGGCGCCGTACTTCAACTTCTCGCTGCCCGAGCCGACCGGCGTCGTCGCCGTACTCGCTCCGCAGCAGTCGTCGCTGCTCGGCCTGGTCTCGGTCGTCGCTCCGGTCATCGTCACCGGCAACACCGCGGTCGTCGCGAGCTCGGCCACCCGGCCGCTGCCCGCGATCACGCTGTCCGAGGTGCTGGCGACGTCCGACGTCCCGGGCGGTGTGGTCAACATGCTCACCGGCGCGCTGGCCGACACCGCGCCGACGCTGGCGTCCCACATGGACGTCAACGCCATCGACCTGACCGGCGCCGCCGGTGCTGAGGATGTCGACGCGACCGCCCTCGAGGTGGCTGCGGCCGAGAACCTCAAGCGCGTCGTACGTCCGCCGGCCGTCGAGCCCGACTGGACCGAGCCGCCGGGCCTCGACCGGATGACGGCGTTCCTGGAGACCAAGACGGTCTGGCACCCCGTCGGCATCTGAGCGGGTGAGCGCACAGGTCGTCGTCCTTGCCGGACCCTCCGGCTCGGGCAAGTCCCGCCTCTGCCGTCGGCTGGGTCTGCCGTTCGTCAACCTCGACGACTTCTACAAGGACGGCGACGCCCCAGACCTGCCCCGGGTCATGCTGGCCGGCGACGAGGAGATCGTCGACTGGGACGACCCGGCCTCCTGGCTGTGCGAGGAGGCCGCCGCCGCGCTCGAGGAGCTGTGTCGCGACGGTACGGCGGACGTGCCTGTCTACGAGATCGCCCGCAACGGCCGCACCGGTCACCGCACCGTCGACATCGGCGCGGCGCCGTACTTCGTGGCGGAGGGGATCTTCGCCCAGGAGGTCGTGGCCCTCTGTCGCGAGCGCGGCATCCTCGCCGCCGCGATCTGCGTGCGCAACCACCCGGTCAAGACGTTCTGGCGACGGCTGACGCGTGACCTGCGCGAGCGCCGCAAGGCTCCGCACGTGCTGCTCAAGCGCGGCTGGCTGCTGATGCGGCAGGAGCCGCGGATCGTCGCGCACGCCGTCGCACTCGGCTGCGAGCCGATGACGTCCGACGAGGCCTACGCGCGCGTCACCGCGTTGGTCAACGGGTCACCTCGAGCACCGCATAGGCGGGCTTGATCACCTCGTCGATGAGCGCGAGGCGCTCGTCGAACGGCAGGAACGCCGACTTCATCGCGTTGATCGCGAACCAGCGCAGGTCGGCGACGTCGTACCCGAACGCGTCGACCAGGAGCTCCAGCTCGCGCGACAACGAGGTGCCGCTCATCAGCCGGTTGTCGGTGTTGACGGTGACCCGGAAGCGGAGGTCCTTGAGCAGGCCGATCGGGTGCTCGGCGATCGACGGGGCGGCGCCGGTCTGCACGTTCGAGGACGGGCACATCTCGAGCGGGATCCGCTTGTCCCTGACGTACGACGCCAGCCGGCCGAGCTCGACCGTCCCGTCGGGCTTGCGGGTGATGTCGTCGATGATCCGCACACCGTGGCCGAGCCGGTCGGCGCCGCACCACTGGATCGCCTGCCAGATCGACGGCAGCCCGAACGCCTCCCCGGCGTGGATGGTGAAGTGCGCGTTCTCGCGCTGGAGGTACTCGAACGCGTCGAGGTGACGGGTGGGCGGGAAGCCGGCCTCGGCCCCGGCGATGTCGAAGCCGACGACGCCCTCGTCGCGGTAGCGCACGACCAGCTCGGCGATCTCCATCGACCTTGCCTGGTGACGCATCGCGGTGAGCAGCTGCCGTACGACGATGGGCGAGCCGTCGGCCTTCGCGGCCTCCTCGCCCTCGGCGAACCCGTCTCGCACCGCCTCGACGACCTGGGTGAGGCTCAGCCCGCCCTCGAGGTGCTGCTCGGGCGCGTAGCGCACCTCGGCGTACACCACGCCGTCCGCCGCGAGGTCCTCCACGCACTCACGCGCGACGCGGCGGATGTTGTCCGCGGTCTGCATGACAGCGACGGTGTGCGCGAACGTCTCGAGGTAGCGCTCCAGCGACCCGCTGTTGGCCGAGTCCTCGAACCACTGCTTCAACGCGCCGGCCTCGGTCTCCGGGAGCTTGTGCCCTTCAGGCGCGAGGTCGATGACGGTCTGCGGGCGCAGCCCGCCGTCGAGGTGGTCGTGCAGCAGGACCTTGGGCGCCCGGCGGATGCGCTCCCCGATAGGTTCGGACATGCGGCACATCCTCGCACCGCCACGCCGTACCACCCCAGGAGGCACCGCCCGATGCGCACGTTCACGTCCCTCGACGAGCTCACCGAGGCCGTCGGCCAGGAGCTCGGCACCAGCCCATGGCTGGAGATCGACCAGGACCGGATCGACGCCTTCGCCGACGCCACGCGCGACCACCAGTGGATCCACGTCGACCGGGAGCGCGCCGCGAAGGGGCCGTTCGGCGGCACGATCGCGCACGGCTACTTCACGCTCGCGCTGATCCCGTGGATCGCCAACGAGGTGTTCAAGCTCGACACCCCCGGCGCCAAGCTCAACTACGGCGTCAACAAGGTCCGCTTCCCCAACCCGGTCAAGGTCGGCTCGCGCGTGCGCGGCCACGTCACGCTCACCGGCGTCGAGGACGTGCCGGCCGGCAAGCAGATGACGCTGAAGTACGTCATCGAGATCGAGGGTGAGATCAAGCCCGCCTGCGTCGCCGAGACCGTCGTACTCCTGATCGACTGAAACCCCGGACAACGATTCGTCTGCGATCGGCCCCTGTGAATCACCCCGTAAATCGCAGACGAATCGTTGTTCTCAGCCGGTCGCCTCGCCGGCGGGGAGGAGCTCCTCGACGAGGGCGTCGGTCTCGGGCTCGATGTGGGCCTGGCGGCGGGTGAGTACGTCGGCCATCCGGTCGGCGGCCTGGGCGGCGGCGTCGCGACCTCCGGCGGCGAGCTCGGCGCGGATCAGGTCGCGCCAGAGCAGCTGGGATCCGGGGTCGGCGCGGAGGCCGGCCGTGGCGGCTCCGGCGGCACCGCTCGGGTCGTTGTCGTCCTGCGCGAGCTCGACGAGCCGGTGGGCGGCGTCGACCACGACGTCGGCGACCTGCGTCTCGAGACGGGTGCGCGGCAGCCAGGAGTAGCGCGCCGTGGGGCGGCCCTCCATCAGCTCGCCGCGGACCAGCTGCAGCGCGCGGCGCAGCAGCTCGCGCTCCTCGCGCGGCTGCGCGTTACGAGAACGCTGCACCAGCTCGCAGAACGCGGCCCAGTCGAGTGCGACGTCGGGGCTCAGCGACAGCCGACCGTCGTCGTCCTGCCGCAGCAGGTGCGCGCCCTCGGCGTCGGCGCCGAGCCACTCCCGCACGCGCTCGACGGTCGCGTCGCGCACCTCGGGCGTGACACCACGCGGCCAGATCGACGATGCGAGCACGGTGGGGTGGACCGGGGCCGACTGCAGCGCGAGGTACGTCGCGACCTCGGTGGCGAGCTCAACGCGCGTCGGGTCGAGATCGCCGGGCGTGCGGGTCTCTATCCGGCCGAGCACACCGACGCGCACAGCGGCCGTGCTCCAGTGGCCGTCGTCGCCGGGACGGACCGGCGCCGGCACGCGCACGCGGCCGTCGACGACCGCGGGCGCGGCCTCGCGGGCCTTCTCGAACAGCTCGGCGACCAGCTCGGTCGACCGCTCGGTGAGGCGGACCGCCTCGACCTGCACGTCGAGCAGCGGCAAGGTCAGCGTGCCGGTCTCGTCGACGACCAGCCGCCAGCTGGTGCCGGCGGACTCACCCGCGACCACGACGCCGAACCCACGGGCACCCTGGCCGGTCAACGCGGCGAACCGCTCGGCGAGCTGCTCCGACGGGCTGGCGCCGAGCACGGCGTACTGCGGTACGACGCCCGGGCGCCTCGCCAGCCGGCCGGTGAGCACGTCCTGCGCGGCGCGTTGCGGCGCGCTGGTCTCGAGCCGCTCGAGCAGCGGCTCGTAGTCGTCGACCAGCACCAGCCTGTCCCCCGCGAGGTCGGCCAGCACCTCGGAGAGCTCATGGCCGTAGACACGCTGCTCGTCGGCCCACGGCGCGGTGGCGAGCTGCACCGCCAGTGCCGAGACGACCTGTCGCGCGGTGGCTTCGTGACCGGTCACGGCGACGGCGCCGCCGACTGCCTCGAGGTCGACCAGCACGTCGGCACCTTCGAGGGTGCGGCCGACGCAGACGAGGCCGGGGTACGGCGCGTGGCCGAGCTCGGCGGGCGGTTCGGCGTCGCGCGCGAGACGCCAGGTGCGGCCGTCGTCGAGCGGGGTCCACGGGACCGGCGCGTCGGGACGTGCCGGAGCCAGACGGAGGTCGACGTGCTCGTCGTCGACGACGACCGCGAACACCGGCGGCAGCGACACCTGCTCGGTCCGGGCGAGTGCCGACAGGCCGCGCAGGGCGGTGTCGAGCCGCTCGGCGCGCGCGCGGTCGGCACCGACGAGCAGACCGACCTCGGCCTCGAGGGCCTCGTCGTCGGGAGTCCCACCGCGGCGTCGCCGGCGCTCTGCGGCCAGCGCGGCGAGCAGGCCGGCCGCGACGATCCCGCCACCGGTGAGGTCGCGGGCCAGTTTCGACTCGCGCGCTGCCTCGTCGTGCTCGACGTCGCCTGCGGTGTCGGCCACGTCGCCGCCGACGTCGCCCGCGTCCGGGAGGACCCGGACCGGCGGCGTGCTGTCGGGCGTCGCCGGAGCGGCCTCGACCCGGTCGAGCCCCTTCGCGTCCTCCGGCATGATCAGCACCCAGCCGGGCTGGATCAGCCGGCCGAGCACGAGCTCGCCACCGTCGGGCTGCACCCGGCCCTTGTTGAGGTCGAAGATCTCCTGCCAGCGGCGCCCGTTGTCGAGGTGCCGCTCGGCGATGTCCCAGAGGTTGTCGTGGTACGAGCCGTCGGGCGGCTGTACGACGTACACCTTCTTGCCGATCACGTCGGTCATGTCGCTCGGCACGCCCGCGTGAACGGCGCGCCGGTCGTCTCGCTGGTCGGCATCCACCCGCGGCGTCGACCGCTCCTGCGCGATGTCCGCCTTGACGCTCGGCGTCGCCAACGAGGTGGTCGCGTGGCCGGCCACCCGCGGCGACGCGGAGACGGTGGCCGCGACCGACGTACCGGCGCTGCCGGCCAGCACGCCACCGACCAGCAGGGTGCCGACGAGCGCGCGGGCGAGCTGCTGGGACCGGCCGGACAGCGGCACCGGGCGGGGCAGGCCGCGGCCGCGCAGCAGGCTCACCGCCTCGATGACCGTGCAGACCGTGAACTGGAGCCAGGCCAGCCACACCACGGCCCGCAGCACCGCGAGCACGGTCTCGGTGGTCACCGGCTGGGTGAGCGCGTCACGGCTCGGCACGCCGTGGGGGTACGGCGGGGGCCCGGTGAGGAGCCACAGGGCGACGGGGATGCCGATCACGAGGAGCATCAGCGCGAGGCCGGCGCCGAGCGCCTTGATGGCGGTGGTCTCGGTGTGCTCGTCGCCGGCGGAGGCGAAGCGCTCCGGTCCGCGCTGGGTGGTGTCCGGCCCGGTCATGGTCACGATCCTGTCTCCGTACGTGTCTGAGCTGGGCTCGTCACTGCGTCACCGCCTGGGCGGTCGCCGTCGCGGCGATGTCGAAGTCGTGGACCCCGATCAGGCTGAGCAGCTTGGTGGTCGTGGTGTCCTCGGCGTGCACGGTGATGGTGTCGCCGGTGACCGGCGGGACCGTGACCCTGGTGTAGCCGAGGGCGTTGAGGTACTGGCGCGCCCGCGCCTCGGCGGCGAGGCCGTCGAGCGTGACGACGTTGCTGCCGCGCAGCGTGTCGATGTCGATCTGCTGGGCGCCGGCGCGCGCGGCCTGTTCCACGTCGTCGGCGAGCTTCATGCGGGCGTTGATCGCGCTGCCGCCGTCGATGACGAGACCGGCGCAGGCGAGCAGGACCACGGCGAAGCCGACCACGAACACCGTGGCCGTGCCGCCCTCGTCGCGCCGGACCAGACGCGCGCGCAGCGTCGCGAGCAGTCGCCTCATCCGGTCCTCCGGTAGACGTCGATCGGGGCCTGGCTCACTGCCTGGATGCGGACGCTGCCGGGCAACCCGATCAGGCCGAGGCCGGCGTAGGAGACCTCGCAGTCGAGGTCGACCCGGGCGATGCCGCCCGGCGCGAACCCGCTGAGCGCGAGCGGCCGGCAGTTGGTCGCGTCGTCGAGCGACTGCTGCATGACCGAGGACGCGGCGGCATGGGCTTCCGCGGCGGAGCGCTCGAGGGACGCGGCGCGGACGGCGTCGCGGGCGGTGGCCTGGATGTCGCCCTGCACGGCGACGTACCGTCCGCCGGCGGCGATCAGCATCACGAACATCATCAGGACCGGCGTGAGGATGACGACCTCGACGGCCATCGAGCCGGCCTCGTCACGGCGAGCCTGGGGAATCGCCGGCCTCACTGGTCCACCTTGAACTCTTCGACCGGTCCCTCGACGGTCTGGCGGACGCCCGGCACGAGAATCGGCGAGACCTCCTGCGCACGACCGGTGACGGTGGCGCGCATCCGGTCGCCTCCGACCGGGACAACCTGGACGTCGACGTCAACGAGCACGCCGCGGCCGACGTTGGCGGCGTACTGACGGCCGGCGAGCTCGCCGGCGGCCCGGTCGCCGCTGATCCGGGCGACGCGGGCGGCCTCGCGTGCCACGGCGGAGGCGGCTGCGTTGCCGAGGTAGTTCAGCGAGAACTGCACCGCGATGAGGATGACCAGCATGAGCAGCGGCATGTAGAGCGCCAGCTCGACGGCACTGGCGCCGCGCTCGTCCCGCGCAGCGAACGGCCGCGGGGCTCGAAAGGCTGACGTGGGTGTCAGCCGCCGAGGTCGATGCTGTCGGCCTTGCCCTTGATCTTGTTGGTGAGGATCAGGCCGACGGCGACCGCGATCGACACGAGGATCGCTGTGATGACGACCCACTCGACGGCGGAGGCGCCCCTCTCGGAGCGGCGGGCGTGGGCGAGCCGGCCGCGGAGCAGGATCGACATGAGAGTCAGGTGCTGTGTGGACATGGCGAAGAGCGCCTTTCTTGTCGGGCTGGTTGATGGTCCCCGTCTGCATCCCCGGTCAACCTCCGAGGACTCTCGCGACGGCCGGGTAGGTGAGGAACAGAAGGAAGCCCACGCATAGCAGGAGCTGGGCGACCAACATGGACTGCGACTGAGCAGCGGCGCGGCCTTCGGCGTCGGCGAGCTCCTTGCGCCGCATGGACGCCGCACGGGCGGCGAGCGAGTCGCGCACCTTGGCGCCGTCCTCGGCCACGAGAGCCAGCGCGGCGGCCAGGTCTCGCAGCTCGTCGACGTCGACGTCGTCGCCGAGCTGGCCGAGCGCCGCCCACGGCGTGGTGCCCTGCAGCCGGGCGGCCTCGATCGTGTCGCGGATGCGCACCATCGCCCAGCCGTCGCTGATCGAGGTGGCCGACGAGAGCGCCTCGGGTACGCCACGGCCGCCGGCGAGGTTCATCGCGACCAGGTCGAGGAACGAGCTGACCACGTGCCGGAAGTCGCGCCGTCGACCATCCGCGTCGCGGTTGAGCTGCGCCCACGGGAGGATCGCGCCGAGGAGTCCGCCGAGCATGCTCAGCCACAGGGGTACGGCGGGCGACCCGAACATGCCGGTGACCAACGGGAACGCGAGCACGATGACCGGCACGAACATCCCGACCAGCGCCGCGAGCAGCGTGCGAGCGATGAACGTCTCGCGGGACTGACCGACGATCCCGAGGTTGGCGGTGATGGACGACGAGAGCTTGACGCCGCGGGCCTCGAGCAGGCCGGTGATGCTCGCCCCGAACTTGCGCATCCGCACCGACTCGTTGCTGTGCCGACGGTCGGCGGTCAGGCTGGCGGCGCGGGCGCCGCGCTCGCGGCGCGCGTCGATCTGGGCGAGGGCCGCGGCGCCGGAGACCGGGGCGCGGCTGAACATCGTGACGAGGAGGAGCACACCCGTGCCGGCGAGGCCGCCGACGAGCATCACGGGCAGGAGTTCGTTCACGGCTGCGTCCTGAAGTGCAGGAACCGCTCGGGCGTCTCGAACCGCGACAGCCGGCGCAGCCACAGGATGCCGGCGCCGAAGATCGCGATCACGAGGACGAGCATGAGCTGGCCGACGGGGGTGCCGTAGGGCGCGACGTACGCCGGGTTGAGGATCCGCAGCCCGAGCACGAACGCCAGCGTCACGCCCACCACGATCTGCACGGAGCGGCGGGTGCTGCGGCGGCCGGCGCTGACACGCTGGCGCATGTCGAGCTCGGCCCGCGCGGACTCCGACAGCGACGACAGCACCTCGCGGAGACCCGGACCGCGCAGCCGGGAGTTGAGGATCAGCGCCGCGATGATCAGGTCCGCGCTGGCGTCGTCCATGTCCTCGGCGAACCGCTGCAGCGCCACTGGCAGGGGCACCCGCACGCGGAGCCGGTCGGCCATGGCCGACAGCGGGCCCTGGATGGCGGGCGCGGCGGCGTACGCCGTGGCCGGGATCGCCTGCTCGAGGCCGACGGCGCCGGCGACGGTGTCGCGCAGCGACTCGGTCCAGGCGGCGAGCGCCTCGATCTTGGCGATCGCGCGCCGCTCGCTGCTCGACCCGCCGAAGAGCGTGTCCCACATGAGCACCAGCACGCCGGTCGCCAGCGCGGCGACGATCCACTGCGTCACGACCAGCACGAGCAGGCCCGCGCCGATGGCGATCGGCAGCTGGGTGCCGACGCGCTGCAGCCGTGCCTTGAGCCCCCGCTTCGGCGGGGCGACGTCGCTCGGCTCCTCGCTCGCGAGCGCCTTCCAGAGCAGCACGACGCCCCCGCCGACGAGAGCGCCGACGGCGACGACGAGCAGCAGCGTGGGGCTCAGGGTCATGAGGCGGTCACCCACGAAGGCGCGGCACCCGGGACGTAGCCGACCGCCTCGAGCTCGTCGAGGCAGGACACCGCGGCGGCGGGTACGGCGTAGCCGTCGGGGCCCGACGAGAACACCTCGCTCGACAGCACGCGGCCGTCGACGCCGTTGACCTCGCGCACCGACGTCACCATGCGGCGGAGCTTGCCGCCGGAGGCGAAGTCGTTGACGCGCTCGATGAACACGACGAAGTCGATGGCGCCCGCGATCAGCATCATCGTCGCGTCGGCGGGCAGCCGCTCGACGGACTGGATGGCGTAGGTGCAGATACGGTTGAACACCTCGAGCGAGGAGTTCGCGTGGATGGTCGACAGCGAGCCGTCGTTGCCCTGGCTCATCGCGTTGAGCATCGTGACGATCTCGTCACCGAGCACCTCGCCGACGATGACGCGGCTGGGGTTCATGCGCAGCGAGCGGCGCACGAGCTCGGCCATCGAGATCGCGCCGGTGCCCTCGGAGTTGGGCAGTCGCTCCTCGAACGAGACGACGTTGGGGTGCAGGTCGGCGTACTCGCCGAGCCCGAGCTCCAGTGCGCGCTCGACGGTGATCAGTCGCTCGTGCGGCTCGATCTCGTTGGCGAGGGCGCGCAGCAGCGTGGTCTTCCCGGCGTTGGTGGCGCCCGCGATCATGATGTTCTTGCGGGCGCGGACGGCCGCGGAGAGGAACGCCGCGAGCTCGGGTGAGATCGTGCCGTAGTCGACGAGCATGTCGAGCGACACCCGGTTGATGCGCGCGCGGCGGATCGACAGGGACGGCCGCTGGCACACGCCCATGACCGCCGAGAGCCGGGAGCCGTCGGGCAGCCGGATGTCGAGCTGCGGGTTGGCGGTGTCGAAGGGCCGGCTGGTGAGGCCGGAGTAGGCGCCGAGGATCTGCACCAGCTCGACGAGCTCGTCGTCGTTGTCGGCGACGGGCAGGCCGCGCTCCTCCCGGCCGTCGGCGTACTGGATGAACACGTTGTCGCACCCGTTGATGTCGATGTTCTCGACCTCGGGGTCGTCGAGCAGGGGCTGCAGCCGACCGACGCCGAACAGCGCGGCGTGGATGCCCTCGGCGATCGCCTGCTCGTCCTCGTGGCTGAGCGGCTTGCGACCTGCGGTGACCTCCTCGCGGGCGTAAGCGTCGAGCACGCGGCTCACCACAGCCCGGGCGAACTGGCGCTCGTCCTCGGCGGTCATGGGCGGCAGGCCGTTGGCGGCGTCCTCGCGGCGCTGCCGGGCGAGGATGTCGGCGACCTCCTCGCGGAGCCGGCGGATCAGCTGCTGGTCCATCGGTTGTCGATCCCCCTCTCGATGTCTCGGTGGTGCTCGGCGGTCCGGGCGGCGATCATCCGGCGGCCGCGTTGTAGCGGCTTCGGGCCAGCTCCTGCAGGCCGTCGGCGATCTCGGCGGCGGAGCGGAACAGCAGGGACTTCTTGACGCTGCGGCTCCAGCGCACGCCGCGCAGGCTGTCGGCGGCCCGCTCGTCGTCGGCCAGGACGCCGAGCACGCGGGCGCGCAGGCCCTGGGAGTCCAGCAGCTGCTGGAGGTCAGGGGCGGAGCGGGTGTCGCGGTACGACGTCACGACGGCGACGCCGATCGGCACGCCACCCGCGCCGGTCTCGAGCACCTCGCGCAGCGAGGTGAGCCGTTCGCGGAGGTGGGCCATGCTCTCGATGCTGGGCCGGACCACGAACAGCACGGCGTCGGCACGCTGCAGGACCGGGAGCGACGCCGAGCCCGGCACCACCCGGCCGCAGTCGGCGAGGACGTCGGACCGGTAGCGGGCGAAGACAGCCGGGATCGCACTCCAGGCGGCACCGAGACCGCCGACCTGGCCGGGCGAGGCGACGCCGGCGAGGACTCGGAGGCCGCCGTCGACGTCTTGGAGGTGGTCGTCGAGGTCGACGTCCTCGACGCCGCGCCGGACGCCGGCGCCCAGCGACAGCAGACCGCGGTTGACGTCGAGCGGGTCGCCCTCGGGCGTGCGGCACCACCAGGTCAGGTCGCTGCCGGCCGGATCCATGTCCGCCACGACCGGGTCGGTCGGCCAGACCGCGGCGAGCGCGAGCGCCGCCACGGTCGTACCGGGAGCGCCCTTGGCGGACGCGAGTGCGTAGACCGCCATCAGGGCCCCAGCGTGACGTCGTCGATCGTGTTGCCGCGCGAGATCAGCGCAGCGCCCGCCAGGTTGGCGCTGGAGGCGTCGATGACGTCCGCCGCGACCGCCGCCGGGACGATGATGTTGGCGCTGGCGGCGGTCCCCGTGCCGAGGTCGTCGGGGTTGGGCTCGCTGACTTGGGTCACCAGACCGCGGGTGAGCGGCTGGGCCGTGCCCTCCCCGCCGCTGGTCCCGGCGGCGCGCACGATCTGGACGAGGTCGCCGGCCCTGAGGTTGCCGGGGGCGAGCGCGGGGGTGAGCACGATGCTCACCACCGCGCGGTCCTGGCCGATCGGGTCGGTCCTGGTCAGCTGCCGCTCGTCGAGGATCTGGTCCTGGTAGATGCGGGCCCTCGAGAAGGCACCGACGATGACGTCCATTCCCTCCTCGGGGATGAGGTGGTCGGCCTCGTCGGCGGCGACCTGGACGACTTTCAGGTCACCCTCCTCGATGACCTGCCCGGGCTCGATGGTCTCCTTGGCGGCGAGCATGGGCACGCGGCTGTCCATCCGGATCGCGAGCAGGCCGGCGACCAGCGCGCCGCCGACGATCAGCAGCAGGGCGATCGCGGCGAGGGCGGGGCGGCGCTGGCGGGGCGGCGAGGGAAGCCGGTTCGCCGTACCCGAGGGCTTCTTGGCGCCGGTCCCCCGAGCGGCGCGGAGCCGCTGCCGGTCGGCCGCGGTCTCGCCGGTGCTGGTGGTGCTCATGGTGCTTCGCTCCCTCGTGGCAAGGCCTCTGCGCAAGGGACCGGAGCACGGTAGCCCGAGATCTCCCCCGCTCAACGGCCAGGAGTTTATTACCCGGAACACCCCGGGGACGAACCCGGTCTACCCGGCCAATTGCCGCTAATCAGCGACCCGGGCGGTTCCCAATGCTCCGAATGTCGGCTTAGGGTAAAGGAAACGCCGTCAGGCACGGATTCAGAAGGAGACCAGGAATGGCCCACGGGGACCACAAGATCGGTGTCGACGACATCATCGCCACCGCCGACATGATCGAGAAGACCGTCGGACAGCTCGAGGATGCGCAGCGCACCGCCAACACCAAGTCCCAGGACCTGGTCACCGGCGCCTGGCAGACCCCCGGCGCCTCCGCCACCTTCCAGGCGAAGTGGACCGAGTGGAACGACGGGATGACCAAGATGATGGCGGTCGGCCCGGAGTTCGCGCAGTGGCTGCGCAACTACGCCCGTGACGCCGAGGGTCTCGACCAGGCCTACTCCAAGGCCTGACGCTCCACCCGCAGACCTGCTGCAGCGCCCCCCGACCGAGTCAGGTCGGGGGGCGCTGGCGCGCGTGAGGCCTACGCCATCTGAGGGATCCGGGCGCGCCGCCGGCCTGTCTAGTCTCGACGGGTCCGTCATCGGCCCAGGAGCTCCTGATGGCACGAGCGCTTCACGCTCTCGGGATGGTCTGTGCTCGGGTTCCTTGGCTTGTCCTCGGGATCTGGTTCCTCGTCATCGCCGCCGTCATCGGGCTGGTCACGACGTTCGGTGCGCAGGCCAGCAACGACCTCGAGCTCCCGGGCACCGAGAGCCAGCAGGTCAAGGACCTGCTGACCGATCGGTTCCCGCCCCAGCAGAACGGCGCCAACCCGATCGTCTTCCACGTCGACTCGGGCAAGCTCTCGGACGCGCAGTACAAGCCGGCGGTCACCGCGTCGGTGAAGGCGTTGCGGAACGCACCGCACGTCTACAGCGTCACCGGTCCCTTCAGCGACGCCGGCCAGAACGCCGGGCTGGTGTCGAAGGACGGCCGGACCGCCTTCGCCCCCGTGCTCCTGGACGTCGGCTCCGGGGAGCTCGACGAGGAGATCGCGCAGGACGTCTTCGACGCGACGCAGCCCGCCCAGGACGCGGGCATCGAGGTCGAGGCGGGTTCGGCGATCGGGACCGACCTGTCCACCGAGCCCACGGAGAGCAGCGAGCTCGTCGGCATCCTCTGCGCGATGCTGATCCTGTCGCTGGTGCTCGGCAGCCTGGTCGCGATGGGGCTGCCCATCCTCACCGCGGCCGTCGGCCTCGGGGTGGCGCTGGGGACCATCGGGCTGCTCGGCCACGTGCTCGACGTACCCACGACCGGTGCGACGCTCGCGACGATGATCGGCCTCGGCGTCGGCATCGACTACGCGCTGTTCCTGATCACGCGGCACCAGGAGCAGCTCGCCGCAGGCGTGCCGATGCACGAGTCCATCGCCCGGACGGTGGCCACCTCGGGCAGTGCGGTCGTCTTCGCCGGCGGCACGGTCGTGGTCGCGCTGGTGTCGCTGCGGGTCGCGGGGATTCCGCTGCTCTCGACGCTGGGCATCGCCTCCGCCATCGCGGTGCTGACCGCGGTGCTCGGAGCGATCACGCTGCTGCCCGCCCTGCTCGGCCTGCTCGGCCACCGGGTCAACGCCCTCAAAGTCCCGTTCGTCGGCCGACGGCACAAGGGTCCGGGGTTCTGGCAGCGCTGGGCCGGCTTCCTCGGCCGCCACGCGGTATGGGTGACCGTCGTATCGGTGGCCGCGCTGATCCCGCTGATCGCACCGGCGCCGTCGCTGCAGCTCGCCCAGGAGGATGTCGGCGCCGCGCCGCCCGACACGACCGAGCGCAAGGCCTACGACCTGATCACGGCCGGCTTCGGGATCGGCTACAACGGTCCGCTCCAGGTGGCCTCGGCCCTCGACCCGCCGGCGACGCCGAGCCAGGAGTACACCGACAAGTACAACCGGGCGACGTCGCTCCAGCAGGACCTGGCGCGGCTGCAGAAGGAGCTGCCGCAGCAGCAGGAGCAGCTCGAGGCCGAGAGCGCAGAGCTGCAGTCCCAGCAGGCGGCGCTCGAGCGGCAGCAGGACGAGCTGCTCGCCCAGCAGCAGTCGCTCGAGCAGC
The DNA here is from genome assembly GCA_036280235.1 of Nocardioides sp. Classification (GTDB taxonomy): domain Bacteria; phylum Actinomycetota; class Actinomycetes; order Propionibacteriales; family Nocardioidaceae; genus Nocardioides_B. Next base: position 19,105 of record DASURB010000117.1, read on the forward strand.
AGGGCGCGGCCCTGCAGTCGCAGCAGGCCGGCCTCGAGGCCGAGCAGGCCCGGCTGCAGAACCAGGCCGCGCAGCTGCGCGCCCAGGAGCAGCGGCTCCGCGCCGAGCAGCGCCGACTGCAGCGTGAGCGCGACCAGATCGTGGCGCAGGCCCGGCGGCTGGAGCGAGAGGCCCGGGCGCTGGCGCGGGAGGCGCGTCCCCTGGTACGGCGGCTGGCCGTCCTCCTCGCGCGGGAGCGGATCCTCGAACGCCGCATCGAGGAGGCGGAGGGCGACCCGGTCCTACAGGCGAGGCTGCAGGCCAGGCTCGACCGGGTCGAGCAGCGCGAGGAGCGGGTGCGCGACCGGCTGTCCGTGCTCCGGGAGCGTGGCGAAGGCATCGCGAGCCGCGCCCGCGCCCTGCGTGCCCGGGCCGAGCGGCTCCAGCAGCAGGCGGCGCCGGCCCAGGCGCAGGCCGCCTCGCTTCAGCGCCGGGCGAACCAGCTGCAGGCGCAAGGCGCCGCCCTGCAGCGCCAGGCGGACCAGCTCCAGGCCGAGGCGGACCGGCTGCGGGGCGAGCAGGCGGCGCTGCAGCAGCAGGCCGCATCGCTCCGCCGGCAGGGCGCCGCGCTGCAGCAGCAGGCCGCCGACCTCCAGCAGCGCGCGGACGACCTGAAGGCTCAGCAGCAACAGGCCGAGCAGGAGAAGAAGGAGGCCGAGCAGCTCAAGGACGAGCTCACCGCGATGCTCACCCAGGCCGGTGGCGACGACCGCAACACCGACCCGCGCGTGGTGAAGCTGCAGGACGCGCTCTCCGGGACCAGCGGCGTGGTGTCGCTGACCCCGCCGCAGACCAACGACCGCGGTGATGTCGTCCTGCTGTCCGCCGTACCGTCCACCGGCCCGGCCGACGACGCCACCTCCGCGCTGCTCGACCGCGTCCGCAACGACGTCGTGCCGTCGGCAACCGAGGAAGGCGGCATCGACACCTACGTGGGCGGCTACACCGCGTCGTACGTCGACCTCGCCGAGCTGATCTCGGCGAAGCTGTTCCTGGTGATCGGCACGATCATCGCGCTCGGCTTCCTGCTGCTGATGATCGCGTTCCGGTCGCTGCTGGTGCCGCTGCAGGCGGCGGTGACCAACTTGCTGTCGGCGACCGCGGCGTTCGGCATCCTCACCGCGACCTTCCAGTGGGGCTGGGGCATCGACCTCGTCGGTCTCGACACCGTGCGCGACACCGTGCCGATCGCGAGCTACGTGCCGCTGATGATGTTCGCGGTGCTGTTCGGGCTGTCGATGGACTACGAGGTGTTCCTGGTCAGCCACGTGCAGCAGCACCACCTCGCCGGCGAGCCCGCCCGGCAGGCCGCCGCGTCGGGCCTGGCTTCCAGCGGCAAGATCACCACCGCCGCCTGCCTGATCATGACGTCGGTATTCGCCAGCTTCATCCTCAACGGCGACCCGACGATCAAGCAGTTCGGCGTCGGCCTGGCGAGCGCCGTGCTGCTCGCAGGCATCCTCGTCGTCACGCTCGCCCCCGCCTCGATCGCGCTCCTCGGCGAGAGCGCCTGGTGGCTGCCGCGCTGGCTGGACCGGATCCTGCCGCACATGCACCTGGAGGGTGAGGCGCCGGCCGAGCCCGAGGCCGAGCCCGCCGTCGATCAGGCGAAGCCCGAGCCCGCCGTCGAAGAGCCGGCCGAGGAACCCGTCGAGGCCGCGGCCGAGGGCGGAGGCGAGAGCCAGCCCGCGCCCGGCAGGCACGCCGCCGAGCCGCCGCAGATCCCCGGCCCCCGCGAGCCCCAGCCGGACTCACCGCGCGTCGCGCACGAGTAGCTGTAACGCGGGGTTATGGACGCTCAACAAGGGAAAATCCGCGTGGGAAGCGTCCATTCGACGTGAGGAGCGCATTTCTGGGCGACGCGGGGCGAGCCAGGAACCATCCACAGACTCGACGTACGACGAGCCGTCCACAGGTGCCGACGGGCCGGGCCACCGCTCGCCGGCGGCGCCGCCAGCGTCGGAGGATGCATCCAGAGCTCCGCGCGTACGCCGCGCGACAAGGTGGCGCGTTCACCCGCGCCCAGGCCCGCGAGGCCCACTACACCGAACGCCAGATGAAGACCCTGCTCCGTCCCGGCGGCGAGTGGGCCGTGCTCCGGCACGGCGTGTACGCCGAACGTGCCTTCGTCGACGGCCTCGACACCACGGAGAAGTACGTCCTCGGCGTGCACGCCGTTGTGCTGTCGACGCGACCGGGCAACGCCATCAGCCACACCAGCGCGGCGGCCATTCACCGGATCCCGTTGCGGCCGCACTGGCTCAACCTCCACCACGTGACCCGGCCGGGCGCGCTCGGCGGGCGCACGGACAATGGCGTGACGCACCACCGAGCCCGGCTCGAGGACCTCGACCTGGCCGAGGTCGACGGCTTCCTGGTCACGTCCCTCGCCCGGACCGCTGTCGACGTGGCTCGTCTGCACGGCTTCGAGGACGGCGTGGTGGCCGCGGATGCGGCCCTTCGCCTCGGCGCCACCCAGACCGAGCTGACGACGATGCTCGAACGCTGCCGCAACTGGCCGCACAACACACGCGCTCGGGGCGCGGTACGCGTCGCAGACGCTGGCGCCGAGACGGTCGGCGAGACCCTGCTGCGGCTGATCGTCCTCGAGCTCGAGATCGGCGTGCCCGAGACGCAGTTCCGCGTGTCGGACGGTCAACGCACGGCGTACGTCGACATGCGCGTGGGCCGGCACCTGTTCGAGTTCGACGGGCGGGTGAAGTACGTCGACCGGGCGCGCGGTGGTGTCGCCGACCGGCCGGTCGAAGAGGTGCTCTGGCAAGAGAAGCGGCGCGAGGACTGGCTGCGCTCCCAGGGTTTCGGCGTCTCCCGCGTGACGTGGCCCGAGCTGTTCGGCAGCGCGCGAAAGCGCACGTTGCGCCGGCTGGCGCACGAGTACGCAGCGACCGTCCGCCGCCTCGGTCAGGCCGCCTGAGGCTGCGCTTCCCACGCGATATGGACGCCCCTCACGCGGAATTTCCCTTGTTGAGCGACCATAACCCCGCGTTACAGCAAGTTCCGGGGCGGCCAGCCGAGCGTCAGTCGACGAGCGGGACCTGCACCATCAGCTGGCCGCCGCCGGGGTCGATCAGGAGGCCGCGGCCGGGGTGGACGCGAGGCATCAGGCTGCTGCGCAGGAGGCGGGCGCCGAAGATGTCGCCGTCGGCCATGCCCTGCGGCGACATCAGCAGGCCCTGGCGGGTCTTGCGGGCCTCGTAGATCCAGCCGCTGTAGCCGGCGCCGACCTCGGTGGTCGAGCCGGCGAGCAGCACCCGCCACTTCTTGCCGCGCGCCTGCTGGACCAGCGCGAGCATGGCCTGCGCGAGCGGGCCTTCCTTGAGCATCTCGGCGTCGTCGACGAGCACGACCGTGCCCTCGGGCGTGGCGCGGAACCGCTCGACCAGCGCCTCCTCCGCCAGGCCGTCGGTGAGCAGCGCGTCGTCGCCGAGGTCGCGCGAGAGCGCGTTGGGGACCGGGCACAGCGCGAGCACCGGCAGGCCGGCCTCGCGGACGGCGCGGGCGGCGAAGCGGAGCGTGTTGGTGCGGCCGGCCTTCGGCGGTCCGGCGAGTACGGCGACAGCGGCGCCGGACAGGTCGAGCCCGACCGGCTGCAGCTCGTCGCCGCCGAGGCCGATCGGCACCAGGCCGTCGGCGATCTGCTCCTTCATCGCGGCCAGCGCGGCCAGCACACCGTCGTCGAGCGGCGCCGCCGCCGGCATCTCCTCGAGGCGGAACGGCCTCCGCTCCCTGGGTACGGCGTCGTCCCGAGCGGCGTGGCGGGCGGCGATGTCGCGCAGCGCGTTGTTCTGCCCGGCACCGGAGATGTCGCGGGCGAGCACGGCCACCTGCATCTCGACGACCGGGTCCGGGGTGAGCGCGCGACCGTCGACGAGCCGGTCCGGGACCTCCTTCGGCGGGATGCCCACGGCACCGAAGTCGGCCCGGTCGGACAGTCGCAGCACGACCCGGTTGTCCACGAGCGTCGACATCCGGCCGGTGACGAGGGTCCGGTCGCCGGAGAGCACGACGTGCAGGCCGACGCTCGCGCCGTCGCGCAGCAGCGCCATCACCTGCTCGGTCATCCGGCCGCTGTCGACCTCGCCGAGCGAGGACACGAAGCCGTCCCAGCGGTCGAGCAGGAACAGCAGGTAGGGCGGTTTCTCGCCGTCGGGCAACGCCGCGCGCAGCTCGGCGAGGTCGGCGTACCCGCCGGCCCCGAGCAGCGCCTGCCGCTCCTCGACCAGCGACACGAGACGCGACAGCAGGCGCCCCGCGCGGTCGACCTGGGTGCGGCTGACCACGGCGCCGGTGTGCCGGAGGTTCGCGAGGCCGAGCAGAGCGCCGTTGCCGCAGTCGAGTCCGTACACGTGCAGGTCCTCGACGGACACCCGGTCGGCCAGCGCGCCGGCGATCGTGCGCATCGCGGTGGAGCGGCCGCTCCGCGGTCCGCCGATGACGTACAAGTGGCCTTCGCGACCGAGCTCGAACAGCTTCGCGCGCTGCTCCTGCAGCGCCGGCAGGTCCTCGAGGGCCCACGGCGCGGCGAGGTGCTCGCCGTCCTCCGGCACCGCGAAGGAAGGCAGGTCCGGGAGCTCGACGACATCGGGCAGCGCGTCCAGCCAGGGCCGGTGCTGCGGCGGCAACCCGAGCGAGGAGCTCAGCGAGGTGATCGCGTCGACGACAGCGGCGAGGTCGGTGTCGGCCTCGTCGGTGCCGACCGTCTCCGCCTTCGGCCGCGCGGGCGCGGGCAGGCCGGCCTTCTCCCACGGCACCGGCCAGGCCAGCACCTCCGGCGCCTGCTTCGGACCCTCCTCGGCGTCCGGGCGCCGCCCACCGACACGGCCGCTCTGGAACGGCATCAGCGTCGACGCACCGCTGCGCACGAAAGCCCGGCCGGGCTGGTTCTTCTGGATCCGCGCGGCATCGGGCGCGTCGATCACGTCGCGCGAGTCGTTCTCATCGGTGACCCGCAGCGAGATGCGCAGGTTGGTGTTCGCGCGGATGTCCGCCGACACCACGCCGCTGGGCCGCTGCGTCGCGAGCACCAGGTGGATGCCGAGCGACCGACCACGCTGGGCGATCGACACCAGGCCGCTGACGAAGTCCGGCAGCTCGGCGACCATGCTCGCGAACTCGTCGATCACCAGCACCAGCCGCGGGATCGCGGGCAGCTCGGGCTGGGTGCGCTGCAGCGCCCAGTAGTCCTCGAGGTCCTTCGCCCCCGGTACGGCGAGCAGGTGCTCGCGGCGACGCAGCTCGGCCGACAGCGACACCAGGGCGCGGCCGACGAGGTGGTTGTCGAGGTCGGTCACCATGCCGACGGTGTGCGGCAGCCGGGCGCAGTCCTTGAACGCCGAGCCGCCCTTGTAGTCCACGAGCACGAACGTCAGCTCGTCCGGACGGTTCGCGATCGCCAGCGACGCGACCAGCGTCTGCAGCAGCTCGGACTTTCCGGAGCCGGTCGTACCTGCGATGAGCGCGTGCGGCCCGTCCCGGCGCAGGTCGACGCGGAACGGACCGTCGTACCCCGCACCCACGACCACGTCGGTGGTCCGCCCGTGCCGCCAGCGCGCCGCGATGCCCTCAGGCGTCGGGGGGTCGAGGTCGATCTCCTCCAGCAGCCGGGCGGACGACGGCAGCCCGGTCGCCTCCTCCTCCGGCGTCGTGTCGCGCAGCGGCGCCAGCGCGCGGGCGACGGTCTCGCACCAGGGGATCTCGACGAGGTCGGGGGTGATCCCCGCCGTCCCCTCTGACGCGGTCTCCAGGATCTTCACCTCGCCGGCCGCGCAGGCCACGACCGCGCGGCACTCCTCGGGCAGCTGCCGCACCTCGTCCTCGACGCACAGCACCATCACACCGACGGCCGGACCGCGGCGCAGCAGGTCGACCACCGCCGGCAGCGTGCGCAGCCGCCGCGCACCATCGAGGACCACCAGGACGTCGGGCGTGCTGCGGACCTTGTCGCGGATGTTGGCCTGCCGCTGGTCGACCAGCGCGGTCAGCTCGGCGAGCCGGCGCCCGACCGAGTCCTGCTGGGTGCCGAGCGCGAGCGCCTCCGGTCCGCCGCCGAGCCGGGCGTGCGGCAGCCAGCGCACCCATCCCCAGTCGTTCTCGCCCTCGGCGTCGCTCAGCACCGTCACGCGTACGTCGTTGGGGCTGTGCAGCAACGCGGCCTGCGCCACCATCCAGTGCGCCACCGGCGGGGCCGTCTCCGGGTCGCCGGCCACGCCCACGACGCCGAGCTGCTGGATGTCGAGCCAGACCGGCACCAGGTCGAGCATCCGCGGGGCCGGCTCCTCATCGGTCTTGTCGCGGCGCTCCTCGACCTTGATGCTCGCGGTCAGCTCGCCGAGCCCGACCCGCAGCCGCAGGTAGTCGGGGTCGGAGTGCCGCCGCTCCCACAGCCGCGGCCCGGGCCCGATCGCCTGCATCAGCAGCGTGGCCGGGTCGGGACAGGACAGCCGCCGCTCGGCCTGCTCGGCCAGCAGCCCGAGACGGATCCGCTCGCTGACGGCGGCCAGCGTCTCGTCGTACTTCTGCTGCCGCTCCTTGACCTCGCGACGGTTGTTCTTCCGGTCGCTGAAGTAGTTGGCCAGGATCATCACCGGCGACAGCAGCGCGAAGATCAGGAACCGCGGCCCGAAGAAGTAAGCCATCGGGATCGCCACGAACAGCGGCACGATGACCATCACCCACGGGATCGGCCGGCGGCGGAGCTCCTGCGGCTTGTCGGGCAGGTGGAAGGTCCGCTCGCGTTCGGGCGGCAGCATTCGCGGCGGCCGGTTGAAGTCGACCAGCGCCTCGTCGGGCCGCGACTCGACAACCGCGGTCGGCTCCCCCACCTCGGCGCGCACCAGCACGGTGCCGCCGGCGGCGAGGTGCCCACCGATGGGCCAGTCAGCGCTCTCCTCGACCGGCTCCCCGTCCAGCGTCACCGCGAAGTCCGACGCGGGTGTCACGGTCACACCACCGTCCGCGCCCACCGCCACGGTCAATGCGCGCGACGGCAGCCGCAGGTCCGGCAGCGACCACCCGGTGGCGCCGTTGCCGACCACGCTCTCACCGAGCGGCAGGCGGTGGATGCGGCCGGCGCCCGGACCGGAGACGACCCGCAGCTCGGCGACGCCCGCTGGGGCGATCCGTGCCACCCGGTCCGCGGGCTCGAACAGGCTGACCACCGCGCCGTGGTGCACCCCCGCGACGCCGGCCGGGGTGTCCAGGTCGACCTCGTCACCATCGACCCAGACCGGGATCCGTCGCGCGAACGAGTCGTGGATCTCCTCGCCGAGCAGGTGCACCAGGGCCGGCACCAGGTCGCCGACCGGCTGTGCGGTGTCGAAGTCGACGAGCGCGTCGACCGCCCGGCCGTTCCTGCCGTCGACCAGCGTCAGGCTCAGCCGCACGCTTCTCCCCCGCTCGGTCGGGTCCGGATCAGGTCGCGCCCATTATGTCCCGGTCCCATCCCGGTCTCACCGGGCGGCGACGACCCGCACCGGCAGCGCCGCCCGGCTCTCGTCGCCCTCGCTCGGCACGGGCGCGCCGATGTCGAGGGTCATCCCGAGTACGTCGTACTCCCGGTCGGCCGGTCCGCTGACCGGCGCGTCGCAGCCGCGGTCGTAGGCGGCGTTGAAGTCGTTCGCTATGCCGAGGAGCTCCGGCATCGAGAACATCTCCTCGATGAAGTTCTTGTCGTCCTTGAACTTCTCGTAGCGCTCCTGCGCGTCGGTCAGGTCGGCGGCCGCCTTGTCCGCGTCGGCGCGGGGGTTGCCGACCGATGTGGCGCACGCGCGTAGGTCGCCGGCGGCGGTCGTGGCCGAGCGGTGGCAGGTCCGGTAGTGCCGGGCGAGCCGGTCGACGTACCCGAGGAACACGTCGGCGGCCGCGTCCTTCCAGCGTTCCAGCCGGACCCGCTCGAGCAGCCGTGTGGCCGTCCCCGCGTGGTCGGCGACCCTGTCCAGCTGGTCGGCGATCTCGACCAGGACGTCGTCCTCCTGGGGCACGAACGACTCGCCGTCGTACGACGCGCCCCAGTCCTTCTCGGGCGGGTCGAAGCCGGGCGCGGTCACCGCGGACCGTCCCCGCCCGGCCCGAGGTCGGGCGTGCTCGCGGAGGAGTCCAGCTGCCCGAACCGGCGGGCGACGTCCTCGAGCCCGGAGGCGAGGCCGGAGGTGGCGAGGCCGGCGAGGTCGAGCGCGTGCTGCAGCTTCTGCGCGACCGCGGACGACATGCTGGACGCGCCCTGGTGCAGCAGCCCGTCGGCCTCCCGGTCGGCGGTGCGCGCCGCGGTCTCGGCGTCGGCTGCCTCCGGCACGGCGTGCCTGCGCAGCGTGGAAGCGACGCCGACGAGCTCCTCCGCCGGCACCTCGATGGTCATGCCGACCCCCGTCCCGAGTGCGAGTGGCCCGAGAAACCCTAGCCCAGGCTGAGGTTCCGCATCAGGGGGCGACGCGGTCGATGACCAGCGGGCCCGGGGTGTACGACGCCGACTCCGCGATCTCGACGCCGCCCTCGAGCGAGGCCAGCGCGCGCTCGATGCGGTCGGCGTCGTCGGTGTGCAGGGTGAGCAGCGGCTGTCCCGCGCGCACCTGCTCTCCGGGCTTGGCGTGGATCTCGACGCCCGCCCCGGCCTGCACCGGGTCCTCCTTGCGAGCCCGGCCGGCACCCAAGCGCCAGGCGGCCATGCCGACCGCCATCGCGTCCATCCGCGTGACGACGCCGTCGGTCTCGGCGGTGACGACCTGCGTCTCGCGACCGGTCGGCAGCTCGGCGTCGGGGTCGCCGCCCTGCGCGACGATCATCCGTCGCCACGCGTCCATCGCGGACCCGTCGGCCAGCCTGTCGGCCGGGTCGACGTCGTCGCGGCCGGCGCCGGCGAGCATCTCGCGCGCCAGCGCGAGCGTGAGCTCCACGACGTCCTCGGGTCCACCGCCGGCGAGCACCTCGACGGACTCACGCACCTCGAGGGCGTTGCCGGCCGTGCGCCCGAGCGGCGTCGACATGTCGGTGAGCAGCGCGACGGTGTTGACACCGGCGTCGGTGCCGAGCGCGACCATGGTCTCGGCGAGCTCGCGGGCGGTCTTCTCGTCCTTCATGAACGCCCCGCTGCCGACCTTGACGTCGAGCACGAGGGTGCCGGTGCCCTCGGCGATCTTCTTGCTCATGATCGAGCTGGCGATCAGCGGGATCGCCTCGACGGTGCCGGTGACGTCGCGCAGCGCGTAGAGCTTCTTGTCCGCCGGCGCCAGTCCGGTGCCCGCCGCGCAGATGACCGCGCCGACGCTCTCAAGCTGGTCGAGCATCTCCTGGTTGGACAGGTCCGCGCGCCAGCCCGGGATCGACTCGAGCTTGTCGAGCGTGCCGCCGGTGTGGCCGAGGCCGCGGCCGGACAGCTGGGGTACGGCGACGCCGCACGCGGCGACGAGCGGCGCGAGCGGCAGCGTGATCTTGTCGCCGACGCCGCCGGTGGAGTGCTTGTCGGCGGTGGGCCGCGACAGCGAGGAGAAGTCCATCCGCTCCCCCGATGCGATCATCGCCGCGGTCCAGCGGGAGATCTCGCGGCGGGTCATGCCGTTGAGCAGGATCGCCATCGCCAGCGCGGACATCTGCTCGTCGGCGACCACGCCGCGGGTGTAGGCGTCGACCACCCAGTCGATCTGGGAGTCGGTGAGCTCCCCTCCGTCGCGCTTCGCGACGATCACCTCGACGGCGTCGTGGGCCTCGCTCATCGGTCTCCCTCGCTCTTGGTGCTCGTACTGACGGTCGTGCTGGTGGTGGTGCCGGCCGCCACGGGCACCCGGCGGTTGCCGCGGAGCACGAACGTACCCCGCGACTCCGGCTCGCCCGCGAGGGTCAGGCCGGGGAAGGTGCGCAGCAGGTGGCCGAGTGACTCCACGAGCTCCATCCGCGCCAGCGGCGCACCCAGGCAGAAGTGCACCCCGGCGCCGAACGCCAGGTGCGGGTTGGGGTCGCGGTCCGGGCGGAACATGTCGACGTCCTCGAACACCGCCGGGTCGCGGTTGGCCGCGCCGAGCAGCGCGGCGACCTTCTGCCCGGGCTCGATCGTCACGCCGGCGACCTCGACCGGCTTGGTCGCGGTGCGCTCGAACAGCTGCAGCGCGGAGTCGTAGCGCAGCATCTCCTCGACGCACAGCGCGATGGCCTCGGGGCTGTCGGCGACCGGGCGGGCACCGGCGCGCAGCATCGCGACCAGCCCGTTGCCGAACACGTTGACCGACGCCTCGTGGCCGGCGTTGAGCAGCAGCACCGCCGAGGCGACCACCTCGTCCTCGCTGAGACCGCCGCCGCGGACCAGGTCGGTGACGAGGTCGTCGCGCGGCTCGGCCGCCCGCTCGCGCGCCAGCTCGCGGACGACGGCGGCGAAGTCGGTGGCGGCACGCACGGCCCTGTCGACCACACCCTCCGACGGTGCGACCTCGTACATCTTCACGATGGCCTGCGACCAGTCGCGCAGCTGCGGCGCCAGCTCGGTCGGGACGCCGAGCAGCTCGCAGATCACCAGCACCGGCAGCGGTTCGGCGTACTCACCGACGACGTCGAAGCCGCCAGGACCACCAGCGTCGACCTGCGACAGCAGCTCGGCGGCGAGCTCGCGCACCCGCGGCCGGAGCCGCTCGACGTGGCCGCGGTTGAACGCCGAGGAGACGTGTCGCCGCAGGCGGGTGTGCTCGGGCGGCTCGTTCTCCATCATCTGGTGGCGGTGCAGGAGGTTGAACGGCTCGAGGTACGCCGTCGGCTCCTTGTCCTTCCAGATCCGGCCGAGCGCCCGGTTGCGCAGCACGGCGCCGGCGGTGGCGTGGTCGAACGTGAGGTACATGCCCGACGGCTCGTGCCAGGCCAGCGGACCTCGCGCGCGCTCCTCGGCGAGGAACGGGTAGGGGTCCGCGACGAACGCCGGCGCGGTCAGGTCAAGCGCGGTCGAGCGCATCGGGTCCGAACGCATCCGGGAGCACCTCGCTCATCGGCCGCACGCCCGAGACGGTCCACAGCAGCAGGTCCGGACCGCCGTTCTCGAACAGCAGCTGCCGGCACCGCCCGCACGGCATGATCACCTCGCCCTGGCCGTTGACGCACACCGCGTGGGTGAGCCGGCCGCCGCCGGTCGCGTGCAGCGAGGACACCACGCCGCACTCGGCGCACAGCGCGACGCCGTACGCCGCGTTCTCGACGTTGCAGCCCACGACCACCCGGCCGTCGTCCACTCGCGCCGCCGCACCGACCCGGTATTTGGAGTACGGCGCGTAGGCGCGCTGCATGATCTCGACGGCCTGCGCCTTGAGGTCCTCCCAGTCCTGCTGCGAGAAGTCGGGCGCCGTGGGTGACTGGTCGGTCATCCGGCACTGCCCTTGCGGTAGATCTGGCCGTCCGCCTTGGGCATCCGCAGCCGCTGCGCGGAGAACGCGAGCACCAGCAGCGTCGCGATGTAGGGCGTCATGCCGGTGAACTCGCGCGGCACGGCGTCGGTGGTGAGGAACCAGACCAGGAACAGCAGCCCGATCACGCCGAACACGATGGCCTGCCGGGTCTGCTTGCGGAAGAACCGCCAGATCGCGAGCGCGAACAGGCCGATCGCCACGAGCAGCAGCAGCGCGTGGATGGTGTCGGCCGAGCGCAGCGGGAGGCTGTCGGTGTAGCCGAACATCAACGAGCCGGCCAGGATGCCGCCCGGCCGCCAGTTGCCGAAGATCATCGCGGCCAGGCCGATGAAGCCTCGGCCACCGGTCTGGCCGGTGACGAAGCCGCTGGAGGCGACCATGGCGAGGAAGCCACCGCCGATGCCGGCCAGCGCGCCGGAGATCACGACCGCGATCCACTTGTAGCGGATCACGTTGACGCCGAGGGACTCCGCGGCCTGCGGGTTCTCGCCGCACGAGCGCAGCCGGAGGCCGAAGCTGGTGTGCCACAGCACCAGCGCGCTCACGCCGACCAGGGCGAACACCAGGACCGTCATGATGTTGAGGTTGGTGGTGATTGCCGAGACGAACGACGCGACGTCGCTGACGAAGAACCAGCCCTTGTCCGACAGGGCCTCCGCGCCGTCGGCGAGGCCCGGCACCGTGATCGACAGCGGCCGGTCGAGGCCGGTCAGCTGCTTCACGCCACCGCCGGGCAGCCCGGCGAAGTAGGCCTCGGCCAGGAACGCCGCGGCACCCAGGCCGATGATGTTGATCGCCACACCGCTGACGATGTGGTCGACGCCGAAGGTCACGGTGGCGAGCGCGTGCAGCGCGCCGCCGACCGCGCCGAGCAGGGCGGCACCGAGGATGCCGACCCACGGGCCGTAGTAGTAGGTGAAGTACGCCGCGCCCCAGGTGCCGAGGATCATCTGCCCCTCGAGGCCGATGTTGACGACGCCGGAGCGCTCGCTCCACAGACCGCCCATCGCGGCCATCAGGATCGGGCAGGTCGCCAGGATCGCCGCCCGGAGGCTTCCGGACGAGTCGATCTGGTCCTGGCCGGTGATCAGCCGCACCGCGGAGACCGAGACGATGACGCCCAGCACCAGCAGCACCCAGAAGTAGGTGAACCGGGCGGTGCGGGGCTCCTGCGGCGCCGCGCCGGGGCTCGCGGTCGTGGTGGCCGTCTGGCTCATGCCTTCACCTCCGTGGTGTCCGCGGGGCCGGAGGGTCGAGGCTCGGCCTCCAGCTTCTGGGTGACCGCGCGCTGCTCGGCGGCCGCCCGGCGCCGTCCCACGACCTCGTAGGCGACGACCACCGCGAGCACGATGACGCCCTGGGTGATCAGCACGACGTTCTGCGAGATGTCGCTCTGCAGCGTGAGCCGGTTGGACTGCTCGTTGAGGAACGCGAACAGCAACGCGCCGAACATGATGCCGAGCGGCCGGTTGCGGCCGAGCAGGGCGACGGCGATGCCGGTGAAGCCGAGGCCCGCCTGGAAGGCGGTGCCGTAGTTGTACGCCGCGCCGTAGAACGCGGGCATCCAGATCAGGCCGGCGATGCCGCCGGAGATCATCATCGACACCACGACCATCCGGCTGACCTTGACGCCGGAGGCGACTGCCGCCGACTCGGACATGCCGGTCGCGCGGAGGTCGAAGCCGAACCGGGTGCGGTTGAGCACGAAGTTGAACGCGAAGCCGGCGAGGATCGCGAGCAGCACGAGCGCCCAGATGGCGCCGTCGCGCTCCTCGAACGGCGTGAAGCCGGGGATCCGGCTGCTCTCGGGGATCGTCGGGGTCTGCCGGGCGTTTCCGGTGCGGATGCCGTAGGTGCTCATGAAGTAGCCGACCAGCGTGCCCGCGATGGCGTTGAGCATGATCGTCGAGATGACCTCGCTCACGCCGCGGGTCACCTTGAGCACGCCCGCGATGCCCGCCCACAGAGCGCCGGTGGTCACCGCGACGACGAGGCCGAGCAGGATGTTGAGCGGCCCGGGCAGGAACGCCGCGCCGACCACGACCGCCGTGGTGTACGACGCGATCTGGTACTGGCCCTCGACGCCGATGTTGAACAGGTTCATCCGGAAGCCGACGGCAGCGGCCAGCGCGGACAGGAAGATCATCGACGCCTGGTTGATGATGTTGACGTACACGCGGTTCGCCGGCGGCGACAGGATGATCTCGAAGAACTCCACCGGGCTGCTGCCCGACAGCGCGACCACCACGCTGGTGATCAGCATGGCCGCCACCACGGCGACCAGCGGTGCGACCAGGGCGGTGGCCGCTCTCTTCAGCGGGCTCACGTCCCGGCCTCCGTCTCGTCGTGGGACCCGGCTCCGGTCATCGCCGAGCCGAGGTCCTGCGGGGTCACCTGCTTGGGGTCGAACTCTCCGACGAGGCGTCCGCGGAGGATCACCTCGATGCGGTCGGAGAGGCCGATCAGCTCGTCGAGGTCGGCGGAGATCAGCAGCACCGCCAGGCCCTCGCGCCGGGCTCGCCTGATGTGGTCCCAGATCGCCGCCTGCGCACCCACGTCGACGCCGCGGGTCGGGTGGGCGGCGATCAGCAGGATCGGGTCGCCGCTCATCTCGCGGCCGACGATCAGCTTCTGCTGGTTTCCGCCGGACAGCGCGCGGGCGGTGGTGTCGATACCGGGCGTGCGTACGTCGTACTCGCGGACGATGCGCTCGGTGTCGGAGCGGGCCGCGCCGCGGTCGAGCAGCATGCCCTTGGCCGCCGGAGGCCGGTCCTGGAAGCCGAGGATGCGGTTCTCCCACAGGGGCGCGTCGAGCAGCAGCCCGTGCCGGTGCCGGTCCTCGGGGATGTAGCCGATGCCCGCGCCGCGCCGCTCGCGGGTGTCCCAGTGGGTGACGTCCTGGCCGCCGACGGTGATCTTGCCGGCGGTGGGCTTGCGCATGCCCATGATCGCCTCGACGAGCTCGGCCTGACCGTTGCCCTCGACGCCCGCGATGCCGAGGACCTCGCCCTTGTGGATGCGCAGGTCGATGTCGGAGAGCAGCGCGCGGCCGAACGTGTCGTGCAGCGTGAGCCCCTCGACCTGGAGGAGGGCCTCGTCGGTGACGGTCGACTCCTCGGTCTCGGGCGACGGCAGCTCGGAGCCGACCATCATCTCGGCGAGCTGCCGCTTGGTGGTGCCCTCGGGCTTGGCCTCGCCCACCGTCGTGCCGCGCCGCATCACCGTGATGTCGTCGGCGATGTCGAGGACCTCGTCGAGCTTGTGGGAGATGAACAGGATCGTGTGGCCCTGGGCCTTGAGCTCACGGAGGTTGCCGAAGAGCGCCTCGACCTCCTGCGGTACCAGCACCGCGGTGGGCTCGTCGAGGATGATGATCTTCGCGCCGCGGTAGAGGACCTTGAGGATCTCCACGCGCTGGCGCTCGCCGACGCCGAGGTCCTCGACCAGCTCGTCGGGGTCGAGCTCGAAGCCGTAGGCCTTGGAGATGCGGTTGATCTCGGCGCGCGCCTCGTCGCCGATGCCGTGCAGCTTCTCGGCACCGAGCACGACGTTCTCGAGCACAGTCAGGTTGTCGGCCAGCATGAAGTGCTGGAACACCATGCCGATGCCCTCGGCGATGGCGTCGGTGGGCGACGAGAACGAGACCTGCTTGCCGTTGACCTCGATCGTGCCCTCGTCGGGCTTCTGCACGCCGTACAGGATCTTCATCAGGGTCGACTTGCCGGCGCCGTTCTCACCGATGAGCGCGTGCACGGTGCCGCGGCGGATGGTGATGTCGACGTCGTGGTTGGCGATGACGCCGGGGAACCGCTTGCCCACGCCCCGGACGCGGATCGCGTCGGTCGTGCCGGTGGGGTCGGGTTCGGTGTCGGTGGCCGTCACTGGCTTCCCTCTCGTTGCACTCCGTTGTGCTCCCCCGAAGTTCGTCGCTCACGGGACGGGCCCGGAGCCACACGCTATCGCGTGGTCCGGGCCCGTACCTGAGGAACGAAGTGTGTCCGCTCGGCCGTCAGTTGACGGTGGAGGGGACCTTCACCTCGCCGCTCTTGATCTTCTCGGCCCACTCGTCGATCTGGTCCGTGATGTCGTCGATGAAGCCACCCGAGGTCGAGTAACCGACGCCGTCGGCCTTCAGGTCGTAGGACTGGTAGCCCGACAGCGGCTCGCCGTCGGCGACCGACTGGACCATGTTGAAGGTGGCGGTGTCGACGCGCTTGAGCATCGACGTGAGGATGTGCTCCTTCTGGTCCTCCGACGCGGTGAGGTACTGGTCGGAGTCGACACCGATGGCCCACATGCCGTCGCCGGCCTCGACCGCGGCGTCGAAGACGCCGGAGCCCGAGCCGCCGGAGGCGTGGTAGACGATGTCGGCGCCGTTCTCGTACATCGCCGCGGCAGCGGCCTTGCCGCCCGCCGGGTCGTTGAAGCCCTTCAGGTCCTCTTCCTCGATGTAGGTCACGTCGACCTTGATGTCCGGGTTGACCGCCTCGACACCAGCGGCGTAGCCGGCCTCGAACTTCTTGATCAGGTCGTTGTGCACGCCACCGACGAAGCCGACGTGGTCGGTCTGGGTCTTCAGCGCGGCCGCGACACCGACGAGGAACGAGCCCTCGTGCTCGGCGAAGCCGAGGTAGGCGACGTTGTCGTTGGCCTCGTCCGGCGTCGGGTCGAAGCCATCGATCACGCCGAAGCTGACCTCGGGGAAGTCCGGCGCCACCGCGTCCACAGCGAGGCTGTAGGCGAAGCCGGTGCCGATGATCGGGTTGTGGCCGTCCTCGGCGAGAGTGCGGAGGCGGTCCTCGCGGGCCGACTCGGGCTCGCCGTCCTGGGCCTCGGCCTCGGTGCAGGTGGCGTCGAGCTCGTCCTTGGCCTGCTCCATGCCGCGCGCGGCGGAGTCGTTGAAGGACTGGTCACCGCGACCGCCGACGTCGTACGCCAGGCCGACCTTGGGGCCGTCACCGCCGCCGTCGCAGAGGCCCTCCTCCGAGGCCGTGTTGGTGTCGTTGGCGCAGGCCGTGAGCGCGAGCGCCAGGACTGCGGATGCTGCTGCGATCTTGGTCAGGCGACGCAAGATGCCTCCTTGGGTTCATGCCGCGCCACCTTCACGGGCGCCGAAATCAGGGGTCACCCTAATGCCTGCACAGGCGCGCCTCAGCAAAACTCGCGGCGGCGCGGAGAAGTGTTACCGAGAGGTGACCCGCCCGAGAATCCCGGGAAATCAGGCGGTCTGCTCAGCCGTCGAGCGTGGTGAGCGCGACCGCGGCGAGGACCTTGGCGCCCACGCCGATGGCCCGCTCGTCGACGACGAGGTCGCCCTGGTGCAGGTCGTAGGTGTGACCACCCGGGGTCCGGGTGCCGAGCCGGCCCATCGCGCCCGGCACGGACTCGACATACCAGGCGAAATCCTCCCCGCCGAGGCTCTGCGGCGTGGACACCAGCCCGGTCGGGCCGAGCACCCCCGACACGGCCCCGGCCAGCAGCGCCGTCGAGACGGTCTCGTTGACGACCGGCGGCACACCGCGGACGTAGCTGACCTGCGCGCCCACGCCGTACGGCGCGAGGATCTGGTCGATCAGCTCGCGTACGAGGTCCTCGGCGTCGGCCCACGCGACCGCGTCGAGCATGCGCAGGGTGCCGGCGACCTCGCCGTGGGCAGGGATGACGTTCTTGGCCGAGCCCGCGCGGACCATGCCCCACACCAGGCTGGCGCCGGCGCGCGGGTCGAGCCGCCGGGACAGCGCGCCGGGCAGGTCGGTGACGAGCTTGCCGACGGCGTACGTCAGGTCCTCGGTGAGGTGCGGGCGCGAGGTGTGCCCGCCGCGGCCGGTCAGCCGGATGGTCAGGGCGTCGGCGGCACCGGTGATCGGGCCTTCGCGCAGCCCGACCTCGCCGACGTCGACGGTCGGGTCGCAGTGCAGGCCGAAGACGTGCACGACGTCCTCGAGCGCGCCGCCTGCGATCAGCTCCAGGGCGCCGCCGGGCATGATCTCCTCGGCCGGCTGGAACAGCAGCCGCACGCGGCCGCTCAGCTCACCGGCCTGCTCGAGCTCGGCGAGCGCGATGCCCGCGCCCACCAGGGCGGCGGTGTGCACGTCGTGGCCGCAGGCGTGCGCGATGCCCGGGACCGTGCTCGCCCACGGCTCGCCGCTGCGGTCGTCGACCGGCAGCGCGTCGAGGTCGGCGCGAAGCGCGACGACCGGGCCCTCCTCCGGACCGAGGTCCGCGATCAGCCCGCTGCGCGGGAGCAGCTGCACCCGCACTCCCGCCTCGTCGAGCCGCTTGGCTACGAGGGAGGTGGTGCGCTCCTCCTCCCAGGCGAGCTCGGGGTGCGCGTGGAGGTCGCGGCGGAGGTCGACCAGCTCGTCCCCGACGGCCGTGACGGCGCGCTCGAGGTGGGAGAGATGGTCGGGACGTAGCACTCCCCGGAGGTTACCCGTTCAGGAGACCTGTCGAACCAGCGCCTGCGACTCCGAGACGGGTACGTCGGTGGTCGACGACCGCGACACGGACAGGTCGCCGCTCTCGGTCTCGCCGTTGGCCTGCACGCCTTCCCAGCCACCGGTCCACACGATCGACGAGGTCACCGGCCAGCCGGCACGGTTTCCCTTGGCGAACGCGACCGTGCAGGCGTCACCGTCGGAGGCGCCGGGGGCGTAGGAGGTCTTCGCCTGGTCGATCGCGCACGAGGTGGCGCCGGCCGGCGAGGTGATGTCGACGCCCGTCGTTCCAACGTCGATGGTCGTGCGCACGGGCGAGCCCGGGATGTGTGCTTCGAGGTGGATGTTGCCGTCCTCGGCGAGGGCGCCCTCGACGTTGTCGACCCAGAACCAGGTGGCCAGGTTGACCAGGGTCGCGCCGCCGAGGTTGTTGATCGTCGGGTTGCGGTCGACCATCGGGTCCTCGATCTGCTGCGAGACCTCGTCCCAGAGCCGCTCGCTGAGGTCCGCGACGTCGACCAGCGGGGCCGGCGGCGGCTGGTGGGCGGGGAACGCGGCGTACGACACCGGGATGTTGTCGTTGGCGGCCTCGCCGGCTCCCTGGCCGCCGTACGCGTCGCCGACGGTGCCGTGGCTGGTGGTGAACCCTTCGTCGGCGCAGTTGACGCCGTCCTGGGCGCCGAGGGAGTACCAGGTGTAGTCGGCGCCCTGCTGCTCCAGCTTGACGATCCGGCGCACCTCTTCCCGCGGCGGCAGGGCGAAGTAGCCGGCGGCCGCGTGGCCGCGCATCTGCACGACCGTCTCGTCCCACCACTCCTGGAACTGCTCGGGGTCCGAGGCGTCGAAGTCGTCCTGGAGGTCGAAGTTCAGCGGGATCGGCTCCCACCAGCACTTGGGCGGCACCGGGACGGTGTAGGTGCCGGACGAGATCGGGTCACCCTTGCCGGCCGTGACGACGACGGTGGAAGCCCGCGCCACGAGGGCGCCGTCCTCCTCGAAGCCGCCGGCCTGCGCCGCGCCGGACGACGCGACGAGCATGCCGGCAGCACCCGCCGCCACGACGAAGGATCGGACGGTCCTGCTGGTCATGCGGAGATGTCCCCCTGGTCTGGCTCCCGAGCGGCACGCGACGGACAGATATTACGGAAAACGGGACGTCTCGGATACCCCGGTGTCACGAGCAGCGGTCCGTGAACCGGATCGAGACGTCGGAGACGAGCCAGGCGTCGTCGGCGACGCGACGCGCCCTCGCGGTGCCGAGGTAGGCGGCGGGCGAGTCTGTCTCGACCACGCGGTTGCGCCGGTCCACGTCGACGGACGTGTTGTCCATGCAAGTGCGGATCGTGGCGGCGGCACCCTTGACGGCCACCCGGCTCACGTTCACGCGAATCGTGCCGACCGTGTGCTGCTTGCGCTGCTGGAGCTCGGCGACATAGGTCCGGACCTGCGCGAGCGCGTCGCCGATCGCGACCTCGGCCAAGGCCGGCAGGTCCACCTGGGCCCGGTTGAACGCCTCGAGCCGGACCCGGACGTAGCGGACCAGGGCGTCGGCCGCCTGCTGCTCGTCGGCACCCTCGACCGCGATCTCGCCCGCAGTGACCTGAACGGAGTCCTCGACCTTCTCACCCGGTGCGGCCGGACGGGTGGGCTCAGCCTCTGCGCTCTCGTCGCTGCTGCCAGATGACTCGGCGTCGCCGCCGAGCTCGATCCCGTCGCTGCGTCGGGCGGGCTCGTCGGACGAGCAGGCCTGCGGCACGAGAAGGAGGCAGGCGAGCAGGACGGCCGGACCGAGATGCTTCTTCACGCGCGGCTCCCCCGAGAAGGTGACGGTGCGCCGCGATCCTAGCCGTGCCTCACGGGCAGGCCTCCGCGAAGTCCACGGTGACGTCGGCGACCACCCAGGTGTCGGAGGTGACCTGCACGGCGTCGACGCGACCGAGGTACGCCGCGGGGGCGCCCTTCTCGACGACGCGTCCGGACTCGTCGACGTCGACCGAGGAGTTCTGCATGCAGGTGTCGAGCGTCGCGCGGGTGCCCTCGACGTCGACTGCGTCGACGTTGACGACCACGCTGCCGACGACGTGCTCGCCGCGGCGCGCCAGGCGGTCGACGTACGACGTCACCTGGGTCATCGCGTCGCCGGTCGCGACCTCCGCGAGGGCGGCGGGGTCGACCTCGGCGCGGTTGAACGCCTCGAGCCGGACCTGGGTGTAGCGGACGAACGCGTCGACGACCGCCATCGCGGTGGGGTCGGTGACGGCTACCTCGCCGGCCGAGGCGTCGACCGAGTCGTCCTCGACGAAGCTGCCGCGGGGCGGCGGGGACGGCGCCTCGCTCGCGGCTTCCGTCGTCTCGGTCGCGGTCGGTGTCGGCGCGACCGGACTCGTCGCGGGCTCCGCCGGCGTGTCCGCACCGCCGCAGCCGGCGACCGCGAGCAGCAGCGCGGCGACGGCGGGGGCGCGGGTCACGCCCCCCAATATGTCCTAGAAGGCGTCCGGCGGGACGTAGACGCCCCACACGTCGCGCAGCGCGTTGCACACCTCGCCGACGGTGGCGCGGGCGCGCAGCGCCTCCTTCATCGGGTACAGCACGTTGTCGTTGCCCTCAGCGGCCTGCCGCAGCTCGGCCAGGTGCTTCTGGACCGCGTCGTTGTCGCGCTCGGCCCGCAGCTTGGCGAGCCGCTCGGCCTGCTGCGCCTCGATCGCCGGGTCGACGCGCAGCGGCTCGTAGGGCTCCTCCTCGTCGAGGCGGAACCGGTTGACGCCGACGACGACGCGCTCGTCGTTGTCGATCTCGCGGGCGATGCGGTACGCCGACTTCTCGATCTCGCTCTTCTGGAAGCCCTTCTCGATCGCCGCGACCGCGCCGCCGAGGTCCTCGACCTGTGCCATCAGCTTGCGCGCCTCGGCCTCGAGGTCGTCGGTCAGACTCTCGATCGCGTAGGAGCCCGCGAACGGGTCGACGGTCTTCGTCACGTCGGTCTCGAAGGCGATGACCTGCTGCGTGCGCAGCGCCAGCCGGGCCGACTTGTCGGTCGGCAGCGCGATCGCTTCGTCGTACGCGTTGGTGTGCAGGGACTGCGTGCCGCCGAGGACCGCGGCCAGTGCCTGGATGGCGACGCGGACGAGGTTGACCTCGGGCTGCTGCGCGGTGAGCTGCACGCCGGCGGTCTGGGTGTGGAAGCGCAGCGTCTGCGCCTTGGGGTTGGTGGCGCCGAACTCGTCGCGCATCACCTGCGCCCAGATCCGGCGGGCGGCGCGGAACTTCGCGACCTCCTCGAGGATCGTGGTGCGCGAGACGAAGAAGAACGACAGCCGGGCGGCGAACTCGTTGACGTCGAGGCCGGCCTTGACCGCGGCGCGGACGTACTCGATGCCGTCGGCCAGCGTGAACGCCACCTCCTGCGCGGGCGACGCGCCCGCCTCTGCCATGTGGTAACCGGAGCTGGAGATGGTGTTCCAGCGCGGCGTCTCGCTCTTGCAGTACGCGAAGATGTCGGTGATCAACCGCAGCGAGTGCGCCGGCGGGTAGATGTAGGTGCCGCGGGCGATGTACTCCTTGAGCACGTCGTTCTGGATCGTGCCGGTGATCTTGTCGCCGGGGACGCCGTTCTCCTCCGCGACGAGCTGGTACATCAGCAGCAGCAGCGCCGCCGGCGCGTTGATCGTCATCGACGTCGAGACCTGGTCCAGCGGCAGCCCGTCGAACAGCACCCGCATGTCGTCGATCGAGTCGATCGCGACCCCGACCTTGCCGACCTCGCCGTGCGCGATCTCGGAGTCCGAGTCGTGCCCCATCTGCGTCGGCAGGTCGAACGCCACCGACAGGCCGCCCGTGCCGTTGGCCACGAGCTGCCGGTAGCGCTCGTTGGACTCCTTGGCCGTGCCGAACCCGGCGTACTGCCGCATCGTCCAGGGACGACCGGTGTACATCGACGGGTACACGCCCCGGGTGAACGGGAACTCCCCCGGCCGCCCGAGCTTCACCTCCGGGTCGAAGCCCTCCAGCGCCTCCGGTCCGTACAGCGGCTCGAAAGGCAGTCCTGACTCGGTGACGCCGGTCTCACTCATGACTGGCAGGGTACGGCGACCGCCCCGCGCCGGTCACCGTGAGACGTGCCACTGGGGCCGGACAACGATTCGTCTGCGGTTTACGGGGTGAATTGCGCAGAGGGTTCGCAGACGAATCGTTGTCGCCGACCCGGCGCATGGGTGAGGGCAAGACGCGCCGACTCGGCGGAAGGCCCCGTGATAGACCCACTGCATGCCTGACGCCCCTGGGTCCCGCGAGCAGGTGGAGCAGCTGCTCGACCGCATCGACACCGTCGACGTGCACACCAACGCCGTGTGCACGATCCACCCCGACGCGCTGGGCCAGGCGGAGGCGCGCGACGAGGAGGCGGCCGAGGGGCGATCCCGCGGACCGCTGCAGGGGGTGCCGGTGCTGGTGAAGGACAACATCGACACGCACGACCTCACGACGACCGCCGGGTCGCTGGCGCTCGCGGACGTGCCGAACCCGTCGCAGGACGCGGAGCTGGTACGTCGGATGCGCGAGGCGGGCATGGTCGTGCTCGGCAAGACCAACCTCAGCGAGTGGGCGAACATCCGCGACGGCATGTCGACATCGGGGTGGAGCGCGTACGGCGGGTTGACCCGCAACCCGTACGGCCTGAACCGGTCCGCGGGCGGGTCGTCCTCAGGCAGCGGCGCGGCGGTGGCCGCAGGGCTGGCGCGGTTCGCCATCGGCACGGAGACCGACGGCTCGATCACCTGCCCGGCGGCGTTCAACGGAGTCGTCGGCATCAAGCCGACGGTCGGTCTGGTGCCGACCGACGGCGTCGTGCCGGTCGCCCGCTCCCAGGACGCGCCGGGGCCGATGGCGACCACCGTCCGCGACGCGGCCGCGCTGCTGACTGTGCTCGCCGGTGACGGCACGGACTACGCCTCGCACGCCGTCGACGGGCGGCTGGCGGGCAAGCGGATCGGGGTGCCGCGCAAGATCTACTGGGGCTACTCGCCTCACGCCGACGCGGCCGCCGAGCGCGCGGTAGGGCTGCTCGCGGCCGAGGGCGCCGAGATCGTCGACGGCGCCGACCTGACCTCGATGGAGGACGTCGGCTGGGAGGACGAGCTGCTGGTGCTGCTCGCCGAGCTGCGCAGTGGCCTGGGCGACTACCTCGCGACGCGGCCGGGCGACGTACCCCGCTCCCTCGAGGAGGTCGTCGCGTTCAACCGCGACCACGCCGACCGCGAGCTCGAGTACTTCGGCCAGTCGCTGTTCGATCAGGCGCTGGCCGGCCCGGCTGTGGGCAGCCAGGAGTACGTCGCCGCGCGGGCGCGCTGCCTGCGGGTCGCCCGCGAGGAGGGCATCGACGCCGTACTCCGGGCGCACGATCTCGACGCGCTGGTCACCCCGTCGTACGCACCGGCCGTGCCGATCGACCTGGTCAACGCCGAGCACCACCCCGGCGCGTGCACGCAGCCGACGGCGATGGCGGGATACCCGCTCGTGACGGTGCCCTCGGGACTGGCCGGCGGGCTGCCGGTCGCGGTGTCGTTCTGGGGCACGGCCGGGAGCGAGGCGACGCTGATCGAGATCGCGCACGGCTACGAGTCCGTGCGTGACCGGGTGGCCGGGCCGCTGCCGGAGCCGACGTTCCCGACCTTCGTCTGACTGAGCTCGTCGTGGTCTCCGCTGACTCGACCACCCGGACGTGAGTGATCTCGACAGGCTCGACCAGCCGGGGCAGTTTCGGCAACGAGACCGTGCGGTAATCGATCTCACAGGCCCTGGCGACGACGAGGCCCGAGTGCCAGGAATAGAGTGCTGGGGTTACCCGTCCGGTCGTTCACCGAAAGGTTCCTCCCTTGCCCAGCAGTCCGGCAGGAACGCTGTACCGGGGCCGAGAAGGCATGTGGTCGTGGGTCGCGCACCGCATCACCGGCGTCACGCTCTTCTTCTTCCTCTTCGCCCACGTCATCGACACCTCGATGGTCCGGGTCTCCCCCGAGGCGTACAACACGGCGGTCGAGACCTACAAGAACCCCATCGTCGGGATCATGGAGGTCGGCCTCGTCGCCGCCTTCCTCTTCCACGGCCTCAACGGCATCCGGGTCATCCTCGTCGACTTCTGGTCGAAGGGCCCGCGCTACCAGCGGCAGATGACCTGGGGCGTGCTGGCGATCTGGGCGGTGCTGATGGTGCCGTTCGTGATCCGCCACCTCGCCAACGTCTTCGGAGGTGGCGCCTGATGAGCGCTCCGACCATCCAAGCCCCCCGGTCGCGCGTCGGCCGGGTCTCGGGCTTCGAGCAGAACACCTGGCTGTTCATGCGCGCCTCCGGCGTGCTGCTGCTGGTGCTCGTCTTCGGCCACCTGTTCGTCAACCTGATGACCGGCGACGGCATCCACGCGATCGACTTCGCGTTCGTCGCGGGCAAGTGGGCCAACCCGTTCTGGCAGGTGTGGGACCTGGCGATGCTCTGGCTCGCCGAGCTGCACGGCCTCAACGGCCTCCGCACGATCATCAACGACTACGCCACCAAGCAGCAGACCCGGTTCTGGCTCAAGACGGCGCTGTACTTCTCGGCGTTCGTCGTGCTCGTGCTCGGCACGCTGGTGATCTTCACCTTCGACCCGTGCATCGACCCGAGCTCCACGCTCGACGTCTGCCGGAACAACTGAGCGAGGGATCCCATGGTTCAGCACCACAAGTACGACGTCGTCATCGTCGGCGCGGGTGGCGCCGGCATGCGCGCTGCCCTCGAGTCCGGCCAGCGCACCCGCACGGCGGTCCTCACCAAGCTCTACCCGACCCGCTCCCACACCGGCGCGGCCCAGGGCGGCATGTGCGCCGCCCTCGCCAACGTCGAGGAGGACAACTGGGAGTGGCACACCTTCGACACGGTCAAGGGCGGTGACTACCTCGTCGACCAGGACGCCGCCGAGGTGATGGCCAAGGAGGCCATCGACGCGGTCCTCGACCTGGAGAAGATGGGGCTGCCCTTCAACCGCACCGAAGAGGGCCGGATCGACCAGCGCCGCTTCGGCGGCCACACGCGCAACCACGGCGAGGCCGCCGTACGACGGTCGTGCTTCGCGGCCGACCGCACCGGCCACATGATCCTGCAGACGCTCTACCAGCAGTGCATCAAGCACGGCGTGGAGTTCTACAACGAGTTCTACGTGCTGGACATGCTCACCGTGGAGAGCTCGGGCGGCACGCGCGTCAACGGCGTCGTGGCCTACGAGCTCGCGACCGGCGAGATCCACGTCTTCAACGCCAAGGCGGTCATCTTCGCGACCGGCGGCTTCGGCAAGGTCTTCCGTACGACGTCCAACGCCCACACGCTCACCGGCGACGGCATGGGCATCGTGTGGCGCAAGGGTCTGCCGCTCGAGGACATGGAGTTCTTCCAGTTCCACCCGACCGGCCTGGCCGGCCTCGGCGTACTCCTGTCCGAAGCCGCGCGAGGCGAGGGCGGCATCCTGCGCAACAGTGAGAACGAGCGCTTCATGGAGCGCTACGCCCCCACCATCAAGGACCTCGCGCCGCGCGACATGGTTGCCAGGGCGATGGCCAACGAGGTGCGCGAGGGGCGCGGCGCCGGCCCCGACAAGGCCTACGTCTACCTCGACCTCACGCACCTGCCGAAGGAGCAGATCGACGCGAAGCTCCCGGACATCACGGAGTTCGCGCGCACCTACCTCGGCGTCGAGCCCTACACCGAGATGATCCCGGTGTTCCCGACCGCGCACTACGCCATGGGTGGCATCCCCACCAACATCAAGGGCGAGGCGCTGGCCGACAACCACACGGTGATCCCCGGCCTGTACGCCGCCGGCGAGGTCGCCTGCGTCTCGGTGCACGGCGCCAACCGGCTCGGCACCAACTCGCTGCTCGACATCAACGTGTTCGGCCGGCGCGCGGGCATCTACGCCGCCGAGTTCGCCGCGGGGACCGACTACATCGACATCGTCGAGGAGCGTCCCGAGGGCCGCGTGGTCGACATGATCGAGCAGATGCGCGACGCCGGCGGCTCGGAGCGCGTGGCGGCGATCCGCCAAGAGCTCCAGGCGACGATGGACATCAACGCACAGGTCTACCGCACCGAAGGCTCGCTCAAGCAGGCGCTCGCCGACATCGAGAGCCTCAAGGGGCGCTACGCCAACGTGTCGGTGCAGGACAAGGGCAAGCGGTTCAACACCGACCTGCTCGAGGCGATCGAGCTCGGCTTCCTGCTCGACCTGGCCGAGGTGCTCGTCGTCTCCGCGCTGGCGCGCAACGAGTCGCGCGGCGGCCACTTCCGCGAGGACTACCCCACCCGCGACGACGTGAACTTCATGCGGCACACGATGGCCTACCGCCAGGAGGACGGCAGCGTGCGCCTGGACTACAAGCCCGTCGTGGAGACCCGCTACAAGCCGATGGAGCGCAAGTACTGATGACGACGACCGCCACGCCCGAGGCCGGCGCCGCCCCCGCCGCCAGCACCTCGACGATGACCGTCACGGTCAAGATCCTCCGCTACAACCCGGAGGTGTCCGAGGAGCAGCACTGGGAGAGCTACCAGGTCACGGCCGAGCCGACCGACCGCGTGCTCGACGCGCTGCACAAGGTCAAGTGGGACCTCGACGGCTCGCTCACGTTCCGCCGCTCCTGCGCGCACGGCGTCTGCGGCTCCGACGCGATGCGCATCAACGGCAAGAACCGGCTGGCCTGCAAGACGCTGCTCAAGGACGTCAACCCGTCCCAGCCGATCACCGTCGAGCCGATCAAGGGCCTTCCGGTGCTCAAGGACCTCGTCGTCGACATGGA
>DASURB010000118.1:0-5659 GCA_036280235.1 Nocardioides sp.
GCCGAACTCGATGTCTCCGGTGTCGGCGTGGGCGTCGAAGTGGATCATCGAGACGCGGCCGTGGCCGAGGACGTTGGCGACGCCCTTGGCGTCGGGGTAGGCGATGGAGTGGTCGCCGCCGAGGACGACGGGGACGGCGCCGGCGGCGGCCACGGTGTGCACCGCCTCCTCGAGAGCGCCGAGCGCCCGCTCGATCTCGCCCGGAGGCATCTCGACGTCACCGGCGTCGACCACCCGGACGTCGCGCAGTGCGTCGACCCTCAGGGCGAGGTGCGGCCGGGATCCGTCCTGCGGCAGGTAGCAGCTCTGCCGGATCGCCTGCGGACCGAACCTGGTGCCCGGGCGGTGGCTGGTGCCGCCGTCGAACGGCGCGCCCACGACCACGACATCGGCAGCTGCGAGCGCGTCGCCGTCGTCCAGGTCGACCCGGTCGACGCCGAGGAAGGTCAGGTCCGGGCCGAACTGCGCGCCGTACCTGGTCATGGCTGCTCGTCCCGCTGGCCCCAGGGGCTGCCGTACTCGGTGAGCAGGTGGAGGAACGGCACCGCGTCGAACGCCTCCGGCCCGAGCACCCCGGCACCGGACCACGTGCCGTCGGCCAGCAGCTCCAGCGCGATCACCGGGTTGAACGCCGTCTGCCACACGACGCACTGGTGGCCGTACTCGCGCATCGACCACTCGTTGTCGACCACGTGGTACAGGTACGTCGACCGGGGCCTGCCGTCCTTGCCGGTGCCGGTCACGTGCAGGCCGGCGCACGTCTTGCCCTTCATCCGAGGGCCGACGGTGGCGGGGTCGGGCAGCACGGCGGCGACGACGTCGCGCGGGCTGACCTCGCAGTGCCCTCCAGAGGCGGCTCTGACCCGGACCTTCTCGGTGCGGTCCAGGCCGAGGGTGTGCAGCACCTTGAGGACGGTGATGAACTCGTCGCCCAGGCCGTACTTGAACGTCGCGCGCTTGCAGTCGATCCAGCGCGGCATGAGGAGCACCTCCTCGTGCTCGACGTTGACGCACTCGACCGGCCCGATGCCCTCGGGGAAGTCGAACACCTCCGGCTCCGAGAACGGCGCGGTCGTGTGCCACTCGCCGTCCTGCCAGATCACCGGCGGGTTCAGGCACTCCTCGATCGTGGTCCACATCGAGAACGACGGCGCGAAGATCTCGTTGCCGTCGTCGTCGGTGACCACCAGGTTGGCGCCGTCGCGGGTGCCGAGCTCGTCGATCTCGCTGAACAGGTGGTCGGCGGCGTACCGCGCGAACACGTCGGACAGCCCGGGCTCGACGCCCATCCCGACAAGGGCGAGCCGGCCCGCGTCCTCCCACTCCCCCGCCTTGGCGAACTGCTCGTCGCCGAGCTTGACGCCGGGCTTCTCGTACGGCGTCTCGGGGTGCGGCTTGCTCAGCGACATCGCCATGTCGAGGTAGTCGGCGCCGGCCGCGAACGCGCCGTCGAACACCGGCATGTCGAACACCGGGTCGACGGCGTTCATCACGTGCGTGACGCCGTGCTCACGCGCGAGCTTCTCGACCGACTCTGCCGACGACGCGTCCACCTGGGCCGAGACGAACCGCGGGTCCGCCTCGGCCGCGCGGTCAGCACGCCCCTTGTCGTAGTCGGCGATCACGACCTGCTCGAAGAAGTCGCGTCGCGCGGCGATGGCGGCGAAGGCCGAGCCGACACCGCCGGCGCCGACCAGGAGGATCCTCATCGTTCTCCTCTAGTCGTCCGGGTGATCGAGCCAGTGCGGGTGGTCGAGCTTGTCGAGACCACCCCGGTCCGGGTGATCGAGCCTGTCGAGATCACTCCCCGACGTAGTGCATGACGTGCTTGATCCGCGTGTAGTCCTCGAACCCGTACATCGACAGGTCCTTGCCGTACCCGCTGTGCTTGAAGCCGCCGTGCGGCATCTCCGAGATGAACGGGATGTGGGTGTTCACCCAGACGCAGCCGAAGTCGAGCTTGTTGGACATCCGCATCGCGCGGGCGTGGTCCTTGGTCCAGACGCTGGAGGCGAGGCCGTACTGCACGCCGTTGGCCCAGCGCAGCGCCTCGGCCTCGTCGGAGAACTTCTGCACGGTGATGACCGGGCCGAAGATCTCGGTCTGGATCTGCTCGTCGTCCTGCTTCAGGCCGGAGAGCACGGTCGGCTCGTAGAAGTAGCCCTTGTCGCCCACACGGTGGCCACCGACCTCGACGTTGGCGTGGTCGGGCAGCCGCTCGACCATGCCGCTGACCCGCTCGAGCTGGTTCTCGTTGTTCAGCGGGCCGTAGAGGACATCGTCGTCATCCGGCATGCCCGTCTTGGTGTTCTTGGCGGCCTCGGTGAGCGCGGCGACGAAGTCGCTGTGGATGCCCGGGCCGGCGAGCACGCGCGTCGCCGCGGTGCAGTCCTGGCCGGCGTTGAAGTAGCCGGCCTCGGCGATCGACTGCGCGGCCGACTCGATGTCGGCGTCGTCGAACACGATCACCGGCGCCTTGCCGCCGAGCTCGAGGTGCACCCGCTTGAGGTCCTTCGCCGCCGAAGACGCGACCTCCATGCCGGCACGCACCGAGCCGGTGATCGCGACCATCTGCGGGATCGGGTGCTCGACGAGCTTGCGGCCGGTGTCGCGGTCGCCGCACACCACGTTGAGCACGCCCGGCGGCAGGAACTCCTGGGCGATCTCGGCGAGCAGTGTCGACGACGCCGGGGTGGTGTCGGACGGCTTCAGTACGACGGTGTTGCCCGCGGCCAGGGCCGGCGCGATCTTCCAGATCATCATCAGCAGCGGGTAGTTCCACGGCGTCACCTGGCCGACGACGCCGATCGGCTCACGACGTACGTAGGAGGTGTGGTCGGCCATGTACTCGCCGGCCGACTTGCCCTCGAGCACGCGGGCGGCGCCGGCGAAGAACTTGAAGTGGTCGGAGGCGTAGGGCATCTCCTCCGACATGGTCAGGCCGAGCGGCTTGCCGGTGTCCTTGCACTCGACCGCGTTGATCTCCTCGACCCGCGACTCGATCGCGTTGGCCAGCTTGAGCAGCGCGTTGGAGCGGTCCTGTGGGGTGGCGCTGCCCCAGCCCTCGAACGCCGCCTGCGCGGCCTTGTACGCACGGTCGATGTCCTCGGCGCCGGACATCGGAGCGGTTGCGTAGACCTCACCGGTCGTCGGGTCCACCACGTCGTAGGTCTCGCCGGAGACCGCGTCGACCAGCTCACCGTTGATCACGTTGCGGAACGCCTTGTCAGCCATGCCCATCCCATCTCGTGCCGTGTCGTAACCGGGGGTTTCTCGTTGGGACGCACACTAACCAGACGCCTACGGAATCGGTAGGGCTGCCCGGCCGCCGCGACTGATTCTTCACGAAATGCCGCGCCCGACCGGCGGGGTCAGCCGCCGTGTACGCGTTCGCCGTCGACGTACGTCGCCCGCACCCGGGTCGCGCCGATCTCCGCCGGGTCGCCCGCGAACGGGTCCCGGTCGAGCACCGCGAGGTCCGCGAGCGCGTCGGGAGCGAGGGTCCCCGTCTCGTCGAGGTGGTTGGTCCGCGCCGAGCCGCTCGTGGAGGCGGCGAACGCCTGCTCGAGCGTCAGCGCCTGCTCGGGCAGGAACGGCTCCGAGCCGGCGCGGCCCTCCTCGCCGTACGCCCAGCGGTTCACCGCGACGTGGATCGCGGCGAGCGGGTCGGGGGTGGTGACCGGCCAGTCGCTGCCGGCGGCGAGGTGCGCGCCGGCGCGGGCGAGGTCGCCGAAGGGGTACTGCCAGGTGCTGCGCTCCTCGCCGAGGTACGGAATCGTCATCTCGACCATCTGGTCGTCGTAGTGGGCCCACAGCGCCTGGATGTTCGCGGTGACGCCGAGCGCGGCGAAGCGCGGCACGTCGCCGGGGTGGACGACCTGCAGGTGCGCGATGTGGTGGCGGTTTCTCTCGCTGGCGGCAGGGCCGTTGGCGGCGCAGGCCGCCGCGAACGCATCGAGCGCCTCGCGGGCGGCGCGGTCGCCGATCGCGTGCACGTGGACCTGGAACCCCTCGGCGTCGAGCCGGGTGACGTGCCTTTGAAGGGCCGCGGCGTCGACGAACGAGAGCCCGAGGTTGTCGGTGGCGTGGCCGCAGGCGTCGAGGTACGGCGTGGTCATCCCGGCCGTGAAGTTCTCAGCGATGCCGTCCTGCATGATCTTCACCGACCCGGCGACGAGCCGGCCGCGCGTGTAGCGCTCGCGCCGTTCGATCAGGTCGTCGACCTGCTCCTCCCCCAGGTCGCGCCGCCACCACAGCGCGCCGCGCACGCGGGCGGTCAGCGTGCCCGCCTCGACGGCGCGGAGGTAGGCGGGCGAGGCGTCGGCACCGCCGGCGTACTCGCCGAGGATCGCGTCCTGCCAGGCGGTGACGCCGAAACCGTGCAGGTAGGACTGCGCCTCGAGCAGCCCGGCGTAGAGGTCGTCCTGAGAGATCGGTGGCACGAGGTGGTCGACGAGATGCATCGCGCCCTCGTGCAGCATCCCTGTCGGCTCGCCGTCGGCGTCGCGCTCGATGCGGCCGTCGGGCGGGTCCGGGGTGTGCCGGTCGATGCCGGCCAGCTCGAGCGCGCGCCGGTTGACCCAGGTGCCGTGGTGGTCGCGGTTGACCAGCACCACCGGCCGGTCCGGCACCATGGCCGACAGGTCGTCGGCCCGCGGCCCCGCCGTACCGAAGACGGACATGGTCCAGCCCCCGCCGATGACCCACTCGAGCTCGGGGTGGGCGGCGGCGTACGACGCGACGGCCTCGAGGTAGTCCTCGCGCGTCTCCAGCTCGGCCAGGTCGCAGCGAAGCCGGAGCAGGCCGCCCTGCACCGGGTGGACGTGGGCGTCCTGGAAGCCGGGCAGCACCAGCCCGCCGGCGAGGTCCACCTCCTCGACCCGCTCACCGGTGGCGACGTACGACGCCAGGTCGGCGTCCGGAGCGACCGCGCGGACCCGGCCGCCGGCCACGACGACGCCGTGGCCCGGCCGGTACGTGTGCCCGTCGAACGCCGCACCACCCCGCAGCACCAGGACCGTTCCGCTCATCAAACCTCCGCCTCTGCTCGGCGACGGAATCAGTTCCGTCGACCGCCCGATTCTCACGACATGGGCAATCTAGCGGCACGATGCCCACGGAATCACTTGCGTTCCACTTGCCTTTGCCAACCGGCGCGGGCACGATGGGCCGCATGGACGACGAGACCTACGGCGACCTCCAGCGCTCCGCGCGCGAGCACCTGTGGATGCACTTCACCCGGCACTCGAGCTACGACCACGCCGACGTCCCGGTGATCGTGCGCGGCGAGGGCCCCTACATCTGGGACGCCAAGGGCAACAAGTACCTCGACGGGCTCGCCGGCCTGTTCGTCAGCCAGCTGGGCCACGGCCGCGAGGACCTGGCCGAGGCGGCGGCGCGCCAGGCGCGTGAGCTGGCGTTCTTCCCGCTGTGGTCCTACGCCCACCCCAAGGCCATCGAGCTGGCCGAGCGGGTGGCCGGCTACGCCCCGGGCGAGCTCAACCGCGTCTTCTTCACCACCGGCGGCGGTGAGGCGGTCGAGACCGCGTGGAAGCTGGCGAAGAACTACTTCAAGCTGACCGGCAAGCCGACCAAGCACAAGGTGATCAGCCGCGCGATCGCCTACCACGGCACCCCGCAGGGTGCGCTGTCGATCACC
>DASURB010000119.1:0-47786 GCA_036280235.1 Nocardioides sp.
CGACGAGGTCACCGACGAGTCGTCGTCCCCGAGCGAGAGCACCACGCCAGAGGCCGCGTCCGTACCCGTCGTGCTGCCCGGTGCCGACCCCACCACCGCCGGGCCCGGTCCGGCGGAGGAGCCGGCTCCCGCAGAGGAGCCATCGCCCGAGCCCGAGCCGTCCGAGGAGCCCCAGCCGGAGCCGTCCGAGGAGCCCCAGCCGGAGCCGTCCGAGCAGCCCTCTGAGGAGCCCGCACCGCAGCCCCAGCCTTCCGAGGAGCCCGCGCCGACGTCCCCGACCGACGCGACGACACCCGTGCAGCCCTCGCCCGCGCCGCCCACGTCGTCTGAGCCGGCGCCGACGACTGAGCCACCGCCTCCCGTAACCACCGAGCCGAGCCCGTCCGGCCCGCCTCCGAACCCGACGACTCCGCCGGCCACGCCGACGGTGAGGTTCGAGGGCTCGCTGGTCTACGCGGACGGCAAGGTGGCGTTCACGCTGAGCGGTGAGCCCTTGCCGCCGGTCGTGACCGTCGAGATCGAGTCCACCCCGGCGGGCATCACGTTTGACGCCGACCAGTCCGGAGCGACGTGCACCATCGAATCCCCGACCGCAGCGACGTGCCCAACCGGCTCGGCGGCGGGCTCCGCGCTGCTTCGCGCGTCGACCGCGACCGACACCGAGCTGAGCGACGCACTACCTCTGGTCGTGCCGACGAACCACCCGGACAGCACGGTCGAGGTTGCCGTGTCGGCAGTGGGCCTCGAGAAGACCACGGCGTCCTTCGAGTACGCCGGCGTCACGGACATCAGCCTGGACGACTTGACCAGCGAATGGAAAGACGGCCGTTTCCACGTCCAGACGGCGCTGGCCGGAGTCACGGGCTTGGACTACGTCCTGCTGCGCCTGGACTCCGCCGCCGACTTCGATGCCTCCGCCAACTGCACGCGGGCGGATGCCAAGACACTGATGTGCTACTCGCCCACCGATGGGCCCCGCGAGCTCGTCCTGCAAGCGCCCCCGGGCAAGGACACACCGATGACCCTCACGGTCGAGGCGCCCGACGCGTGGGACGAGAACGAGGACCGCCTGGCCGACAACACCCGCTCTACGACGCTGCTGGCGCCGCGTGCCGATCTTGCGGTCACCGCCGTTCCGAGACCCACCGGAAACTCGGGGAAGGGCTTCATCGATGCGACGGTCGACACGGAGCCCGGCCTGCCGACCACCCTTGATGTCTCTTTCGACCCGGACAAGATAAAGGTCACCTGGCCGTCCGACTGCGAGTCGGGCGCCAGCGGCAACCGCTGCACGGTGACGGGTGACACCACCCTCGTGTTCGGCTACGAGCTCGTCGACCGACAGGGCAACGACACCGTCTCCGCGGACTTCACATTCAGGGTCGCGAGCCCAGACCGCGTGGACCCGAATCCCGACAACGACACGGCGCGCGTCACGGTTGATCGTCACGCTCGTTAGTGGCTTGGACCCGACCTCGGCGTGACCGCGGCCCGATCGGGTATGAAGGTGCCATGACTATGGTCCGACTCGTCGCCCGTCCCATGCTCGCGTCGATGTTCGTCATGGGAGGTGTCCAAGCGATCCGCAACGCCGACGCCCTCGCCGAGAAGGCCAAGCCGATGATCGACCGGCTCACGCACGCCGCCGACAGCGCGACGCCGAACGACGTACCGATCACCCGCGACGCCAAGACCGTGGTCCAGGCCAACGGGGTCGCCCAGATCGTCGCCGGGCTGGGGCTGGCCACCGGCCGGATGCCGCGGCTGAGCGCGACCGTGCTCGCGGCATCGCTGGTGCCGACGACGCTCGCGGGCCACCGGTTCTGGGAGGAGTCGGACCCGGCCGCCCGCACGAGCCAGAAGCTGCACTTCACCAAGAACGTCTCCATGCTCGGCGGCCTGCTGATCGCCGCCGTCGACACCGACGGCAAGCCGGGCGTCGCCTGGCGCGCCAAGCGGGCGATGCGCGACGCCAAGCGCGAGGCCGGGCACCTCCGTCGCGAGGCCAAGCAGCAGGCCCGGCTGGCCGCCAAGTCGGTCAAGTCCTGAGCCTGGCTCCCCGCCGCTGGACGGCGGGAATACGCTCGTCGCGATGAACGCTGCCCGACCACCGCTCTGGCCCGCCCCACGCGCGACGCGTCCGGTGGACACCACGGTGTCCCTGCCCGGGTCCAAGTCCCTGACCAACCGTGCCCTCGTGCTGGCTGCCGTGGCCGACGGCCCGGGAGTGGTACGGCGTGCGCTCCGCTCGCGCGACACCGAGCTGATGGCCGCCGCCCTCACCGGGCTGGGGGCCGAGGTCGACACGACCGGGGACGACTGGAAGGTCACGCCCGGACCCTGGCGGGGCAGGACCAACGTCGACTGCGGCCTGGCCGGCACCGTGATGCGGTTCGTGCCTCCGGTGGCGGCCCTCGCCGACGGGCCGGTGATCTTCGACGGCGACCCGCACGCGCGCAAGCGCCCCATGCACGAGGTGATCCGCGGGCTGCGCGGCCTCGGCGTCACCATCGACGACGAGGACCGCGGCACGCTCCCGTTCACGGTGATCGGCACCGGCTCGGTCCCGGGCGGCGAGGTGACGATCGACGCATCGGCGTCCAGCCAGTTCATCTCGGCGCTGCTGCTCGCCGGGCCGCGCTACGAGCGGGGTGTCGACGTACGCCACGACGGCAAGCCCGTCCCCTCGCTCCCCCACATCGAGATGACCGTCGACCAGCTCCGCCTGCGCGGCGTGGAGGTCGACGACTCCGACGCGAACCGGTGGCGGGTCTTCCCCGGCACGGTCCGCGCGGCCGACGTGACGGTCGAGCCCGACCTGTCCAACGCGGCTCCGTTCCTCGCCAGCGCGCTGGTCACCGGCGGCCGCATCACCGTGCGCGACTGGCCCACCCGCACCACCCAGGCCGGTGACGCGCTGCGCGAGATCCTCACGCTCATGGGCGCCGACGTCGAGCTCGACGACACCGGCCTCACCGTCCGTGGTTCCGGCACCATCAAGGGCCTCGACTACGACCTGCACGACGTCGGCGAGCTCACGCCGGTCGTCGCCGCCCTCTGCGCGCTGGCGTCATCGCCCAGCCACCTGCGCGGCATCGCGCACATCCGCGGCCACGAGACCGACCGGCTCGCGGCCCTGGCTACCGAGCTCAACGGCCTCGGCGGGCACGTCGTGGAGACCGACGACGGGCTGACGATCCGGCCGGCACACCTCGACGGCGGCACGTTCCACACCTACAACGACCACCGCATGGCGCACGCCGCCGCCGTCCTCGGCCTGAAGGTCGAGGGCGTCAAGGTGGAGAACGTCGAGACGACCGCGAAGACTTTCCCCGGCTTCGCCGACGCCTGGACGAGGCTCTTCTAGTGCCGAAGGGCGACTACGAGCGGTACGCCGAGTACGACCACGAACGCTTCGACCGTCCCCGTCGCCACACGCGGCCGCGCACCAAGGACCGGCCCACCTACGACGACGCCGTCGAGGGCGTGGTCGTCACTGTCGACCGCGGCCGGATGACCACGCTCGTCGACGGCCGCACCGTGCTCGCGATGAAGGCGCGTCCCCTGGGCCGCAAGGGCGTCGTGGTCGGCGACCGGGTCCGGCTGGTCGGCGACGTCTCCGGCGAGGAGGGCACGCTCGCGCGGATCGTCGAGGTCGCCGAGCGCACCACCGTGCTCCGCCGTACGGCGGACGACGACGATCCCGTCGAGCGCGTCATCGTCGCCAACGCCGACCAGCTCGCGGTCGTCGCCGCCCTCGCCGACCCGGAGCCACGGCGCCGCCTGATCGACCGCGCGCTCGTGGCGGCGTACGACGCCGGCATGGACCCGCTGCTGATCCTCACCAAGTCCGACCTGGCCGACCCGAGCGAGCTGCTCGCGGCGTATCGCCCTCTCGGCGTCGACGCCGTCGTCACCCACCGCGGCGGCGACCTCACCGAGGTCCGCGACCGGCTCGCCGGCCGGATGACCGTGCTGATCGGGCACAGCGGCGTCGGCAAGTCCACGCTGGTCAACGCGCTCGTGCCGGGCGCCGACCGGGCGATCGGTCACGTCAACGCGGTCACCGGGCGCGGCCGGCACACGTCCACCTCGGCCGTGATGCTCGAGCTGCCCGAGCACGAGGGCCGCCGCGGCTGGATCGTGGACACCCCCGGGATCCGGTCGTTCGGGCTCGCGCACGTGCAGCCGGCGAACCTGATCAAGGCGTTCCCCGACCTGGAGGCGCTCACGGACGGATGCCCGCGGGGCTGCACGCACGGCGAGACCGAGCCCGAGTGCGCGCTGGATGAGGCGGTGGCCGAGGGGCGCACCGATGCCGAGCGGGTGGAGTCGTACCGTCGCGTGCTCGCCAGCCGCGAGCGCGCCGAGGGCGACTAGCCTCCCCAGACCGCGCGGGCTCCGGCGTCGCCGGTGATGACGGTGCCGAAGATGACGCCGAGCGAGACAAGCACCAGCAGGGTCGGCAGCGTCTTCTGCAGCAGCCCGCCCCGGCTGGGCTTCTCGCCGCGACCGCTGGCCAGACCCGTCGGACCGCCGAGGGTGAAGGCGCCGAGCACCGCGAGCGCCGCGAACACGATCACCACCCAGGAGAGCAGCGTGCCGCGGTCCTGATGGGTCTGCACCAGCTGGGCGAGCGCCGGGTTGTCGTCCAGCAACCACTGGCCACTGATCCGGGCGGCCCAGACGGCGAGCGCCGCGACGACCGCACCGACCGCCGCCGGCCAGCGTGTCAGCCAGCGCGTCGGCGTGTGTACGGCGAACAGGATCACCAGCAGCCCGGCGAGCGGCGTCAGCACCACTGCCGCATGGATGATGAGGGGATGCGCAGGCAGACCGCCGATCTCCATGACGGCAACCTAGCCCAGCGCGAGACGCAACAGTCCGAACCGACCCGCGATTCTTCACGACTTCACAGATTCGTCGGGACTTCCCCCGGACTCCCCGCGACGGCGCCGCGGTCGCCCGCGGGCCTTGCCCTAGCCTGAGGCCCATGCCCATCAACTACACCGACGACTTGCGGCTTGCGCACGTCCTGGCTGACGACGCGGACTCGCTGACGACGAGCCGGTTCAAGGCGCAGGACCTGCACGTGGTCACCAAGCCCGACCTGACGCCGGTGACCGATGCCGACAAGTCCGTCGAGGAGGGCATCCGCCGCACGCTGTCCCGAGCCCGTCCCCGCGACGCGGTCGTGGGCGAGGAGCAGGGCTCGACCGGGCACAGCCAGCGCCAGTGGGTCGTCGACCCGATCGACGGCACCAAGAACTTCGTCCGCGGCGTGCCGGTGTGGGCCACGCTGATCGCGCTGATGGTCGACGGCGAGGTGGTCGTCGGCTGCGTCTCGGCTCCCCAGCTCAACCGTCGCTGGTGGGCGTCCAAGGACGGCGGCGCCTGGACGGGCCGCTCGCTCCTCAACGCGACGCCCTGCCGGGTCTCCGACGTCTCGCGGCTCGAGGACGCGTCGCTGTCGTACTCCTCGTTCACCGGTTGGGAGCACGCCGGCCGGCTGGAGGACTTCCTGGCGCTGTCGCGGCGGGCGTGGCGGACAAGGGCGTACGGCGACTTCTGGTCCTACATGCTCGTTGCCGAAGGCGCGGTCGACCTGGCCGCCGAGCCGGACCTCGAGGTCTACGACATGGCCGCGCTGGACGTGATCGTCCGTGAGGCCGGCGGCAAGTTCACCTCGCTCGCGGGGACGCCTGGGCCCACCGGGGGCAACGCGCTAGCGAGCAACGGGCGGCTGCACGACGCCGCGCTGGCGTACCTCGGCTCGGTCGGCGGCGACGACGAGGAACCCTCCGATCACCGGGGTGGGTCGGTGCACGAGCTCAGCGCGCGGCGGCGTCCTCCGGCTCAGGACGAGCAGCTTCCGCTAGAGCCGAACGGGGACGAGTGACGCCGGCTGCCCTGCGGGCCGCGCGGACGACGTACGGCGCCAGCAGCAGCCCGGCGAGGTCGAACCAGCCGTAGCCGCCGGCCGCCCCCGACGGCGGGTTGCCGATCGTGACCCAGCCGGTGAAGTCGTGCGTGCCCCACACCCACGTGCCGAGCTCGGTGCCGAGCAGCTCGAGCCAGGTGACGGCGACGAACGCGCCGACGTACACCTGCTTCGACGGACCCCACGCGAGGAACCCGGCCAGGCAGACGAACCAGAACGCGCCGAGCGCGTCCGGGCGGTCCGCGAGGAACAGCCCGTGCGCGGCCCAGGCGCCGCCGACGACGAGCACCAGCAGTTCGGCCGCGCGCAGCCGCCGTTGGACCAGAGCGGCGTGGCCGATCGCGAAGGCGGAGAGGTAGACGAGGCCGTGCCCGGGCGGGACGTAGGCGGGCACGTTGTCGAACCGGTAGGTGTAGACCTCGAGACCTGCGGCGAAGGTGTACTCGATGATCGTCGCGAACGCCACGACCACGGCCGTCTGTGCGCGCACCGTCGGCGTGACCCGACGCAGCGCGACGAGCAGCACGACCCAGGTGAGCACGCCGAGACCGCGCTGCAGCCACAGAGACCCGTCACCGTCGGCGCGGTCGAGCCACAGCACGACGCTGAGCCAGCCCATCATCAGCAGGCCGGTGGGCGCGCCAAGGCGGTCGAGGTCCGTCTTCATCGCGCCATCCTCGCAGCCTGCTACCCACGGGTTCGAAATGTGACTAGCGTGGTGCTGCACACGCCACGCCACCGTCGAGCCCTGAAGCGGAGGTCACGATGCGCATCCATGAGGTCCTCTCCGGCAAGTCGAGCCAGGACGTCGTCACGATCAAGCCGGACGCCACCGTGCGCGAGCTCATTGCGCTGCTCGCCAGGCACAACATCGGTGCGCTCGTCGTGAGCAGCGACGGGACGAGCGTGGACGGCATCGTGTCCGAGCGCGACGTCGTGCGCCGGCTCCACGAGGACGAGGGTGTCGTCGACCTCCCGGTCTCCGCGATCATGACGTCCGACGTCCAGACCTGCAGCGTCGAGGACAGCGTCCACAACCTGATGAAGGTCATGACCGAGGGCCGGTTCCGGCACCTGCCGGTCGTCGAGGACGGGCGGCTGACCGGGATCGTCAGCATCGGCGACGTCGTCAAGCACCGGATGAGCGAGCTGGAGTTCGAGCGCGACCAGCTCGACAGCTACGTCCACGGCGCCTGAGCCTGCGCAGAGGGCGGTTCGAGCCGGGTCGGCGGGTTCGAGCGGGCGGTTCAGGCCGGGTCGGCGGGTTCGAGCGGGAGGTTCGAGCCGGGTCGGCGGGACTACGGGGCTCCCGGGGGCGGCGGTGTGGCGCGGCGTGCCTAGGCTGGAGGATCCGGCCAACCCAAGGAGACACGAACCGCATGACCGAGAAGCCCGAGATCGACTTCCCCGGACCCGACGTACCGTCCGACCTGGTGGTCACCGACGTGACCGAGGGCGACGGCGCCGAGGCGGTCGCCGGCAAGCAGGTGCAGGTGCACTACGTCGGCGTCGCGCACTCGACCGGCGAGGAGTTCGACGCGTCGTACAACCGCGGCGAGCCGCTGGAGTTCCGGCTCGGCGTCGGCCAGGTGATCTCCGGCTGGGACCAGGGCGTGCAAGGCATGAAGGTCGGCGGCCGCCGGCAGCTGGTCATCCCGCCGCACCTCGGGTACGGCGACCGCGGCGCGGGCGGTGTCATCAAGCCGGGCGAGACGCTGATCTTCGTGGTCGACCTCGTCGGGGTGCGCTGACCCACCGATTGGTCAAGAACCGCAGGATCCGGCGCCCGGTTCTTGCGGTTGGGGACCAAACCGCAACGCTCCCGGTCAGGCCAGCCGGACCGACTCGTTACCGACGGTCACCACGTCGCCACGTACGAGCTGCCGGCCGCGGCGGGTCTCGAGCTCACCGTTGACGTAGACCTGGCCGGACTCGAGCAGCGGCTTGGCATCGGAGCCGGCGTCCACGAGATCGGCGAGC
This sequence comes from Nocardioides sp., assembly GCA_036280235.1. Lineage (GTDB taxonomy): Bacteria > Actinomycetota > Actinomycetes > Propionibacteriales > Nocardioidaceae > Nocardioides_B. Next base: position 7,922 of record DASURB010000119.1, read on the forward strand.
TTGAGCAGCTGACCCAACCGGATCGTCCGCTCGCGGATGGGCACGATGCGCACGGTCATGGCCGGAATCCTCACACGATCTGGCTGACCGCGTGGATCAGCACGCCGACGAGGCCGCCGACGATCGTGCCGTTGATCCGGATGAACTGCAGGTCCCGGCCGACGTGCAGCTCGATGCGGCGGGCGGCCTCGTCGCCGTCCCAGCGGTCGATGGTGTGCGTGATGACCGCGGTGAGCTCGCTGCCGTAGCGGTCGACGACGAACACCGCGAAGTCGGCGGCGTAGGTGTCGAGGCGCTTGCGCAGGTCGGCGTCGGTGACGAGCCGCTCGCCGAAGTGCCGGAGCTCGTGCCGGGCCCGCGCCCGCAGCGGCCCCTCCTCGTCGGCCAGCGCGTCGAGGAGCGCGGACCGGAAGGCGTTCCACAGCGAGGTCGCGGTGACCAGGATCTGCGGGTGGTCGAGCACGCGCAGCTTCAGCTGCTCGGCGCGGGCCTGGGTCGCCTCGTCGTGCAATAGGTCCTGCGCCAGGTCGGCCAGCATGCTGTCGAGCGCCAGCCGGGCGCGGTGCCGCGGGTCGTTGCGGATGTCGGCGATCCAGGACATCAGCTCGAGGTGGATGCGCCGGGTCACCCGCTCGTTGACGGAGTTCGGCGACCACCAGGGCGCGCGCTCGCCGACGATGTCGGTGAAGGTGTCCTCGTTCTGGTCGAGCCAGCCATACGCCTCGTCGAGGGCTAGATCGACCAGCCCGTGGTGGGCGCCGTCGCGCACGACCTCCTCGAGCAGGCTGCCGGCCACCGGGCTGATCGGCTCGGCGCGCAGCCGCGGCAGGATCGCCTCGCCGACCAGCGCGCCCATGTCCTCGTCCCGGATGCGGGTCAGGCCGATGTGCAGCAGGCTCGCGGCCTCGTCGACCACCCGCCGTACGTTCGCCTCCTCGGTCAGCCACTCGCCGACCCGCCGGCTCAGCCCGGCCACCTCGAGCCGCTCGCGGATGACGCGCTCCTGCAGGAAGTTCTCCCCCACGAACTCCTCGAGGCTGCGCCCGAGCATCTCCTTGCGCTTCGGGATCAGTGCGGTGTGCGGCACCGGCAGCCCCAGCGGGTGCTTGAACAGCGCGGTCACCGCGAACCAGTCGGCCATCGCGCCGACCATCGATGCCTCCGCGCCGGCGTTGACGTAGCCCAGGAACCCGCCTTGGTCCAGCGTCGCGACGTAGACCGCCGCCGCGAAGAGCAGCAGGCCGACGGCCACCGTCCGCATGCGACGGAGACCCCGGCGGCGCTCCTCGTCGAGCTCGGGGTTGGCGGTGATCATCGGCACGGACATCAGCGTCGAACGTACCGGACCCCTCCCGCCCGGCCGCGCTATCGCGGAGGCTCGGTGACCGCGTGGTCGCCGATCAGGAGCGTCGGCCGGATCCCTGGTACGACGGACGCGCGGACCAGCGACCCGACCGGGTAGCGCACGGCGTGGGTCTGCCAGGAGCGGAGCGTGCGACCGGACTTGAGGCGCACGGTGTGCAGCACGAACGCGCCGTGGTACTCGACGGCGACCACCTCGGCCGTCGCGTCGACGCCCGGCGTCAGCGCGACCTCGTGCGGGCGCAGGACCACGTCGACGTCGACGTCCGACCGACCCCAGCCCGGGACGGTCGAGACCACGCCGATCTCGCACGTGAGCAGCGCGTCGTGCACGTGCGCGGGCAGGAAGTCCGCGTCGCCCATGAAAGACGCCACGAACCGGGTGGCCGGCGTCTCGAACACCGCCTGCGGGGTGTCGGCCTGCTCGATGACACCCTCGCGCATCACCACGACCCGATCACCGGTCGAGAGCGCCTCGGTCTGGTCGTGGGTCACGAACAGCCCGGTCGTGCCGGTCTCGCGCAGCGCGGCGACGGTCTCGGCCCGCAGCTGCGCGCGCAACGTCTCGTCGAGGCTGGAGAACGGCTCGTCGAGCAGCACCACCGCCGGCCGGGGCGCCAGAGCCCGGGCCAGTGCCACGCGCTGCTGCTCACCACCGGACAGCTCGTGCGGGTAGCGCCCAGCCAGGTGGCCGAGCCGCACCAGCTCGAGCATCTCCGCCACCCGCGTGCGCTGCTGGTCGCGCGACAGCCGCTCGATGCCGAACGCGACGTTGCGCTCGACGGTGAGGTGCGGGAACAGCGCGTGGTCCTGGAACACGAGCCCGACGCGGCGCTTCTCGGGCGGCTGCCAGTGCCGGCCCTCGGCGACCTTCTCGCCCGCGATCGCGATGCAGCCCTCGTCGGGGCGGTCCAGGCCCGCGATGAGCCGCAGGGTCGTCGACTTGCCGCAGCCGGACGGCCCGATCAGCGTGACGAGCTCGCCGGCCGCCACGTCCAGCACCAGGTCGTCCGCGGCCGTCGTGGCGCCGTACCTCTTGGTGACGTGGTCCAGCCGCAGCGCCGGGGTCTCAGCGCTCACGCGCGACTCCGCGGTCCCCGGTGCGGATCTGCCGGAACAGCACGTAGACCGGCACGACCGCGGCCAGCACGATCACCAGCGCCGGCAGCGCGGCCTGCCGCCAGAAGTTCTCCGCCGCCAGCTGGTACACCCACACGGACACCGTAGTGAACCCGAACGGCCGCAGGAGCAGCACGATCGGCAGCTCCTTGATGGCGTCGACGGTCACGAGCACGAGCGCCACGGCCACGCCGGGGCGCACCAACGGCAGGTGCACGCGCCGCAGCACCCGCAGCGGTCCGGCGCCGAGGCTCATTGCGGACAGGGTCATCGATGGCGCGACCTTGGCGAAGCTGGCGTCGACCGCCTGGTACGACGGCGCGAGGAACCGGACGAGGTAGGCGTAGAGGATGCCGAGCACCGAGCCGGTCACCAGCAGGCCGGTGCCGTTGGGGACGCCGGCCGCCTCCAGCGCGCGGTCGGCCCAGGCAAACGCGAGCAGCACGCCGATACCGACGACCGCGCCGGGTACGGCGTAGCCGAACGTGGTCACCGACGCCGCGGTCCGCACGAGCCGGCCGCCGCCGACGCGGACCGCGTGGCTCATCACCAGCGACAGCAGCACGCAGCCGGCGGCGGCGATGGCGGCGACAGCGAGGGAGTTCGCGAGGTACTGGCCGAACCGCTCGTCGACGAACGCCTCCGGGTCGGAGCGCGCCTCGGCGACGGCCCAGCCGACCAACCGCGCCACCGGCACGAAGAAGCCGGCGGCCAGCGCGGCCAGGCACGCCAGCGTCGCCGCCCACGCACGCCAGCCGACGAGCCGGTGCGCCCGCATCCCGTCGCCGCGGCCGCCTCGCTGGGTGAACCGTGCACGGCCGCGCATCAGCCGCTCCCCCGCCAGTACCGCGACCGCGAAACCCAGCACCAGCACCGAGATCTGGGTGGCGGCGTGGAAGTCGTAGGAGCCCTTCCACACCAGGTAGACGCCGACGGAAACGGTCCTGACCCCGAAGTACTGCACGGTCGCGAAGTCGGTCAGCACCTCCATCATCACCAGCGCCAGCCCGGCGGCCAGCGACGGCCGCGCGAGCGGCACGACGACCCGCCAGAAGGTCCGGCGCCGGCTCGCGCCGAGGATCCGCGCGGCGTCGTACGTCGACGGGGACTGCTCGACGAGCGCCGCCCGGGCGAGCAGGTAGACGTAGGGGAACAGCGACAGCGACATCACCGCGACCGCGCCGGGCAGCGTCCGGACGGAGAACGCGAGCCCGTCGCCGAGGACCCCGCGCAACGCCGACTGAACCGGGCCGGCGGCGTCGAAGGTGGAGATGAAGACGAAGCCGAGGATGTACGCCGGCATCGCGAGCGGGAGCACCAGCAGCCAGACGAGCACGTCGCGGCCCGGGAAGCGGTAGGCGGTGACCAGCCAGGCGAGCCCGCCGCCGACGACGAGGGTGCCGAGGCCGACTCCGGCCATCAGCAGCAGCGTGGTGACGACCATGCCGCCGAGGCCGCGCGGCATCGCGGCGTCACGGCCGTTGACCAGCCCGTCGACCACGACCGCGAGCACCGGGCTCGCGACGAGGAGCGCGACCAGGAAGGTGAGCGCCGACCAGGCGGGGCGACCCGTCCCGGCCGCCCTGCGGGCACGCGGACGCGACCCCGGGACCGGGGCCGCGGTGACCGTCATTCGTAGCCGACCTCGGCGAGCAGGTCGGTGGCCTCCGGGTTCAGCGACCCGTACGCCTTGGCGTCGACCGGCATCGGGTCGAACTCCCCGAACTCGGCGACCACGTCGTCGGGTGCGACGTCGGGGTTGACGGGGTACTCGTGGTTGCCGCCGACGAACGCCTGCTGGCCGTCGGAGGCGAGCCACTCCAGCAGCCGCTGTGCCTTCTTCGGCGCGTCGGAGGACTTCGTGATGCCGGCGCCGGAGATGTTCACGTGCGTGCCGGCGCCGTCCTGGCTGGCCCAGAACAGCTTCACGTTCATGTCGGGCTTCTCGTCGAGCTCGCGCGCGAAGTAGTAGTGGTTGACGATCGCGACGTCGCAGGTCCCGGCGTCGACCGCCTCGAGCAGCTCGATGTCGTTGCTCATGATGTCCACGTCGTTGTCGAGCCAGCCCTGGACGATCTCCCGGGTGCGCTCCTCACCGTGCAGGTCGATGAGGCTGGCGACCAGCGACTGCGTGTAGGCCTCGGTCGAGTCGCGCATGCACAACCGGCCCTTCCACCTCGGGTCGGTGAGGCCGGCGTAGGTGTCCTCGGTGTCGAGCTCGGCCGGGTCGACGTTGTCGGGGTTGTAGACCACGGTGCGGGCGCGCAGCGCGAGGCCGAACCACTCGTTGTTCGGGTCGCGGTACTCCGCAGGAATGGAGTCCCGCAGCACCTGCGAGTCGACCGGCCGCAGCACGCCCTGCTCGGCGGCGTTCCAGAGGTTGCCGGCGTCGACGGTGACGAACATGTCCGCCGGGCTCTCATCGCCCTCGGACTTCAGCCGCTCCAGCAGCTCCGCGTCGTCCCCGAAGATGAAGTCGACCTGCAGACCGGTCTCCTCCTCGAACTCGACGAAAGCGTCCTCGAGGTCGTAGTGGCGTGCCGAGTAGACCTGGATGTCGCCCGGGTCCTCGCCCCCGATGCCGAGGAAGCCGCAGCCCGACAGGGTCGCGGACAGGGCGATCGCCGACGCGAGCAGGGCCGCGGGACGGCGCGTGCGGGAGGACCGGGACATGACTCTCCTGGGGACGGACACCGAAACTTAGGTGAGCCTAACCAATCCCGACGGTACGCCGCCACGCGGCCCTCGTCACACCCGCCCGGCGCCGCGTACGGCGGCGGCGCAGGGCGTGAAAGGATGCTTCGCCATGGGCAAGACCGTCATCACGTTCGGCACCTTCGACGTCTTCCACGTCGGCCACCTGCGCGTCATCCAGCGTGCGGCCGCGCTGGGCGACCGGCTCGTCGTCGGTGTCTCGGCCGACGCGCTCAACGAGAAGAAGAAGGGCCGTCGTCCGGTGTTCTCCCAGGCCGAGCGCCTCGAGATCGTCGCCTCGCTGAAGGCGGTCGACAAGGTGTTCGTCGAGGAGTCGCTGGAGCAGAAGCGCGACTACATCCTCGAGCACAAGGCCGACATCCTCGTGATGGGGGACGACTGGTCCGGCAAGTTCGACGAGTTCAGCGACATCTGCGAGGTGCACTACCTCCCGCGCACGCCTTCGATCTCGACCACGGAGCTGATCGAGAAGATCTCCGACCTGGCCTGAGCCGGAACTCCCGGGGGCACCGGAGGCCCGAGGAGCCGGGTCAGCCGCGGATCTTGCGGAGCACCCGCGACGGCAGCGTCGTGGACCCCTGCGCCTCGCGGAGCCGGGCGACTCGCGCCTCCAGCCGCTCGTTGCGCTCCTTGAGCCGGCGGGCGATGCCGGCCAGGTCGCCGATCCGCTCGTTGGCGTCGACGATCGAGCGCACGTGGGCGAACGACTCCCGCGTCCACTGCATCTCGCGTGCCTCGACGCGCGAGAAGTCCCAGGCGTCGGGGAAGCGCGCGAAGTCCTCGGCGTACAGCTTCTCGATCGCTTCGCGCACGCCGCCGGCGAACACCTCGCGGTTGGCCGGCAGCGGGGTGTCGTTGGACTTTCCGAGCGTCACCTCGCCGGTGTAGCCCTGCGCGCGCACGTGCGCGGTCAGGTCGGCCACGAACTGCTTCAGCTCGGAGATGTCGTAGAGGTGCGTGTAGGGGACGGCGTCCTCGCGCAGCAGGAAGGTCTGCGAGCGGAAGTGCGCGTCGTTCTGGAAGACCTCGTGGTCCGGGTTGTCGTAGATGTCGAAGACGAACTTCGCGAAGTCGTCGATGACGTGCTGCGGCGACGTGGGGACGCGCGGTGCCCAGGGCCGGGTGAACTTGACGCCCCGGTAGGCGGGGTTGCGCAGGAGGTACTTGTTCTCCCAGGCCGAGAACAGCCGGGTGCGCGGGTCCCGCAGCACCGTGAAGATCATCCAGCCGTTGTCGCCGCTGATGGTCTCGCGCATGCCCTCGGGCAGCTCGTGCAGGCGCGGCGTTCGCTGGAAGGCGGAGCGGTCGTGGATGCCGGCCTCGCGCGTCGGGTAGGGCCCGATGCCCGGCACGAGGCTGTCGAGGTCCTCCCCCGCCAGCTCGGCGATCAGCCACTTGATGCTCGTGCAGGCGTTCTTGGCCAGCGAGATGTAGAGCAGCCTGAGCTCGGGTACGACGTACGCCCGGCGTGTGGAGCCCAGCGCCGCCAACGGGTCCGGCTCGTGGATGCGGTCGGCCAGCGGGAGCATGCCGGGTAGTCTGCCATGTGACCGTTTCGCCCTCCGGCGGGCGCCCGACCGTCCGCAAGCACCTGATGCAGCCCGGCGCGCCGCGCCCGCAGAACCGCGAGCCGATGAGCCTCAGCACGGTCCAGAAGTGGGTGCTCTCGACGCTCGCGGCGACCACGATCATGCACCTCGCGATCGGCCTCGTCGTCGCGGCGGCGTTCTCCGACGGGCTCGACGAGAAGATCGGCCTGCTCGTCATCGGGGCCGCGTTCGGGATCGTGGCGATGGTCGCCGCCATGATCATCCACGGCAAGCGCCCGGTCAGCCCGTTGCTGCTGCTCGGCTTCGTGCCGAGCCTCGTCGGCGCCTGGTGGATCTTCTACCGCTGAGTCACCGCTGGAGGACGAGCGCGCCGTTCTCGTCCTCGCGGATCAGCCCGTCCGAGCGCATGAACTCCAGCACCCGCTGGTAGCGGTTGCGCTCCCAGTACGGCGCCCCGACCAGCACGGCCAGCTCCTCCTCCGTGCAGCGGCCGTTGGCCTCGAGGGCCCGGACCACCTGGCCCACCTCACGCAGCAGCTGGCGGTCACCGGGTGCGGGCGCGGGGGCGGGATCGGGGTCGACGGGCGTGCTCATCCGTGCGGCTCCTTGTTCGCGATCGGCGGGTCGATCGGAGGGCCGATCGATCGGTCGGGTGCTGAGATCGCCCCCACGGTACCCACCGCCCGACGTCTTATCCTGCCCACGTGAAGCCCTTCCTCCTGCTCGCCACCCGCGCGGACGACGCCGTCGCGGACAACGAGTACGAAGCGTTCCTGGGCTTCACCGGGCTCGACGAGGGGTCGCTGCGGCGGCACCGGCTCGAGTCCGTCCCGCTGGGCGACCTGGACCTCGCCGACTGGTCCGGGCTGCTGATGGGCGGCGGCCCGTTCAACGCCAGCGACCCCGCGGAGACCAAGTCGCCCGCGCAGGTCCGCGTGGAGCGGGAGCTCGCCGTGCTGCTCGACGACGTGGTCGCGAAGGACTTCCCGATGTTCGGCGCCTGCTACGGCGTCGGCACGATCGGCGTGCACCAGGGTGCAATGGTCGACACGACGTACGCCGAGTCGATCGGCCCGATCGAGGTCCGTCTCACCGAGGCCGGCCGCACGGACCCGCTGTTCTCGATACTGCCCGGGACGTTCCAGGCGTTCGTGGGTCACAAGGAGGCGGTCCGCACGCTGCCGTCGCACGTCACGCACCTGGCCTCGTCGCCCGCCTGCCCGGTGCAGGCGTTCCGCGTCGGGCAGAACGTCTACGCCACGCAGTTCCACCCCGAGCTGGACGTGCACGGCCTGTGCCTCCGCATCGAGGCCTACCGCTACGCCGGCTACTACGAGCCCGAGCAGATGGACGCGCTGCTGGAGACCGCACGCGGCGGTGTGGTCGTCGAGCCGCCCCGGCTGCTGCAGCGCTTCGTCGAGCTCTACGCGCGGCCATGACAACCGCCATGACAACCCAGGACGACAGGCGTTTGCCCGGGGACCGCCCGGGTACCGCGCCGACGACCGATCAACACCTGCAGGAGGGGCCCGTGGACACCGTCGTGCTCGATATCGACGGGACGCTCGTCGACTCCGTCTACACCCACGTGCACGCCTGGTGCCGCGCGTTCCACGCGATCGGCACCGACGTACCGTCCTGGCGGATCCACCGGTCGATCGGCATGGGCGGCGACCGCCTCGTCGCCGCCGTCGCCGGCGAGCGGGTGGAGGCTGCCCTCGGCGAGGAGGTACGCCGGCTGCACGGGGAGTTCTACGAGGAGCTCTTCCAGCACGTCCGCGCGCTGCCCGGCGCCGACGACCTGGTGCCGACCCTGGGTAAGCACGGCCTGAACGTGGTGCTCGCGAGCTCCGGCTCCGAGGAGCACACGCGTCTGGCCCTCGAGCTGCTCGGCATCAACGACATCGAGACGCCGGTCGTGATCAGCGCCGACGTCGAGGCCAGCAAGCCGGCTCCCGACCTCGTCGAGGCCGCACTCGAGCGCGTCGGCTCGCGCGACGCGGTGATGGTCGGCGACGCGGTGTGGGACGTTCGCGCGGCCGTGTCCGCGGGCATCCCCGCCATCGGGCTGCGCTCGGGCGGGTTCAGCGAGGCGGAGCTGCGTGAGGCCGGCTGTGCGGCCGTGTACGACGGTCCGGCCGACCTCGTCGAGCTGCTCGACGAAGCCGGCCGGTCGGCGTTCGACCTGGACCAGCTCGGCTAGACGGTCTGCAGCTTCCCGTCGGCGTTCCGGACCACGAGTCCGTCGGAGACGGCCAGGGCGAGCGCCCGGTCGAACCGGTGGGCGTCCCAGTAGTCCCCGCCGACGGTCGTCTTCAGCGTCTCGACGTCCAACGGCCCTCGCGCGTGCAGGGCACGCACGATCTGGGTGATCTCGTGGTTGACCTGGCGGTCCCGCGGGCTCTCGGTCGAGGACTTGGGGGGCGGCATGGGCATGGCAGGTCTCCTCTCAGACCGGCTGGGTGGCCGTCGTGGGGTTCGTCGGACCGGCGTCGGTGCCGGGCTCGTCCTCGGCGGTCAGCGGCTGGGCGATGCTCTCCAGCGACTGCCCCTCGGCCTTGACGCCGAGGAACGCCTCGACGATGCCGCCGGCGATCATCAGCACGGCGCCGATGAAGTAGCCGATCGCGATGCCGGTGATGTCCTTGGACTCCGAGGCGTTCTCGATGAGCCGGCCGAACAGCAGGGGTCCGGCGATACCGCCGGCCGCCGTACCGATGGCGTAGAAGAACGCGATGCACAGCGCTCGCGTCTCCATGGGGAAGATCTCGCTGGCGGTGAGGTACGCCGCGCTCGCTCCGGCCGAGGCGAAGAAGAAGATCACCGCGCCGAACAGGGTGAGCGTCGTGGCGGTCAGGCCGCCGAGCATGAAGCCGGCGACAGCCAGCAGGGTGCCGGACAGGATGTAGGTGCCCGCGATCATCTTCACGCGGCCGAGCGTGTCGAACAGCGGGCTCAGCAGCAGCGCCCCGAGGAAGTTGCTGGCGGCGAAGATCGCGAGGTACCAGCCGGTCTGCTTGACGTCGAGGAACGTCGTGAGGGTGTCGCCGTAGGTGAAGAAGAAGGCGTTGTAGAGGAACGCCTGGCCCACGAACAGGGAGAAGCACAGGATCGTGCGCTTCGGGTAGAGCGTGAACACCGTCTTGGCGATCAGCCCGATGCCGATCGACTTGCGCTGCCGGATCGTGATGCTCTCCGAGACCGACGGCAGCTCCTTGCCGGTCTCGCGGACGACGGTCTCCTCGATGCTGCGGACGATCGCCTCGCCCTCGTCCTCGCGGCCGTGGATGAACAGCCAGCGCGGGCTCTCCGGCACGTTGCGGCGCACCAGCAGGATGCCGACGGCGAGGACCGCGCCGAGACCGAACGCGAGACGCCAGCCCCAGGCCGGGTCGACCAGCGTCGGGTCGAGCAGCGGGATGGTGAGCAGCGCGCCACCGGCGGCGCCGACCCAGAACGAGCCGTTGATCGCGACGTCGACGCGGCCGCGGTACTTGGCCGGGATCAGCTCGTCGATGGCCGAGTTGATGGCGGCGTACTCACCGCCGATGCCGGCGCCGGTCAGGAACCGCGCGGCGAAGTACCACCAGGCCGACGGCGCGAACGCCGTCATCACGGTGGCGAAGGTGTAGACCGCGAGGGTCAGCAGGAACAGCTTCTTCCGGCCGAACTTGTCGGTGAGCTGTCCGAAGAACAACGCTCCGAGGCACGCGCCCGCGACGTAGATCGCGCCGGCGAAGCCCACGTCGGAGCTGCTCAGGCCGAGGCCGGTGTCCTCGGGCTTCAGCGCCTCCGACATCGAGCCGACGATGGTGACCTCGAGGCCGTCGAGGATCCACACCGTGCCGAGCCCGATCACGACCAGCCAGTGCCAGCGAGCCCACGGCAACCGGTCCATCCGTGCCGGGATGTCGGTGGTGATCCTTCCTGTTTCCACTCCTGCAGCCACGGTCGTGGCCTCCTTCGGGACAAGGTCGGCGGCGTCGTCGCCGGCGACAGGTGGTGCCGCTCGTCGTCTGTGCCGGGCGGCAGCACAGTGGCGAAACCGGCGTACCCCTGGCGGAGTCTCGTTATGCGCTGGGTCACGCCCCAGCACAACGATTCGTCTGCGACCCGCCTCCGTGATTCACCCCGTAGACCGCAGACGAATCGTTGTCCTACGCTGGGCAATCGTTTGCAGGCGCGGACGCGGGAGGCGGGATGGGCCGAGGGCTGGACGACGAGGCGCGCGGGCTGCGCGGGATCGGTCACTCCGACCTCGGCGGGTACGGCGACGGGATGCAGGTCCAGAAGGACGGCGACGCGCTGTACGTCGGGCACTTCGGCGTGAGCGGGGCGGGGACGTCGATCCTGGACGCGTCCGACCCGACCGACCTGCGGCTGGTGACGCAGTGGATGGCGCCGCACGGGAGCCACACGCACAAGGTCCAGGTCGCCGACGGGCTGCTGCTGGTCAACCACGAGCGGTTCCGCGGCGGCGAGCCGTGGAGCGCGGGGATGGCGGTCTACGACCTGGCCGACCCGTTCGCGCCGCGGCAGGTCGGCTGGTTCGCCTCGACCGGGCTGGGCGTGCACCGGATCGTCTGGATGGGCGGCGACCACGCCTACGTCTCCGCGACGCCCGAGGGGTTCAACGACCGGATCTGGGTCGTCGTCGACATGACCGACCCGGGCTCGCCGCGCGCGACCGGTCGGTGGTGGTGGCCGGGGCAGCACGTGGCCGCGGGCGAGGAGCCGACCTGGCCGGAGGGCAAGCGGTTCGCCGCGCACCACGCGCTGGTCGATGGCGACACGGCCTACTGCGGCTACGGCGACGCCGGCCTGGTCGTGCTGGACGTCAGCGACCGCGCGAAGCCGACGCGGCTGGCGAACCTGCAGTGGTCACCCGGCGGCGACACACACACCTGCCTGCCGCTGCCCGGGCGCGACCTGCTCGTGGTGACCGACGAGGTGGTCGACTCCTCCACCGAGGAGCACCTGGTGCGGGTCGTGGACGTCTCCGACCCGGCCGACCCGAGGATCGTGTCGGTCTGCCCTCCCCCGCCCGGCGACTACGCGACGCGCGGGCTGCGGTTCGGCCCGCACAACACGCACGAGAACCGGCCCGGGAGCTACCGCAGCGCGGAGCTGGTGTTCGTCACCTACTTCAACGCCGGCCTGCGGGTCTACGACGTGGCCGACGCCGAGCACCCGGTCGAGGTCGCGCACTGGCTGCCCCCGGTGCCTTCCGGGCAGGACGCCGTGCAGATCAACGACGTGTGGGTGGGCGAGGACTTCGACGTCTACGTCACTGACCGGGTGCACGGCGGCGTGTACGTCGTACGCCCGGACGACGAGCTGGCCGCGCGGATGGAGGCGGCCGCGCTCTGACCTCGTGGGCGCGGTTCTCAGTCGGGGTCGCGGCCGAGCAGCGCCTGGACCGGCGTCGTCGGCGCGAGCATCTCCTGCGGGAACACGATCGTGATCGCGTCGGAGGGGCAGGCCTGCTCGCAGAGCCCGCAGTACCAGCACTCGTCGGGGTAGGCGATGACCGGCAGCTGGTCGGCGCGCGGCTCCTGGTGGATCACGTCGCCGGGGCAGACGTAGTCGCAGATCATGCAGTGGATGCAGGTCTCGGGGTCGATCAGGACCGGGTTGTGCGGCTCGGTCATGCCGCACCTCCGGAGGTCGCGGGCAGCGGCCGGTCCTGCTCGGTGAGGTACTCGATGCGCAGCCCGCCCTCGGCCGCCCTGCTGACGGCGATCGACTTGCGCCACACCTCGTCGTCGGTGTCGGGATGGTCGAGCCGGCGGTGGGCTGCTCCGCCGCGGCTCTCGGTGCGGTGCAGCGCGGCCTCGGTCATCACCGAGGCGGCGAGCCGGATGTTCTTGCTCTCCAGCGTGCGCATCAGCTCGTGGAACGACGTCGCCTCGAGCGATGACTCCTCGGCGCCGAGCTCGGCCAGCCGGCGCTGCGCCTCGCGCATGCCCCGCTCGGTGCGCCGCATCCCGACGAAGTCCGTCACGATCTGGCGTACGGCGTCCTCGAGGTCGCGCCACCGGTGGCCGGAGCCCATCGCGAGCGGCTCCTCCAGCCGGGCGAGCGCGGCGGCCAGCGAGCCCTCGTCGAGGCCGAGCTCGCGGTCGGTGGCGCGGACCCGGTCGACCGCCCCGCGGCCGGCGATCGCGCCCATCGCGGCCGCGGCGGAGATGCCGCCGCTGACCATCGAGCAGTCCCCGGCCGCGAAGAGGCCCTCGACGTCGGACTCCGCGGAGGTGTTCACGACCAGGCCGCTGCCGCGGAAGTAGGAGCCGCCGCGGCGGATCGACATCTCCGAGATCCCGATGGGCAGCAACTCGTGGCGGATGTCGATCCCGCGCTGCCGGAAGTAGCCCGGCAGCGTGTAGCGGTCCACGCCCAGGGTGCGGACGAAGTCGTCCTTGACCTCGTCGGGCAGGTGCCGGATGTCGACGTAGATCGGCTCGTGGCCCGCGAGCACCTCCTCGATCACCGCGTTGACGAGCACGGTGCGGCGGGCCTTCTCGCCCCTCGGGTCGTACTTGAACATGAACCGCTCGCCGTGCCGGTTGAGGAAGTGCGCGCCCTGGCCGGCGTAGGAGTTCGTGCCCTGCGTGGAGAACCCGAGCGGGGTCAGCGTCGCCTCGACGAGCTCCATGTTGGTCAGCCGGGCTCCGGTGCGGAACGCCATCGCGTGCCCGTCGCCGGTGTTGTACGGGTAGTGCCAGCTGTCGAAGGGCAGCCCGGAGACGTTGCGCGAGATCCGGTTGATGTCGCCGGTGCAGACGACCACGGCCTTCGCGCGTACGACGTACCGCTCGCCGGTGCGGCAGCTGAACCCGACCGCGCCGACGACGCGGCGTCCGCTCTCGTCGGTGAGCAGGTCGCTCATCATCGTGCGGGGCAGGAAGCGGGCGCCGTGGCCGCGGGTGTAGCGCCCGAGCTGGAACTTGAACCGGCTGCCGTCGAAGTTGAGGTGGTACTCCCCGGGCAGACCGAATGCGCGGGTGCGGAAGTACTCGCCGGTGGTCGGGTCGGTGAAGTCGACGCCGATGTCGGAGAGCCGGCGGAAGACCTCGGGAAGCTCGGTGACCGCGCGCTCGGCCACCTCCAGGTCGCTGAGCCCGTCGGTGAGGCTCGGGACATGCAGCATCAGGTGCTGCGGGGTGTCCCACTCCTCGCCGCCGTTGAGCGGGGTCATGAACTGGTCGACGCCGCCGGCCACGCTGCCGGCGCGCTCGAGGAACTTGGCCTTGTCGGCGATGAGCACGTCGGCGCCGGCGTCCCGCGCGGAGATCGCGGCCAGGCACCCGGCGACCCCTCCGCCGACGACGAGGACGTCGGCCTCCAGCCGGGTCACCTCGTCGGAGGGCCACTGCAGGCTGCCCATCCGGCCTCCCTGGGTCGTCGGGTGGTCGAGCCTGTGAGACCACGGCCTACCCGCATGCCAAACGTTTGGCAAGACACGACGGTACGGAGCCGCTCACACAGGTGTCAAGGCAGGCCGATCAGCGACGGGGCGGCGCGGTGGAGCTGCGCTGCTGGAGCGTGGTCGGCAGCAGCACGTTGGCCGGCCGCGCGTCCGGGTTGTCGAGCATCGCGAGCAGCAGCTGGGCGGTCTGCCGGCCGATGTCGTACTTCGGCACGTGGATGCTGGTCAGCGGCGGGTTGAACTCGTCGCACCAGCGCGACCCGTTGTAGCCGACCACCGACACGTCGTCGGGCACCTTCAGCCCGTGGTTGCGGAACGTCCGGTAGCAGCCCAGCGCGATCATGTCGCTGGACGCCACGACCGCGGTGAAGTCCTTGCCCCGGCCGAGCAGCTCCTCGGTCGCCTTCGCCCCGTCGTCCTTGGTGAACCAGGGCGCGAAGACGACGAGGTCGTCGTCGACGGGGACGCCGAGGGACTGCATCCAGCCGCGGAAGTACTGGTGCCGGTTGAAGCCCGTCGAGGCCGAGAGCGCCGCACCGACGAACGCGATCCTGCGGTGGCCGAGCTCGACGAGGTGCTTGACCGCGAGCCCGATGCCCTGGTGGTCGTCGCCGGACACCATCGAGAGCCGGGACTCGTCCATCGTCCGGTTGACCAGCACGACGGGAACCCGGGTCTCCACCACGGTGTCGAGCAGCGGGTAGGAACGCAGCGCGGTAGCGAGCACGAGCCCGTCGACACGGCGCTGCATGAACACGTCGAGCAGCTGCTCCTCGCGGCCGAGGTCCTGGTCGGTGTTGGCCAGGATCATCGCGTAGCCGCGCTCACGCAGGCCGTCCTCGATGCCGCGCACGATCGGCGGGAACAGCGGGTTGCCGAGGTCGGGCACCAGCATGCCGATGGTCATCGAGCGCTGGTCCTTGAGCCCGCGAGCGAACGGGTTGGCGCGGTAGCCGAGCGCGTCGGCGGTCGCCAGCACGCGCTTGACCGTCTCGGGCCGCACCCGGCCGCGGGTCTCCGGGCGCAGCGCGCGCGACACCGTGGAGATGTCCAGCTGCGCGGCGTTGGCGACCTCGCGCAGGGTCGCGGGACGGCGACGGGGCGCGGTGCCGACGTCGTCGGTGTCCGCCATGTTCACCACTCGCTTTCTGTGCGTCGGAAGTCTAGGGCGCGGCCTGGCCGCGGCCGCCGTCCATCGGGACCCGTCGGGACGCCGCTCCGGCCGCGAGCAGGATCCCGGCGGTCACCCACAGCACGCCGGCCGCGCCGAGGCCTGCGGCCACCAGGCCGATGGCGCTGGGAACCACGACCTGGCCGAACCGGTTGCCGACCAGGCGCAGCGACATCACCCTCCCCCGCAGCCCGGGCGGCGCGATCTCCGCGAGCCACGCGAGCGTGGCAGGCTGGCAGACACCGAGCCCGAATCCCATCACCACGACGGCGACGAACACCGCCGCGAGCGGGACGGGCAGCGGGAGCAGCGCCATGGCGGCACCGGACACGCCGATCGACACCACGAGCAGCAGCCGCCGGCCGAGCCATGCGGTGAGCGCACCGGTGAACAGCCGCGACACCATCGTCGCGACGGCTCGCGCGGTGAGCAGCGCGCCGACGACGCCGACGGACAGGCCGGTCTCGGTGCCCAGCGCGGGCAGGTAGACCAGCGTGATGTCCATGGCGGCGAGCACGACCGCGCTGACCACGAGAGCCCGGGTGAGGCCAGGCGTGCGCACCAGGCTGGTCACGCGGCGCTCCCGGTCGGTGACCCGGTCCCGCGGGCGCGGTGTACGGCGAGCGAACGCCGTGATCAGCACGAGGCAGCCCGCGAGCACGGTAGCGGCGAGGAACGCGTCGCCGGTGCGCGGCAGCGCGGCCCCGTGTCCGAACAGCGTCAGCAGGCCCGGACCGGCGGCCTGGCCCACCGACCCGGCGAACGTGTAGTAGCCGAAGGCGCTGTCGAACCGCCCCGGCGGCATCAGGTTCGCGACCATCGACTGCTGCCCGACCGCGCACAGCAGGTGGCCGGTGCCGAGCACCACCGTGCCGACCAGCAGCAGGAGGAACGTGTCGGCGTACAGCACGAAGAGGGCGGTCGACGCCGCGACCAGCAGAGACCCGGCAAGCATCACCCGGTTCTCGCCGTAGCGGTCGGCGAGGTCGCCCGCGGGCAACGCCACCAGCAGCGGCACCAGCGCGAAGCTCGCGGCGAGCAGGCCGAGGTACGCGGCGTCGACGCCGAGCTCGATGGCGCGGTACGACGCCGTCGGGCGGAGCAGGAACGTCACCGCCTGGAACAGCAGCGTGTGCACGCACAGGACCGCGAACTGCCGGACCCGCCGCCCGTCCCTCACAGCCGTGCCACGTGCGAGCCGAGCAGCGCGTGCACGTTGCCGGCCAGCACGGCGTCCACCGTCGCGTCGACGATGCCGGGGACCGCCCGCACCGTGCCGCACGGGTCGGGGTCGCCCATCTCGAAAGGGTGGTCGCTGCCGAGCACGACCTGCCGCTCCCCTGCCACATGGAGAAGGTGCGCGAGGGCGGTGGGGCTGTGCACGACGGTGTCGAACCACATCCCGGCGAGCAGCTCGCTCGGCTTCGTCCTCAGCCGCTCGGCGGCGCCTCGTGCGTTGTGCTCGAAAGCGTGGTCCCAGCGGCCGACCTGGTACGGCGCGAACCCGCCGCCGTGCACGAAGCAGAAGCGCACGCCCGGGCACCGCTCGACCACGCCGCCGAACACGAGGTGCCCGATCGCGATGGTCGTCTCGGCCGGGTTGCCGACGAGGTTGCCGAGGAAGTGCCGGCTGACGTCGCGGCCGGCCAGCGAGGCGTGCGGGTGCACCAGCACCATCGCGTCCAGCTCGGCGGCGGCGTGCCAGAGCGCGTCGAACGCGTCGTCGTCGAGCTCGCGCCCCGCGGGGCGCGTGGCGATCTCGGCGCCGACCATGCCGAGCTCCCCGACCGCCCGGCGGAGCTCGGCGGCGGCCGCCGCGGGCGACTGCAGCGGCAGGTTCGCCAGCGCGAGCAGCCGGTCGCCGTGCGGCGCCACGAGGGCGGCCATCGCGTCGTTGGACAGCCGGGCGAAGTCCGCGGCGGCACCGTCGTGCAGGTCGGCCGGCAGCGACGTGGCGGCCAGGTCCATCCACGGCGAGACCAGCTGCACGTCCACGCCGGTGCGGTCCATGGCGGCCAGCCGGTCGGCGACGTCGAGCAGCCCGGGCCGGATCCGCTCGCGCCGGACGCCCCACCGCTCGAGGTCGACGGACGGCTCGTCAAGCAGGGCCGGCGGTACGGCGTGCGCGTGCACGTCGACCGTGCGGCGAGGGCTGGCCACGCGCTCAACGTAGCCGTGGCGCCTTGACCATGGCAAACGATTGGCAGTACGTTGCGAGCGCCCCGGCGTCCTCGCCGCGCGCTCCCGAACCCGGGCAGGAGGAACCTCCGTGAGCGGTCCGCTCGTCGCGATCCTCGGCACCAGGTTCCGGGACCTCGCGGTCGAGGAGGAGGTGCTCGCGCCGTTCGGCGCCCGGCTCGTGACGGACCCGGGTGCGACCCCGGCCGACATCCTCGCGGTGGCCGCCGACGCCGACGTGGTGCTGGCCGGTTCGGCGCCGAAGCTCACCGCCGACGTGATCGCGGGCCTGCGCGGCCGCGGCATCGTGCGCTACGGCGTGGGCACCGACTCGGTCGACCTGGACGCCGCCCGCGCGCACGGCCTGGCGGTCGCGCGGGTGTCCGACTACGGCACCGAGGCGGTGGCGTTCCACGCGGTGGCGACGGCGTGCGCGCTGCTGCGCCGGCTGCCCGAGGCGGACCGCGTCCTCCGCGAGGGACGGTGGGGGTTCGCCGACCTCCGGCCGCTGCACGTGCCCAGCGCGCTTACCGCCGGCGTCGTCGGGTTCGGCCGGATCGGGCGGCAGGCGGCGTCGTACCTGCTCGGCCTGGGGTTCACGGTCGTGGCCCACGACGAGTACGTCGACGTGCCGCCGGACACCGGCGTCCGGGCCGTCGACCTCGACACCCTGCTGGCGGCTGCCGACGTCGTGCTGCTGCACGCACCCGGCACCCCCGACGGCGCGCCGCTGCTCGGCGCCGACCGGCTCGCCCGGATGCGCGAGGGCAGCGTGCTGGTCAACACCGCGCGCGGCTCGCTGGTCGACGTACCCGCTCTCGTCGAGGCCCTGCGCGCCGGACGGCCGGCGCGGGCGGCGCTCGACGTGTTCCCGCAGGAGCCGGCCGACGCCGACCTGTTCGCAGGCGTCGAGGACAAGGTGCTGCTGACACCGCACATGGCCTGGTACACCGAGGAGTCCGAGCTCGACATGCGGCGGAAGGCCGCCGCGGAGGCCGCCCGGCTCCTCGCCGGGGAGCCCCTGCGGGACCCTGTCGTCGAGCCCGCCCGCGCCACCAGCGAAGGGAGCCCGTCGTGACCCACGACCTCGCCCGGATGACCAGCCCCGAGGCGCGGGACGCGCTGGCCCGGTCGCGCACGGTGGTGCTGCCGATCGGCAGCATCGAGCAGCACGGACCGCACCTGCCCAACGGCACCGACACAATGGCCGCCGAGCTGGTGGCGCGCGAGGTGGCCGCACGACTCGACGCGGTCTACGCGCCGTTCTGCCCGTACGGCGTCACGCCGATCCACGCCGGCCACCCGGGCTCGGTGACGCTGCGGCGGGAGACGTTCGAGGCGTTGCTCGAGGACGTCTGCACGGAGCTCATCCGGGCCGGCGCCGAGACGGTCGTGCTGGTCAACTGGCACGAGGGCAACATCCCGTCGATGAACGCGGTCGCCACGGCGCTCCAGGACGCGCACGGCGTCACGTTCGTCGCCGCGCAGGCCTGCTACACCGCGCAGCGGCTGTACAAGGAGGAGGGCGGCGAGCTCACACACGGCGGCGGCATCGAGACGCTCGCCGTGCTCGCGCACGACGAGAGCCTGGTGAAGGTCGACCGGGCGGGCGAGCCCGCGCGTCCCGCCGGCGCGGCCGAGATGGACGAGATGCGCCGCTCCCCCGAGGTCTACGGGTTCATCACCGACGTGACCGAGCTGGCCGACGAGGGCTGGTACGGCAACCCGCAATGGGCCACCCCCGACCGCGCCAAGGACTTCGTCGACGTCGTCGCCACCGGCGTGCTCGAGGGGATCGACGTGGTCATCAAGGCGCGCCGGCGACGTACCCGCCGACAACGGCTGATCGGCAGAGGAGAACCATATGAGTGACGACAAGGTCCGGCTGGCGTCCGTCGGGCTCGGCCGCTGGGCGCGGGTGCTGGGGCGCGGCGCGCAGCGAAGCGACAAGGTCGAGCTGTACAGCTGCTTCAGCCGCGACCCCGAGAAGCGGGCGAAGTTCGCCGAGGAGTTCGCCGTACCTCACCAGGCGTCGTCCTACGAGGAGCTCCTCGCCGACGAGGCCGTCGAGGGCGTCATCATCACGACGCCCAACGACACGCACAAGGACGTGATCGTCCAGGCGCTCCGCGCGGGCAAGGCCGTCTACACCGACAAGCCGATCGCGCACTCGCTCGAGGACGCCAACGCGATCGCCGCCGTCGTCGCCGAGACCGGGGCGGTGTTCGCGGTCGGGCACAGCTCGCGGCGGCTGTCCGGGCACCGCGAGATGAAGCGCTGGATCGAGGACGGGCGGCTCGGTGAGGTGTCGCTGGCCGAGGCGAACTTCTCCAACGAGCGCGGCCTGGAGCTGACGCCGAACACCTGGCGGTGGTACGCCGACAAGTCCCCCGGCGGCGCGTTCATCCAGCTCGGCGTGCACCACGCGGACACGCTGCAGTTCCTGCTCGGTCCGGCGAAGAGCGTGAGCGCCCATGCGCGCAAGCTGTTCACCAAGGCCGAGGTGCCCGACGCGATCATGGCGGTCGTGGAGTTCGAGAGCGGCGCGCTCGGCTACATCGGCACCGGCTGGGCCTCCCCCGGCGTCTACACGATGAACCTGCTGGGCACGAAGGCCAACCTGATGTACGACCTCGACTTCACCCACTGGGACGAGTCGCACCTCGCCGACGACTGGTCGACGCTGCGCTCGCAGTTCTACGGCGAGTCGGTCCGCCACCCGGTCGAGCTGCCGCGCACCGACATGTTCCGCGAGCAGCTCGAGGAGTTCGGCCTCGCCGCGCGAGGCCAGGCGCGGGTCGAGGTCGGCGCGGACGAGGCCGTCCGCGCGCTCGCCGTCGTCCGGGCCGCGATCGAGTCCTCGGCCCGCAACGGGGAGGCCGTGACGATCGAGGAGGTCGTGAGCAGCACCGCGGCCGCACCGGTCGGCTGAGCCGTGCCGGTCGTCCGCCGCAGCGACGTCTCCCTCGTCGACCTGCCCGGCCGCCGGTCGGGCGACCCGGTCCCGCCCGGGCTCGGTGCGGAGTACGCCGTACGCCTGGTGCGCGTGCCTCCCGGCCCCCGCACGCCGCACCTGCACCCGCACAGCGACGAGGTCACCTACGTCGTCGCCGGCACGGGGACGGCCTACGAGGCCCCCGCCGACTCGGGAAGCTCACCGACGGACGACTCCTCCGCGGCACGCTTCACCGCCACCCGCATCGGCCCCGGCGACACGATCTTCGTCCCCCGCGGCGCCCCGCACGCCACCGTCGCCGACCCCTCCACCGATGACGGCGATGACGGCGATGACGCCGATGACGCCGACGAGGACGCTGGGCTCGAGCTGCTCTGCTTCTTCCCCCTCCCCGATCTGTCCACCAACCTCGTCGAGCTCGACACCCCCACGCTCCACCCCTGAACACCGCCGAGCCGGCGCGTCCTGCCCTCTCCCGACCGCCGAGGCGGCGCGTCCTGCCCAGATTTGGGGACTCAATCCGGCCCGAACGGCTGCCGATGGTCAGGACGTGGCGGATGACTTCTCGACGACCTTGCTCGCTCTGAACCCGATCGCGGTCGTCACCACCGACACGAAGGGCAGGATCCGCTCGCTCAACCAGCGAGCGAGACACCTGCTCGACCGAGGCGGGGGCCGGGGGCGCCGGTTCGCCGGCATCTTCCAGCCGGCGGACCGGTCCCGCGTGGTCAGCTATCTCGAGGGCGTCTCGGCGGCGCGGGCCGACGCGATCATGTTCTTCACCGGCGAGACAGCAGGCGACGACGGCTCGAGCCGCTTCCTGCACGTGCACGGCCGCAACCTCCTCGACGACCCGACGGCGGGGGTGATCGTGCTGGGCCTGGTGGTGCCACGGACGCTCGCCGCCGGGAGGCGGAGCTAACGCCACGCCCTCTACGACTGGCTGACGGGCCTGGCGACGCGCGCGCTGTTCTACGAGCGCCTCGAGCGCGTGTCCGGAGTCGACGGCCCCGGCGGGGCGGCAGAAGGGCGACGAGACGCTGCGCGAGGTCGGCCAGGCGCTCGTCACGCGCTGTCGCGGCGGTGACGTCGTGTTCCGCAAGGGCGGCGAGGAGTTCGTGGTGGTGCTGCCGGGCACCGCCGGCCGGGACGCGCTCGCGGCGGGCGAGCGGTTCCGGCGGGCCGTCGCCGACCTCCGGATCGAGCATGGGGGGACGTCGACGTTCCGTATGTCAGCGTGACCATCGGCGTGGCCTGGAGCGAGAACGGCGCCCTCGTGTCCTGCCTGTCCCGCGCGAGCGAGGCGGCCTTCGACGCCAAGGAGTCCGGGCGCCGCAACAGCGTGACCGCCGCCGATCCGACCTGAGCCGCGCGACGAAGGTCACGTTCCGATAACGGCGTGGCGGGTACTGCTCTCCCATGGCGAAGCGTGAACACCGCCGTAACGAGTACGGCTTCGACGTCCCGGTCCACCGCGACTGGCTCTTCTGGTCGGTCCTGCCCATCGCGGCCATGCTCGCGGTCTTCAGCGTCACGACCGGACGCGCCCAGCCCGGCGAGGCCGTCCTGCAGATCGGTGGCGCCCTGACGATCGCCGGCGTCCTGCTCGGCAGCGTCCGTGAGCTCGTCCGCGGCTTCCGCGAGCCGCACGACGACGTCCAGCCCGTCCGGATCCCCGGCGAGCGTCGCTGACGCCTCGCCCTCCGCCGTACGGCGAGGGCAAGACGCGCCGACTCGGCAGCTCTGGGAGGGCAAGGCGAGCCGGCTCGGCAGCTCTGGGAGGGCAAGACGAGCCGGCTCGGCATGCCTGGGAGGGCGAGACGAGCCGGCTCGACGTGCGTGCGATCAGATGTCGCCGGGGGCGACCTCCAGGCCGAGCTCCTCCTGGACCTCGGTCAGGCACGAGAAGTCGACGTGGTCACGCCAGTCGAAGTCCTCGGGCACGTTGCCGTTGTCGATCATGTCCTGGTTCCACTCGTCGAACGACTCCTCGCTGGTGCCACCGGTGAGCGCGAGCTGGGTCTCCATCTCCTGCTCCCACTCGCCGATCTCGTCCTCGCTCGGGTCGAGGCCGCGCTCGCGGGCCATCTCGACGATCTCGTCCTGGTTGTCGGTGAACGTCTCACCCTCGGACGCGAACTGGAACGCCTGCACCCGTCCCTTGACGTAGGCGCACACCTCGTCCCGGTGGTCCTCCAGCGTCTCGCTGCGGACGACCCAGACCTCCTGCGGGATCTCGCGGAACTCCTGGTGGAACATCGTGCCGCCGGACTCCTCGAGCGGCGCCAGGTGGCGGGGCTGCAGCTGCGCGACGTCGAGCTGGCCGGCCAGCATCGCCTGCAGTCGCTCGTCCGAGCCGCCCTTGACCGACACGAACTTCATCGAGTCGGGGTCGACCCCGATCTCCTCGAGGATGTTCTTCGCGACGGTGATGTTGCGGTCGCCGACCGGGCCGCCGCTGATCTTCAGGCCTTCGAGGTTGTCCGGGTCCACGCCCTTGCGCGCGCCCATCCACCAGGCCTCGGTGTCCTTCGCGACGCCGACGATGGTCAGCGGCACGCTGCCCTCCGCGATCGCCGCCCAGATCACGTCGGACTCACCCTGCGCGACCCACACGTCGCCGCCGATGAGGCCGGCCATGTACTCCTCGGACGCGGTCACCTCGGCCGGCTCGGTGAACCCGAGGTCCGGCCAGAACTTCTCGTCCGCGACCATCCAGGTCATCTGATTCATGAAGTCGTCGTTGTCGTACGACATCCGGACCTGTGTGAACTTGCCGTCGTCGCCAGTGGCGCCGCCGCTGTCACCGCCGCATCCTGCGAGCATCAGGGAGAGCGCACCGACCAGGGCGATCCCCACGGATGACTTCTTCATCCCTACCTCCAAAGAGTTCCTGCCGAGTCCCACGCGAGTGGACCTCGACCCCCGAGTCCCGGTTGATGTCTCCCCCGAGAACTGCCGCTGCCGCGGCATCGGCGCTCAGTCGAGCTGGCGCCGCCCCTCCATCACCTTCCTCTCGAGGACCTGGGTGGCCCCGACCATGGCCACGCAGAAGAGCACGAAGACGAGCAACATCGCGTACACCTGCGCGCTGTTGAAGGTCTTCTGGGCGAGCGTGATGATGTAGCCGATGCCGTTGTCGGCGGTGAACAGCTCGCCGATGAACAGACCCAGCAGGCCGCGGGAGACGCCCATCCGCACGCCGGTCGCCATGAACGGCACCGTCGCCGGCACCACGACCTTGACGAAGAGCTGGTAGCGGCTGGCGCCGAACGACCTCGCCGCGCGGAGCAGGCTCGCGTCGACGGTCTTGATGCCGTCCATGATCACCACGAGGGTCGCGGGTACGGCGGAGAGCACGATGATCCAGATGCGCGCGGCGTCGTTGATGCCGACCCACAGGATGATGATCGGCATCAGCACGATGCGCGGCATCGTGTAGAGCGCCCAGACATAGGTGCTCAGTGCCTTGTCGAGGATCGGGATGCCGCCGATGAGCAGCCCCGCGGGGATGGCGATCGCCATCGAGATCACCATGCCGACGAGGTAGATCATCAGGCTGATACCGAGGTTGGGCCACAGGATGCCCTCGTCGCTCATCTCCTTCAGCTCACGGAACACGTCCGTGACCGACGGCATGAACAGCGTCGGCACGTTGCCGTACGTCGCGATCAGCTGCCAGACGACGAGGAACGTCGCGAGGTTGGCGATCGAGAACAGCCACCGCTGCTTGCGCGTGAACACGCGCTTGCGACCGCGCTGACGCGGCTGCCGCTCCCGGCGTACCGTCCCAGGGACCAGCCCGCGGCGCCCACCCGCGGCCGGCTCGAGCGTGGTGGCCATCAGAGCACCACCTCGTCGCGCCAGCGGCTCGCCCAGATCTCCAGCCGCCGCGAGGCGGAGACGAGCACCAGGGCGATGGCGATGAGCAGGAAGATGAACGCGAACATCCGCGCGGTGTCGTAGACCCGGGCCGACTTGATGACCTCGCCGCCGATGCCGGCTGCGCCGACGATCAGCTCGACGGACAGCAGCCCGACGAAGCCGCGGGAGATGGCGTTGCGCACGCCGCTGGCGATGAACGGCATCGCGCACGGGCCGACGACCTTGAGGAACACCTGCGTGCGCCCGCCGCCGAACGCGCGCGCGGCGCGGACCAGCGACGCGTCGACGGTCTGCACTCCGTCCTTGCAGGACAGGCACAGCGGCACGGACGCCGACAGGAACACCATCCAGACGCTCGTCGCCGTGCCGAAACCGGAGTACAGGATCAGCAGCGGTGCGAAGGCGATGTTGGGGAGTGCGAAGAAGCCCCAGAGGTACGGCGAGGTGATCAGGTCGGCGATCGGCGAGAGGCCGATGGCCAGGCCGATCGGGATCGCGACCATCGAGAGCGCCATGCCCACGGTCAGCGCGAACGCGCTCTGCTGCATCGCGGCCCACACCGAGCCGTCCGCGACCGCCTCGACGAATGCCTGCCACACCAGCCACGGGCCCGGGAACACGATCGGGTTCGGGTCGGCGACGACCACCGCGAGCTGCCACGCGCCGAGGAACACCAGCAGGCTGACAAGGCCGGGAAGGTGCGACCGCGCCCGGGACCACAGCGTCTTCTGCCGGCGCGCCGGCCGGGTCCGGGCGGTGCCGGTGCCTGTGGTCTCGACCGCGGCGGTCACTAGATCCCGCCCTCCCCCGCCGGCGCCTTGGCGAGCTTCGACGGCCGCGTCTCCTCGGCGTGGGCGGAGGCGGGGTCCTCGACCATCGTCGGCGGTTGCACCCCGCGCGCCGGGTCGTCGGAGAGCAGCGACCAGATGTGGTCGCGCAGCGCCTGGAACTCGGGCAGCTTCCGGCTGGCGCGTCCGCGTGGCCGCGGGATGCCGACGTCGAGGATCTCCCGGATCCGCCCGGGCCGGTTGGTGACCACGGCGATCCGGTCGGCCAACGTGATCGCCTCGTCGACGCTGTGGGTGATGAAGATGATCGCCTGCCCGGTCTCGGCGACGATCCGGGCCAGCTCGTCCTGCATGACCTCGCGGGTCATCGCGTCCACCGCGGCGAACGGCTCGTCCATCAGCAGCAGCCGAGGCTCGGTGACCAGGGCCCGGGCGAGCCCGACGCGCTGCCGCATGCCGCCCGACAGCTCGCGCGGGTAGGCCTTCTCGAAGCCCTCCAGTCCGACGAGCTTGATGTAGTGCCGGACCTTCTCGGCCGTGCCGGAGTCGACCCGACGCTGGAGCTCGAGCCCGAACCGGACGTTCTGCTCGGTGGTCCGCCACGGCATCAGCGCGTAGTCCTGGAACACCACCGCGCGGTCGGTCTCCGGACCCGTGACGGGCTTGCCCATCACCTCGACCGTGCCGGCGGAGGGGTACGTCAGCCCGGCAACGACGTTGAGGAATGTGCTCTTGCCGCAGCCGCTCGGCCCGACGACCGCCAGGAACTCGCCCTGCTCGACGGTGACGCTGAAGTCGCTGAGCGCGACCAGGGTGTCCTTCTCGCGCAGCCGGTCGTAGGTCACCTCGACGCCGCGGGCCTCGACCGCGAGCGCTCGGGCGGGGTCCGGGGGTGCTGCCGGGGCCTTCGCCATGGGGGATTCCCTTCGGTAGGGCCGTGCTGCTGTGCGGTGCTGCTGTGCTGCTGTGCTGCTGTGGTGCTCTGCTGCTGTCGGGGGACTCGCCCGGACCGAGGAGCCGGGGGTCGTTCCGGGCGGTTTCGCCGGATCTGTCGGGTTGTGACGTGCATCACTACAAACGTTTGCGATCCTTCGGGCACGACGCCCCGTTGTCAAGGGCCGGGGAACTCCGCGGACCGGCGTGTCGCCCATTTGTCATGGCGGGCCCTCGGGCGGACCCTGCCCCGGGTTGCCGTCGAGCCGGAACGCCTTGCGCTTCGGCTTCACCGGCCGCATCAGGAACTCCGGGCGGCGCCAGCCCTCGGCGTTGGGACCTGGCCGGGTCAGCGCGATCCACTCGCGGTAGACCTCCCGCGCCTTCCTCGTGTCGACCTCGATGTCGCCGTACCGGTCCCCCGGCTGCGCCGGGGTGACGGTCACGTGCTGGTGCCAGCAGTGCGCCCCGGACCAGGGGTCGGGCTGCACCGGGAAGGTGAGGTTCTGGTGGACGCCGGGGTCCTCCCAGTGGATGCGCGCGCTGTCCGGGTCGTCGCTGGCGAACGGCGCGGTGTGCTCGATGTAGCGCATCCGCCACACGCCCTCGTCGGTGCGCTCCATGTCGACCTTGCCACTGGCCCAGCGGCTGGCGTGGATGTCGTCGAGGCGCCAGCGGCCCATGTGGTGGCTGAGCGCGACGACGCCCGGCCGGATGCCCTGGTGCGCCCAGGCCCGAGCCACGAAGTGGCCGATGCGCGTGGTCACCCGGACCAGGTCTCCGGTGGCGATGCCGAGCCGGTGCGCGTCGTCCTCGTGCACCCAGAGCGGGTGGGTGTTGCTGATCTCGTTGAGGTACTTGGCGTTGGCGGACCGGGTGTGGATCAGCGTCGGCAGCCGGAACGTCGGCACCAGCACCATCTCGCCCTTGGCGATGTCCACCTTGCGCCGGGAGACGTGCGACTCGATGTATGTGGGTACGGCGTGCTCCGGCCAGCCGAACGACGCGACCGCGTCGGACCACAGCTCGAGCTTGCGGCTCGGCGAGAGCCAGCCGGCCACTTGGGAGCCGTCCTCGAGCCGCACTCCCACAGCGCCGGCCTCCCCCACCAGCGGCGGCGTGGACTCGTCGGTCGTGGGCTTGCGCAGCACGCCGTGCTCGTCGGCGACCGCGCCCTCCAGCTCGGCCTCGGTGAGCGGCCGCTCGTCCTGGCGGTAGACGTCCTTGGCGACCTCCACGACGCCGTACTTCCGCATGTACTCCATCGGCGTGAGCCCCTGCTCCGCGGCCTTCTCGGGCAAGCCGGGGACGCGGTTCTCGAAGACCCAGCGGTAGTACTCGTCGACGGTGACCTTCTCGCCCGGCCGGTACGGCGACTCGAAGTAGCGCCGGATGCCGAGCGACCCGTCGGGGTCGATGCGCCAGGACAGCTCGAACCAGAACTCGTTCTCCTCCCACACCTCGCCCGGGTTGCTGTCGCGGGTGTCGGTGTAGGGCAGGCCGAGCTTGTCCATCGCGACCCGTCGCACGGGCTGGCGGAAGCCCAGCCACTTCCCGGCGTGCGTCTCGTAGGAGTGCGTGTCGTGCCGCTCGGTGGAGTGCCCCATCGGCAGCACGTAGTCCGCGAACGTCGCGGTCTCCGACCACGTCGGCGTCAGCGCGACGTGCAACCCGATCTTGTCGGAGCGGGTGAGCGCCTCGATCCAGGCGAAGCCGTCGGGGTTCGTCCAGACCGGGTTGTAGACGCGCGTGAAGTAGACGTCGAGCGAGCCGCGGCCGTCCTGGAGCAGGTGCGGCAGCAGGAACGACATCTCGTTGGTGGAGAGCGGGTACTCGCGCGGCCAGAGCAGCTCGTTCCAGACCTCGCCACCCTCGGGTACGTCGAATCCGTGGGCGATGAACTTGTCCCAGCCGTTGGGGCTGGTTCCGCCCGGCGTACCGACGCTCCCCGTCAGCACGTTGAGGAAGAACAGGCAGCGCGCGACCTGCCAGCCGCCCAGGTTGCCCGCGGCCGCCGAGCGCCAGATGTGCGCGGACAGCCGCGTGCGCGCGCCGGCGACGATCGCGGCGAGCTCGCGGATCCGCTCGACCGGGACCTGGCTCTCCTCGGCGGCGAACTCGAAGGTGTAGCGCGCGTAGTCCTCGGTCAGCGCGGTCATGAACGTGTCGAAGTCGCGCGGCAGGTCGGGGTGCACGCGCTCGAGGTACGTGTCCCAGTTGACCCAACGGCGGATGTAGTCACGGTCGACCTGGCCGGTCTGCAGCAGGTGGGACGCGACGGCCAGCAGGATCGCGGCCTCGCTGCCCGGCCACGGCGCGAGCCAGAGGTCGGCGTGGCTCGCGGTGTTGGACATGCGTACGTCGAGGACGACGAGCTTCTTGCCGCGCGCCTTGGCCTCCATGATCCGTTGCGCGTGCGGGTTGAAGTAATGGCCCGTCTCGAGGTGCGAGGACAGCAGCAGGATGACGTCGGCGTTGGCGTAGTCGGGCGAGGGCCGGTCGTAGCCGCCCCAGGTCGTGTAGCCGAGCCGCGCGCCGGCGGAGCAGATGTTGGTGTGGCTGTTGTGCCCGTCGACGCCCCAGGCCAGCAGGAACCGCTCGGCGAAGCCGTCCTCGCCGGGCCGGCCCACGTGGTAGACGACGCTGTCGCGCCGGTCCGCCTGGATGGCCGCGCGGATCCGGCCGGCGATGTCGTCGAGCGCGTCGTCCCAGGTGACCCGCTCCCAGCCGCCGGCGCCGCGGTCGCCGACGCGCTTGAGGGGATGGAGGATCCGCTCGGGGTCGTCGACCTGGTTGATCGTGGCCGGGCCCTTCGCGCAGTTGCGGCCGCGCGATCCGGGGTGGGCGGGGTTGCCCTCGACCTTGGTGACGCTCAGGTCGTCCTTGGCGACGTGCGCGAGCAGCCCGCAGGCGGACTCGCAGTTGAAGCACGTGGTGGGGATGAGCATGAACTCGCGCGTGACCTTGCGTGGGTGGGCGCGCGCGTCGCGCGCGACGTGGTGGTCCCAGGTCTCCGGCGGCGGGAAGCTGCGGAGGTGCTCGTGGCTGCGGTCACCGGGGAGAGTGGTCATGACAGCGGCACGTCCTGTCCTGCCCGGACGTAGGCGGTCTCGTAGGCGAGCAGGGCGGGCTGCACGATCAGCCCGGCGAGGGCGGCGAGCCAGGCGGGGCCGCCCGCCCAGGTCACGGCGGCGAGGAGCACGGCGAGCGCGGTGGGCGTGACGGCGCCGAGGAGGAACAGCCGCTGGTAGCGGCCGCGCAGGATGGTGCGCGCCGCGACCGCCGCGCGTGGGCTGTCGTGGTGGCCGCCGAGGTCGACAGCGGTGATCGCGAGGTGGAGCACCGCGCCGACCACGAGCACGGCCGCGGCGAGGACGACCGGATCATCCGCGGCGCCGGAAGCCGCCAGCAGGATCGCCATCACGCCGGCGCCGGTCATCAGCGCCTGGGCGAGCAGGTGCGGGAACAACCAGCCCGACTGCCACAGGTCCCGGCCCTCGGCCTGGCCGAACAGGAACGCCGTGTAGCCCGCCACCATCGCCGCGGCCACGAACACCGGCCAGGCGAGCCACTTCTCGAGACCGTCGACGCCGAGGAGGCCGACGGCGAACCAGGCCACGGCGGCCACGCCGAAGGCGAGCAGGCAGTAGCCGCCGAGCACGAGCCAGGACCGGTGGTTGCCGCGGGTGAAGAGGTAGTAGAAGCGCTCGGGGCGCTTGAGGTCCCAGATGAGCAGCACACCGGTCAGGCCCGCGCCGAGTGCCGCGACGACCGGTGCGCCGACCGAGCCGACGAGGCCGAGGTCGATGCCGAGCACCGCGGCGAGCGCCGCGAGGGCCAGTGCGCCCGCTCCGACACCCTTGGTCCAGAGGTAGCCGATGACGCGCCAGCCCCACGGACGCGGGTGTGCGGTGTTGAGCGTGGTGGCCGCGGTCGGGTCGCTGCCGGTGTAGTCGGCGGACGCCGCCAACCGCAGCGAGTCGGGCTGGGCCCAGAGGTAGGTGTCCTTGACCGGCGCCTCCAGCGGGTCGAGCACGGCGGGCGCGGCGCCGACGTAGTGGACGTTGGGGCCGGTGCCCTGGTCGGGTGCGCGTACGGCGGTCTCGTTGGCCGCGACGAGCTGCGAGATACCGGACTCCGGGTCGTCGAGGTCACCGACCCAGATCGAGTGCGTCGGGCACACCACGACGCAGGCCGGCTCGAGCCCGTCGTCGACGCGGTGGGCGCAGAAGTTGCACTTGGCGGCGGTGTGGGTGTCCTCGTCGATGTAGATCGCGTCGTACGGGCAGGCCTGCATGCAGGACTTGCAGCCGATGCAGACCGCGGAGTCGAAGTCGACGATGCCGTCGTCGCGCTTGAACAGCGAGCCGGTCGGGCAGATCGTCACGCACGGGGCGTCGGTGCAGTGGTTGCAGCGCATCACTCCGAAGTCGCGACGGCTGTCGGGGAACGTGCCGGAGTCGACGTACTTCACCCAGGTGCGGAACTGCCCGACGGGGATCTGATGCTCGGTCTTGCACGCCACCGTGCACGCGTGGCAGCCGATGCACGTGCGCTGGTCGATCGCGAAGCCGTACCTCACCGGCAACCACGCATCGGGCGGTCCTTTCGCACTGCGGTGGGAGTTCCCACGATCGAGTGGATAGAGGTCTGGCCACTATAGTGCTGCTGTCCGTCGGGGACGCAAGCATCGCCGGACCCGCCTTCGCCCCCGTCGGAGCCGTGAGCGGCCGACCGTTTCGGCGGGCCGCCGAGTGACGGGAGCCTCGATGGGTGCAGAGGACACGGTCGCCCAGTGGCAGCCCCTGGGACAGGGCACGCTCACCGAGCGGATCCGCGGCGAGATCCTTCGCGTGCTCGAGGTCCGGGGCCTCTCCCCCGGCGACCGGCTGCCGTCCGAGCGCGAGCTCGCCGCCACTCTGCGGGTGAGCCGTCCGTCGGTGCGCGAGGCCGTGCGCTCGCTCCAGGCCGAGGGCCGGCTCGTCGTGAAGCACGGCCAAGGCGTGTTCGTCGCCGAGCCGGCACACCAGCGCAACCTGCGCGAGTCGATGGCGCGGCTCGACCACTCGCTGTCCGAGCTGTTCGCGATGCGCGAGGTGCTCGAGGTGCCCGCGGCGCGCTGGGCCGCGCAGCGCGGCGACGCGACGGCGCTCGCGGCGGTCCAGCAGGCGTTCGACGAGCTGGACGAGGCGCTGCGAAGAAAGCCGCGCGACTACGCGCGACTCCAGGAGCTCGACGCGTCGTTCCACCTGCGGATCGTGCAGGCGGCCGGCAACCGGCTGCTGGAGCAGACCCAGGGCGTGCTCAACGAGCTCCTGCAGACCGGCCTGCAGACCACGCTGGCGATCGAGGGCCGCGCGGAGAAGTCGCGCGAGGAGCACCTCCGCATCCTCACCGCACTGCTGGAGGGCGACGCGACCGCGGCGGCGCGCGCGGCCCAGACCCACGTCCGCAACGTCCGCCGCGCGGCGAACCGGAGGATCGCCGCGGCCGGCGCGCGGCTCGACGCCGACCAGTGATGTCCACTCGCGCGCTGCCCACGGTCGGCGACCTGCTCGCCGGGCTGAGCGTCGCGACGGTCCTGGTGCCGCAGTCGGTCGCCTACGCCACGCTGGCCGGGATGCCGCCGGTGCACGGCCTGTACGCCGCCGCTGTCGCGCCGGTCCTGGCCGGGCTCGTCGGGTCCTCGCCGTACCTCCAGACCGGCCCGACCGCGGTGACCAGCCTGCTGGTCGCGGGATCGCTGGCGCCGCTCGGGGAACTGTCGACCGCGGAGTACGTCGCGCACGCGGGGCTGCTCGCGGTGATGGTCGGGGTGTTCCGGCTGCTGCTGGGCGTGGTGCGCGGCGGGGTCGTGGCGTACCTGATGAGCCAGCCGGTGGTCGCGGGGTTCACGTTCGCGACGGCGGTGATCATCACGGCCGCACAGGTGCCGGCGGCACTGGGCACGACGTCGTCCGCGACCAACCCGCTGGCCGGCGCGGTCGAGGCGCTCTCCTCCCCCGACGCGTGGTCGCTCGTCGCGGTGCTGCTGGCGCTCGGCGTCGCGGCCGTCACGCTGCTCGCGCGGCGGGTGCACCCGCTCGTGCCCGGTGCACTGATCGCGACGGTGGCCTCGCTGCTGCTGGTGCGGGTGCCCGGCCTCGACCTGCCTCACGTCGGGAACATCCCGTCGGGGTTCCCGACCCCGAACCTCGGGCTGCCCTGGTCGGCGGTGCCGGCACTGCTGCTGCCGGCGCTGGTGATCGCGCTGGTCGGGTTCGCCGAGCCGGCCAGCATCGCGCGACGGCACGCCTCGGAGGAGCGGACCTCGTGGGACCCCGACCGCGAGCTGGTCGGGCAGGGGCTGGCGAACATCGGCTCCGGGCTGTTCGGCGGCTTCGCGGTCGGCGGGTCGTTCTCGCGGTCGGAGCTGAACCGGCTGTCCGGCGCGCGCACGCGGTGGAGCGGCGTCGTCACCGGTTTGGTGGTGCTCGCGGCCCTGCCGTTCGTGTCGGTGCTGTCGGGACTGCCGACGTCTGCACTCGCCGGGCTGATCGTGGCCTCCGTCCTCGTCCTGCTGAGCCCGCGGGCGGTGCTGCGGACGTGGCGCTACTCCCGCCCGCAGTTCGTCATCGCCGTGGTGACGGTCGTCGTCTCTCTCCTGACGGCGCCTCAGGTGCAGTGGGGCGTCGTGGCGGGCGTCGTACTCGCGCTGGCCGTGCACCTGTGGCGCGAGCTCCGGCTCGAGCTCGACCTGTGGCTCGAGGACGACCTGCTGCACGTGCGCCCGCAGGGGGTGCTCTACTTTGGCTCCGCGCCGGCGCTGGAGACGCGGATCCTCAGCGAGCTCGCCGACCACCCCAAGCTGTCGCGCGTGGAGATCCACCTGCAACGGTTGGGTCGCGTCGACCTGACCGGCGCGCTCGTGCTCCGCGCGATCTGCCGCGACCTCGCCCGCGCCGGCGTACCGGTCACGCTGAGCGGCGCGCAGCCGCAGTACCGCGGCCTGCTCGACCGGGTGCTGGCCGGTGAGGGGATCGACTACACGCACGCCCCGCGCGGCTGAGGCTCGGGCCTGTCGGGTTACCACCGGGGACTGTCGGGTTACCACCGGCTGCTGGGAAACCGGCGCGACCGGGGCGAAACTTCACGTGGAATCTGCCAGGAACGCGTGGGGTGCTCTGTGGACAACCGGTCAGGAGCGGGCGGGAAGGCCGGGTACGTCGGCAGGGTCGGCGCCGCGGCGCAGGAACACCACGACGGTCTGGGTGCCCTGACGGAGGCCGAGCACGGCGTCCTCGGGGTCGACGCCCTCGACCAGCCAGACGTCGGTCGCGCCGAAGCCGCCGAGGTCGGGGCCGCAGGTCTCGGCGTCGTTGCAGGCCGGGTACGCCGCGTCGCCGAGCTCCTGGCGGATGGCGGGAGGCTGCGCTTCGCCGTACTCGTCGTACAGAACGCCGCTGAAGCGGAGGTCCGGGCACGCGGGGTCGCGTGGGGCGGCCTCGCAGGTGGCTTCGCGCGCACAGCCGGCCAGCAGGACGGACCCGAGAGCGAAGGCGACGAGCGTGCGGCGCGACACCCTCGATGCTATTGCTCTCCGGTCCCGTCCGGCTCCCAGCGGAGGATGTCGCCGGGCTGGCACTCGAGGACCTCGCAGAGCGCCTCGAGGGTGGCGAAGCGGACGGCCTTGGCGCGGCCGTTCTTGAGCACCGCGAGGTTGGCGGGGGTGATGCCGACGCGCTCGGCCAGCACGCCGACCGGCATCTTGCGCTTGGCCAGCATCACGTCGATGTCCACGACGATCGGCATCAGATGACCTCGTCGAGCTCGGCCCGCATCTGCGCGGCCTCGGCGGAGGTCTCGACAGCCTGCTTCAGCAGCATCCGCAGCACCAGCACGATCAGCGCGATGCCGAGGATCGTCAGGCTGATGCCGCAGATCAGCAGCACGACGCCGGGCGCCGCACGAGGGCCGGGGGCGAGCACGGCGGCGAACAGGAAGGTCAGCAGCGACGCCGCGGTGATCGCGCCGATGATCACGTCGACCCAGCGGAACGCCGCGTGCGAGAACACCGTGCCGCGGCGGACCATCGTGAGCAGCTTCCACACGCACACGGCGCACACCTGCACGGTGGCGATGCCGAGCACCACGATCGTGAGGACGACCGGGCGGATCTCCAGCACCGCCGGGTCGGCGCCGTCCATGTCGCGCCAGATCAGCGGCACCATCACGGTCTGCACGAACAGCGTCCCGGCCAGCACCAGCGCCAGCACGACCCGCAGCGCGTTGAGCGTCAGGTTCCCCATCGCCGTCTCCCTATCCATCGAGCAACGACAATAATCTATCGTTTCCCGATATCTCTGGCAACGGGTACGTCGAAGTCGGCGCGGCCTGCTTCTAGCCTGCCGCCATGGCTCGCTACGTCATCGACGCACCGACCCTGCTGCACGTGATCGATCAGGACCTGACCATCGACCCCGGCCACCAGCTCGTCGCGCGCAACGCGATCCGCTCGGACGCGCTGCAGCTCCTGTTGGACGAGCTCCGCGCGGGTCGTCGCGACGAGAAGGACGCGCTGGCCGTCCACCAGCGGGTCACGGAGCAGAAGATGCGGCTGCTCGGCGACCGGGTGTCCCGCGCGGTGGCGTGGCAGCTGGCGCAAGAGCACGGTTGGGCCGACGTGCGCGGCGCGGAGAACCTGGCGATCACCAGGCTGCAGGCCGACGCGCTCGTCACGGTCGATCCGGATCTCGCGGCTCGTGCCGAGGGCGTCGTACCGGTGGCGGACGTCGAGGTTCTCGGCCCGCCCGGCTAGCTCGAGTGGGGTCGTCGATTGGTCACAAAGAGCAAGATTTCGCGTCCGATTCTTGCGGTTGGGGACCAAACCGCAACGTCACGACGTTCGCGTGGCGAGGACGAGCACCTCCTGGTGGCCGGTCTGCGGGAACATGTCGAACACCCGGGCGCGGACCGGTCGCAACGACGGCATCGCGGCCAGGTCGCGCGAGAGAGTCGTGGGATTGCAGCTGGAGTAGAGCACGTGCCGGACCCCGGACTGCTCGAGCCAGCCGGCGAGGTCGGGGCCGATGCCGCGGCGGGGCGGGTTCACGACGACGAGGTCGGGAGCGGTGGGCTGCGACGCCATCCACGTGGTCGCGTCGGCGGCGATGAAGCGTGCAGAGACGCCGGCCTCCGATGCGCTCAGCCGCGCCGCCTCGACGGCCGCGCCGCTCAGCTCCACACCCACGACGTCGCGGTCAGCACGAGCCAGGTGCAGCGCGAAGCCGCCGACACCGCAGTACAGGTCCCACAACGACGACGGCTCGATCTCGTCGACCCACGCCGACGCCTCCCGATAGAGAGAAGAGGCCACGAACGTGTTGGTCTGGAAGAAGCTCTGCGGCCGCAGGTGCAGGGTGATCCCGTCGACGCGGAACGCCAGCGAGTCGCCGAGCAACGGCTCCTCGCGCTCCCCCTCGAGCACGGCGGCGTGCCGCGGCTGGAGGTTCACCGACACCACGCGCAGGTGCGGCAGATCCGCCACGAGCGACGGCAGGTGCTTGCGGATCCTGGCCAGCGACTCCGTGGAGCGCAGCACGAACCGCACCATCAGCTCGCCGTCGGGCGAGGCCGTCGCGAGCACGTGCTTGAGCTCGCCGGCCCGCGTCGGTACGTCGTACGGCGTGAGCCGCGCACGCGTCACGAACGAGGCGAGCGCAGGCAGCGCGTCGTGCAGCACCGGCTCGTGGAGTGGGCACTCGCGCAGGTCGGTGCCGTGGCCGAACGGGTCGAGGATGCCGAGCGTCGGCGCGTCGACGGTGCCGGCGACGACCATCTTGGCCTTGTTGCGGAAGCCCTGCTCCGGCCCGGTGACCGGCGGCAGCCAGTCGATCTCCGGCCACGGCTCGAGCAGCGACGCCGCGTGCCGCAGCTTGGCGTCCACCTGCTCGGCGTACGGCGTCTCCAGCCACGTGCAGGACCGGCAGAGTCCCGCGTCGTAGTAGCCGCACCGCACGGCGGCAAGGCTACGAGACGGGCGGGTAGAGCAGCTCGTGGCCGCCGCGCTCGGCCTTCGTGGCGAGGTAGCGCCCGTTGGCGTGGCTCAGGTGCAGCGCGGTCGGCACCCGCTGCCGGACCCGGACGCCGCTGGCCTCGAGCTGCGCCACCTTGTCGGGGTTGTTGGTGAGCAGGTCGACCTCGCAGACACCGAGTGCGTGGAGCATCTGCGCAGCGGCGGCGTAGGTGCGGCCGTCCGGGTCGAAGCCGAGCGCCACGTTGGCGTCGTAGGTGTCGAGACCGGTGTCCTGCAGGACGTAGGCGTCGAGCTTGGCGTACAGCCCGATCCCGCGGCCCTCCTGCCGGAGGTAGAGCAGGTAGCCGCCGGAGTGCGCGATCCTGCGCACCGCCTCGTCGAGCTGCGGCCCGCAGTCGCAGCGCTCGCTGCCCAGCGCGTCGCCGGTGAGGCACTCGCTGTGCAGCCGCACCAGCGGCGGCGCGTCGACGGGCGGACAGCCGAGTCCCAGCGCGATGTGCTCGCCGCCGTCGACGAGCCCGTCGAACGTGTACGCCCTGGCGTCCACGCGGAAGTCGTCGCCACGATGCAGCGGCAGCGGAACCTCGGTGCGTACGACAGCGGCCGGCAGTGTTGTCATGCCACTCCCCCTTCCTGGACCCGGTCGGACAGCGCGTAGCGCAGAAGCACCACGTCCCCGAGCGGACGGGTCTCGAGCAGATAGGCCGGGCGGTCGGCGCACCACGGGAACCGGCCCGCGTCGACGAACCGGCGCGCCTCGGAGTCGCCGACGAAGAACGGCGCCACCACGAGGTGCAGCTCGTCGGCCAGCCCGGCCGTCAGCAGCTGGGTGAGCACGGTGCCGCCGCCCTCGACCATCAGCCGCCGGATGCCGCAGTCGTGCAGGTTCACCAGCACGTCGCCCATGCCCACCGGCCGGCCGACGTCGACGACGGTCGCGACGTGGCCGAGCCGCCGGTTGGCCTTGTCGGCGGCGTCGGACGAGCAGTAGACGATCTTGTCGACGTCACCGGTGGTGAAGAACGGCGCGGCCGGGTCGAGGTCGCCGCTGCCGGTGACGGTGACCTTCACCGGGGTCGGCGTCCGACCCAGCGCGACCCGCTGCGCGCGACGCCCGGGGTCGCGCACGAGGAGCCGCGGCGCGTCGAGGCGGACGGTGCCGGCACCGACGAGGATCGCGTCGCTCCAGGCCCGCACGGCGTCGACGCGGTCCAGGTCGGCGTCGTTGGACAGCACCAGCCGCTGGTCGGCGGCGTCGTCGAGGTAGCCGTCCAGCGACATTGCGCACGACAGCACGGTGTAGGGCAGCTCAGGCACGGCTCACCTCCGGCGTCTCCGGGACGGGTCGGTCTGTACCTCGGGTGAGGCGTGGGAGCAGCAGCACGAGCAGGCCCGGCAACGTCGAGACGAGCGCCATCACGCCGTACGCCACCGACGCCGCCAGGCCGTGCTCCGCCCCCAGGCCGACCGCCGCGAAGGCGCCTGCCGCAGCGCCTTCGCGCGGTCCCCACCCACCCAGGTTCAGGGGTACGGCGGCCGCCAGGAGCACCAGCAGCACCACCGACAGCGGCGGGCGGGTGCCGGTCGCGGCGGCCGCGACCATGAACATGAACGCATAGCCGGCCACCGCCACGAGCGACGCCACGACGATGCCCGCGGCCACCGGTCGGAACCGCGCGAGCACGGCGACGAGCAGCACCGCGGCCGCGAGGGCGGCGATCCAGAGCCGGAGCAGCAGCAGCGCGACCACGACCTGCACGAGCTGGCCGAGACCGCGCTCCCAGGCGACCGACCGGACCGCGAGTCCGGTGGCCCGGGTGTGACGCCCCCGGTCGACGGCACGGTGCACATCGCCGAGGACTCCCCCCGGGAGAGACGCGTTGAGCAGCGCAGCGCGGTAGCAGGCCGCGAACGACACGCCCCACGGAAGCTCGAGACCGAGGTGCCGCGCGACCAGCCGCCACCGCCAGGCACACGCCAGGGTGGTGAGGGCGCCGACGGCGAGCGCGACGGCGAGGGCGGCCGGCCCGACCGAGACGAGCCCGTGCCTGAACGGCTCCCTACCGAACCGCATCACGAGTACGACGAGTACCGCCGCCCCCGCTGCGCGGCCGGCCCACCGTGCCGGGCTGGTCATGTCGCGGGACCTCCTACCTGCCTGTACGAGCCGGACGCCCGGCCGGTTCAGCCGCCGCCGCGGTCAGCACGTCGGCGATCGTGGCCACCGTCGTCGACCAGCTCGCCAGCCGGGTGCGCCGGTCGACGGCCCACCGCCGCAGCCGCGCCCGCAGCACCGGGTCGGTCAGCCACAGCCGCAGCGCCTCGGCGAGCGCGACGTCGTCGTCGGGCGGCACCAGCAACCCGGGGTAGCCGCCCCGGGTCGTGCCCAGCGCCTCGCGCACGCCGCCCACGTCGCTGGCGACCACCGGGATGCCGCGCGCGAGCGCCTCGGTGACGACCATCCCGTAGGCCTCGTGCCGCGACGGCAGCACCAGCAGCCCGGCGGCGGCGTACGCCCGCTCGAGGCTGCGGCCGCGCAACGGCCCGGTGAACGTCACCCGGTCGTGCCTCGGCAGCCGGGCGACGAACTCCGGCTCGAGGTCCAGCGCGCCCACGATCGTGCACGACCACGGCAGGTCGTCGACCCGGCCGAGGGCTCGCAGCAGCACGTCGTGACCCTTGCCGTGCACGACCGCGCCGACCGCGAGCAGCCCCGTGCCGTCGGCGAGCGGCGCGGGGTCGACGCCCGGCCGCACCACGTGCACCCGCTCGTCGGGCAACGCCAGCAGGTCGCGGGTGTGCCGGCTGGTCGTGACCACCGCGTGCGCCTCCGCCAGCACGTGCCGGTCCGTCCCCCAGTCCATGTGCGCCAGCACGACCAGCCGGCACCGTTCGGCGACGTCGCGCGCGCCGTCCGGGTCCCGCGCCACGAGCATCCCGTCGGCGAGCACCAGCGCGCCGTCGCGCACCCCGTCGAAGGTGTCGGTCTCGCGCACCACCCAGCCGCGCCGAAGCAGCCCGTCGAGCACCCGGCGGTCGTAGTCGTTGCCGCCGCTGGGCCGCGTGGGGTCGTCCAGCCCGGCGGGCACGACGGCACGGAGCCGGCGCACGGCTCACACCTCCCGCTCGTAGCCGGCGGACGCGACGTGCGACTCGTTCAGCGTGACCGCGACGCTCCGCACGACGCCCCTGGCAGAGGCAGGCAGCCGCTCGACGACCCGGTCCGCGACCACGCGCGCGAGCTCCTCGGTGGTCGTGTTGATGCCCTTGAGGTCCGGCTCGTCGTCGAGGTTGCGGTAGCTCAGCCCGCCGACGACCTCCCGCAGCGCCTCCGTCGCCCAGCCGATGTCGACGAGGATCCCGTCGTCGTCGAGGGTCAGGCCGCGGAACGTCACGTCGACGACGTAGGTCGCGCCGTGCAGCCGCTGCGCCGGCCCGAACACCTCCCCGCGCAGGCTGTGCGCCACGAGCATGTGGTCGCGGACGGTCACGCTGAACATCGCTCAGGCCTCCGGGTAGTCGATCGTGTGGCACAGGGCGGGCAGCTCCCCCGACGCCAGCCGGGGCAGCACATCGGGGAGCTCGGCGAACGGCGAGCTGCCGGTGAGCAGCGCCTCGTACGCCGGGTCGCGGAGCAGGTCGAGGGCGAGGGCGAGCCGTTCCTTGGTGGTACGGCGGGAGCGGCGGGCGGGCGACACGGAGCCGACCTGGCTGGCCCGGACCGCCAGCCGCCGTGCGTGGAAGGCGCCGCCGAGCGGGACCGT
>DASURB010000120.1:0-21047 GCA_036280235.1 Nocardioides sp.
GCGCTATCAGGTCGAGGAGGTGGTGGACGTATGTGCAGCCACTGCGTTCGACTCGAAGCTGGCGCCATCCCGACGTGACGGGACTTGGTGGGGCAACCGGCTGTGTTGCCTGCATCGGCTGTTCCGGTGGCCGAGGGGTCAATTGTGTCGCGACACGCCGCCCACGAGCCTGAAAAAGTGACTCCTCGCCGTTGAGTCCGGTCAGCACCACGTGCGGGAGCGTGGTTGAACCGTCGAACACGCTCGTCAGAACATGCCGCTGCCCGCCGGTTTGACCGGACCGGGGCGGACACGGCAGCGCCTGTCCGAGCTCGCTCAACCGCAGGTCCGGGTGGGCCAAACCCGAGGCCGGACTGCGCCCCTGCCGAGGGGTCACTTGTGTCCCGACACGCCGCCGACGAGGCTGAATAACTGACTCCTCGCCGGGACGTCCGGCAGGACGGGCTGGCGCGGGGTCGCGCGGGGGTCGGGATGGTTCAGTCGTGGGGGTCGGCGGGGTGGATGGCGAGGGCGGAGCGGGACTCGATGTGGCGCTCGCAGTGCTCGACCAGCTCGTCGTAGGCCGCCTG
Organism: Nocardioides sp.; assembly: GCA_036280235.1. Classification (GTDB taxonomy): domain Bacteria; phylum Actinomycetota; class Actinomycetes; order Propionibacteriales; family Nocardioidaceae; genus Nocardioides_B. The sequence goes on from DASURB010000120.1 coordinate 570, forward strand.
GCCCATCAGCTCGACGAGCTCGCGCTGGTTGCTGAGGTAGACGGGCTCGGCGCCGACGTGGGCCTCGGTGTTGCCCGAGCAGTACCAGTCGAGGTCGTGGCCGCCGGGGCCCCAGCCGCGGCGGTCGTACTCGCCGATGGAGACCTCGGTGTACTCCGTGCCGTCGGGGAGCTCGACCTCGCGGAAGGTTCGGCGGATCGGGAGCTGCCAGCACACGTCGGGCTTGGTCTCGACGAAGTGGGTGTCGTGGCGCAGCGCGAGACCGTGCAGGGCGCAGCCGTAGCCGCCCGGGAAGCCCGGTCGGTTCAGGAAGATGCAGGCGCCCTCGTGGACACGGGTCTTGCGGTCGCCGTCCTCGTCGGTCTCGACGATGCCGTTGCGCCGCCCCTCGTCGTGGAACTGCCAGTGCTCGGGATCGAGCTTCTTCGCCCATTTCTTGACGCGCTTCTCGTCGTCCTTGTCGGAGAAGTGCGCGCCGAGGGTGCAGCAGCCGTCGTCAGGCCGGTCGGCGTAGATGCCCTGGCAGCCCGTCCCGAAGATGCACGTCCACATGGACGTCAGCCAGGTGAGATCGCACTTGAACACCTGGGTCTCGTCGTCGGGGTCCTGGAACTCGACCCAGGCGCGGGGGAAGACGAGGTCGACTTCTGGCACGCGGGCAAGGGTACGTCGGGAGGTCTAATCTCGCCCCATGAGGCTGGGCGTGCTGGACATCGGCTCGAACACCGGGCACCTGCTGGTCGTCGACGCGCACGGCGGAGCCCCGCCGCTGCCGGCGTTCTCGCACAAGGAGCCGCTCCGTCTGGCCGAGCACCTCGACGCCAGTGGTGCGGTCGAGCAGCGCGGCATCGACGCGCTCACGGAATTCGTCGCGGGAGCGCTCGTCGTCGCCGGCGACAAGGGCTGCGAGGAGATGCTCGGCTTCGCCACGTCGGCGGTGCGCGACGCCACCAACAGCGACGAGGTGCTCGAGCACGTCCGGCAGCAGACCGGCGTCGACATCGAGGTGCTGCCCGGTGAGGACGAGGCGCGGCTGACCTTCCTCGCCGTACGGCGGTGGTTCGGCTGGTCGTCCGGGCGGCTCGCCGTCTTCGACATCGGCGGCGGCTCCCTGGAGATCGCGGTGGGCAGCGACGAGGGGCCCGACGTCGCGCAGTCGCTGCCGCTCGGCGCAGCGAGACTGACCCGCGAGTGGCTGACCGGAGCCGACGAGGACGCGATCAAGAAGCTGCGGCTGAAGATCCGCGCCGACCTCGCCCGCGACGCCGGCTCCGTGCTGCGCGCCGGCCGGCCCGACCACGCCGTCGCGACGTCCAAGACGTTCCGCTCGCTCGCCCGCATCTGCGGCGCCGCGCCGTCGGGCGAGGGGCCGCTGGTCAAGCGCACCCTCCCGCACGCCGAGCTGGTCGAACGGATCCCGTCGCTGTTCTCGATGTCCGTCGAGGAGCTGGCCCAGCTGCCCGGCGTCTCGGCCAGCCGCGCGCACCAGGTCGTCGCCGGCGCGCTGGTCGCCGACGCGGTGATGGACATCTACGACCTGCCGGAGCTCGAGATCTGCCCGTGGGCGCTGCGCGAGGGCATCATCCTCGAGCGTCTCGACCAGATCAGCGTGCGGCCCGGACACTGACCGCGCGCCGGCCGCGGCTGGCTACCCTGGGCGGGTGATCGCCCTCTCCACCGCCTCGGTCTATCCCGAGACGACGGCGCAGGGTTTCGAGCTCGCCGCCCGCCTCGGCTACGACGCCGTCGAGGTGATGGTCGGCATCGACCCGATCAGCCAGGAGACCGACGCGGTCCGCCACCTGTCGGAGTACCACCAGATCCCCGTCGCGGCCGTGCACGCGCCCTGCCTGCTCATCACGCAGCGGGTCTGGGGCACCGAGCCGTGGGGCAAGCTCGAGAAGAGCGCCGACATGGCGCGCGCGGTCGGCGCCGACGTGGTGGTCGTGCACCCGCCGTTCCGGTGGCAGCGCGACTACGCGCGCAACTTCGTGGAGGGGATCCGCGCGCTGGAGGAGCGCACGGGCATCGCGTTCGCGGTCGAGAACATGTACCCCTGGCGGGCCTCCCGCCGCCAGATGGAGGTCTACCTCCCGGGCTGGGACCCCAGCGAGCAGGACTACGCCAACACCACCATCGACCTCTCGCACTCCGCGACGGCGCGCACCGATCCGGTCGCGATGGCCAAGCGGCTCGGCGACCGGCTGCGGCACATCCACCTCACCGACGGCACCGGCTCGGCCAAGGACGAGCACCTCGTGCCCGGGCGCGGCAGCCAGCCCGTCGGCGAGCTGCTCGAGCACCTCGCCGCCACCGGCTTCGAGGGGCACATCGTGGTCGAGATCAACACCCGCAAGGCGCGCGACCGCAACGCCCGCGAGCTGGACCTCGTCGAGTCGCTCGCGTTCACCAAGCTGAACTTCGCCGCGGTGCCCGAATGACCGAGCGCGCCACCGCCCGCGGCCGCCGCCCGGGCGGGCCCGACACCCGCGGCGCGATCCTCGCGGCGGCGAGAGAGTCCTTCGCGCACAAGGGATTCGCCGGTACGACGATCCGCGCCGTCGCCGCGTCGGCCGGCGTCGACGCCGCGCTCGTCCACCACTACTTCGGCAGCAAGGACGACCTGTTCATCGCCGCTCTCGAGATCCCCGTCGACCCGCGCCAGGTGGTGCCGATGGTGTTCGCCGAGGGCGTCGAGGGTGCGGGCGAGCGGCTGATGCGGATGTTCCTGTCGGTGTGGGAGGACCCCGAGGCGCGGTTGCCGCTGATCGCGCTGGTCCGCGCGTCGCTCGGCGAGGCCGGGCCGGTGAACCTGTTGCGCGAGGGCGTGCTCCGGATGATCTTCACCCCGCTCCGCGAGATCCTGCCCGGCGACGACGCCGAGGAGCGGGTGCAGCTCGTGCTGTCGCAGCTCGTCGGGCTCGTCGTCGCCCGCTACGTCCTCGCCGTCGAGCCGCTCGCGTCGATGCCGCCCGAGGACGTGGTCGCCTGGGTCGCGCCGACCGTGCAGAGGTACCTCGACGGCGACCGATGAGTCCCGGCCCCGTCGCCGGTCTCCACCTGCATGGACACCCAGCAGACTCTCCTGCCCTTCGGACCCGCGGCCACGGCGACGGCGCGCGTCGTAGCCGGGGTGCGCGACGACCAGCTCGCCGAACCCACGCCCTGTCCCGACTGGACCGTCGCGGACCTCGTCGACCACATCGACGGCCTCACCGTGGCGTTCACGGCCGCCGCCCGCAAGGCCGAGCTGCCCGCTGGGGGCGCCCCGCACGCCGACGGTGCGAACCTCGCTCAGGGCTGGCGCGAGCGGATCCCCTCCGACCTGGCCGTGCTCGCCGAAGCCTGGGCGGACCCGAATGCCTACACGGGCATGACGATGGCCGGGCCCGTGGAGATGCCGGGGGACGCCGCAGGTCTCGTCGCGCTGGACGAGGTCGTCGTCCACGGCTGGGACCTCGCCCGCGCGACCGGCCAGCCCTACGACCCCGGCGCCGAGGCAGTCGAGGCGGTGACCCGGTTCGTCGCGTCGTTCGAGCCTCCCGCCGGGGGTGCGGCGGACGGTGACACGGGTGGAGGCCTGTTCGGCCCGCCGGTCGCCGTACCCGACACGGCGGACGCGATGGACCGGCTCCTTGGTCTGACCGGACGCGACCCGGGCTGGCGGCCGGCCCCTTGACAGTCGAATCACCCGGCGGATAATTCAACATATGATGAATAACTCCGTCGTGGCGGTCGACGGGCTCACCGTCGTCCGGGGTCACGTCCGGGCGGTCGACGACGTGTCGTTCACGACCGTGCCCGGCAAGGTCACGGGGTTGCTCGGGCCGTCCGGCTCCGGCAAGACCACGCTGATGCGCTCGATCGTGGGCGTCCAGATCATCGCCGCGGGCACCGTCACCGTGCTCGGTCATCCCGCCGGCAGCAAGGAGCTGCGCGATCGGATCGGCTACGTCACGCAGGCCCCCAGCGTCTACGACGACCTCACCGTCAAGGAGAACCTCCGCTTCTTCGCCCGGGTCCTGGGCACCGACCTCTCGGAGGTCGACCGGTGCATCGACGCCGTCGACCTCGGCGATCGCGCGGAGGTCGTGGTCGGTCGGCTCTCCGGCGGGGAGCGCTCGCGCGCCTCACTCGCGGTCGCGCTCCTCGGCAACCCGGAGCTGCTGGTCCTCGACGAGCCGACCGTCGGGCTCGACCCGGTGCTCCGGCGAGACCTCTGGGCGATGTTCCACCGACTGGCCGACGAGGGCACCACCGTCCTCGTGTCCAGCCACGTCATGGACGAGGCGGACCGCTGCGACCGGCTGCTGCTCATGCGCGCCGGCCGGATCATCGCCGACGACACCCCCGCCGCCCTGCGTGAGCGCACGCACACCCCGGACATCGAGGCGGCGTTCCTCGCGCTGGTCGAGGGCGTGGAAGGCGCACCCGCATGAACGCCCGCATCACCTTCGCCGTCGCCGGCCGCGTGCTCCAGCAGCTGCGCCGCGACCACCGCACCCTCGCGCTGCTGCTCGTGATGCCGTGCCTGGTCCTGTCCCTGCTGTGGTGGATGTTCGAGGACCTGCCCGGCGGCGCGATCGGCTTCGACACGTTCGGGCCCGCGCTACTCGCGCTGATCCCGTTCATCGTGATGTTCCTCGTGACCTCGGTGACCACGCTGCGCGAGCGCTCGTCCGGCACTCTCGAGCGGCTGCTCGCCATGCCCACCGGCAAGCTCGACTTCCTCGGTGGCTACGCGCTGGCCTTCGGCCTCGTCGCCGCGGCGCAGTCGGTCCTGGCGGTGACGGTCTGCGTGTGGCTCCTCGGCCTCGACGTCGCGGGGTCCGTCTGGGTGCTGGTCGTGGTCGCGGTGTGCGACGCCGTCCTCGGTACGGCGCTCGGCCTGTTCGTCTCGGCGTTCGCGCAGACGGAGTTCCAGGCCGTGCAGTTCATGCCGCTCGTGGTGTTCCCGCAGCTGCTGCTGTGCGGGCTGTTCGTGCCCCGCGACGCGATGCCCACCGTGCTCGAGGCGATCAGCAACGTGCTGCCGCTGTCCTACGCGGTCGACGCGATGACCAGCCTGGCCCGCGAGACGGGCACGGCGGTGGGCGACGTCGACCCGCTGGTGTGGCGTGACATCGGCATCGTGCTGGCGTTCGCTGTCGCCGGACTCGCCCTCGGAGCCGCCACCCTCCGGCGGCGAACGGCCTGAGGCGCGGCGTACCCTGACGGCGACCGGCAACGGCGCCGGTCGCCGTCACGCCCTGGAGGAAACCGAGTGCTCCGTCAGCCCCTGCTGATGCTCGCCCGCAGCGACAACGTCAAGCGCGCGGTCACCGCGATGCCCGTGTCGAGCGGCATCGTCCACCGCTACGTGCCCGGCGAGACCACCGAGGCCGCCGTCGACGCCACGCGCACGCTGATCGAGTCGGGCCTGCACGTGACCCTCGACTTCCTCGGCGAGGACACGCTCGACCGCGAGCAGGCCGACGCCACCGTCGCGGCGTACGTCGACCTCCTCCGCTCCCTGACCGAGCACGGGCTCTCCCGCAACGCCGAGGTCTCGGTCAAGCTGTCCGCGGTCGGCCAGGCGCTCCCCGACGACGGCGAGAAGATCGCGCTCGACAACGCCCGCACGATCTGCCAGGCCGCGCGAAACGCGGGCACCACGGTGACCCTCGACATGGAGGACCACACCACCACCGACTCGACGCTGAACATCCTGCGCGAGCTCCGCAAGGACTTCCCCGAGACGGGCGCTGTGCTCCAGGCCTACCTGCACCGCACCGAGGCCGACTGCCGCGACCTCGCCTACGAGGGCTCGCGGGTGCGGCTGTGCAAGGGTGCCTACGCCGAGCCGGAGTCCGTCGCCTACCAGGACAAGCACGAGGTCGACAAGGCCTACGTCCGCGCGCTCAAGATCCTGATGGCCGGCCAGGGCTATCCGATGGTGGCCACCCACGACCCGCGCATGGTCGACATCGCCGGCGCCCTCGCCACCCGCAACGGCCGCGCGCAGGGCAGCTACGAGTACCAGATGCTCTTCGGCATCCGCCCCGACGAGCAGCAGCGGCTGGCCGAGGCCGGCGAGAAGGTCCGCGTCTACGTGCCCTACGGCCAGGAGTGGTACGGCTACCTCATGAGACGCCTCGCCGAGCGACCGAGCAACCTGACATTCTTCCTGCGCTCGCTGATCTCCAAGAAGTGATGTCCCACAACTGAGGGGAGTCCCCATGACCGTCGCGATCATCGGTGCCGGCGTGATGGGGGAGACGCTGCTCTCCGGCCTGATCCGGGCCGGCCGCCCGGTCGACGACCTGCTCGTCGGCGAGAAGCGGCGCGAGCGGGCCAAGGAGCTCACCGAGCGGTACGGCGTCACCGTGGTGAGCAACGTCGAGGCCGCCGAGAAGGCCGACACCGTCGCGCTGGTCGTGAAGCCGCAGGACATGCACGACGTGCTCACCGAGATCGCCGACCACGTGCGACCCGGCCAGCTCGTCGTCTCGCTCGCCGCGGGCATCACCACGGCCTTCATCGAGTCGCGGCTGCCCGAGGGCGTCGCGGTGGTCCGGGTCATGCCGAACACCCCGGCGCTCGTCGACGAGGGGATGGCCGCGATCTCGCGCGGTTCGCACTGCGACGAGAAGCACCTCGAGGAGGCCGAGGCGCTGATGGCCTCGACCGGCAAGGTGATCCGCGTGCCCGAACGGCAGCAGGACGCGGTCACCGCGATCAGCGGCTCCGGTCCCGGCTACCTGTTCTTCGTCGTCGAGTCGATGATCGAGGCCGGCGTGCACCTCGGCCTGCCCCGCGGCGTCGCCACCGAGCTCGTGGTGCAGACGATGGTCGGCTCCGCCAAGCTGCTGCGCGAGACCGGTGAGCACCCCACTGTCCTGCGCGAGCGCGTGACCTCGCCCGGCGGCACCACCGCTGCCGCCGTACGCGAGCTCGAGGACCACAAGGTGCGCGCGGCCTTCCTCACCGCGATGGAGGCCGCCCGCAACCGCTCACGAGCCCTCGCCGAGGGCATGGACTAGCTCGGCTGGATCAAACCGACCGCCTCCCGGGCGGCGGCCAGCACCGGCGCGGTCACCTCGCGGCAGCGCGCCGACCCCTCCTCGAACACCTCCTCCACGTGGGCCGGGTCGTCCGCCAGGTCGGCGTACCTGCGCTGCAGCGGCTCCAGCACAGACACCACCGCGTCGGCCGCGACCTTCTTCAGCGCACCGTACGTCGGCACGCCGTCGGCGGCCTCCTCCACCGACGTACCGGCGCACGCCGCGACCAGCTCCAGCAGGTTGCTGACGCCGGGCTTGGTCCCCGGGTCGTGCCGCACCGCGCCCGGCCCGGTGTCGGAGTCGGTGACCGCGCGGGCGATCTTTCGGCGCACCGCGTCCGGGTCGTCGAGCAGCCGGATCACTCCCGGCGCGTCGACGGCCGCCGACTTGTTCATCTTGCGGCTCGGGTCGGCGAGGTCCATCAGCCGCGCGCCCACCGGCGGCACGGTGACCTCCGGGACCGTGAACACCGGCCCGTAGGCCAGGTTGAACCGCTGCGCGACGTCCCGTGTCAGCTCGACGTGCTGGCGCTGGTCGTCGCCGACCGGCACGTGTGTCGGCCGGTAGAGGAGGATGTCCGCGGCCATCAGCACCGGATAGGTGTAGAGGGACACGCGCGTCATCGGCCGGCCGCGCCCCTTCTCCTTGAACTGGATCATCCGGTTCAGCTCCCCGACGTACGTCGTGCACTCGAGGAGGTACGCCAGCTCGGTGTGCGCCGGGACGCGGCTCTGCTGGAACACGGTCGCCCGTGCCGGGTCGATGCCGCTGGCCAGCATCAGCGTGCGGAACTCCTGCGTCAGTGCGCGCAGCGTCGCCGGGTCGTGGGCGGTGGTCATCGCGTGCAGGTCCGAGATGCCGTAGAAGCAGCGCGACGCGTCCTGCGCCGCCGCCATCGGGCGCAGGGCGCCGAGGTAGTTCCCGAGCGTGAGGTGGCCGCTCGGGGTGAGCAGGCTGAGCCGGGTGTCGTTCATCGTCGTCCTCCTGGGTGAGTGCCTTCGGGAGGACGTCCTGAGAACGCGAAACGGCCGCCCGAAGGCGGCCGTGGTGTGCGTGCTGTGCGCGCTGGAGCGGTCCGCCTAGGAGGCGGGCCACCAGCTGTTGGCGAGGCAACGAGTCAGCACGCGACGAGTGTACGGCGAAACCGGGGTGCGCGGCAGCGAGCCGTGTGCGACCTTTTCTGTCGTGGAGTTTGGCGTGGACCTGTCGACGGTGGTCACCTTCGTGGTGGCCGTGCTGCTGATCTCCGCCTCGCCCGGGCCGGCGATGGCGCTGATCCTGCGCCGGTCCGCGCTGCGCGGGTTCCGCAGCGCGACCGGCACCGTGCTGGGCCTCGAGCTCGGCCTCTACCTCTGGGCGCTCGCCGCGGCGGCCGGCTTCGCCGCGCTGGTGGCCGCGTCCGAGGCGGCGTACCTCACGCTCAAGGTCGTCGGCGCCGGCGTCCTGCTCTACCTCGGCGTCAGGGCCTGGCGCACCGCCTGGCGCGAGCGTGGCGACGCTCCCGTGGCCGACAGCGCCGCCGACGCAGCCAACGAGGGCGGTACCGGCTGGTGGAAGGCGTTCGGCGAGGGCGTCGTCGTGCAGCTGGCCAACCCCAAGGCCGCGGTGTTCATGCTCGCGTTCTACCCGCAGTTCGTGCCGGCCGACCGGCCGCTGTTCGCCACGACCGCCTGGCTGGCCGTCGTGCAGGTCGCGATCGAGACGGCGTTCTACCTCGTGCTGGCTGCCGGGGTCGCCCGTGCGGGCGCCTGGTTCCGCACGCCGCGGGTGCGTCGGCGGGTCGAAGCCGTCAGCGGCACCGTGCTCGTCGGGCTCGGCATCCGAGTAGCCGCCTCGAGCCGCTGACCCGGCGGGTAATGTCCGTCGCATGAGCGGTGCGGCGTGCGTGGTGTTCGACCCCAGCCTCACCTCCTACGACTTCGGGCCCACCCACCCGATGTCCCCGCTGCGTGTCGACCTCACGATGCGGCTGGCCGACGAGCTGGGCCTGCTGGGCACGAAGCTGCCCACCGTGCCGGCGCCGATGGCGCCCGACGAGCTGGTCGGTCTCGTGCACACGTCGGCGTTCATGGACGCCGTACGCCGGATCGGAGCCGATCCCTACCAGGTCGACGAGGCCTACGGGCTCGGCACGGCCGACAACCCCGCCTTCGCCGGCATGCACGAGGCCTCCGCGCACATCGTCGGCGCGACCGTCGAGGCGTGCCGCCAGGTGTTCAGCGGCGAGCGCACGCACGCGGCGAACATCTCCGGCGGCCTGCACCACGCGCTCGCCGACAAGGCCAGCGGCTTCTGCGTCTACAACGACGTCGCGGTCGGCATCCGGTGGCTGCTCGACCAGGGCGTCGAACGGGTCGCGTACGTCGACGTCGACGTGCACCACGGCGACGGCGTCGAGGCGGTCTTCTACGACGACCCTCGGGTGCTGACCATCTCCCTGCACGAGACCGGCCAGATGCTCTTCCCCGGCACCGGCTTCCCCACGGACACCGGCGGTCTGGGCGCCGAGGGCTCGGCCGCCAACCTGGCGCTGCCGCCGGGCACCTCCGACGCCGGCTGGCTGCGCGCGTTCCACGCGTTCGTGCCGCAGCTGGTGCGGGAGTTCAAGCCCGACATCCTGGTCACCCAGCACGGCTGTGACTCCCACATCGAGGACCCGCTCGCGCACCTGATGCTCACCGTCGACGGCCAGCGCGCCAGCTACCTCGCCCTGCACGAACTCGCCCACGAGGTCTGCGACGGCCGCTGGGTGGCCACCGGCGGCGGCGGGTACGCCGTCGTGGACGTCGTCCCGCGCGCGTGGGCGCACCTGCTCGCGATCGTCGGGGGCACGCCGCTCGACCCGCAGACGCCCACCCCCGACGGCTGGCGCGCGCACATCCAGACCCTGCTCGGCCGGACCGCGCCGTTTCGGATGACCGATGGCCGCGCCCCGGCGTACCGCGACTGGAGCGAGGGCTACGACCCCGAGACCTGGCTGGATCGCTCGATCAATGCCGCGCGCGATGCGGTGTTCCCGCTCAACGGTCTTGATCCTGCGCCCTGACTGCGCCACCGTGGCTGTTGCGGGGGAAGTGAAAAGACCGAACAGAGTCGAGTCCAGACGACACGCGGGAAGAACGAGTAAAAACTGGACAAAGGGCAACCCCTTCCCCATTCGTCACACTAGGCTCTATTCTCACGAGAAGCACATACGCATGGTCTCCGGTGGGGAAGCCGGAGGCGGAATGTGCTGCGAGAAAGCGGTGCATGATGGCCTCAACCCCCTCCTCCGGGGACATCTCGGAGGTGAAGTTCCTGACGGTCGCTGAAGTGGCGACGGTCATGCGCGTGTCCAAGATGACGGTCTACCGTCTGGTCCACTCGGGCGAGCTTCCAGCCGTCCGCGTCGGCCGGTCGTTCCGGGTCCCCGAGGACGCCGTGAACGAGTACCTCCGGAAGAGCTTCTTCCAGACCGGCTGAGGCCTCGCGTCGCAGCAACCAGGTCAGAGAAAGAGCCGCCCTCGTGGATCGAGGGCGGCTCTTCTGCGTCCGGGGAGTGCCCCGCGAGGCGGAGACCGGACGAGCTGGTGGAGTCGGAGTTCAGGCCGGCGCAGGCTCAGAGCTTGGTGAAGTTGGCGGCGGTCACCCAGAGGCCGCTGCCGTCGACGTACGCGCCGACGCCGATCCGCTTGGCGTGCTTGCTGAGCAGCACGTGCCGGTGCGGCGGGGACTGCATCCACAGCTGGACCAGCCGGTACGGGCTGATCGCGCCCTTGCCGAGCGTCTCGCCGGCGTAGTAGGCGTCGCAGCGGTTCAGGACCGAGCCCATGTCCTGGTGGTAGAAGGTGTTGGTGTCGGCCAGCTGGCGGGCCCAGCGCTCGGCGACGCCGTCGGTGCACGACTCGAAGGACAGCTTGGCGAGGCCGTGGTTGGCGCGGCGCTTGTTGATGAAGTAGCGCACCTTGGACTCGTAGGTGTCGCTGCTCATCGACATCACGCGGCTGTGCGCGCCGGACTTGCTGCTCTTGGCGTGCGCCGGCGCGGTCACGGCGGACAGGCCGGCGGCGACCACGAGGGTTGCCAGGGCGGCGGCCAGGGCGCGGACCAGGGGTCGCGCGGCAGTGCTCGTCACGTTCGAAGCGTTCATCTTCAAGACCCCTCCCAAGGCCTCGAAAAGCGTGACCTCCTGACTCCTCCCAGAGCCGTGGCGGCGGTCACCAAGGTTGCTGACATCCTGTCGCCGGGCCCTCCCAGCGGGTGCGGGTGGCAGGAGCCGACAACTGAAGTGTCGGAACGCCCGGTGTGTGACTTGAGCGTGACTTGAGTCCGGTTTGGCGGTAAATGCCGCTAGCCGTCCGAACGGGCGGTCCCGAGTCGTCCGGATGGCCCCCGCCCCGTTACGCTGGTGCCTCCGTGCCGGGCGGGCGTTCGCGCCGCCGGTCGGCGTCCGTCGTCCGTACAGAACAGGTAGACCGTGGGTTCCGTCATCAAGAAGCGCCGCAAGCGCATGGCCAAGAAGAAGCACCGCAAGCTGCTGAAGAAGACGCGGATCCAGCGTCGTCGTCAGGGCAAGTAAGCCCGGTACGCCGGAGAGGGAGTCGTCGTGGGGCGCGTCGTGCTCGTCACCGGGGTCTCATCGGATCTCGGGGGACGTTTCGCGCGCCACATCGCGAGCGACCCCGGCGTCGAGCGGGTGATCGGTGTCGACGTCGTCCCGCCCCCGGGAGACCTGGGGGGCGTGGCTTTCGTGCGCGCCGACATCCGCAACCCGGTCATCGCCAAGGTGATCGCCGGCCAGGAGGTCGACACCGTCGTCCACCTGAGCGTGCGACCCGGCGGCGACGGCGGTCGCTCCTCCGTCAAGGAGCACAACGTCATCGGCACGATGCAGCTGCTGGCTGCGTGCCAGAAGGCGCCCAGCCTCGAGCGGCTGGTCGTGCGCTCCTCCGCCGCCGTCTACGGCTCCTCGAGCCGAGATCCCGCCATGTTCACCGAGGACATGGCGGCCAAGCGCATGCCCCGCTCCGGCTTCGCCAAGGACGTCCTCGAGGTCGAGGGCTACGTGCGCGGGTTCGCCCGGCGCCGTCCCGACGTCTCGGTGACGATGCTGCGTCCCGCCAACCTGGTGGGCCGCCGCGAGCGCTCCCCGCTGCTCGACTACTTCCGGCTGCCCGTCGTACCGACTCCGCTCGGGTTCGACGCGCGGCTGCAGTTCCTGCACGTCGACGACTTCCTCGACGTGCTCGGCCACGCCACGCTGGACGGTGTGCACGGCACCTTCAACGTCGCCGGCGACGGCGTGCTGATGCTCTCCCAGGCCGTACGCCGCCTGGGCCGGCCGACCCTGCCGGTCCCGACGTTCGCGCTCGGACCGTTCGGCGCGGCGCTCAAGCAGGCCGGTGTGCCGGCGCCGTCGCGGGAGCTGACCAGCTTCCTGTGCTTCGGCCGGGGCCTCGACACTGACCGGATGCGACGGGTGCTCGGCTTCGAGCCTCGCTACTCCACCGAGTCGGCGTTCGCCGACTTCGCCGCGACCGTCACGCCGGGGATGCTCACGCTGCCCCACGCGGTGCAGCAGACCGTCCAACCCGCTGCCCAGTCCACTGTCCAGCCCACTGCCGAGCCTGTTGGAGGTGGCCGTGCCTGACGCCGAGGTGATCCCGCTCGGCACCCGCGGCAAGCCCGGCCGCGGGTCCGGCAACAGCAAGCCGTCGTCCGCCGCGCGCAGCCTGGCCGGACCGGCCGCCGCCCGCCGCGCGCCCCGCGAGGAGCCACGGGATGAGCCGCGCAGTGACAACGGGACGCCGGCGGAGAAGACGACCGCGCCGTCCGCCGAGGAGCAGCAGCCCACGCCGCAGCGCGAGCACCCCAAGCGGGACGCCCCGCGCGCCGAGGTGCGTGAACCGGAGGACCGCCCCACCGACGGGATCCCGGTCTCCGACTGGCTCGCCGCGCTGACCTCCGCCGCCGTCGAGGTGTTCGGCGAGCGCTACGAGCAGCGGCTGGCCGAGCTCCTCGCGTTCCTGCGTCGCCGGATCACCGGCGACTACGCCGTCGACGAGTACGGCTTCGACGCCGAGGTCACCGAGCGGTTCCTGCTCGCCGCGCTCCGCCCGATCGCGCAGAAGTGGTTCCGCGTCGAGGTGCGCGGCGCCGAGAACATCCCGACCGAGGGCGGCGCTCTCGTGGTCTCCAACCACTCCGGGACGATCCCCGTCGACGGGCTGATGACGATGGTCTCGGTGCACGACCACACCGGCCGGCACCTGCGTCCGCTCGGCGCCGACCTGGTCTTCCGGATGCCGGTGGTCAGCGAGATCGCCCGCAAGTCCGGCGCCACCCTGGCCTGCAACGAGGACGCGGAGCGGATGCTGCGCGGCGGCGAGCTCGTCGGCGTGTGGCCCGAGGGCTTCAAGGGCATCGGCAAGCCCTACTCCGAGCGCTACCGGCTCCAGCGCTTCGGCCGCGGCGGTTTCGTCTCGGCGGCGATGCGCACCGGCGTGCCGATCGTGCCGTGCTCGGTCGTCGGCGCCGAGGAGATCTACCCGCTGGTCGGCAACATGCCGGCCCTCGCCCGGCTGCTCGGCGTGCCCTACATCCCGGTGACGCCGTTCTTCCCGTGGCTCGGCCCGCTGGGCATGATCCCGCTGCCCTCGAAGTGGCTGATCGAGTTCGGCGAGCCGATCCGCACCGACTCCTACGACGAGGGCGCGGCCGACGACCCGATGCTGGTCTTCAACGTGACCGACCAGGTGCGGGAGACGATCCAGCAGACGCTCTACACGCTGCTCATGCAGCGTCGCTCGGTCTTCTCCTGACCGGGCTCTGACCGGGAGCCGGTCAGGGCAGCAGGCCGCCGGACGAGGGGCGCGGGTCCGGCAGGATCGTCTCGACCGCGCCGTTGAGGCCATTGGTGATCTGGCCGACGGTGTCCTGCAGCGCGCCGCCCACGCCGTTGACGGTGTCCTCGAGCGTGCCCCGCGGGTCGCTCAGGTCGCCGCCGCCGTCGCCGCCGTTACCGCTGCCGTCGCCGCCACCGGGGAGGACCGGCGTGCCGGGCAGGGCGGGCGCGTCGCTGCCTCCGCCGTTGCCGGAGCCGCCACCGCCCTTGTTGCGACCGTCCTTGGAATTCTTGCCGTCGCGGTCGTCCTGGGCCGGCACCAGAGACCGGGGTACGACGAAGGGGTGGCTGTTGTCGAGGCTGCCCGCGTCGACGCCGCCGAGCGCCCGGTCGGCCTCGGCCGCAGCCAGGAAGACCGGCGGCAGATCCAGGGTGGGGGCCCCGGCAGCACAGGTGGTGCACAGCTGCGAGGCGCGCAGGTCGAGGTCGCGCAGCGCGAGCGCGGCCTCGCGCAGGTCGGCCTGCGACGAGCCCGGTGCGGTCGCAGCGAGGGTCTCGAGCTGCTCGAGCGCGTCGGCGGTGAACTCGCGGACCTCGTTGACGCTCGCCGGGTCGCGGTCGTCGCGGAACGACTCGAACAGCAGGTCGGCGCCCTGCTCGGCCTGCGTCGTGAAGTCCTCGAGCGCGGACGGCACCCGCGGCGGACCGGCCGGCGCGTCGTCGGCGAGCAGGCCGCGCACCTCGACGAGACGGCCACGCGCCTGGTCGAGCAGGTGGCGGCCCTTGCCGGCCTCGCTGACCTGGAAGGTCGTCTGGGCGCGCTCGATGCCGCGCTTGACGGGGTAGAGCGGGTCGCCGGGCAGCGCACCCGAGGACGCCGCGGCCATGCCGGTGGAGCCACCGATCAGGACCACAGTCGCGGCGGCGGCCACGAGGCGACGCTCGCGGTGTCCCACGTGGCGCGGCGGCAGCGCGAGCGGAGCGCCCGGCTCGAGCACGTCGTCGGCCTCGGCCATGAGACGCGCGCGCAGGTCGGCGGCGAAGTCGGCCCGCGGCGTGGCGTCGGGGTCTTCGGCCGCCGTCGAGCGCAGCGTCCGGACCACCGAGACCAGGTCGCGCAGCTCGGTGTCGACATCCCGGTGCGGGTTGTCGATCGCCGCGGCGAACTGGTCGGCGCGGCGTCGCGCGCCGTACAGGGCGGTCATCGGGCGGGTCCGTTCTGAGGTGAGGCGGGTGTCGTCGCCAGCACCAACGAGGCGACAGGGGTCGGGGTTACGGGTGTGAACGCCCGATCCGCGCGGCTCGGCGTGACCCTCATCGCAACCCCTCCGGCAGCAGCTTGGCGAGGTTGCGCACGCCGCGGAGCTGGAGCTGCTTGACCGCGCCGTCGCTGCGGCCGAGCACCTTCGCGGTCTCGGCGATCGACAGACCTTGCAGGAACCGCATGACCAGGCACTCCTGCTGCTCGGTCGGCAGCTGGGTGAGCGCCTCGAGGAGCGCCTGGTTGGTCAGGGACGCCAGCACGGAGGACTCCGGCCCGTCGGTGGGCGCATCGTGGGCGCCCATGTCCTCGGTGGCGAGCTCGAGCCGGGTGCGGCCGGCCTTGAAGTGGTCGGCGGTCAGGTTGCGGGCGATCGTCATCAGCCAGGCGCCGAAGTCCTTGCCCTGCCAGCGGAACGACCCCATGCTGCGCAGCGCCCGGAAGAACGTCTCGGAGGTGAGGTCCTCGGCCAGCGCGACCTGGCCCACGCGGTAGTAGAGGAAGCGGTAGACCGACACGTGGTAGTGGTCGTAGAGCTGCCCGAACGCCTCGGCGTCGCCGCCCCGCGCGAGCTCGACGAGCGCGATCAGGCGGTCGGCCTCGGCTCGGTCCTCCTCGGACGAGACGGCCTCGCCGTCGTCGTCCGGCCCGCCGGATCCGCTGGGTACGACCGACAGCCTGCCCCGGGTGTCGTCGAGCCCGACGGCCTCGCTCAACAACGATCCTGGCGGCCAGTGGTTGCTGCGCGCGCCACCGGTCCCGGCGCCGGCCGTGGCCACTGTGGCCAGCGCGGGCACCGGGTCGAGGGCGTGCAGCACGGCGAGGCGCAACGCCTCGAGACCGCGCCGCAGCTGCGCGTCAGGCAGAACCAACTGTGCGAACTCCCTCCCCGAACCACGCGATCCGGGTTCCCGGTCCCCCTCTGGACCTCTTGGCAGGGTATGTACTCTTCGGCTGTTTGTGAACCGGTGAGTAACTCCGAGTTGCAGGACCCTCCGTGTGGTTCGTGTCACAGATGATCCCAGTTGCGTCGTACGGCGAAACGTCGGGGTGCGGCCGGTTCAGACCTGTTCGGGTGCTCTCGGTTGTTTCGGTTGTCTTTCGGTTGTCTCAGTGCACCCGGCGGCGGATCGCCACCGCGGCCGCGGCCGACCCGGCGACGGCCCCGGTCACCCCGGCGGCGAACAGGCCGGCGCGGGCTGCCTTGCGGCCGGTTCGGTAGTCGCGGATCCGCCAGCCCTGCGCCTTCGCGTGGTCGCGCAGCTTGGAGTCCGGGTTGATGGCGCACGGGTCGCCAACCAGGGACAGCATCGGCAGGTCGTTGTGGGAGTCGGAGTACGCCGAGCAGCGGCTCAGGTCCAGGCCCTCTCGCTCCGCGAGCGCCTTGACCGCCTCGGCCTTCGCCGGGCCGTGCAGCAGGTCGCCGACGAGCTGCCCGGTGTAGACGCCGTCAACGTGCTCGGAGACCGTGCCGAGGGCGCCGGTCAAGCCGAGCCGGCGCGCGATGATGTTGGCGATCTCGACGGGTGCAGCGGTGACCAGCCAGACCCGCTGGCCCTGGTCGAGGTGGAGCTGGGCGAGAGCGCGGGTGCCCGGCCAGATCCGGTGCGCCATCGCCTCGTCGAAGATCTCCTCTCCGAGCGCCTCGAGCTCCGCGACCGGGTGGCCCTTGATGAACGCCAGCGCCGACGCGCGTGCCTCGGCGACGTGCTCCGGGTCCTCGACGCCGACGATCCGGAAGTAGGCCTGCTTCCACGCGGCGGAGAGGATGTCGCGGGTGGTGAAGAACTTGCGCCGGTGCAGCCCGCGGGCGAGGTGGAAGATCGACGCGCCCTGCATCACGGTGTTGTCCACGTCGAAGAACGCCGCCGCCGTCGGGTCCGGCGGGGTGAGCAGCGAGGTCTCCACCTCGGCCGCCGCCGCGGCCGCCTCGCCCGCCAGCACCGAGCGGCTGCGCAGGTCGAGGGGCTGCCGTTCGGCTCTGTGCTGGCGGCGTCCGTTCCTGCGCTCGGCGGTCACGCCGACACCCTAGTCAGCAGGGCGAGATGCGCCGACTCGGCATGTGGAGAGGGCAGGACGCGCCGACTCGCGTGTAAACCGTTGTGCCACACTCGCGGACGTGACCGCCCTGCTGCCGGCCCTGCTGCGGCGTGCCGCCGCCGACGCGCCCGACCGCACCGCCCTGGTCGAGGCCGGGGGCCGCCGGGTCACCTGGGCCGAGCTCGACGCCGAGGCCGACGCCGTGGCGCACGGCCTCGACGCGCAGGGGCTCGTCGCGGGTTACCGCGTCGTGATCGCGATGGGCAACCGGGTCGAGCTGGTCGCCGCCTACTTCGGCGTGCTGCGGGCTCGGCTGGTCGCGGTGCCGGTCAACCCGCGCTCCACGACCGGCGAGCTCGCCCGGATGCTGGGCGACTGCGGCGCCCGGCTCGTGCTGGCCGACCAAGGCACCGTGCAGACCGTGCGCCAGGCGGTGGCCGGTCTCGAGGACGCGCTCACCGGCGCGGACGACGAGCTGCGCTCGCGGGCGTTCGTCCCGCGCGTGGTCGTGGCCGGGCCGCCGACGCTGCCGGGCGAGACGTCGTACGACGACCTCCTCACCGAGTCGCGCGGCGCGCTGCCCGACGTACCCGACGCCGAGGCGCTCGCCGTACTGCTCTACACCAGCGGCGCCACCGGAAGGCCCCGCGCGGCGATGCTGACCCACCGCGCGCTGGCCGCCAATGTGGCGCAGGCCGCCGAGGTCGAACCGCCGATGATCTCCGCCGACGACGTGGTGCTCGGCGTGCTGCCGCTGTTCCACGTCTACGGCCTCAACGCCGTGCTCGGTCAGGTGGTCAACCAGGCGTGCCGGCTGGTGCTGGTCGACGGCTTCGACGCCGAGGCCTCGCTGACGCTGGTCGAGGACGAGGCGATCACCGTGCTGCCCGTCGCGCCGCCGGCCCTCGTGCGGTGGCTGGACGTGCCCGACCTGCGCGAGCGGATGAGCGGCGTACGCCTGGTGCTGTCCGGCTCCGCGCCGCTCCCGCCCGAGGTGGCCGAGCGGTTCACCGAGGTGACCGGCATCCCGGTGCACCAGGGCTACGGGCTCACCGAGGCGGCGCCGATCGTCACCTCGACGCTGTGCAGTGCGACGCCCAAGCCGGGCTCGGTCGGCGCCGCCCTGCCCGGTGTCGAGGTCCGTCTCGTCGACGAGCGCGGCCGCGCGCCGGAGCCGGGCGACCCCGGCGAGATCGAGGTGCGCGGGCCGAACCTCTTCAGTGGCTACTGGCCCGACGGCGCCGACGGTCCCGATGAGGACGGCTGGTTCCGCACCGGCGACCTCGGCTTCCTCGACCCGGACGGCGACCTGTTCCTCGTGGACCGGATCAAGGACCTGGTGATCGTGTCCGGGTTCAACGTCTACCCGGTCGAGGTCGAGGAGGTGCTGGCCGAGCTCGACGACGTCGCCGAGGTCGCGGTGATCGGCACCCCCGACGAGAAGACCGGCGAAGCGGTCGTCGCCTTCGTGCGTCCCGCAGCGGGCACCTCCCTGTCGGCCGACGAGCTGGCCGAGCGGGTGCGCGAGCACGCCGCGACGAGGCTGGCCAGGTTCAAGCAGCCCACCCAGGTGCACGTCGTCGACGAGCTGCCACACACGGTCACCGGCAAGGTCGCCAAGGGCCGGCTGCGCAACGCCCAGCGCCGCAACGCCGGCCTGCTGGAGGACCCGGCATGACCGCGCGCGTGACGCTGTACTCCAAGCCGGGCTGCCACCTCTGCGACGACGCCCGCGCGGTCGTCGAGGGGGTCTGCGCCGAGCTGGGCGAGTCCTTCGACGAGGTCGACATCACCACCTCTCCCGACCTGATGGCGAGGTACGGCGAGGAGATCCCGGTGACCTTCGTCGACGGCCGGCAGCACGACTACTGGCGCGTCGACGCCGACCGGCTGCGCGCTGCCCTGACCTCGGCCTGACGTCGGCCTGACCTCGCGCTGACCTCGGGCCGAGCTTCGGGGACTCGACGGCGGGCCGGGCTATACCACAGGCTGGAGCGGCCGGATCCCGTGGGGCATCTCACAGCGGTCCGGGGTGGTTTGCGCTCGGTTTGTTCCCACGTTCACAAACTCCTACAGTGAGCCCTGGCCGTCGGTCCGGCGCGGTGAAGCCGACGACATGCGAGGACGGCCCACATCTGAGGCTGGAGGAGACGCGTGACCTCTCGCGGCAAGCGGTTCGGAGCCCCCGACGGGGTCTCCCGGCCGACCGCCGACAAGAGCGAGCGCGGCATCCCCGAGGCCACCGTGGCCCGGCTCCCGGTCTACCTGCGCGCACTCGTCACGCTGGCCGACCGCGGCATCGCCACCTGCTCGAGCGAGGCGCTCGCCGCCGCGGCCGGGGTCAACAGCGCCAAGCTGCGCAAGGACCTGTCCTACCTGGGCTCCTACGGCACCCGCGGCGTCGGCTACGACGTGGAGTACCTCCGCTACCAGATCGCCCGCGAGATCGGGGTGACCCAGGACTGGCCCGTGGTCATCGTCGGGATCGGAAACCTCGGGCACGCGCTGGCCAACTACTCGGGCTTCAGCTCGCGCGGCTTCCGCATCGCGGCGCTGCTCGACGCCGACCCCGCCCGCCAGGGCGAGCGCATCGGCGACCTCGAGATCCGCGGCTTCGACGAGATCGAGGCGCTCGTGGCCGAGCACGCGATCGCGATCGGGGTCATCGCCACCCCGGCGGTCGCCGCCCAGTCCGTGTGCGACCGGCTCGTCGCGGCCGGGGTGAGCAGCATCCTCAACTTCGCGCCGGCGGTGCTCGCCGTGCCGGACGGCGTCGACGTACGCAAGGTCGACCTGTCCATCGAGCTGCAGATCCTGGCCTACCACGAGCAGCGCAAGGCCCTCGCCGACGGCGCACTCGTCCTCGACGAGCTCGAGGCCGGCCTGCGGCCCAAGGTGGTGGGCCAGTGAGCATCCTCGTCGTGGGCGTGTCCCACAAGACCGCCCCCGTCTCCGTGCTCGAGCGGCTCGCGCTCGACAAGGACGCGCTGGACAAGCTGATGCGCGACGTCGCGTCGTCGGAGCACGTCACCGAGGCGACCGCACTGGCGACCTGCAACCGCATCGAGATCTACGCCGATGTCGAGCGGTTCCACGGCAGCGTGGAGTCGGTGTCGCGGATGCTGTGCGAGCTCGCGGACGAGGCGCCGGAGGACGTCGTACCCCACCTCTACGTGCACTACGACGACGGCGCGGTGTCGCACCTGTTCCACGTCGCCTCCGGACTGGACTCGATGGTGGTCGGCGAGGGCCAGATCCTCGGCCAGACCCGTGAGGCGCTGCGGATCGGGCAGGAGGCCGGGACCATCGGT
>DASURB010000121.1:0-47746 GCA_036280235.1 Nocardioides sp.
ATCCGTACGTCGGGACGTGTGGTCGCCGACGCGACCGAGGCGGCGCCGGTGAGCGAGGTCGAGCGCAGGTTCAGCCGCTTCCGGGCCGACCTGGTCGAGGGCGTCCGGGTGGTCGGGGCCTCGCGCACGCTGCGGGTCGTACTGGTCTTCGCGCTGATCACTGCCGCCGGCGAGGGCGTCATGGGCACGTTGTTCGCTCCGTTCGTCAACGACGTGCTCGGCGGCAGCGGCCGCGCCTACGGTCTGATCGCCGGGTCACAGGCGGTGGGCGGCGTGGTCGGCGGCCTGGTCGCGGCGGCCATCGGCCACCGGCTGTCCCCGGCCCTGCTCCTCGGCGCCGGCGCGATGACGCTCGGCGTCATCGACCTCGCGATCTTCCTGTACCCGCTCGCGCTCGGCGAGACGTGGTGGCCCGCTCTGGCCGGGATGATGGTGGTCGGCCTACCCGCCGCGCTGACCACGGCCGGCTACACCACGCTCTTCCAGCGCGCCACCGACGACGCCAGCCGCGGACGCGCGTTCAGCCTCCTCGCGCTCACCCGCACGGTCGCGGTCCTGGTCGGGACCACGCTCGCCGGCCTCCTCGGAGACCGCCTGGGAATCATGCCGGTGCTGGCGTACCAGGGAGTCGGGTACGTCGTCGCCGGCGCGGTGGTCCTGCTGGCCCTCCGGCTCGGGCCACCTCAGGCGCCGGCGGTGGCGAGCCTGGCCAGCAGCAGCGGCCGCGCCGGGTGACGCTCGGGCAGAGCGGTCAGGGCCACCTCCACGACCTCCGTGTCGTACGGCGCCAGCGAGCTGTAGCGAAGCACCGCGGCCGGCCGTGGCTGGGCCAGCAGCGCCTCGCGCACGGCGACGGCGACGTACTCCGCGAGCTCGACCAGGGCCGGTGACGTCGTGCCCGGGAACAGCTCGCCCCCGAACACCTCGACCGCCGCCTCGACGTCGCCGGCCCGGAGCAGGTCGAGCACCCGGTCGACGTCGGAGTCGACCGGCATCATCAGCCGGTAGGGCCGCGACGCGAGCTGGCCGCCGAGCGCGCTGCGCAGGTGCGAGATCTCGGCCTTGAGCGTCGACATCGTCACCGCCGCGTCGCCGTACAGCAGCGCGTGCAGCTGCTCGAGCGTGAGCCCCTCGGGGTGCAGCGCGAGCAGCGCCACGATCTCGGACTGCCGGCGGGTGAGCAGCAGGCGGCTGCCGTCGAGCACGACCTCGACGCGGCCGAGCAGGGTCAGCTCGAGGCCGTCGTTGAAGGACGCTCCGCCGCCGTTGCGGCGCGGCACGGCCGTGGTCGGCAGCGCGTTCTCGAGCAGCCGCGCCATCACGCGCGCGGTGGCGAGCCCGATCGGGTGCGTGCGGTCCCAGGTCGTCGACAGGTCGATCACCCCGAGCTGCTCACCGGTGACCGGGTCGTGCACGGGCGCCGCCCAGCACACCCAGTTGTGCACGATCGGCGCGAAGTGCTCGGCGCTGAACACCATCGAGGGCCGGGAGTTCACGTTGGCCAGGGCCAGGGCGTTGGTGCCCACGGCGGTCTCCGACCAGCGCCCGCCGGCGACGAAGTTCACCGACTCGGCCTTGCGGCGCATCACCCGGCCGCCGTACGTCCAGAGGATGCGGGTGTCGGCGTCGGTCACGGCCAGCACGAGGTCGCCGTCGTCGGCGGTGCGCCGCAGCTCCTCCTCGATGCGGCTGACCGCGACCGAGAGCGGCGACTCGGCGAAGAACGTGCGGGTCTCGTCCTCGTCGGCCATCGGCGCCTCGGGGACGTCGGGCGTGATCGCCGACCCGGACCGCTGCCAGGACCGCAGGATCTCGTCGCGCACCTCGCCGAAGGCGTCGCCACCCTCCACGAACGCCGTCCAGGCGCGGACGGCGTCGACGCGCCGGCCGTGCAGCTCGTGCCGGGACGTCGACATCAGTGGTGGATCCGGTCGTCGAGCTCGGCCAGGCGCTTCCCTCCGCCGCCCCACTGCAGCGCGATGATCTCGGCCGCGATGCTGACCGCGGTCTCCTCCGGCGTGCGCGCTCCGAGGTCGAGCCCGATCGGCGAGGACAACCGCGAGAGCTCCTCCTCGGTGAGCCCGGCCTCCTGCAGCCGCTTGAGCCGGTCGTCGTGCGTGCGCCGCGAGCCCATCGCGCCGACGTAGCCGACCTCGGGCAGCCGCAGGGCCACCTCGAGCAGGGGTACGTCGAACTTCGGGTCGTGCGTGAGCACGGCGATCACCGTGCGCCGGTCGATCCGGCCGGCGTCGGCCTCGGCCTTGAGGTACTTGTGCGGCCACTGCACGACCACCTCGTCGGCCGCCGGGAACCGGCTGTGGGTCGCGAACACCGGCCGCGCGTCGCACACGGTGACGTGGTAGCCGAGGAAGTCCCCGATGCGCGCGACCGCGGCGGCGAAGTCGATCGCGCCGAACACCAGCATCCGAGGCGGTGGCGCGAACGCCCACACGAACACGCGCATGCCCTCGCCACGGCGCTCGCCGTGGGGTCCGTAGGTCAGCGTCTGGTGGTGCCCGGCGGCGAGAAGGCCGCGGACGTCGTCGACGACGGCGTCGTCCATGCGGTCGCTGCCGAGCGAGCCCTCGACCGGCGTGGCGTTCTCGACGTCGGCCGGCCGCACGACCACCCGCTTGCCGACCCGGGCGGGGTCGGGGTGCTCGATGATCGTCGCGACCGCGACCGGGCGCTTCGCCTCGATGTCGGCCGCGATGGCGCCGAGCTCGGGGAACGTCTCCTGGTCGACCTTCTCGACGAACACGTCGAGGATCCCGCCGCACGTCAGCCCGACCGCGAAGGCGTCGTCGTCGCTGACGCCGTACCGCTGCAGCACCGGGGTCCCCTCGGCGACCACTGACTGGGCCAGGTCGTAGACCGCGCCCTCGACGCAGCCGCCCGACACCGAGCCGACCGCCTCGCCGGACGGACCGACGAGCATCGACGCCCCCGGCGGACGCGGCGCGGACCGGAAGGTCGCCACGACCGTGCCGACCCCGACCGTCTTGCCCTCCTGCCACCACTGCAGCAGCTCGGGAAGCACCTCACGCATCGGCAACCACCTCGATCAGCTCTGCGAACGCCGCCAACGAGTGACCCGCGACGAAGTGGTCGACGTGGTCGAGGGCGGCGACGATTCCCTGCTGCACGGGCTGGTAACCCGCGCGCCCGACGTGCGGGTTGACCCACACGACGGAGTGCGCGAGAGCGTGCAGCCGGCGCATCTGTGCGGCCAGCAGCGCGGTGTCACCGCGCTCCCAGCCGTCGCTGAAGACCACGACCACGGCGCCGCGCGCGAGCCCGCGCTGGCCCCAGCGGTCGAGGAAGATCCGGAGTGTCTCGCCCAGTCGGGTGCCGCCGGACCAGTCCGGCACCGTCCGGCCCGCCGCGACGATCGCCTGGTCGGGGCTGCGCAGCCGCATCGCCCTGGTGACGCGGGTGAGCCGGGTGCCGATGGTGAACACCTCGGCGTTGGAGCCGGTGGTCATCACGAACCGGTGTGCGAGCCGGAGCAGCGCGTCGGCGTACGGGCTCATCGACCCGGACACGTCCACGAGCAGCACCACCCGCCGCGGTTTCGTCGTACGGCGTCGCCAGGCGATCTCGGCCGGCTCCCCCATCCGCTGCAGCGAGCGGCGCATGGTCCGGCCGGCGTCGATGTCGCCGCGGTGCCACGGCTGCCCCCGGTGCGCCCGGCGGCGGGGTGCGCGCGGGCGCAGCTGCTCGAACAGGGCGGCGAGCCGGGCCCGCTCGGCGGGCGGCATGTCCCCGATGTCGCGGTGCCGCAGCACCTCGACGTCGCTGGCCCGGGCGCGCAGCGGGTCGTCGTCGCGCTGGCTGCCCTCGCCGGCGCCGCCGTGGTCGAGCGACGCCCGGGTCTGCGGCGCCTGCTGCTGGCCGGGACGCGGCCGCGGCTGGTCGTCGCCGAGGAACCAGGCGGTGAACACCTGGTCGTAGCGGTCCAGGTCGTCGGGGCAGCCGCAGAGCGTGGCGCGGCCGGCCCAGTAGGTCGCCCGTCGGTCGTCGAGCCCGACGACGGCGGTGGCGGCCAGGAACGACTGGGCGCGGTCCATCGTGACCGGTACGCCGGCGGCCCGCAGCGCGCGAGCGAACCCGAGGAGGAGCTCGTCCGGGGCGTGCGCCGGCCGGTCGTCGGCAGGGTGGTCGAGCCTGTCGAGACCACCACCTACCGGGTGGTCGAGCTCGTCGAGACCACTCACGCTGGTCATGTCGTGAGAATCCTGTCGAGAGCCTGGCGCACGCGCTGGGCGTCCTCGCGGTACTTCACCACCGCGCCGAGGGTCGCGGCGGCCGTGGCGACGTCGAGGTCGCGGGTGCCGAGCCGGTTCAGTGCCCGGGCCCAGTCGAGCGTCTCGGCGACGCCCGGCGGCTTGAGCAGCTGCTCGTCGGACCGCAGCCGCTGCACGACGCCGACCACCTGCTCGGCGAGCTGCGCGGGCACCTCGGGCGCCCGCGTCCTCACGATCTCGACCTCGCGCGCGAGGCCCGGGTGCTCGACCCAGTGGTACAAGCAGCGACGCTTGAGCGCGTCGTGGATCTCGCGGGTGCGGTTGGAGGTCAGCACTACCACCGGCGGCCGCGTGGCGGTGACGGTGCCGATCTCGGGGATGCTCACCTGGTACGTCGAGAGCACCTCGAGCAGGAACGCCTCGAACTCGTCGTCGGCGCGGTCGATCTCGTCGACGAGGAGCACGGTCGGCGCCTCGCGCAGCGCGCGCAGCACCGGCCGGGCGAGCAGGAACCGCTCGTCGAACAACGACGACTCGGCCTTGTCGACGTCGATCGCCTGGCCGGCCGCCTCGAGCGTGCGCAGGTGCAGGATCTGCCGTGGGAAGTCCCAGTCGTAGAGCGCCTGCGTGGCGTCGATGCCCTCGTAGCACTGCAGCCGCACCAGCGGCGCGTCGAGCGCCTGCGCGAGCGCCTCGGCGAGCGCGGTCTTACCCGTGCCGGGCTCGCCCTCGAGCAGCAGCGGCCGCTGCATCTCCAGCGCCAGGAAGGCGATCGTGGCGAGGGACTCGTCAGCGAGATACCCGGTCTCTGCCAGCCGGGCGGCCAGGTCTCCCGCCGTGGCGAACCCCCCGGGCTCCGCACCGGTGGTCATGCCTCGAGCCTACTCACGGCCGGAACTCTCCGGGCGTGTCCACGTCACGACCGGTCGCCAAGTCACCGCACTCGACGGTCAGCACGTCCCGGTCGCGCAGGTAGTCGCGCGCCCCGCGGTCGCCGGTCGCGGTCTCCACGACGCCGGCCCAGTGGTCGCGGCCGAGCAGCACCGGATGCCCAGGCACCCCGTCGTACGACGCCCGCGCCAGGGAGTCGCTGCGGTCGTCCGCGGCGAGCACCCGGGCGACCACCGCCTCATCGACGTCGGGCAGGTCGACGAGCGACACGAGCGCGGCCGTGACGTCGTCCCGGCCGGCCGCCAGCGCACTGAGGCCCGCGCGCAGAGAGGCGCCCATTCCTTCGGCCCAGTCCTCGGCGACGACCACGTCGACCGCGGGGTCGACGCACCAGCCGTCCTCGTCGAGGATCGCGCGGACCTCGTCGGCGGCGGCGCCGAGCACGACCGTGACCAGGTCACAGCCGCCGTCGAGCAAGCGGCCGAGCGCGCGGTCGACGTACGGGACGTCGCGTTCGTCGCGCAGCAACGCCTTCGGCGTACCCATGCGGCGGCCGGCCCCGGCCGCGAGCAGGAGGCCCGCGACGCTCATTTGGCGCAGGACTCCATGTCGTGCATCGCGCGCAGCACGTTGCCGGAGCCGATCGCGTGCAGGTCCGCCTCGCGGTAGCCGCGCGACCGCAGCTCGTCCCAGAGCAGCGGGTAGCCGGACACGTCCTCCATCCCGGCCGGGAAGTTGGACGCGCCGTCGTAGTCGCCGCCGAGGCCGACGTGTGCGAGACCCGCGACCTCGCGGACGTGGTCGACGTGGTCGGCCACCTCGGCGACCGTCGGCGGCGCGGGCGCGACGTTGGTGCGCTCGCGCATGATCGGGTCGACGTCGTCGAAGCTGCGCTCGTCGAGGCCGCGCTCGCGGGCGACGGCGAGGCAGTCGTGGTACCAGTCGACCCATGCCTGGCTGATGAAGAACGACGGGAACCCGATCATGCAGACGCCGCCGTTGGTGGCGAGCGACTGCAGCACGTCGTCGGGCACGTTGCGCACGTGACCGGCCACCGCGCGGGCGCTGCTGTGGCTGAAGATCACCGGCGCGATGGTCGCGTCCAGGGCCTGGCGCATCACGTCGTCGGAGACGTGCGAGAGGTCGACGAACATGCCGAGCGCGTTCATCTCGTGCACGACCTCGAAGCCGAAGTCCGACAGGCCGCCGAGCACGCGGTGGTCGGTGGCGGAGTCGGCCCACGGGACGTTCTGGTTGTGCGTGAGCGTCATGTAGCGCGCGCCCCGCTCGTGCATCGACCGCAGCGTGTCGAGCGACGAGTCGATCGAGTGGCCGCCCTCCATGCCGATCAGCGACGCGAGGCGGCCGTCGGCGATCGCGGCCTCCGTCTCGTCCGCCGTACAGCAGAGGGTGAAGTGCTGCGGGTACGTCGACGCGAGGGTGTGCACGAAGTCGATCTGCTCCTCGGTGGCGCGGACCGCGTCGGGGCCGGGCAGGTCGCCGGGGACGTAGACCGACCAGAACTGGCCGACCACGCCGCCGCGCGCGAGCCGGGGTACGTCGGTGTGCACGGACGGCTCACCGCCGACGAGGTCGACCGCGGACAGGTCGTAGCCGCAGTGGTCGCGCAACGTCCAGGGCAGGTCGTTGTGACCGTCGATGACGGGCACCGGGGCAGCGGTCACCGGCTCACCGGTTGCGGGTCACGGGGGTGTTGGGACGCGACAGCGGCATCCACAGCGTGTAGCGGTCGGCGCGGAACGTCGACCGGGAGACCTCGATCGCGATGCTCCCCGCGAACGCGCGGCGGGCGATGCGCAGCACCGGCTGGCCGGCCTGGATGCCGAGCAGCTCGGCCTCCTCCGGACGCGCGAGAGCGGCGTCGACGGAGTCCTCGCCCCAGGTCGGCAGCAGGTCGCGCCGCCTGAGCTCGTCGTACAGGCTCTCCGGCAGTGGCTGGTCGAGGAAGTTCGGCACGATGCTGTCGGCAAGGTAGGCGTCCTCGATGCACATTGGCGTCCCGTCGGCGAGCCGCAGCCGCTGCCAGTGCACGACCTTGGCGCCCTCGGGGATCTCCAGCGCGCGGGCGACGCCGGGGCCGGCGGCCTCCATGCGGGCGAGCAGCGTGCGCGCGCCGGCCTTCATGCCGCGGCGGCCCATCTCCTCGGTGTAGCTGGACAGGCGTACCTGGACGTCGATCTTGGCGCGGGCCACGAACGTGCCGCGGCCGGGCACCCGCTCGAGGAGGCCCTCGGAGACGAGAGCGTCGAGGGCCTGCCGGACGGTCATCCGGGCCACCCCGAAGTGCTGGACGAGCTCGCGCTCCGACGGAGCCGGGCTGCCCGGCTCGGCACCCTGGATCAGCCCCCGGACGTATTCCCGGACCTGCACGTGCTTGTGCACGGTCTGGCGTGGTCGATCTGGAGTCGCCACGTCGCCCATCGCACCTCCCTCGGCTCGACTCACCACCATAGCCGCATCGAGTGCGGCCGGGGGAAGCCGGAAGAAGCGCGATGGGCGACCAGTGGCGGCCTTTACCGCGGGTATGTCCGGGTCTCGCCGGCGGCCTTACCCGGCGTCTACTCGGTGGCGATCGCCTGCAGTACGTCGAGCTTCGCGGCGCGACGGGCCGGGAAGACCGCCGCGAGGACTCCGACGAAACCGGCGGCCACGACGTAGCCGCCGAGCTGCAGGACCGGCACGGTGATCACCTCGAGGCCCTCGTCCGCCAGCGTCGACATCAGCGCGAGCCCGAAGACGATGCCCATGCCGACGCCGAGCACGGCGCCGAGCACGGCGATCGCGATCGCCTCGAGCCGGATCATCCGGCGCAGCTGGCCGCGGCCCAGGCCGATCGCCCGAAGCAGGCCGACCTCGCGGGTCCGCTCGATCACCGACAGCGCCAGCGTGTTGACGATGCCGAGCACCGCGATCACCAAGGCCAGGCCGAGCAGCGCATAGATGATGTAGAGCATCTGGTCGATCGGCGCACGCTGCTCGTCGGCGAAGCCCTGCTGGTCCTTGACCGTCACCGTCGGCAGCTCGGCGGTCTGCTTCTCGATCGTCTTCTGCAGCGCGGCCACGTCCGTGCCGGACTCGGTCTGGATCAGCAGGTAGTTGTCGGCCTCGCGGAAGCCGACGTCCTTCAGCGTCGAGAGCGTGAGCGTGAAGGGGTACGACAGCACCGGGTTGTTGTCGGCGGTGTAGATCCCCGCGACCTCGAGCGCCTTCTCGCCGGTCGGGAAGCCGATCGTCACCTCGTCACCGACCCCGACGCCCTCGTCCTCCGCGCGGCTGTCGGAGATCAGCACCTTGCCGTCGTCGAGGTCGGTGAGCTCGCCTTCGACCATCGGCACGTTGGCGACCTGGCGCAGGGACACCGGGTCGACGCCCATGACGCCCTGGCCGTGGCCGTCCACCTGCGCGATGGCGTAGCGCAGCCGGCTCACCGACGCGACGCCGTCGGTCTGCTCGATCGTGTCCGCGACGGAGGTGGAGAACGGCACGCCGATCACGTTGGAGACGACGAGGTCGCCGTAGAAATTCTCCTCGATCGTCTCGTCGACGCTGTCCTTCGCGGACGAGCCGAGGATCGACATCGTGGTGACCAGCGCGAGGCCGATCATCAGCGCGGAGGCGGTGGCCGCCGTACGACGCGGGTTGCGCAGGGCGTTCTGCCCGGCGAGGTTGCCGACCGTGCCGTAGATCTTGCGGTAGACCAGCGCCGACAGCGCGACGACCGGCCGGCTGATCACCGGGCTCGCGGCCGCCACCCCGAGCAGCACGGCGAGGATGCCGCCACCGACCCACCAGCCGGGGCTCGGGACGTCGGCCAGCAGGCCCGCGCCCATGGCCACGGCGCCGACCGCGATCAGCGCACCACCCGTGACGAGCCGCCAGTGCAGCGCGGACTCCGGCATCGCCACGTCGTCGCGCAGGGCGGCGACGGGAGCGATACGAGCCGAGCGCCGGGCCGGGATGTACGCGGCCACGACGGTGACGAGGATGCCGACGGCGTACGCCGCGATCGGGGTGCGTGCCGCGATGATCAGCTCCTGACCGCTCAGGTCGAGGCCGAACGTCGCGAACAGCGCGCGGATGCCCATCGCCAGCACCACGCCCAGGCCGAGCCCGATCGTGGAGCCGACCGCACCGAGCACGACCGCCTCGAACATCACCGACCGGGTGACCTGCCGCCGCGAGGCGCCGATCGCCCGCAGCAGGGCGAGCTCGCGGCTGCGCTGCGCGACCAGGATCGAGAACGTGTTGACGATCAGGAACGACCCGACCACCAGCGCGATGCCGGCGAAGATCAGCAGGAACGTGCCGAGGAAAGAGATCGCCTCGACCAGGTCGGAGGCGGCCTCGTCGGCGGCCTCGTCGCCGGTGACGGCCTCGAAGCCCTTCGGCAGCGCCGCGGCGACCTCGTCGCGCAGCTCCTCCTGGCTGACGCCGTCCTCGGCGGTGACCCAGACGTCGTTGAAGACGTTCTCGCCCTCGGTGAAGAGCTTCTGCGCGGTCTTGGTGTCGAACACCGTGATCGTCGCGCCGTTGGTGGAGCCGCCGTCGGCGAACTCGGCGATCCCGACCAGCGTGGGCCGCAGCACGGCCTCCGAGCTCGACGTCACGAGGTGGACCTGCTCGCCGATCTCGTAGCCCGCGCGCTCCGCCGTACCGGCGTCGATGGCGACCTCGTCGCCGTTGCGCGGCGGGTGGCCCTCAGTGACAGCGAGCCCCTCGAGGCCGTGCGCGGCCGGAGCGTCGCTCCAGTTGGCACCGATGCCGGGCGCGCCCTGCCCGCCGATGACCTTGCCGTTCTCGCCGACGACGAACGTGCTGAACGAGTTGACGTTGCCGTCGGCGCGGGCGGCGCCGTCGACCTTCGCGAGGTCGTCGACCAGCGAGGCCGGGACGGTGCGGGTGGTGGCCGGTCCGTCGTCGTTGTTGGTGCCGGACGGGCGCACCACGACGTCGCCGACGGACGAGGCGAAGATCGCGTCGAAGCTGCGGCTCAGCGTGTCGGTGAAGATCAGCGATCCCGCGACGAACGCGACGCCGAGCACGATCGCGAACGTGCTCATCAGGAGGCGCAGCTTGCGCCCCAGGAGTGACTTCCATGCAGCCTTGAACATCAGACCTGCGCCCCCGCGAGGTCGTCGTCCTGGCGGGCGACGCGGTCGACCTGCCGCGCGTCCATGCGGGTCATCCGGTCGAGCACGGTCTCGCGGTCCGGGTTGCGGATCTCGTCGACGACCTTGCCGTCGGCGAGGAAGACCACGCGGTCGGTGAACGCCGCCGCCACCGGGTCGTGGGTGACCATCACGATGGTCTGGCCGAACTCGTCGACCGACCGGCGCAGCAGTGCGAGCACCTCTGCGCCCGAGCGGCTGTCGAGGTTGCCGGTCGGCTCGTCGGCGAACACGATCGACGGCCGGCTCGCGAGCGCCCGCGCCACGGCGACGCGCTGCTGCTGGCCGCCGGAGAGCTGGTTGGGCCGGTGGTCGAGCCGGTCGCCGAGGCCGACGGTCTCGATGACGGTGCGGTACCAGTCGGCGTCGGGCTTGCGGCCGGCGATGGAGAGGGGCAGCAGGATGTTCTCCTCGGCGGTCAGCGTCGGCACCAGGTTGAACGACTGGAAGACGAAGCCCACCTGGTCGCGACGCAGACGGGTCAGCTCCTTGTCCTTGAGCTTCGACAGGTCGGTGTCGCCGATCAGCACCTGCCCGCTGGTGGCGGTGTCGAGCGCCGCGCAGCAGTGCATCAGCGTCGACTTGCCGGACCCGGACGGGCCCATCACGGCGGTGAACTCGCCCCGGTGCAGGTCGAGGGTGACGTCGTCGAGCGCGACCACCTTCGCCTGGCCGGAGCCGTAGGTCTTGGTCAGGTTCCGCACCCGGGCGGCTGGCCCCGCGTGCGAGCCGGCGCGGGCTGCTGCGCCCGAGGCCCCGGAGGTAGTGGTGTGCGTAATGCTCGTGTCGGTCACGACGGTTCCTCTCTCGTCCCATCCGCGCGCGGCCGTCCCAGGGCCGTGGCATCGTCGGGGACAACGATCCCGGCATCCGGATCGTCCCGGTACCGGATTCCCCACCCCACGATCCCTGGCCCACCCCTGATCCGACCCTGACGATCCGGTGCAGATCTGTCCGGGTCCGCCCCTGACCAACCCGGGTGCCCCGTCGCTGCGCGACAGACCGCCGAGGGGTCAATAAATCAGCCTCGTGGGCGGCGTGTCGGTGCAGAGCTGACTCCTCGACCGGACGTTTCACTCGCGTCACGACGTGGCTGCACGACGTCCTGATGCGAGTGCCTGGCTGACTCCGTGCGTCCGTGACCAACCCACGTGCTGGCGGGTGTGCTCGGTCGTCCTGTGACTAGCGGACGTTGAACGGGCGGTACTGGATGCTGATGCGAGGTCCGACGGCGCGATTGGTCTTGAGCACCGCGTGCTCCCAGGTGCGCTGGCAGGAGCCACCCATGACGAGCAGGTCGCCGTGGCCCATCGCGAAGGAGATGGAGGCACCGCCAAGGCGCGGCCGGAGCGAGAGTCGGCGGGTGTCGCCGAGGGAGACGATCGCGACCATCGTGTCCTCGAGCTTGGAGCGGCCGATGGTGTCGCCGTGCCAGGCGACGCTGTCGCGGCCGTCGCGGTAGTAGCAGAGACCCGCGGTCACGAACCGCTCGCCGAGCTCGGGCTGGTAGTGCCGACTCAGCGCCTCTCGGGCCTCGACGAGCGCCGGGTCGGGTAGCTCGTCGTGCTCGCCGTAGAAGCAGAGCAGGCGCGGCACGTCGACGACCCGGTCGTACATCTGCCGGCGTTCTGCGTACCACGGCACGTCGCGCACGAGGCGGGCGAACAGGTCGTCGGCGCCGCGCAACCAGCCCGGCCGGACGTCGACCCACGCACCCCGGTCGAGCACGTGCCGCTGCACCTCGCCGTCGAGGGCCCCGACGGTCACGTGGTCGGCCGCGGGCTCGTCGAACAGGGTGGTCTGGAAGTCGACACTCATGGGACGAGCGTACGTCCATTCGAACACATGTTCTAGTGCGCCTCGCCTGTCCCCGAGGGGTCAAATATGCACCGACACGCCGCCCACGAAGCTGTATTAATGACCCGTCGGCGTCATGTCGCGAAGCGACAGGCCCGACGGAGACACGAGCAAGGCCCCTGCCGTGCGGCAGGGGCCTTGCTGGTGGAGAGGGGTGTTGCCTGGGTGTTGCTAGAGCGGATGGATCAGAAGTCCATGCCGCCCATGCCGCCGTCGGCACCGCCGGGCATGGCCGGCTGCTTCTCGGGCTTGTCGGCCACGACGGCCTCGGTGGTGAGGAACAGCGCGGCGATCGACGCGGCGTTCTGCAGCGCCGAGCGCGTCACCTTGGCCGGGTCGATGATGCCGGTGGCGATCATGTCGACGTACTCGCCGGTGGCGGCGTTGAGACCGTGGCCGGCCTCGAGGTTGCGCACCTTCTCCGCCACAACGCCGCCTTCGAGGCCGGCGTTGACCGCGATCTGCTTGAGCGGAGCCTCGGACGCGAGCCGCACGATCTGGGCGCCGGTGGCCTCGTCACCCTCGAGGTCGAGCTTCTCGAACGCCTTGCCGGAGGCTTGGACGAGGGCCACGCCACCACCGGCGACGATGCCCTCCTCGACGGCCGCCTTCGCGTTGCGAACGGCGTCCTCGATGCGGTGCTTGCGCTCCTTGAGCTCCACCTCGGTGGCAGCGCCGACCTTGATGACCGCAACACCGCCGGCCAGCTTGGCCAGGCGCTCCTGCAGCTTCTCGCGGTCGTAGTCGGAGTCGCTCTTCTCGATCTCGGCGCGGATCTGGTTGACCCGGCCGGCGATCTGGTCCGCGTCGCCCGCGCCCTCGACGATGGTGGTCTCGTCCTTGGTCACGACGACCTTGCGGGCCTGGCCGAGGAGCTCGAGCCCGGTGCTCTCGAGCTTGAGGCCGACCTCCTCGGAGATGACCTGGCCGCCGGTCAGGATCGCGATGTCCTGCAGCATGGCCTTGCGGCGGTCACCGAAGCCCGGAGCCTTGACGGCGACGGACTTGAAGGTGCCGCGGATCTTGTTGACGACCAGGGTGGACAGCGCCTCGCCGTCGACGTCCTCGGCCAGGATCAGCAGCGGCTTGCCCGACTGCATGACCTTCTCGAGGACCGGCAGCAGGTCCTTGACGTTCGAGATCTTCTGGTTGGCGATCAGGATGTAGGGGTCCTCGAGGACCGTCTCCATCCGCTCGGCGTCGGTGACGAAGTAGGCCGAGATGTAGCCCTTGTCGAAGCGCATACCCTCGGTCAGCTCGAGGTCGAGCCCGAAGGTGTTCGACTCCTCGACGGTGATGACGCCTTCCTTGCCGACCTTGTCCATCGCCTCGGCGATGATCTCGCCGACCGACGGGTCGGCGGCGGAGATGGAGGCGGTGGAAGCGATCTGCTCCTTGGTCTCGACGTCCTTGGACATCCCGAGCAGCTGCTCGGAGACGGCCTCGACGGCGCGCTCGATGCCACGCTTCAGCGCCATCGGGTTCGCGCCCGCGGCGACGTTGCGCAGACCCTCGCGCACCATGGCCTGGGCCAGGACGGTCGCCGTGGTCGTGCCGTCACCGGCGACGTCGTCGGTCTTCTTGGCGACCTCCTTGACCAGCTCGGCGCCGATCTTCTCGTAGGGGTCCTCGAGCTCGATCTCCTTGGCGATGGAGACACCGTCGTTGGTGATGGTGGGGGCGCCCCACTTCTTCTCCAGCACGACGTTGCGGCCCTTGGGACCCAGGGTCACCTTGACGGCGTCCGCCAGCGTGTTCATGCCACGCTCGAGGCCGCGACGGGCCTCTTCATTGAACGCAATAAGCTTCGGCATAGCTCCCGCGAATCCTCACGCGTTGATGTGTGGTGGTCCGGGCGATGCCCGCGACGGACGATCCCCGACCGGCCCGGCGGACCCTTCCCGCCGACGTCAGGGACCTCATCGGTCCGGTCCTTCGGTGGCACTCTCAGAGCGAGAGTGCTAACCAATTCTTAGCACTCGCCCCTTGTGAGTGCAAGGCGGGACCTCGTGGCCGGCCACACGCGGTGGCCCTACCCCAATTCGGGTCACTGTCTAGACCATGCGGGATGGTGTATCCGGGCCATTGACCCCCCTTTCAGGCCCGGAATAGCCTGATCACACCTCGTGGGTGCGACGGGGTTTCGGCCGGGGCGGTGACAACACCGCCCCGGCCTTTTACGTGCCTCCGGCTTATTGTCTACTCTCTCACTAGACATTGTGCACCCGTCGTCGAACGAGAGAGAGCCGATGAGCACCACCGCGTCCCCCGCCACGACCGAGTCCCTGCAGGTGCTGGGCCTGGTCGGCAACCCCGCCCCCTCCTCGCGTACGGCGCGCGTGACCCAGCACGTCGTCGCGCTCGTGCGCGACGCGCTCGGTCCGACCGGCACGGCCGGCGACATCGTCGAGCTGGCCGACCACGGCGGCGACCCGTCCGTCCAGGTCGCGGTCGGCGACGCCCACGTGCTGGTGGTCGCGACGCCGGCGTACAAGGGCTCCTACACCGGGCTGCTCAAGCTGTTCCTCGACACGCTGGCCGGCGACGGCCTCCGGGAGACCGTGGTGGTCCCGGTCGTGACCGCCGGGTCGCCGGTGCACGCGACGATGACCGACCTGCACCTGCGCTGGGTGCTCGGCGAGCTCGGCGGCTCGCTCCCGGTGCCCTCGGTGGTGCTCACCGAGCGCGACCTGAAGGCGCGCGACGACGTCGCGGACGCGGTCGGCGGGTGGCGCGACGCGCACCTCGCCGGTGTCGTCGCGGCGGTTCAGGCGGTCGCGTCGAGCAGGTCGACGACGAGGTCGGCGAACGACCAGGCATTGGCCGGCACCACGTCGAGGTAGAGCCCGGGCTCGGTGATCTCGAGCTCGCTGAGGGCGAGTGTGCCGTCGTCCAGGCGCATCATGTCCGCGCGGGCGTAGGGCAGCGGGACGCCGAGCAGCCCCTCCGCGACCGCCACCGCCTCGCACGCCAGCTGCGCCGCCTCGGACGTGACCGGCACCGGCTTGGACGCGCCGCCGAACTCCTCGTGCACGCGGATCTCCTCGCCCGCCGGCAGCTTGACCACCTGCGAGACGACGTCGCCACCGAAGACGAAGACCGAGGTCTCGCCCTCGGTGCGGATCGAGGCGACCAGCGGCTGGACGACCCACGGCCCGCGCTCGATCTGCGACTCGTCGAGGCCCGCCGGCCCGCCCGGCTCGCCGTCGAAGACCACGACGCCGCGGCCGCCGGCGCCGACCCGCGGCTTCACCACGGCCGGCGCGAACGCCGCGACGGCGGGGCCGATCTCGCCCTCCTCGTCGACCGCGACGGTGGGGACGACCGGCAGCGAGGTCTGGCCGAGGTCGACGAGGTAGGCCTTGTCGGTGTTCCAGGCGATGGCCTCGACCGAGTTCACCAGCGTGTCGCCGACCTTGCGGCACCACGCGAGGAACTCGTCGCGGCGGCCGTCGTAGTCCCAGGTGCTGCGCACCAGCACCAGCCGGGCGACCTCCCAGTCGACGCTCGGGTCGTCCCAGACCGCGAACCGCGCCGCGACCCCGCGCTCGGCCAGCGCGTCCAGCAGCAGCTGCCCGCCGGGCTCGCCGTCGGGGAGGTCGGCACAGGTCGCCAGCAGCACGTCAGCCATGGATCGAGGCTAACGAGCGGGTCCGGTCTCCCCACCCAGCCGGTGCCCGACGAGCAGCGGGCCACCCACGCGCATGAGCACGTCGACGGCGGCCCGATGCAGGACCGCGGTGTCGCCGTACACCACGACGTGTCTCTGCCCGTTGACCAGCCGCTCGGCGAGGTCGGGGTCCACCCGGCGGAGCGCCCGCGCCAACCCCTTGCCGCGGCCGGACCACTCACCGCCGGCCGCCAGCGCGAGCGCGGCGGTCTCGGAGACGACCAGCCCGGCGAGGTAGGCCAGCTCGTCCTCCCGGTCGCTGCCGGCCATGTCGTCGAGCAGATCGGTCAGCGCATAGCGCGCCATCGCCAGCTCGGTCTCGTCGTACGGCGGCGGCCCGGCGTCGAGCAGCTCGCGTGCACGCGCCACGAGCCCACCGGCCACGCCATCGCGGTCGAGCAGCACCCGGCTCTCGGCGACCAGCCGCATCAGAGTCGGCTGACGTCTCGCGACGTCCTTGGCCATGTAGTGCTCGAGGCTGTCCCGGTCGTGCACGAACGCCTCGACCACCCAGCCCTCGTGCTCGAGGGTGTCGCGGTACGGCGCCGTCAGCCCCGTCGACGCCACCACGACGCCCTTGTCGAGCACGATCGTCACGTCGAGGTCGGAGGTCGGCGTGGCGTCGTCGGTCAGCACGCTGCCACCGAGGAACGCCACCGACGCCTCCGGCGCGTACCCCGCCACGAACGCCGTCGCCGCCTCGATCGGCTCCGGCCGGTCCCCGTACATACGGGTGTTTCTACCGGTGAGGGGTCGGTTGTGCCGCGACACGCCGCCGACTGCACTGAAGTACTGACTCCTCGCCGTCCGGGACCACCCGGGGGAGCCGCGGGAGATTTTGCCGACGATCCGGCTCCGGGCAGGGCCGTGCAGCCCCACACTGGGCGAATGAAGCGCGTGGTCGTGACCGTCGCCGCCGTCGCGGCGACCGCGGTGGTCGGGACCGCCGTCCCCCTCGGGCTGAGCATGACCGCGTCCGGGAGCGAGCAGCCGCCGGCCGCGAGCCGCGTCGCCAAGGGCGACGGGCAGGGTCCTCCGGCGTGGGTGCACCACAAGCCCGGCAAGGCGCGCGACGCCGCGAAGGGGCGCTGGCAGCGGGAGCGCCGCGCCCACCTCGACGCCTGGAAGGCGTGGAAGAAGGAGCAGCAGGAGGCCTGGCGGACCCAGGACTCCCACGACGGCCCGCCGCCGTGGGCGGGCGGGCCGTGGCGGACCGGCCCCGGCCGCTGACCGACGGGCCGAAGGGTCAGGCGCCGCCGGCGACCGCGGGGATGATGGAGATCTGCGTGCCGTCGGGCGTCTTGGTCTCGAGGTTGTCGAGGAAGCGGACGTCGTCGTTGCCGACGTACACGTTCACGAACCGACGGATCGCGCCCTGGTCGTCGAGGATCCGCGCCTTGATCCCGGAGTACTTCGCCTCCAGGTCGTCGATCACCTCGGCCAGCGTCTCGCCCTCGGCGGACACCTCGGACTCGCCGCCGGTGTAGGTGCGCAGGATGGTCGGGATGCGGACGCTGACGCTCATGGATGCTCCTTGTTCCGAGATGGCTCGACGATAGGGCGACCGGCCGGGCTCACGCGAGCCCGGTGGCGGCGAACGCGTCGTACGACGGGGAGATGGTCGCCGCGGGACCGACCTCGTCGGCGACGGCGTCGAGGGTCTTCAGGCCCATGCCGGTGTTGATCACGACGGTCTCGAGCTCCGGGTCGAGCTGCCCGGTCTCGACGAGCTTCTTCAGCACGCCGACCGTCGTTCCGCCGGCGGTCTCGGTGAAGATCCCCTCCGTGCGCGCGAGCAGCAGGATGCCCTGGCGGACCTCGTCGTCGGTGATGTCCTCGACGGCGCCACCGGTGCGGCGGCAGATGTCGAGGACGTAGATGCCGTCGGCGGGGTTGCCGATGGCCAGGCTCTTGGCGATCGTGTCCGGCTTCACCGGGCGGATCGCGTCGACGCCGGACTTGTAGGCGACCGAGACCGGCGAGCAGCCGGTGGCCTGCGCGCCGAACACCTTGTAGGGCTTGTCCTCGACGAGCCCGAGCTTGATCAGCTCCTGGAACGCCTTGTCGACCTTGGTCAGCTGCGAGCCCGACGCGACCGGGATGACGATCTGGTCCGGCAGCCGCCAGCCGAGCTGCTCGGCGATCTCGAAGCCGAGGGTCTTGGAGCCCTCGGCGTAGAACGGCCGCACGTTGACGTTCACGAACGCCCAGCCGTCCTCCTCGCCGGCGATCTCGGAGGCGAGCTTGTTGACGTCGTCGTAGTTGCCGTCGACCGCGACGAGGTTCGACGTGTAGACGGCGGAGTTGACCTGCTTGGGCTTCTCGAGGTTGCTCGGGATGAACACCACGGTCTTGATCCCGGCCCGGGCGCCCGCGGCCGCCACGGCGTTGGCGAGGTTGCCGGTCGAGGGGCAGGCGAAGACCTTCGCGTGCAGCTCACGCGCGGCGCTCAACGCGCACGCGACGACACGGTCCTTGAACGAGTTGGTCGGGTTGGTGGAGTCGTCCTTCACCCAGAGCTTGGTGAGGCCGAGCTCGGCGGCGAGGTTGTCGGCCCTGAGCAGCCGGGTGAACCCGGGCTCGGTGTTGGGGCTCTCCTCGATGTCGGTCGGCACCGGCAGGAGCGCCTTGTAGCGCCAGATGTTGCGCGGCCCCGCGGCGATCTCCTCGCGGGTCACCGTCGGGAAGTCGTAGGCGACCTCGAGCGGGCCGAAACACTCGGGACAGGCGTAGTACGGGCCGAGCGCGACCTCGTGACCGCACTCGCGGCACGACAGCGCGCGGGCGTTGCCGAAGGCGCCGTCCCGGAGGCCGTGCTCCCCGGCGGTCGTCCTGCCGGTCGTCCTGCCGGTCGTCGTGGCCGGGTCGATGACTGACGTGCTCAAGGAGGCCTCCTTCTCATCTTCCCCCGGTGCCGACTCTCGGCCGGGGACGGAATTAGCACCGTGGCCGGACCGGGACCGGGCACCGTTTCGGGTGGTGCACCGGAGGTCGCGGCGGGTTGCCGGGGCTTCACAGGGCCGTGTCCCTCTGCCCCTCTCGATGAGCGGGCACAACTCTAGGGAGCCGTCTCAACATGCGCACATCGGCGCCAGCATCCGAGACAGGCTCGTCTCACGACACAATCGGCCCGTGGAGTCCTGGCGGGTCAAGGAGGCGGTCAACGCCCTCAACCTGAGTACGGCGGTCGGCGTGGCCGTGGCCGTGGCGGGTCGTGCCCGCCTGGTCCGCGGCCCGCGCGGGCTGCTGCTCGCGACCGGCTACCGGCTCGGGCTGCCGAAGGCGCCGGCGTTCACGGTCGGCAACGTCGTGCTGACCCGGCACGACGAGGAGTGGCTGGCCGAGCGACCGCGGCTGCTGCGGCACGAGGAGCGGCACACCTGGCAGTACACCGCGTGCCTGGGCCTGCCGATGCTGCCCATGTACGGGCTCGCGGCCGGCTGGTCGTGGCTGCGCGGCGGCGACGCCGGCACGCACAACGTCTTCGAGCGCGCGGCCGGGCTGGCCGACGGCGGCTATCCCGCGGTCAGTGCGCGGCGGCGTCGACGGCGAGCTGCCTGAGCAGCTCCAGCACCCCGGGCGGCCCGGGCACGACGAGGTCGGCGATCTCGGCCAGGGCCCGCTCCTCGGCGGAGCCGGAGCACACGAGCAGCGTCGGCATGCCCTCGTCGCGCATGGCGCGGGCCGCCTCGAACGCCTCGAGGTCGCCGAGGTCGTCGCCGCCGAACAGCACGCCGCCGGCACGGGTGCCGGCGACGACCTCGCGGAGCGCGTGACCCTTGTGGGCGCCGGGCGTGCGCAGCTCGAGGACGAGCTTGCCTGGCTCGAGGGCGAGGCCGTGCCGCTCGGCGGCGTCCGCCAGCGGGGTCTCGAGCCGGGCGAACGCCTCGCCCGGGTCGGGCAACCGGCGCGTGTGCACCGCCAGGGCGAGCCCCTTGTCCTCGACGTACGCGTCGCGAGCATCCGCCGCCGCGAGCAGGTCGGGCAGCTCCGCCGCCAGCGCGGCGAGACCCGGCGGGACCTCGGCGCTGTGGAACTCGCGGGTGGCGGAGTCCCAGCGCTCGTGGCCGTACTGCCCGCGCACGAGCAGCACCGCCCCCTCGGGCAGCCGGTCGGCCACCTCGT
Organism: Nocardioides sp.; assembly: GCA_036280235.1. Lineage (GTDB taxonomy): Bacteria > Actinomycetota > Actinomycetes > Propionibacteriales > Nocardioidaceae > Nocardioides_B. The sequence continues at coordinate 19,980 of DASURB010000121.1, forward strand.
CGAGGCGGCCGAGCTCGACCACCTGGCGGGCGGGGCGGCCGGTGACGATCGCGACGGCGCGCACCTGGGTCGCCAGTGCGACGAGCACGTCGGGGCCGTCGGGGTGGATGTGCGCCTGCGCCGGGTCGGGGACGATCGGCGACAGCGTGCCGTCGAAGTCGAGACCGACGACGGTCGAGCCCGCGACCGCGAGCAGGGCGTCGTAGCGGGCGCGCACGGGATCGGGGAGGGCCGAGAGGTCCATGCCCGTCACCCTGCCACCCCCCGCGCCCTCACGGAGCGGGGGTGGGGGCGGGATCAGCCGGTGAGGATGACGGTCAGGCGGTCGAGCCGCATCGGCGCGACGGCCGGGCGGAGCCGGTTGATGCGCAGGTCCTTGCCGAGCAGCCTGGCGGCCGCCTCGAGGCGCGGCGGGTAGTAGACCGTGCTGGCCGGGATGGTGCCGTACCAGTTGTCGGAGCCGACCACCTGCCAGCCCGCGTCGGAGGCGCGGGTGGCGGTCTGGCCGGCCAGGCCGCTGATGCCGGAGTTGTTGTAGACCTCGACGTACACCTTCGCCCGCTGGACGGCGGGCTTCTTCTTGACCTTGCGCGGCTTCTTCGCCGGCTCCTCGGTGACCGTCGGCTCGGGGGCGGTCGAGGTGGGCGCGGCGGTCGGCGAGGTCGCGACCGGGCGGGCCTGCGCGGCGGGCTTCTCGTCCGGGGAGGTGGTGAAGAACACGACGCCGGCGACGACGACGGCCACGGTCGAGAGCACCGCGAGCGAGGAGGGGAGCGCGAGGCCGCGCTCGTCACGGCCGAGCATGGGGCGGCTCAGACCTCGAAGCCGAGGCGCCGGGCCGAGCGGGCGCGCTGGCGGGCGGCGCGCAGCCGGCGCAGCCGACGCACGAGCAGCGGGTCGAAGGCGAGCGCCTCGGGACGGTCGATCAGCGCGTTGAGCACCTGGTAGTAGCGCGTGGAGGACATGTCGAACTTCTCCCGGACGGCCTGCTCCTTGGCCCCGGCGTACTTCCACCACTGGCGCTCGAAGTTGAGGATCTCGCGGTCGCGCTCGGACAGCTCCTCGGCGGCGCCGCCGCTGGCGGCGACCTCGCGGGCGTTCGCGGCGTCCATGTGGCTCTCCCCGGCTCTCGTGACTCTCGACTGGCGCTCATCGTAGGTGACGAATCCCAACGATGTCATTCAACCCGGCCGTGGCGCGGCAGAATGCTCCGCATGCCGTCTCGACCGGTCCCGAACGTACCCACCACGCTGCCGACGAACCTCCCCGACCCCGAGGTCACACCCGGCCCCGTCCGGGCCGAGCCGCTGCCGTCGTACCGGCCGGTCCGCTGGGGGATCCTGGCCACCGGCAAGATCGCCGGCGGCTTCGCGGAGAACCTCGCACTGCTCCCCGACGCCGAGATCGCGGCCGTCGGCGCCCGCCGCAGGGAGTCGGCGGAGGCGTTCGCGAAGCGGCACGGCGGCCGCGCGTACGAGGGCTACGAGGCCCTCGTCGCCGACCCCGACGTGGACGTCGTGTACGTCGCCTCGCCGCACGCGCTGCACAAGGAGCACGTGATGCTCGCGTTCGAGGCGGGCAAGCCGGTGCTGTGCGAGAAGGCGCTGACGCTCAACGCCGACGACGCGGCGTACCTCGTGGCCCAGGCCCGCGAGCGCAACCTGTTCTTCATGGAGGCCATGTGGATGCGCTGCAACCCGCTGGTCCGGCGGATCCGGCAGCTCCTCGAGACGGGTGAGCTCGGGCCCGTCACCCAGGTCCGGGCCGACCTCGGCTTCCGGGTCGACGCCGAGCCGACCGACCGGCTGCTCGACCCAGCGCTGGGCGGCGGCGCGCTGCTGGACATGGGCGTCTACCCGGTGACGTTCGCGCACCTGTTCCTCGGCCGGCCGGACAAGGTCGCGGCGGTCGCCGCGCTGTCCGAGGCCGGCGCCGACGTGAACATCGCGATGTCGTTCGGCTACGAGAGCGGAGCCGTCGCGGCACTGACCGCGTCGATGCTCGGTCCCACGCCGCGGACCGCCTCGATCGCCACCGACCGCGGCCGGTTCGACCTGCCCGACGGCTTCCACCACCCGACCACCGCCACCTGGACCAGCGAGGGCCACGTCGAGACGATCGAACGCCCGGTGATCGGGACCGGCCTGGCCAACGAGGCGCAGGAGGTGATGCGGTGCCTGCGCAACGGCGAGACCGAGAGCCCGCTGGTGCCGCTCGACGAGACGGTGGACCTGATGCGGCTGATGGACGACGTACGGCGTCAGGTCGGCGTCGTCTACGCCGCCGACCAGTCCTGAGCGGACTCGCGGTCCCGGGTTAGGTTGGACGAGTGAGCGCGCACCAGGCTGATTTCGTCGTCGTCGCGAACCGCCTGCCCGTGGACCGGGTCGTGAACGACGACGGCTCCGTGGACTGGCGTCGCTCCCCCGGCGGCCTGGTCACCGCCCTCGAGCCGGTGATGCGCGCCAACGACGGCGCCTGGATCGGCTGGGCCGGCGACGCCGACGCCGACGACGAGCCGTTCGTCGAGGACGAGATGACGCTCGTGCCGGTGCCGATCAGCGCGCAGGAGGTCGAGGAGTACTACGAGGGCTTCTCCAACGCCACGCTCTGGCCGCTGTACCACGACGTCGTCGCCAAGCCGGAGTTCCACCGCGAGTGGTGGGAGGCCTACGTCCGCGTCAACCGGCGCTTCGCCGACCGCGCCGCCGAGGTGGCCGCGGAGGAGGCGACCGTGTGGGTGCAGGACTACCAGCTGCAGCTGGTGCCGTCGATGCTGCGCGAGAAGCGGCCGGACCTGCGCATCGGGTTCTTCCTGCACATCCCGTTCCCGCCGGCCGAGCTGTTCCAGCAGCTGCCGTGGCGCCGCCAGCTGCTCGAGGGCCTGCTCGGCGCCGACCTGGTCGGCTTCCAGCGCCCCAACAACGCGCAGAACTTCGTCCGCCTGGTCCGGCAGCGGGTCGGGCACAAGACCCACCGCGACCTCGTCTACCTGCCCGACGGCCGGATGGTGCAGGCGGCGGCGTTCCCGATCTCCATCGACAGCGCCGGGCTCGAGGAGCTCGCCCGCACCGACACGGTCGAGCAGCGCGCGAAGGAGATCCGCGAGCAGCTCGGCAACCCCAAGCACGTGCTGCTCGGCGTAGACCGGCTCGACTACACCAAGGGCATCTACAACCGGCTGCGCGCGTTCGGCGAGCTCATCGAGGAAGGCGCGGTGTCCGTCGAGGACGCGGTGTTCGTGCAGGTGGCGACGCCGTCGCGCGAGCGCGTCGAGCAGTACCGCCGCCTGCGCGACGACATCGACCGCCTCGTCGGCCGGATCAACGGCGACATGGGCCGCATCGGCCGGCCCGCGATCCACTACATCCACAACTCGCAGCCGCGCGAGGAGATGGCCGCGCTGTTCCGGTCCGCCGACGTGTGCGTGGTGACGCCGCTGGCCGACGGCATGAACCTCGTCGCCAAGGAGTACGTCGTCTGCCGCTACGACAACGACGGCGCGCTCGTGCTCTCGGAGTTCGCCGGCGCGGCCGGGGAGCTGCGCCAGGCCTACCTGGTCAACCCCTACGACATGAACGGCATGAAGGAGTCGATCCTCGCGGCCCTCAACGCCTCGCCCGCCGAGCGCGCCAAGCGGATGAAGGCGATGCGCAAGACGGTGCTCGAGAACGACGTCACCGGCTGGGCGACCAAGTACCTCGACGCGCTCTCCCACGTCCGGCCCTCACACCACAAGCACGTCCGCCCGGCCCGCGAGCACTGAGCGTGGCCGACGGCCTGCCTCCGCCGCGCGACCTCGAGGCCCAACCGCGGGAGCTGCTGGCCGAGCTGGCCGCTGTGGTCGGCGAGCCGGAGGCGGCGCGCCGCTGCGCCGGCCTGCTCGCCGGTGAGGACCCCGCGCGTCACACCGACCTGCTGCCGCACCTCGCCGGGCGGCCGGGAGTCGGCTACTTCACCAACGGCTGGGCCGGGTACTGGCCGCGCGTGTGGGGCGCTCGCGGCCTGCTCTACGTCTGGCACGACGACGCCACCGGTGCGGTCCTTGGCGGGCTGCGCGACGAGGCCTGGCGGGTCGCGGAGATGTGCCTCAAGGTCAGCGCGCTCCGCGAGCTGCCCGCCGGCGACGACGCCGTACGACTGGCGGAGCACGAGCTGCCCCGTGTGCGCGCCGCGGCGATGCGGGCACTGGCCGCGGCCGGCGACGTCGAGCACGTCGACGCGGCCCGGGAGGCGCTGGACGACGAGTCGGAGGAGGTACGGCGGGCGGCGCACCGTGCACTGAAGACGATGCGCGACCGGCTCGATCTCTAGGCATCGGTAGCGTTTCGCGGCGTGGTACTCGCCGCGACAGCCACACCGCAACCGGACCTCCGGCTCGCCGTGGTCCTGGTCCTGCTCGTCGCCGTCGCGATGACGGCGTCGTACGCCGGGAAGCTCGGGGTCGAGCGCGACCAGTTCACGGCCGCCTCTCGAGCGGTCGTGCAGCTGTCCGTCGTGTCGCTGGTGATCGCGGCGGCGCTGCGGTCGCCGTGGTGGTCGTTGGCGTTCGTCGGGCTGATGTTCGTGGTCGCGTCGGTCACCGCGCAGGGCCGGATCGGCGTGCCGCGGCGGTCGCTGCCGTGGGTGATGCTCGCCCTCGCCGCCGGCGCCGTGCCGGTGCTCGCGCTGGTGCTGGGGTCGGGCGTGGTGCCGTTCAACGGGCAGGGCGTGCTGCCCATCGCCGGCATCGTCATCGGCGGGATGATGACCGCCGCGAGCCTGAGCGGGCGGCGCGCGTTCGACGAGATCGCGGGCCGGTTCGAGTCCTACGAAGCGGCGCTCGCGCTCGGCCTGGAGAGCCCCGCCGCGGCGTACGAGGTGGTGCAGCCGACCGCCCGCGAGGCGCTGGTGCCCGGGCTCGACCAGACCCGGACGGTCGGGCTGGTAACCCTGCCGGGGGCGTTCATCGGGGTGCTGCTGGGTGGCGGTACGGCGCTCGAGGCGGGTGCCGCGCAGGTGCTGGTCCTGCTCGGGCTGATGGCGGGGCAGGCTTTGACCGCCGCCGTACTCTTGCGGCTGGTCGCCCGCGCCCGGCTGGTCCGCGCGGATCTCGCCGGCCGCTACCCGCGCTGAGCGCGTGACCACAATCGGACGGTCGACAGGGAGGTGACGTCGATGCGGCTCGTCGCCGCCCTCGCCGCCGCCCTGCTGCTCGCCGGATGCAGCACGACCCCGGAGGCCGCGCCTGTCGCGCCGAGGACCGGCGGCTCGACGCCCGAGGCGGCGGGCAGCCTCGACGACAGCAAGCCGCAGCGGTACGTCGCCCTCGGCGACTCGTTCACCGCCGCGCCGCTCGTGCCGATGACCGAGCTGGACAGCGGCTGCTTCCGCTCCGACGCCAACTACCCCTCGCTGGTCGCGGAGTCGCTGAACCTGCGACTGACCGACGTGAGCTGCGCCGGCGCCAGCACCCACGACCTCACCGGCCGGCAGGCGACCGTCCAGGACACGACCGTGCCGCCGCAGCTGCGCGTCCTCGACGAGAAGACCGACCTGGTCACACTGGGCATCGGCGGCAACGACTTCGGCCTGTTCGGCGGCCTTGTGCAGACCTGCCTCAACCTGCGCTCCAGCGACCCGACGGGTGCGCCGTGTGCGAGCTCCGCCGTCGGTCGTCGGCTGGTCTCGCGCGTCCCGGACATCGGCGACAACGTCGAGAGGGCCATCGAGAAGGTCCAGCGGCGCGCGCCCAACGCGCGGGTGATCGTCGTCGGCTACCCGCGGATCTCGCCGCCCGAGGGCGGCTGCCCCCGGCGGATGCCGTTCGCCGACGGGGACGTGGCCTTCGGCGACCGCGTCGTGCGCGCCCTCGACCGGGCCCTGCAGAAGGCCGCCGAGTCCACGGGCGTGGAGTACCTCGACCTCTACACCGCCTCCGAGGGACACGACGTCTGCTCCGACGAGCCGTGGGTCAACGGGCGGCAGACCGAGCCAGGTCTCGCGCTCGCGTTCCACCCCCTCGCGGGGGGCGCCCGCGCCACCGCGGAGCTGCTCGAGGAGCTCGTCGCCCGGCCGTGACCTCGGCCTGACTGTTGCCAGGGGCGCCGCGCCCCGACAGGATCATCCGCGTCATTTGTCCATCTCGGGATTGGGACAACTCATGCGAACGACCCTGCAGCGCGGCCTCGTCGCGCTCTTCCTCCTTGCGGCCAGTCTGCTGGCCGTCGGTGCCACCACGACGGCGCCGGCGGCCGCCGACGAGTGCTACACGTGGTCCCGGACGCTCTCCTCGGGCGCGTCCGGCTCCGACGTCGCCGAGCTCCAGATCCGGGTCGCCGGTTGGGCCGGGTACGGCGTCAACATGGCGATCGACGGCTCCTACGGGCCGCAGACGACCGCCGCCGTGCGCGGGTTCCAGGCGGCGTACGGCCTCTCCGCCGACGGCGTCGCCGGCCCGGCGACGTACGCCAAGATCTACGAGCTCCAGGACCCAGACTGCTCGCCGGCGCACTTCGCGTGGAGCGAGGTCGACGGCGGCTGCGGCCAGGGCGGCTACAGCGGCGGCTCGGTGTCCGCGGCGCAGGTGCAGGAGAACCTCAAGCGCGCGATGTGGCGAGCCGAGGCGCTGCGTCACCGGATGGGCGACAAGCCGCTGGTGGTGACCTCGGGCTTCCGGTCGAAGTCGTGCGACGCGTCGGTCGGCGGCAGCGGCTCCGGCCAGCACACCTACGGCCGCGCCATCGACCTCGTCGGCGTCGGCGGCTCGCCGTCGTTCTGCACGATCGCGTCCAACGCGCGGTACGCCGGGTTCGGCGGCATCTTCGGCCCCGGCTACCCCGGCCACGACGACCACACCCACGTCGACATCCGCTCCGGGCAGACCTGGAGCGCGCCCAGCTGCGGCATCTGACCTGGGCGGAACCCCGATTCGTCCGTGAGCTGCGTCCGTTCTCCGCGGAGACGTTGCGGACGAATCGGGGTCAGCGTCGCGCGCGGGCGTGGGCGAGGCGGCTTCGCCAGAAGGCCAGCTCCGCCTTGAACGCGTCGTGCGTCTCGACGAACTCCAGACGGCGGGCGAGGGCCGCGATCGCGGTGTCGGTGTCGCCGGCGTCGAGCGCCACCAGCCCCAGGATGCCGTCGGCGTGGGGCGAGCCGGGGCTGGTCAGGTCCGTCAGCTCGTGGGTGAGCCGGCTGCCGTGCAGCAGGTGGTCGCGCACGATGGCGTAGCTGCCGAGGTCATCGAGGAACGGTACGACGACGTCCGCGACCCGGGCGGCGATGGCCTGCACGCCCGCGGGCCCTTCCGGCACCGCCTCGTCGACCAGCCGGATGTCGAGGTGCAGCTCACGGGCCTTCTCCATCGGCACGTGCCCGGGCTCGCCGGGCGGGTGCGCGGCGAGGAACCGGGTACCGAAGACCAGCCGCGGCCGGCCGTCGTCGATGCTGATGGCGAGGACGTCGACCCGGTCGGGGTGGTGCCGTCGCATGGTCGTCCCCGAGCCGGTGAAACCGTGCTCGCGCGCGACGGGCGCGACGTGCTGCCGGACCTCCCGTTCCACCAGCGCGCGGCGACGGCGCGGAGCGGGATCCGCCTTGCGCCGTACGTCGTCCGCCTTCTCGCGACGAAGCACCTCGACGCGCTGCTCGGAGGAGTCGGACTCGCCGAGCAGGGACCCGACGCGGGCGACGAGGTCGCGGCGACGCAGGTCCTCGAACAACGCCTGGAGCTCTGCGCGGTCGGCGCTCGTGCCACGCGCCCCGAGCACGTCGATTGCGGCCGTCGCGACCTTGAGCGCCAAGGCGTCGGTCAGCCCGGGCAGCCCACTGGTCGCGGCGCCGCGCCGGGCGAGCGCGCCGAGCAGGAACGGGACGCGGTCGTGCGCCACGTGCCGCGCGGCGAAGACGGTCGCGCGCACGACGTCGTCGTTGCCCGGGCTGAACAGACAGGTCGGCGTGGCCAGGTCGGCGTCGACTGCTCGGCTCAGCCAGCCCGCGACGAGGCAGCGGGCAGGCTCGGGTTGCACGGCCTCGGCGATCGCGGCGTCCCACGACTTCGAGGGACGCTTGGCGCCGAGGTCGCCGATGAGCCGCACGGCCGGGGCGATCTCCTCGGCCGGTAGCGCGCTCGCCAGCTCGCGTGCACGCGGACCCCAGCCGTCGTCGTCCCTCACCAGGGAGAGGTCGAGCAGCGCCGGCGGCGAGGCGGCGACCAGCACCCGTCGTACCTGCGCCTGCATCTCCGGCACCCGCCACTGGTGAAGTGGGACGGTGTCGAGCCAGTCCCGGGTGGCCTGGAGCGCGTCGACCAGCAGCAGGTCCGCGTCGCCGCCGGAGCAGACCCGGTGCGCGGCGGAAAGCGCGGTACCCACGTGCAGGTCGTCGAAGCTCCGGCTCCGCGCCAGGTCCAGCGCCATCGCCGCGGTCGTCGCAGTCCAGGGCAGGCGGTGACGGCGCAGCCGCTCGATCTCCCGCCGCTCGTCGAGGCCGGGATCGGGGACGGCCAGCAGCCGGAGCAGCTCGGCGAGGCGTGCCTCGGGCGTCGGGTCGGCCACCCGGCGAGTATCGAGGTCGGCACCCCGGTTCGTCCGCAGAACTGCGTCCGATCCACGCGGAGGCGTTGCGGACGAATCCGGTTTGGGTCAGCAGAGTCAGCGGCGACGGCGGCCGACGCGGGCGAGCTCGCGGCCGAACGCCTCGCTGACCCGCTCGCCCATCACCACCTCGAACGCGCCGACGAGGGCGTCGGTGGCGAGCTGGCGGACCTCGTCGAGCGAGGCCTGCACCTGCGGCCACCGGTCCTGTGGCTGGCCGGCCTCGGCGAACGGCGCCCAGACCCGCGACAGGAACAGGTCGAGGTAGAGCTTGGCGACGCCCTCGGCATGCTTGCGCAGCTGGGCGACGACGTCGAGCGCCTCGTCGGCGGTGAGGCCCAGCGTGGCCACGGCGTGCTCGCCGGCGCGGATCAGCCGGGGCGCGAGCTCCTCGAAGTGCTCGTCGTCGACCTGCCGCAGCAGGCCGAGCTTGATCGCGCGGTCGAGCAGCTCGGCCGCGCCGGCGAGGTCCTCGCCGACCTTGAACCGTTCCGCCAGCTCGGCCAGGTCGACGATCGCCCCCTCGGCGTCGCCGAACATCGTGCGCACCGACCGGGTGAACCGCAGCAGGTCGGCGTCGGAGCGGCCGCCCTCGTCCAGCATCCGCGCGATGCTGTTGAGCTTGAACCCCTCGCTCTGGAGGTCCTGGATCAGCTGGAGCCGGTCGACATGGCGCTGCCCGTAGTAGCCGGTCCGCCCGCGCACGACGGGCGGCGGGAGCAGCTTGCGCGACTGGTACGACCGCAGCGACCGGACGGTGATGCCGGTGCGGCGGGAGAGCTCCTCGATGACGAACTCGTCGTCCCGGGGCTGCTCGAGCTCCTCGAGCTGCTCCGTGTCGTCCGTCTGGTCCGTCACGTCGCCGACCCTAACCCTTGCGCATGTGACACTCGATGATGTTACATAAAAAGATGTCACGTTTTTCAGAGCTCGTGCTCGCGGCCGAACCGGTCGAGCGACCCGCCGGCGCCGCACCGCTCGACCAGGTGCTGATCGCGACCGGCAGCGCCGCGATCCTGTGCCTCGCGCTCGGAGCGCTGGTGCTCGCGCACCGCCGCGGCCAGGTCACCGTGCTGGCCGCCGCGGCCGACCGCTTGGAGCGGTCACGGTGGACCGGCGGCCTGGCCGGGTGGGCGGTGCTGCCGCTGATGACCGCCATGGTCTCGCTGGTCACGGCGCTGCTCGGCATGTACTGGGACATCGCGCTGCACATCGCCGTCGGCCGCGACGAGGGCCCGCTGGCGAACATCGCGCACTACCCGATCATGTTCGGGCTCTACGGCATCTCGGCCTCGGGCGTGCTGGCCTGCGCACTCCCCCGCGGCGACGAGGCCGGGCCGGCGGCCATCCGGCTCACCCGGACCTGGCGCGCCCCGGTCGGCGGCGTGCTGCTGACGCTCGCGGGCTCCTACGCACTTCTCGGCTTCCCACTCGACGACATCTGGCACCGGATCTTCGGCCAGGACGTCACGCTCTGGGGCCCGACCCACCTCATGCTCATCGGCGGCGCCGGGCTGTCGCTGGTCGCGATGGCGATCCTGTTCCAGGAGGGCCGCAACGGCCTTACCGCATCCGCATCCGCGGCCGGGGAGCGCCCGGTGCGCCGCTACGTGCTGCAGTCGTTCCTCGCCGGCGGGCTGCTCATCGGGATGTCGGTGTTCCAGGCGGAGTTCGACTTCGGTGTGCCGCAGTTCCGGCTCGTGCTGCAACCGCTGCTGATCGCGTCCGCCGCGGCGTTCTCTTTGGTGTTCGCCCGACTGTGGGTCGGCCGCGGCGGCGCGCTGGCGGCGGTCGGCTTCTACCTGCTCGTCCGCGGCGGCGTCGGCGTCGTCGTCGGCCCCGTGCTCGGCGAGCTGTGGGCGACGGTGCCGCTGTACGTCGCCGAGGCGGTGCTCGTCGAGGTCGCCGCGGTGTGGTTCGCGCGCCACCCGCTCCGGCTGGGCGCGGTCGCCGGTGGGCTGGTCGGCACGGCCGGCTTCGCCGCGGAGTACCTCTGGACCCAGGTCGCGTTCCCCCTGCCCTGGACCTCCGACGTGCTGCCCGAGGGCCTGCCGATGGCGCTCGCGGGCGGCCTCGCCGGAGGACTGCTCGGCGGCCTGCTCGTCCGCGGGCTGCGGCACGACCTGCCCTCCCGCCGTACGACGCTGGCGCTGTTCGCGGGCTCGCTGGCGGCCATCGCGGCAACGACGACCAACGGCCTGGTCGAGGCGGTGCCCGACGACCTCACCGCGACGCTCGACGTGACCGACGAGGTCGGCCGTGGTGCGGACGCAGAGGCGCGTGTGGAGGTGACGTTCGACCGGCCGCCCGCACAGGACGCGCCCGCGTGGCTCACCGTCACCGCCTGGCAGGGCGGCGAGTCGAGGGCGCTGCGCGTCGTGCACCTCGAGCGCGTCGACGAGACGACGTACCGCACCCCCACCCGCGTCCCCGTCGGCGGCTCGTGGAAGACGCTGGTGCGGATCCAGGACGGTCGCGACATCGGCGGCGTCCGGGTCTTCCTCCCGCGCGACACCGCGATCGACGAGCCGGAGGTGCCCGCGGTCGACGGGACGCGCCCGGCCGTCGACGAGAAGCTGATCCTGCAGCGCGAGCTCGACGACGACGCACCCCTCTGGCTCTGGACCGCGGCCGGGCTGGTGGTGCTGGCCTGCTCGGTGGCGCTGGCGATCGGGCTCGGCTGGGGCGTGCGCCGCTTCGCCGAACAGGGGGCGACGCCGACAGTGGCAAACGACCACGAGGAGGTGTCGGCGTGACCGGGGTCGTCGTACCGCCCGTCCTGCACCTCGGTCCGCTGCACGGCGTGGAATGGGTGTTCGTGCTGCTGCTCGCGTTCGGGCCGCTGCTCGCCGCCGTCGCCGTTGTGCTGATCGTCCGGCGCCGCGAGGAGACGCACGGCTAGTCTCCCCCGCATGTCGGTGACGGTCCTCCCGCGGTCGGTGCGCGTCGGCTACGGGATGGGCTCGGTCGCCACCGGCGCGTTCGGCACGGTGCCGGGGCTGCTGCTCCTGCCCTACCTGACCGACACGCTCGGCGTCGCGGCCGCCGCGGCCGGCGTGATCGTGTTCCTGCCGAAGGCCTGGGACGTGCTGCTCAACCCGGTCGCGGGGCGGATCAGCGACCGGCACGTGTCGCCGCTCGGCCCGCGCCGGCCGTTCCTGCTCCGGGCCGGGATCGCGCTCGCGGTGTGCTTCGCGCTGCTGTTCGCCGGGCCGTCGTTCGGGTCGGTCACCGCCGACGCGACGTACGTCGTGGTCGCGTTCCTCGCCTGCGCGACGGCGTACGCATTCTTCCAGGTGCCGTTCGTCGCGATGCCCGCGGAGATCACCGACGACTACGACGAGCGCACCCGGCTGCTGTCCTGGCGCGTCGCCCTGCTGGCGCTGGCGATCCTGGTCAGCGGCGCGCTGTCGCCGGCGATCCGCGACGCCATCGGCGGCCGCGACGGCTACCGCGCGATGGGCGTCTTCGTCGCGCTGCTGATCCTGGTCGGCACGGTCGGCGCGTACGTCGGCACGCGGCGCGCGCCGGTCGGCGCGGTCGTGGCCGCCGGCGGGTCCCTGGTCGACCAGCTCCGGATCGTGTCGGGTTCGCGCGACTTCCGGCTGCTGATCACGACGTTCGTGGTGCAGGCGCTGGCGACCGGGGCGATGCTCGCGGGCGTCGACTACGTCGCCCGGCACGTGCTGGAGCGGTCGGGCGCCGCCACGATCCTCTTCGTCTGCTTCGTCGGCCCGGCGCTGCTGCTGACGCCGGTGTGGGCGCGGTTCGGCGAGCGCGCCGGGAAGAAGCGCGGGTACGTCGCCGCCTCGCTGGTGCTGGCGACCGGCGCGCTGATGCTGGTCGGAGCGCAGGCGTTCCCGGCGGCGCTGGTGTACGTCGCGACCGGACTTGTCGGCGTCGGGTACGCCGGCGCGCAGGTGTTCCCGATGTCGATGCTGCCGGACGTCGCCGCAGTCGACGCGGCCCGGTCGGGCGAGAACCGCGCGGGTGTGTTCACCGGGGTGTGGACCGCCGGCGAGACGCTCGGCCTCGCGCTCGGTCCCGGGGTGTTCGGGCTCCTGCTGGCGCTGGGCGGGTACGTGTCGTCGACCACCGCTGACGCCGTACAGCCGGGTTCGGCGGTCACCGCGATCACCCTCGGCTTCTCGGTGCTCCCGGCGGCGCTGACGTTGCTCAGCCTGCTGTGGCTGAGCCGCTACTCGCTCACCGCCGCCGACGTGGCGGCGGCCCATCGCGACCCGACGGAGGTTCCGTGAAGGACGTGCTGGCGCGACTCGAGCAGTTGCGCGCCCACGACCTGCCGACGCACGGCGGCCGGACGCTGGCCTACGTCTACGACAGCGGGCTCGCCGAGGCGGACGAGGTCGGGCGGCGGGCGCTGGCGGCGTTCGGCAGCAGCAACGGCCTGGACCCGACGGCGTTCCCGAGCCTGCTGGCGATGGAGAACGAGCTCGTCGGCCTGGCCGCCGACCTGCTCGACGGGCCGGAGTCGACGGTCGGGTCGGTGACGTCGGGCGGCACCGAGTCGATCCTGCTGGCGGTGCAGTCCGCGCGCGACGCCCACCCGGAGATCGCCGAGCCGTCGATGGTGCTGCCGTCGACGATCCACGCGGCGTTCCTGAAGGCCGCGCACTACTTCGGCGTGCGGCCGGTGGTGGTGCCGGTGCGCTCCGACTTCCGGGCGAACCCGGACGCGATGACCGCGGTGATCGACGACACGACCGTGCTCGTCGCGGTGAGCGCTCCGTCGTACGCGCACGGGGTCATCGACCCGGTCCCGGCCGTCGCCGCGGCCGCCGCTGCGCGTGGGGTGCGCTGCCACGTCGACGCGTGCATCGGTGGGTGGGTGCTGCCGTTCGCGGCGCGGGTCGGCCGCGACGTACCGCCGTGGACGTTCGCCGTCGACGGGGTCACGAGCATCTCGGTGGACCTGCACAAGTACGCCTACACGCCCAAGGGCGCCTCGGTCCTGCTGCACCGCACGCCGGAGCTGCGGCGGCCGCAGTTCTTCGCGCGCGCCGACTGGCCGGGCTACACGATGCTGAACTCCACGACGCAGTCCACGCGCTCCGGCGGCCCGCTCGCGGCGGCGTGGGCCGTGGTGCGGACGATCGGGCTGGAGGGGTACGACGCCCTCACCGAGCAGGTCCTCGACGGCATGGACCGGCTGCTCGCGGGGCTGCGCGAGGTGCCGGCGCTGCGCGTCGTGGCCGCGCCCGACTCGACGCTGGTCGCGCTGGAGACCGACGGGTCGTGCGACGTGTTCACGATCGCCGACGAGATGAAGGCGGCCGGGTGGTACGTCCAACCGCAGCTCACCCACGCCGGCCACCCGCCCAACCTGCACCTCACGCTGTCGGCCGCGACCGCCGCGCACGTCGAGGAGTTCCTGACCGCGCTGGCGGCGGCCGTCGACGTCGCGGTCGCGCGCGGACCGGTGGCGGTCGACCCGGGGGTGGCCGACTTCGTCCGCGCGCTCGACCCTTCCGCGCTGTCCGACGACGACTTCGACGGCCTGCTCGCAGCCGCTGGGCTCCACGGGCCGGGCGGGGCCGGGGCACCCGCCCTGCCGGACCGGATGGCCGAGGTCAACGCCCTGCTCGACGTGGCGTCGCCGGCTTTGCGCGAGGCGATCCTCGTGGCGTTCCTGGACCGGTTGGCGCGCCCGGTGCGGGGCCCGGTCGGCGAGCTGTAACGCGGGGTTATGGACGCTCAACAGGGGAAATGCCGCACGCAAGGCGTCCATAACGCGTGGGAAGTGCCGGGCGGCGTCCGCTACCGTGACCGCCCGTGAGCGCGCTGGCCGGACTCGTGGACCGAGGACTCGTCGCGCCCGACTGGGCCGAGGCCTTGTCGCCGGTGGACGAGCAGATCGAGCGGATGGGCAGGTTCCTGCGCGAGGAGCTCACGGCGGGCCGCAAGTACCTCCCGCACGGCGACCACATCCTCCGCGCGTTCAGCCGTCCGCTGCGCGACGTGAAGGTGCTGATCGTCGGCCAGGATCCCTACCCCACCCCGGGTCATCCGGTCGGCCTGTCGTTCAGCGTGGCTCCCGACGTACGACCGCTGCCCAAGAGCCTGGTCAACATCTACAAGGAGCTGATCGCCGACCTCGGCGTGCCTCCGCCGTCGAACGGCGACCTCAGCCCGTGGTTCGAGCAGGGCGTCATGCTGCTCAACCGGTGCCTGACGGTCGCACCCGGCGCGCCGGCGAGCCACCGCGGGCGCGGTTGGGAGACGGTGACCGAGCGGGCGATCGAGGCGTTCGTCGCGCGCGGCGGCCCGCGAGCCGCGATCTTGTGGGGCCGCGACGCGCAGGGCCTCAAGCCGCTGCTGGCTGCCGGCGACGTGCCGTGGGTGGAGTCGCCGCACCCGTCGCCGCTGTCGGCGTCGCGCGGGTTCTTCGGGTCGCGCCCGTTCAGCCGGGTGAACGCGCTGCTCGAGCAGCAGGGCGGTACGGAGATCGACTGGCGCCTGCCGTAGCACAACGATTCGTCGGCGATCCGCCCGTGTGAATCACCCCGTAAACCGCAGACGAATCGTTGTCATCCGACCCAGCGATAACGACGTTCCGGGCGACCGGCGCGGCCGTAGCGCAGGGACACCTCGGCGTGACCGGTGGTCACGAGGTGCTCGAGGTAGCGGCGAACGGACACCCGGGCGAGGCCGACCGCCTCGGCGCACTCGGTGGCGCTGAGGGTCTCGCCGTCGTCGAGCGTGGCGGACTTCAGCGCGGAGCCGACGAGCTGGAGGGTCTGGACGGTGAGGCCCTTGGGCAGCTCGGCGTCGGTGGGGCGGCGAGCAGTGGCAGCGGCGCCGAACAGCGCGTCGACCTCGCGCTGGGCCATCTCCCCCGAGCCGGACTCGGCGGACTGCACGGACCGGCGGCGGCGCTGGAAGTCGGTGAGGCGCTCGCGCATGGCGTCGGCGGTGAACGGCTTGATGAGGTACTGCACGGCTCCCCCGCGGAACGCCTCCTGCACCGTTTCCAGGTCGCGCGCGGCACTGACGACGAGGACGTCGACCGGGTCTGCCTCGGCGCGCAGCGCGCGCAGCACCTCGAGCCCGGTCATGTCGGGCAGGTAGATGTCGAGCAGCACCAGGTCCGGTTGCAGACGTCGTACGGCGTCGAGCGCCTCGGCCCCGGTGCGCACCTCGCCGACGACCTCGAACCCCGGAACCCGCTCGACGAACTTGCGGTGCACGCGCGCGACCATGAAGTCGTCGTCGACGACCAGTACGCGCAACGCGGTCACGAGCGCACCTCCCGAGCGATGGGCACGTCGGCTGTGAAGACGGTACGGCGGTCGGCGGAGCGCGCGACGTGCACGCCCCCGCCGCGGCGCTCGCACACGACGCGGCAGAGCGCCAGGCCCCAGCCGCGCTCGCCGGAGTCGGCCTGGCCGGACGCCGCCTTGGTGGTGAACCCCTGCGCGAACACCCGCTCGACCAGCTCGTCCGGGACGCCGGGACCGTCGTCGGAGACCTGCAGCTGCACGGCGTGATCGTCGGCCGAGAGTCCGACGACCACCGAACCCTGCGTGGCCGCGACGGCCTCCATCGCGTTGTCGACGAGGTTGCCGAGCACGGTGACGAGGTCGGCGGAGACGTCGTCGGGCAGGGTCGGCAGCCGCGCGTCGTCCTCGAGGTCGAGCCGCACGCCGAGCTCGGTGGCGCGGCTGCCCTTCGCGACGAGCAGCGCCGCGACGGCCGGGTCCTCGACGCGGGCGACCACCCGGTCGGTCCAGCCGGCGCGGGCACGTTCCTGCGTGGCGACGAAGGCCGCGACCTCGTCGTACTCCTCGAGCTCGATGAGACCCGCGATCGTGTGCATCCGGTTACTGAACTCGTGTGCCTGCGAGCGCAGCGTGTCGGTCGTGCTGCGCCAGACGTCGAGCTGCCGGTTGAGGTCGACGAGCTCGGTGCGGTCGCGGACGGTGGTGACCCAGCCGATGCGCATGCCCTGGTTCACCACCGGCATCTGGTTGAGCACGAGCACCCGGCCCGCGGATGCGACGGCCAGGTCGCTGGCCCCGGTCTCACCCGCCAGAACCGAAGCGACCGAGGGCGGCACCGGCAGCTCGGCGACGGGACGCCCGACGTGGTCGGACTCGTCGAGCGCGAGCAGACGCACGGCCTCGTCGTTGACCAGCGTGACGTGCCCCGAGGTGTCCACGCCGACCACGCCCTCGCGCAGGCCGTGCAGCATGGCCTCGCGGTGCTCGACGAGGCCGGCGATCTCGTTGGGCTCCAGGCCGTGGGTCTGCCGCTTGATCCGCCGCGACAGCAGCAGGCTGCCGCCGAGGCCGACGAGGGAGCCGACCAGCACGTAGATGAGCAGCGTCGGCGCCGTGGCCCCGAGCCGTTCGCGCAGCGTCGGGTAGTCGCGGCCGATGATCACGTAGCCGACGACGTCCCCGATCAGCACGTCGCCGCGGCTCCGGATCGCCTGCACCGGCGCCCGCGCCTCGATCGCGCTGCTGCCGTCCTCGTCGACCACGCCGACCCACGAGCGCCCGCGCCCGGGCCGGGTCACCGTCGTACCGATGTCACTCGGGTTCGACGAGTGCACGACCTCGCCGTCGGCGTCGGTGACGAGGACGTACGACGAGCCGGACGTCGCACGTGCGCGCTCGGCCTCACCGGCCACGCCGGCGTTGGTGCCGGTGGCGAGCCCGGCCTCGAGGACGCGGGTGTCGGCGACGTTCTCGGCGGTGGCGAGCACGCGGCGGCTCTCGGTGCGCCGGAACGCGACGTCGTTCTGCACCAGCAGCACGGGCGTCAGGCCCAGCACCACGACCAGCACGACGACGGCCTGGAGCGCGAGGAGCTGCCCCGCGAGGGAGAGGCGTCGTCTCACGGCAGGCAGTCTCGCCCATGGCAGGGATCTATGCTCGCCGGGTGCTGAGCCGGCGACGGGTGCTGACGGCCGCTGCGGCGTCGTCACTGCTGCCCCTGCTGCCACTGACGGCCGGCTGCGATCCTCGCGCCGGCACCGTCGACACCGAGCAGCTGCGGATCATGGTGCCCAACGCGGCGGGCGGCGGCTACGACACGACCGCCCGGATCCTCGCCGGGATCATCGAGGACGAGGGCCTCGGCGAACGGCCGGAGATCTTCAACCTCGAGGGCGCCAGCGGCGCCGCCGGCCTGGCACGGACCGCGCACGAGCGCGGCAACGGCGACTTCCTGATGATGATGGGCCTCGGCGTCGTCGGCAGCCTGCACACCAACCGCACCTCCGTCGGCCTCGACCAGGTGACACCGGTCGCGCGGCTGCTCAGCGAGCAGGAGATCGTGATGGTGCGTGACGGCTCTCCGCACCGCGACCTGGACTCGCTCGTCGACGCCTGGAGGCGAGACCCGCCGCGGCTGCGGTTCGGCGGCGGCTCCCTGCCCGGCGGCCCGGACCACCTGGCTACCCACCTGCTCGCCGAAGCGGTCGGGATCGACCCGCGCCAGGTCCGCTACCGGACGTACGACGGCGGCGGCCCCACCCTCGCGGCCCTGTTCACCGAGCGCATCGACGCTGCCCTGTCCGGCGTGCTGGAGAACATCGACCAGGTCCGCGCCGGCGCCGTCCGCGTGCTGGCGGTGACCGGCGACCGGCCGGTGCCGGGCGTGGACGCCCCGACGCTGCGCGAGGCCGGCGTACCCCTGGAGTTCGCCAACTGGCGCGGCCTGGTCGCGCCGCCCGCTCTGAGCACCGAGCAGCGCGACCGGCATGTCGCCCTCGTCGACCGCGTGCACGCCACCCGAGCCTGGCGTGACGCGGAGGCCGCGAACGGCTGGACCGACGCCTATCTCACTGGTGCGGCGTTCGGCCGTTTCCTGGCCGCCGAGTCGCAGCGCGTGGGGGACGTGCTGGGGCGGCTGGGGGTGTAGCTGGGCCTGTCGGGATACCACCGGCTGCTGGGATCCCGGCGCAACCGGGCCGAAACTTCGCGTGTTTGGTGCAAGTTTCGCGTGGGCGCCCCTGTGGACAGTCAGGCCTTGACGGCCAGCACCGGGCACGTCGCGTGCAGCAGCACCCGCTGGGCGGTGGAGCCCATCAGCAGCTTGCCGACGGGGGTACGGCGCCGGATCCCGAGCACGATCAGCGCGGCGCCGAGCTTGTCGGCGGCCTCGAGGATCTCCTCGGCGGGTTCGAGCCGGCCGACCTGCTGCACCACCTCGTGCTCCACGCCCTGATCGGCGAGCCGCTCGCGCAGGGCGTCGAGCTGCTCGGTCGAGGCGAGCTTGTGGTCCACGAACGAGTCGCCGCCGCTGGCGTTGACCACGTGCAGCACGCCGTTCCTCCGCCCTGCCTCCTCGACAGCCGCCCGGACGGCGGCGTCCCCCTGTGGCGTGGGTGTCCATCCGACCACGATCACGTCCCGGTCCACGACGGCTCCTCTCAGTCCTCGTCCGCGAAGGCGAGCTTCTTGGCGTCCTCGGCATCCTTCCCCCGCAGCCGCGCGACGATGCGTGGAGCGTAGGGCAGCAGCAACGCCCCGGCTGCGAGCAGCAGGATGAACAGCGACAGCGGCCGGGTGACGAACACCGTCAGGTCGCCGTTGCCGACGTTCAGCGCGCGCCGGAACTGGTTCTCCAGCTCGGGGCCGAGGATCGCGCCGAGGATCGTCGGCGCGATCGGGAAGTCGAACTGCCGCATCAGGAACCCGACCACTCCGATGGCGTAGGCGATCAGGATGTCCGTGACCGTCCCCGACACCGAGTAGATGCCGAGCGTCGCGAACAGCAGGATCCCGGCGTACAGCAGCGGCCTCGGGATCTCCAGCACCTTCACCCACAGCCGGATGAGCGGCAGGTTCAGCGCGAGCAGCATGACGTTGCCGACGAACAGCGACGCGATCAGCGCCCACACCAGGTCCGGCGACTTCTCGAACAGCTGTGGACCGGGCTGCACGTTGAAGATCTTGAACGCCGCCAGCATGACCGCCGCGGTCGCGGAGGTCGGCAGGCCGAGCGTCAGCAGCGGAACGAGCACGCCGGAGAACGACGCGTTGTTGGCGGCCTCCGGGCCGGCGACGCCCTCGATCGCGCCCTTGCCGAACTCGTCCTTGCCGCGCGAGCGCCGCTTCTCGTAGGTGTACGAGAGGAACGTCGGCAGCTCGGCGCCACCGGACGGCAGTACGCCGAACGGGAATCCGAAGCCGGCACCGCGGACCCACGGGCCCCACGAGCGCCGCCACTGGTCGCGCGACAGCCACATGAAGCCGCCGCGGACCGGCTCGAGCGGCGCGACCTGGCCCGGCCGGGTGCGGCCCTTGACCAGCACGTAGAGGGTCTCGCCGATCGCGAAGAGGCCGATGATCAGCAGTACCTCGTCGATGCCGTTGAACAGCAGCGGGCTGTCGAAGGTCAGCCGCGGCTGGCCGGAGATTCCGTCCAGCCCGATGAAGCCGACCGTGATGCCGAGCAGCAGCGAGATCAGGCCGCGCACCAGTGAGTTGCCGACGAGCGCGGTGACGGTGACGAGCGCCAGGATCATCAGCGCGAAGTAGTCGGTGGCGCGGAAGGTGACGGCCAGCCGGCCGATCGGCTCCGCGACAAGCGCGAGCAGCGCGGTCGAGATGAGCGCGGCGACGAAAGAGCCGACGGCCGCGGTCGCCAGCGCGGCACGGGCCTGACCGCGCTTGGCCATCTCGTGGCCCTCGATGGCGGTCGCCACCGACGCGGACTCGCCCGGTGTGTTCAGCAGGATCGACGTGGTCGACCCGCCGTACATCGCGCCGTAGTAGATGCCCGCGAACATGATGAACGCCGGGATCGGGCTCTCGAACCCGTACGTGACCGGCAGCAGCAGCGCGATCGTGACGGCCGGGCCGATGCCCGGCAGCACGCCGACGAGCGTGCCGAGGGTGACCCCGATGATCGCGAACAGCAGCATCTCGGGGCTGAGGACGGTCGCGAAGCCGCCCATCAGGTCGCCGAACTGGCTCACAGCGGGAACACCCCCTGAGGCAGGAAGACGCCGAGGGCGCGCGTGAACGACAGGTAGACGAGCAGCGTCAGGCCGATGCCGACCACGATGTCGCGCGGCAGCTGCCGGGAGCCCATCGTGCGGGCGGCGACGACGAAGAACACGGCAGTGGCCGGCACGTAGCCGACCGGACCGACCACGAACGCGTAGGCCACGAGCGTCGCCACCAGCGCGGCGGCGGCCGGCAGGTGCGTGAAGCGCTCGGCGGGCAGCGACTCGTGACGCCGTACGGCGGCGGCCTGCTGCGCGACGTACACCAGGCCGAGCGCGAGCATCAGCGTGATCACCACGAACGGCATGAACCGCGGTCCCTGGGGCGCGAGGCCCTCGTCCGTCTCGATCGCGAACACCTGGCTGAGCAGGACGCCGCTGACCAGCACGATGCCCGCGCCGAAGGCGAACGGGCCGACCGGCCGGCCCTGGGGCTCACCCAGGGCCGGCTCGGTGGTGGACGGTGCCTCGGTCACAGCCCGAGGTCCTCGTAGAGGTCCGCGACGCGCTGCACCTCGTCGTCGATGTACTGCTGGGCCTCGTCGCCGGTCTTGTAGAAGTCGGCCCAGCCGTTGTCCTCGAGCGCCTTCTTCCAGCTCTCGGTCCCGTGCATCTCGTCCACGACGTCGGTGACCTGCTGCTTGGCGTCGTCGGAGAGGCCGGGTGCCGCGACGAGCGCGCGCCAGTTGCTGAAGTCGATGTCGTAGCCGGCGTCCTGGAGGGTGGTGGCCTCCTCGCCCGCCACCTCCTGGGTCTCGGCGGTGCTGATCGCCAGCAGCCGCATGTCGCCGCTCGCGATCTGCTCCTCGAACTCGCTGACGCCTGAGACGCCGACGGCCACGTCACCGGACAGGATGCCGGCGATGGCCTCGCCACCACCGGAGTAGCCGACGTACTTCATCTTCGACGGGTCGGCGCCCGCCTCCTTCATCAGCTCGGCCACGACGAGCTGGTCGGAGCCGCCCGCGGAGCCGCCGCCGAAGGTCACCGACGACGGGTCCTTCTCGTAGGCCTTGACGACGTCCTCGATGCTCTGGAACTTCGAGTCCTTCGGTACGACGAACGCCTCGGCCTCGCTGGTGAGCGTGGCGATCGGGGTGGTGTCGTCGAACGACACGGGCGAGTTGGCCTGCTCGAGGGCGCCGATCATCACCAGGCCGGTGACCATCAGCGCGTGCGGGTCGCCCTTGTCCTTCTGGAGCTGCGACAGGCCGGTCGCGCCACCGCCGCCCTCGACGTTGAAGACCTCGACGGGCTCGGACACGACGTCCTCGTCCTGGATGACCTTCTGCATGGTGCGGGCGGTGGAGTCCCAGCCGCCGCCGGCGGCCGCGGGGACCATGACGTCCACAGTCTTGGACGGGAACTCCTCGGCCGACGTGGCGCCGCCCCCGGCGGACTGGTTGCAGGCGGCCAGGGTCAGGGCGGTGCCGACGGCGGCCGCGACGGCGGCGGTACGGCGAACGACCGAGCGGCGGGGAGCGCGCATCGGATCCTCCTCGTTGATCAGGGGTGGGGTCGATCTGGGGGGTGGTGACCGGCGTCACGCTAGGAGGACCGCGCCGGAAACGGACCGTTGAGACCATCAGACAGTTTGTGGTCTTTGTGGTCATGCGTGCGGCCCTGGCCACGCTCTTCTCCGATCCGTACCGTGGGTCGCCTGAACCACAGAACGGACCAGGACGGATCCCTCCTTGACCACCGCATCCCCCGGCCCCGACGGCGTGCGCAGCATCCAGCGCGCGCTCGACGTGCTCGCCCTGCTCGACGAGCACCACACCACCCGCACGCTCCGCGAGATCGTCGCGGGCACCGGCCTGCCGAAGACGACCGCGGTCCGCCTGCTCGCCACGCTGGAGTCGCGCGGCCTGGTCGCGCGCGTCGCCGAGACGACGTACACCTGCGGCCCCGCGTGGCTGCGCTGGGTGAGGCTGGCCGACCGGCTGTGGGACGTCTCGCCGGAGGCCCGCGCGGCGATGCGCGAGCTGGTCGAGCGCTGCGGCGAGACCGTCAACGTCTACGTGCGGCAGGCCGTGCAGCGGGTGTCGATCGCGCAGGAGGAGGGCACCGCCACGGTCCGCAGCATGGTCGCCGTCGGCGAGCCGATGCCGCTCGGCCGCGGCGCCACCGCGAAGGTGCTGCTGTCCGGCGCGCCCGACGACCTGGTCGGCACGCTGGCCGAGGCCGATCCCGACCTCGACGCCGGCACGCTGGCCCGGCAGGTCGCGTCGATCCGCGAGACCGGGTACGCCGTCTCCCACGGCGAGCGCGAGCTCGGCGCCTCCGCCGTCGCCGCCCCGCTGCACGGCGAGGACGGCCGTGTGATCGCCGCGCTGTCGGTGAGCGGGCCGACGTCGCGGTTCACCGCCGAGCGGATCCCCGGGTACGTCGAGGCCGTGGTGGCAACCGCCCGCAGGCTCGACGAGGTCGGGCTCGGCGCCGTGGAGGCACTGCTGTGAGCAAGCCGCTGCTGGACGGCGTCCGCGTCGTCGACCTGACCAACGTGCTGGCCGGCCCGGTCGCCGGCTACCAGCTCGCGCTGCTCGGCGCCGACGTGGTGAAGGTGGAGGTGCCCGGCACCGGCGACCTCGCCCGGCAGCTCGGCGCCGATCCCGAGCTCAGCCGCCGCCACCTCGGCGCGTCGTTCCTGGCGCAGAACGGCGGCAAGCGGTCGGTGACGGTGAACCTCAAGAGCAACGGCGGCCGTGCCGTGTTCCGACGACTGCTGGGCACCGCCGACGTGCTGCTGGAGAACTTCCGGCCCGGCGTGCTCGCCCGGCTCGGCTTCGGCTGGGAGGAGCTGCGGCGGGACCACCCCGGCCTCGTCTACTGCGCGGTGTCGGGCTTCGGCGCGACCGGGCCGGAGAGTGACCGTCCGGCGTACGACCAGGTCGTGCAGGGCCTGTCCGGGATCATGAGCGTCACCGGGTCCGAGGACACCGCGCCGCTGCGGGTGGGCTACCCGGTGTGCGACTCGATCGGCGGCCTCGCGGCGGCGTTCGCGATCTCCTCCGCCCTGGTGCGCAAGGCACGCACGGGCGAGGGCGCCTACCTCGACGTCTCGATGCTCGACGCGGCGCTCAGCACGATGGGCTGGGTCGTGTCCGACTACCTCGTCGCTGGCCGCACGCCGGAGCCGATGGGCAACGAGAACCGCACGTCGGCGCCCTCGGGCACGTTCGAGACCGGGGACGGCGCGCTCAACATCGCCGCGAACAAGCAGGAGCAGTGGTTGGCCCTCTGTACGGCGATCGGCCGAGACGAGCTCACGACGGACCCGCGCTTCGCGACCCGCGACGACCGCAAGCACCACCGCGTCGCGCTCAAGGACGAGCTCGAGCGCACCCTGCGCCGGAAGCCGGCGAGCCACTGGGACGCGGTGCTCCGTCGGGCGGGCGTCCCGGCCGCACCCGTCGCCACGGTCCCGGAGGCGCTCGACTCCCCGCAGGTGCGGCACCGCGGCCTCGTCGGTCGCGTCGAGTCGGCGGCCGGACCGCTGGACCTGCTCGGCCTGCCCACGCACGTCGACGGCGACGCCGT
Organism: Nocardioides sp.; assembly: GCA_036280235.1. Taxonomy (GTDB): domain Bacteria; phylum Actinomycetota; class Actinomycetes; order Propionibacteriales; family Nocardioidaceae; genus Nocardioides_B. The sequence goes on from DASURB010000121.1 coordinate 44,073, forward strand.
ACCCCCGCCCGGCCCGCCGCCGGTCCTCGGCGAGCACACCGACGAGGTGCTGCGCGAGGCCGGCCTGACCGATGCCGACATCGAGGCACTGCGCAGCGAAGGAGCGCTCTGATGGCAGCCACCACGGGACCGACCTCGGTCGACGACGTCACCGGCTGGTGGGCGACCGGGATCTCCGACATCGAGCCGGGCGTGGTCCGGCTGCGCGGCTACCCGGTCGAGCAGCTGATCGGAACGGCGTCGTTCGTCGACATGATCTGGCTGTTGCTCCGCGGGGACCTGCCGACCCCCGCGCAGACCGCGCTGCTCGAGCACGCCCTGGTCGCTGCGGTCGACCACGGCCCCCAGGCACCCTCCATCGCGGCGGCGCGGATGGCGGCCACCTGCGGGGTGGGGCTCAACAGCGCGCTCGCCAGCGGGGTGGGCCTGCTCGGCGACGTGCACGGCGGCGCGGGCCAGCAGTGCCTGGCGATCCTCGACGATCTCGCCGACGCGGACGACCTCCCGGCCGCCGTGACCGACGTGCTCGCCGACCACCGCTCCCGGGGCGCGCACGTCCCGGGCTTCGGCCACCGGTTCCACCCGGTCGACCCACGCCGCGACCCGCTCGTCGCCGCGGTCGAGGCCGCGGTTGCGGACGGGACGGTCGAGGGACGGCACCTCGCCGCCGCGCTCGAGATCGAGCGCCGGCTCGCCGAGGGCCGCGACCGCCCGGTGCCGATGAACATCGACGGCGCCACCGCGATCGTCTACGGCGAGCTCGGCTTCGACCCGGAGGTCAGCCGCGGCCTGTTCTGCCTGTCCCGCTCAGTAGGGATCCTCGCGCACGCCTGGGAGGAGCGGACCTCCGGTAGCCGGATCAAGGGCCCGCTCCCCCGACCCCTGCTCGCGACGTACACCGGGCCCGCGACCCGCGACGTGCCGGCTCGACGCGTGCCCTGACGAGCGGGTGCGCCTCGCCAAGCCGAGTCGCCGTCCTGCTCGTACCGGAGGGCGGTCAGCAGGTCGAGTCCAGCTTGGACGCTTCGATCCGGTCGACGATGTGGCCGGCGATCTTCTCCAGCGCGGCGACGTCGTCGGCGCCGAGGCCGTCGAACACCAGGCTGCGCACGGTCTCCACATGCCCCGGCGCGGCCTTGACCAGCACGTCCCAGCCGTCGTCGGTGAGCTTCACCAACGTGACCCGGCGGCTCACCGGCGAGGGGCAACGCGACACGAAGCCGCGCTTCTCGAGCTTGGTGACGACGTGCGAGAGCCGCGACAGCGAGGCGTTGGTCTTGCCGGCGAGGTCGCTCATCGTCCGGGTGCGGTCGTCGGACTCCGAGAGCATCGCGAGGCACAGGTAGTCGAAGTGCGTCATGTCGCTGTCGCGCTGCAGCTGGGAGTCCAGCGCAGGCCCCAGCTTGAGCATCACGCCGGCCAATCGCAGCCAGGCGTTGAGCTCGTCCTCGGTGAGCCAACGGGTCATGGCGGTAGCGTACTCCTGAGATAGTTGTTGCTTCAACTTTTCTGGGCTACGCTGGTCGCGACTACCCGAGGAGAAGCCGTGACCGAGAGCAGCAGCACCAACTCACAGAACAGCAGCACCGCCGAGCGCATGCCCGCGCTCTACATCGGGCACGGCGCCCCTCCCCTGCTCGACGACCCCGTCTGGGGCGGACAGCTCAAGGCGTGGGCGGCGGACCTGCCCCGCCCGAAGGCGATCCTGATCGTCTCGGCGCACTGGGAGTCCGCGCCGGTCAGCCTGTCGGCGACGGCGCCGGGCACGCCGCTGGTCTACGACTTCGGCGGCTTCGCGCCCAAGTACTACAACATGCGCTACGAGACCCCCGACGCCTCCGACCTGGCGAAGCGGGTCGCCGCGCTGATGCCGGACACCGAGCCGGTGCACCAGCACGCCAGCCGCGGCCTCGACCACGGCGCCTGGGTGCCGCTGAAGCTGATGTACCCGGCCGGCGACATCCCCGTCCTGCAGATGTCGCTGCCGACCCACGACCCCTACAAGCTGCTCGAGCTCGGCCGCCGGCTGCGCCCGCTGCGCGACGAGGGCGTGCTGATCATCGGCTCCGGGTTCCTCACGCACGGCCTGCCGTTCCTCAAGGAGTTCCGCATCGAGGCGGAGGCGCCGGTCTGGTCGCGGGAGTTCGACGCGTGGGCCGCCGAGGCGCTGGCCCGCGGCGACGTCGACGAGCTGGCGGCGTACCGCGACCGCGCGCCCGGTATGCCCTACGCGCACCCGACCGTCGAGCACTACACGCCGCTGTTCATCACGCTCGGTGCCGCGTCCGACCCGGAGACGCCCGGCGACCAGGTCGTCGACGGCTACTGGATGGGGCTGTCGAAGCGCTCCCTGCAGGTCGCCTGAGCGCCTTGCATTTCGGGAAGCCCCTGCGAGGGTGAGGACGTGCGCGTCCTCACCCTCGTGCTGTGCCTGCTCGTTGCGGTCGTGGTCTCGACAGGCTCGACCACCCGGGCAGAGGCCGCGGAGCCGAAGCGGTTCTGGGTCAAGGACACCCATCGCTACAGCTCGCCGTGGTACGCCGGCGCGCACCGCAAGATGATCAACTTCGGCTGCACGCGCGCCCCCTACTACGACCCGTCTCCCCGCTGCACGGGCGACCGCGGCTTCCACCACGGGCTCGACATCGCGATGCGCTGCGGGACCCCGATCTACGCCGGCTTCCGCGGTCGCGTGGTCGACCCCGCGTCGCCGGGCTCGCTCGGTTCGGCGTACGGCGCCAAGGCGTTCCGGATCCGCAACCGCGACCGCGGCGTCGACGTGGTGCTCGGCCACGTGCAGCGCGTGTACGTCGCACCGGGCGAACGTGTCCGCGCCGGCCAGATGATCGCGCGCGCCGGGAAGCTGGCTGCTCCGGACGGTTGTCACCTGCACTTCGAGACGCGCCCGGTCGGTGACGGCTACCTGTCCGCCGTGCACCCGCACCCGTCGCTGATGCTCTCCCGCTGAGTGGCAGGATCGGCCGGGTGAGCATCCTGTCGATCCAGTCCCTCGTCGCCTACGGCCACGCCGGCAACAGCGCGGCGCTGTTCCCCCTGCAGCGGCTGGGCAAAGTGGTCTGGCCGGTGATGACCGTGCACTTCTCCAACCACACCGGGTACGGCGACTGGAAGGGCCCACTGCTCACCTCCGGCGACGTCGCCGACGTGATCGAGGGGGTCGGCAACCGCGGTGCGCTCGAGCGCTGCGAGGCCGTGCTGTCCGGCTACCAGGGCGCCGAGGACGTCGGTGCGGTGATCCTGGACGCGGTGGCGAAGGTCAAGGCCGCCAACGCCTCGGCGATCTACTGCTGCGACCCGGTGATGGGCGACGTCGGCCGCGGCATGTTCGTGCGGCCGGGCATCCCGGAGTTCATGCGGGACCAGGTGGTGCCCGCCGCCGACGTGATCACCCCGAACCACTTCGAGCTCGACTTCCTGGCCGGTGCGGAGACATCGACGTACGACCAGCTGCTGGACGCGGTCGACGAGGTACGGCGCTCCGGGCCGTCCGTGGTGCTGGTGACCAGCACGGTCCTCGACGAGACGCCCGAGGGGATGCTGGACATGGTCGCGGTCTCCGACGCGGGTGCGTGGCGCACACGCTTCCCGCGGCTGGACGTGAACCCGCCCGGGGCAGGCGACCTCACGACCGCGGTGTTCCTGGCGAACCTGCT
>DASURB010000122.1:0-6210 GCA_036280235.1 Nocardioides sp.
CGGCTCCGACGCGATGCGCATCAACGGCAAGAACCGGCTGGCCTGCAAGACGCTGCTCAAGGACGTCAACCCGTCCCAGCCGATCACCGTCGAGCCGATCAAGGGCCTTCCGGTGCTCAAGGACCTCGTCGTCGACATGGAACCTTTCTTCGCGGCGTACCGCTCCGTGATGCCGTTCCTCATCACGACCGGCAACGAGCCGACCCGTGAGCGGCTGCAGTCGCAGAAGGACCGCGAGCGGTTCGACGACACGACCAAGTGCATCCTGTGCGCGGCGTGCACGACGTCGTGCCCGGTCTACTGGACCGACGGGCAGTACTTCGGTCCGCAGGCCATCGTCGGCGCGCACCGGTTCATCTTCGACAGCCGCGACGAGGGCACCGACCAGCGGCTCGAGATCCTCAACGACCAGGAGGGCGTGTGGCGCTGCCGCACGACCTTCAACTGCACCGAGGCCTGCCCGCGCGGCATCGAGGTGACGAAGGCGATCCAGGAAGTGAAGCGGGCGCTGATCTTCCGGCGGTGAGCCGGGTGACCTCGTCGACCGGCTTCATGTAAAGCGGAGTTATTGCGACCACGCACCACGCTCGGCGCGTGCGGAGTCGCAATAACTCCGCTTTACATGTTCTCGCGGGGCTCAGTAGTCCAGGTCGTAGTCGGCCTCGGCCTTGGCGTCCGGGGCGGAGCTCGCGTGCACCCACACGTGGCCCCGGCCGTCGCAGCTGTGCCGCGCACAGCTCAGGTTGCCTCCGGGTGACTTCGCGTCGCACATGGTGAATACCTCCACGGCGAGAGTTGCCCGCCGGCGCAGACCGAAACGGCGCGACCAGACAGGATGTGCGCATGGAGCACGCGTACGACGTCACCGTGACCTGGGCCGGCAACACCGGCGAGGGGACGGCGGGCTACCGCAGCTACACGCGCGACCACACGATCGCGACCGAGGGACGACCGGAGCTGCTCGGCTCGTCGGACCCGACGTTCCGCGGCGACCGGAGCAGGTGGAACCCGGAGCTGTTCCTCCTCGCGGCGCTGTCGGAGTGCCACCTGCTGTCGTACCTGCACGTGTGCGTGATGGAGGGCGTCGTGGTGACGTCGTACGTCGACGACGCGCACGGGTCGATGACGACGTACCCCGACGGCAGCGGGCGCTTCACCGGCGTCGTGCTCCGGCCGCGCGTCACGGTCGCCGAGGCGGACATGGTCGAGGCGGCCGTCAAGGCGCACCACCGCGCCAACGAGCTGTGCTTCATCGCCAACAGCGTGAACTTCCCCGTCGAGCACGACCCGGTCGTCACCGTGGGTCGATGAGCACCGCCCGCATTTTCGGGTAGCCGACCGGCAGCGCGTAGACGCCCTTCACATGGCGGTAGAGCACCCGCCACTGCCAGTAGCCGGTGTAGGCCCAGGGCACCTTCCGCATGCTCCGGGCGTACGACGACACCGCGCGGACGTAGTGGTCGGACGGGTTGTAGTGGTACAGCGCCTGCGCCATCCGTCGCGGGGCGCCGTTGGCCTTCAACAGCCGGGCCGCCGCGAAGATCGCGTCGCGCGGATCGTTGATGTCGCCGCCCGCGCCGTAGATCTCCCACGTCGACGGCAGGAACTGCATCGGTCCCTTCGCGCCCGCGGTGCTGGTGCCGCGGATGCGCCCCATCCGGGTCTCGGTGAGGTGGATGGCGGCGAGGTACTGCCACGGCACGCCGGTACGACGCTCGGCCGCCCGGTAGTGCCGCAACAGGACGGACGGCGCGGGCGGCCGGACGATCCGCCACTTCGGCAGCTTCTTCTGCGGCGGGGTGAGGTCGCGCAGCGGCGTGGCGGCCGCGAGGCAGGCCCGGACGACGGTCGCCGCGCCGGGCTCGAGGTCGGCCAGCACCGCGCGCTGTGCCTTGCGGGACCGGTCGGCGAGCTCGCGCACCTCGAGCTGGACGGACTGCCCCGCCTTGCGCAGAGCTACCGCGTCCGAGGTCGCGTCGCGTAGCACGTCGGCGGCGGCCTGCAGCCGGCCTGCCGTGTCGCGCGGAGTGGCGGAGGACCGTGACGGGGACGGCGAGGCCGACCGCGCGAATGACGAGACCGACGGGCTCTCGGTCGGCGTCCGGTCCTGGTCACGCGCGCTGTCAGGCCCCGCTCCGCCGCCGGAGCAGGACAGCGACACCGAGGCGGCGAGGAGGGCGGCGACGACGGTGCGGATCATGGTGCCCTCGTACCCCTCAGGTCGCCGGGAGAGTCGCGTTGTTGCCGCCGCTGACCACCACGACGACGGTCTCCCCCGCCGCGACCGGGGCTACGCCGCTCAGCACGGCGGCGATCGGGACGCTGGCGGCGGGTTCGGCCAGCACGCGCAGCCGGTCCCAGAGCCAGCGCCGGGCGGCCAGGATCACGTCCTCGTCGACGAGCAGCGAGGTGGTGCCCTCGACCTTCGCGACCGCGTAGGCGTGGTCGCCGATCCGCGGAGGACCGAGCGCGTCGGCCGCGACACCCTCGGCGGGGCGGTCGACGGGTTGGCCCGCGGCGAGCGCGTCGTGCAGGTGCGCGCAGAGGGCCGGCTCGATCGGCTGCACCGGCATGACGCCGTGCAGGGCGGTCGCGACGCCGGCGTAGAGCCCGCCGCCCCCGCACGCCAGCAGCAGCCGGTCGGCGCCGGGCACCTGCTCCTCGACCTCGAGGCCGAGTGTGCCGGCACCGGCGACGGTCGCGAACGTGTCGTAGGGGTGCACGACCGGCATGCCGTGCCGGCGGCTGTGCACCCGGCACGCGTCGAGCGCGTCGCCGACGTGCCCGTCGACGCGGTGCAGCCGGGCGCCGTACGCCTCGATCCGCTCGAGCTTCGCCGGCGTCGCTGCGGCCGGGGCGAACACGTCCGCGGCGAGCCCGGCCCGGGCCGCCGCCCACGCGACGGCCGCGCCGTGGTTGCCGCCGGATGCGGCCGCGACGCCTGCGGTGCCGTCGGGCAGCGAGCGGACGTTGTTCATCGCGCCGCGGGCCTTGAACGACCCGGTGTGCTGCAGCAGCTCGAGCTTCAGGAAGACCCGTCCGTCGACGCCGAGCTCGTCGCCGGCCACCTCCACCACGGGGGTACGCCGGACGGCGGAGCCGATCAGCTCGCGGGCGGCCTCGACGTCCTCACGCGCGGGCAGTACGGCCAGGCTCACGCGGAGACCTGGTCGCGCGACTCGTCGCGTGACGTACCGGTGGCGCGCCAGGCCCGCCAGCCGAGCCGGCCGAGCACCGCCGCGACCGCCAGGTTCACCACGATCAGCACGATGTGCGCGACCCAGTAGCCGGTGGGCCGGTCCTCGCCGCGGGCGTGCGCCTCGGCGAGGTTCTTGGCGAAGTTGGCGTAGCTGACGACGTTCCAGGCCGCGATGAGCAGGAACAGGACGGCGTGCTTGCGTTCGAACCTCACCCGGCCATCCTGCACGCCGGCCGGTGAGGGCCCGACGAGCGGGTCAGCGTCCGGGACGGCGGCGGGCGGCCAGCACGCCGGCAGCGAGGCCGGCCAGGCCGCCGATCACCACGGCACCGGCGCGTGAGGCAGCCCCGCCGGAGGCCGCCCGATGAACAGGTGCAGGATCCGCCGGGACGACCTCCGTGGCGGCCTCGGGGTGGGAGGGTTGCTCCCCCGCGATCCCGACGAGCGCGGCGCCGGGCGAGAAGGTCGCCTCCTGCCGACGGTGCTCGACGGCGGCCGGCGAGGTGTGCGCCCATGCGGCGGCGTACATCACCAGGCGCGAGAAGTAGTTGATCCAGATGACCAGGATCAGCGTGACGCCGAAGGCCTGGAAGGCCGGCTGGCCCTTGGTGAGCCCGATCAGCGTGCCGGCGAGGCTCTTGAGCACCTCGAACCCGAGCGCGCCGAGCAGCGACCCGGTGAGCAGGGCGTGCCGGGGCAGGTGCGGGTGCGCGAGCAGCCGGAACATCGCGAGCAGCAGCGCGACCGAGGCGACGACACCGAGCCCGTGCCCGATCAGCCAGAGCACCGCGGAGGGCAGGGGGTTCCCGGCGTCGACGCCCATCCAGCCGAGGATGCGCTCGGAGAAGCCGGTGATGAACCCCGTGAGGACGACCGAGACGATCAGGGTGACCCCGATGACGCCGAGCGTGCCGAGGTCGCGGAGCTTGCCGAACACGAAGTTCGGCTGCTCGCGCCGGGGCAGCACGAACATCACCTCGAGCGCGGAGCGCATGCCGGACAGCCAGCCGAGCCCGGAGTAGAGCACACCGAGCAGACCGAGGATTCCGACCCGGCCGCCGTAGTCCTCGAACGTCGACAGCGGGATCTCGCCCTCGTCGTTGCCGATCATCCCCGGCAGGAGGTTCTCGACCTCGACCGCGATCTCGGACCGCAGGTCGGGGTAGATGTGCGCGAGCAGGCCGACGAAGAAGAAGCCGAGGGCGAGGATCGGGAAGAACGAGAGGAAACCGAAGTAGGTGACCGCACCGGCCTGCGCGTTGCCGTCGACGGCGCTGTAGTGCCGCACCATCCGGACGAGGTGGTCGACGAGCGGGTAACGCTCACGCACGCGCTCGACCCGCGCGCTCATGCGCTCCTTGAAGCTCGCCATGGGGGTCTCCTACCCAGCCCGGGACCCTCCCAAAGTACCGGCGAGAGCTCAGCTCGCGGGCGGCGTCAGGTGGTAGTCGCGGGTGGGCACCCAGCCCTGCTCGGCGTCGTGCTCGTAGAGGTGGAACCGGTCGACGTCGAAGACGCACTCGAAGTCCGCGAGCTCGTTGAACGCGCGGTCCAGCGTCTCGTCGTCGAGGTGGTGCGCGACGGTGACGTGCGGGTGGTACGGGAACTGGAGCTCGCACGCGAGCGGACCGCGCCGCACCGACATCGCGAGCTGCTCGCAGCCGGAGATGCCCTCGACCACGACCACGAACACGACCGGCGACACCGGGCGGAACGTGCCGGTGCCGCGCAGGTGCACCCGGAACGCGGTGTTCAGCGCGGACGCCTCGGCCAGGTGCTGCTCGACCGCGGGCATCGCGTCGTCGGCGACCTCGAACGGCGGCATCAGCGTGATGTGCGTGGGGATGCCGGCGGCGGTCGAGTCGCCGAGCTCCTTGCGGTAGGCCTGCAGCCGCGCGCCCCAGGGGTCGGGCACGGCGACGGCGACCCCGATCGTCGTCATGGGTCCGTCCCTACCCGAGCCGCACGAACCCGACGCGGTCGTACACGTCGGCCAGGGTGCGCTCGGCGACGGCGTTGGCACGGGCGGCTCCGTCCCGGAGTACGGCGTCGAGCTGGGCGCGGTCCTCGAGCAGCTCGAACGTGCGGTCCCGGAACGGCGTCACGAACCCGACCACGATCTCGGCGAGGTCCTTCTTGAAGTCGCCGTAGCCGCGGCCGACGTACTCCTTCTCGATGGCCTCGATGTCGCGTCCGGTCAGCGCGGAGTAGATCGTCAGCAGGTTGGAGATGCCGGGCTTGTGCTCCTCGTCGAAGCGGATCTCGGTGCCGGAGTCGGTGACCGCCGAGCGGATCTTCTTCGCCGACACCTTCGGGTCGTCGAGCATCTCGATGATGCCGCCCGGGGTCGAGGCGGACTTCGACATCTTCGCGCCCGGCTCCTGGAGGTCCAGGATCTTCGCGGTCGCCTTCAGGATGTAGGGCTCCGGCAGCTTGAAGGTCTTCTTGTAGCGGTGGTTGAAGCGCTGGGCGAGGTCACGGGTGAGCTCGAGGTGCTGGCGCTGGTCCTCGCCGACCGGGACGTACTGCGGGCGGTAGAGCAGGATGTCGGCCGCCTGCAGCACGGGGTAGGTGAACAGGCCCACCGAGGCGGCGCCCTCGCCGCTCTTGGCCGACTTGTCCTTGAACTGGGTCATCCGCCGGGCCTCGCCGAACCCGGTGAGGCACTGCAGCACCCAGCCCAGCTGGGCGTGCGCGGGCACGTGCGACTGGATGAAGATCGCCGACCGCTCCGGGTCGATGCCCATCGCGATGAGCTGGGCGGCCGCGCGCAGGCAGCGCTCCCGCAGGAGCTTGGGGTCCTGCTCGACGGTGATCGCGTGCAGGTCCGCGATGAAGAAGAACGGCTCGTGCTCCTCCTGGAGCGCGACCCACTGGCGCAACGCCCCCAGGTAGTTGCCGAAGTGGAACGAGTCGGCGGTCGGCTGGATGCCGGACAGCACGCGCGGACGCGGTGCCGAGGTGGGGGCGTCGGGCATGGAGAGGATTCTGTCAGGCGATTCCAGGGGCGC
>DASURB010000123.1:0-4384 GCA_036280235.1 Nocardioides sp.
GACCGACTCCGCGACGCCGAGCCGGCCCTCCGCGCGGGCAGCGTCGAGCCGTCCAGGCGGGATGCCCGGCCCTTCGTCGCGCACCGTGACGACGACCGAGTCGCCGAGGTCCTCGACCAGCACCCACGCGGGCGCGTCCGGACCGACGTGCGTGGCCACGTTGTCCAGGCAGGCCCGGACCACCGACGCCAGCTCGGCCACCACCCCGCCCGGCAGCTCGACCGGCACGCCCGGGCCCGACACCGTGACGGCCCGGCTGCCCAGCGGCGCCAGCGCCTCCATCAGGTCGATGGCGGCCGGCTCGTCGTGCTCCTCACGGGCGGCGGCCCGCGCGGCGGTGCCCTGCACCAGCGCGCGCAGCGCGACCTCCTGCTCCCCCGCCAGCCGGCCGAGGTCCGCCGCCTCGCCACCCAGCTCGGTGCCGCGCCGCTGCACCAGGGACAGCACCTGCAGCACCCCGTCGTGCACGACCCGGGCCAGCCGGGCGCGCTCCTCGAGCGTCGCGGCCATCCGCTCGGCCTGCGCCCGCGCCTCCGACGCGTCCCGCACCAGCTCGGCGGAGTAGCCGACCATCCCGGCCCCGAGCAGCAGCAGGAAGATGTTGCCCCAGTTGGCCGCCGTCATCGACGTCCGGATCGACAGGTCGCACGCGGACACGACCGCGGCCGCGAGGACTCCGGCGAGCCAGCCGCGCTGCGCCGCCCACGCCAGCACGCACGCCATCACCCAGAACGTCGGGACCGTCCCGGAGTTGGGGCCCTCCATCATCGCGCCGGTCAGGACGTACGGCGTCGACAGCAGCGCCGCGCACGAGACGACCACGTCGGCGACGAGAAGCGCGGTCGTACGACGCCGCGGCTCGTCGTACGCCCAGGTGAGGAACGCCGTCCACAGCACCATGCCCGAGAGGACGGTCACCCCGAGCGCGGGCCGCTCGAAGTCGCGCCACCGGGTCGCGTTGATCGCGATGGCATAGCCGAGCACCACCACGCGCAGGATCGCCAGTGCGCGGAACAGCGAGGTGCCGACCTGGTCCGAAGGCGAGCCGCCGCGCCCCCAGCCCCAGCCGACGACGGAGCCGCGGCCACGTGCGTCCGCGGCAGCGCTCGCGCGCCGTGGCTCGAGGGAGCTCACGCGGTCCCGGTCAGGCGGCCCGGCCGGCGCCGGCCCGGGCCTTGTCCCCGGCCTTGGCCTCGTCGGCCGCCTTCTCCTCGGCCTTCTTCGCCGCGGCGGCCTCCTTGTCGAGGGCCTTCGCCTGGGCGGCGTACATGTCGACGTACTCCTGACCGGAGAGCCGCATGATCTCGTACATGATCTCGTCGGTGATCGACCGCAGGATGAACCGGTCGTTCTCCAGGCCCTCGTAGCGGGAGAAGTCCAGCGGCTTGCCGAACCGGACGACCGGGCGGGTGAACGACCCGAACTTCTTGCCGGGCGGTGCGACCACGTCGGTGCCGACGACGGCGACTGGGATGACCGGGACCTTCATCTCGAGCGCGAGCCGGGCCACGCCGGTCTTGCCGCGGTAGAGCCGGCCGTCGTGGGAGCGCGTGCCCTCGGGGTAGATGCCGAACAGCTCGCCGGCGCCGAGGATTCTCTTCGCGGAGTTGAGCGCGCCCTCGGCCGCGTCCGCCCCGGACCGGTCGATCGGCACCTGGCCGGAGCCGGAGAAGAACTGCTTCTGGAACCAGCCCTTGATGCCCGGTGTGGTGAAGTACTCCGCCTTCGCCACGAATGTCACCCGCCGCGGCAGCGTCAGCGGCATGAACAGCCAGTCGGCGTACGAGAGGTGGTTGCTGGCCAGGATGGCCGGGCCCTCGGCGGGGACGTTCTCGGCGCCCTCGGCGTGCGGTCGGAACACCAGCTTGAGGAGCGGACCGACGAGCACCCACTTGAGCAGCCAGTAGAACATCCGACACCTCCCGCGAGTCACTCCCTCGACCGCCCGTTCCGGTCCGCCGAAACCCTATCCCCAACGACGGTGCCGTGCGACCATGCAGGCACCCGACCAGCCGTCAGTCCCCGCCCGGAGCACGCCTTGCCCATCGCCCCCGACGCCGAGCCCTTCCACGCCGACGCCACGCCGCGCAGCGAGGACGGCCAGCGCGTCGGCGTACTGCTGAGCCACGGGTTCACCGGCTCGCCCAAGTCGATGCGGCCGTGGGCCGAGCACCTGGCCGGGCTCGGGTACGCCGTCTCCGTCCCGCGGCTGCCCGGCCACGGCACCAGCTGGCAGGAGCTGAACAAGTGCCGCTGGGCCGACTGGTACGGCGAGATCCAGCGGTCGTTCGACAAGCTCGCGGCCAACTGCGACCAGGTCGTCGTCGGCGGACTGTCGATGGGCGGCGCGCTGGTGCTGCAGCTGGCCGCCGACCGCGGCCGCGACGTCGCCGGGGTCGTCGTGGTCAACCCCGGGCTGACCAACGCCAACCCGGCCCGGCACGTCCGGCACCTGGTCAAGTTCGTCACGCCGTCCATCGGCGCGATCCGCAACGACATCAAGAAGCCCGGCCAGGACGAGGGTGCCTACGACCGCACCCCCACGCGCGCCGCGGCCTCGCTGATCGACGCCTGGAAGGGCGTGATCGCCGACCTGCCGAAGGTCACCCAGCCACTCCTGATGTTCCGCTCGGCGGAGGACCACGTGGTCCCGCCGTCCTCCGGCCGGATCATCATAACCACGGTCTCCTCGCGGGACGTGACCGAGCGGATTCTCGAGCACTCGTACCACGTGGCTACGCTCGACAACGACGCCTCGCTGATTCAGGAGGAGTCGGCCGAGTTCACCAGACGAGTGACGGGACCATGACCCACCAGCCGGACGACCGCACACCGGAGGAGCGCGCCGGCGGCACCGGCGAGCCCCAGCGCCCCTTGGACGAGGATGCGGCCTGGCTGGAGATCGTCGCGAACTACGGCGAGAGGCCCGAGATGGGCGCCGACCTCGACCAGCCCGACTCCCCTTCCGGCTCGGGTTCTAGCGGCTCGGGTTCGGCCGCCGGTGGGTCGGTGTTCGACCGCGCGTACCTGGACGCCCAGCTCCGGCGCGCCGAGCAGGACCGTGACGACGTCGACGACGGGCCGGTGCCGTGGGACGACGAGGGCCACTACGTGCCGCCACCGCCCCCGCCGCTGCCGGTCCTCGACCCGCGCCGCAAGGCCGCGTGGATCGGGCTGTTCGGCAGCCCGCTGGCGATGCTGCTCGGGATCGTGTTCGGCTGGACCTACCCGTCGTGGATCTCGTTCCTGCTGGTCATGGCGTTCGTCGGCGGCTTCGGCTACCTCGTCGCGACGATGCCGCGCGGACGCGGCGGCGACTGGTCGGGCGACGACGGCGCGGTTGTGTAACGATCGTCCTCGCCGTACCGCTGAGGTCCGAGTGGTCGAGCCTGTCGAGACCACCCACCGACACGACTGAACGAGGAGCCTGCGTGACGTCCACCGAGCACGTCGAGATCACCGGTCACCTGATGGACTCCGGGATCCTGTCCCGGGTCCTCGACGACATCCGGGAGTACGGCGGCGACTGGGTGATCGAGCACATCGACGTCGGCCACGAGGCCGGCGACATGTCGACCGCGACGATCAAGGTCTGGACCGAGGACGACGCCGACCTCCAGCGGCTGCTGATGCGGCTGCAGACCCACGGAGTCAACATGGTCGACCCCGGCGAGGCGTCGGTCGCGGTGGCCGAGCAGGACGGCGTCTTCCCCGACGACTTCTACTCCACAACCAACCTCGAGACCCGGGTGCGCATCGACGGTCGCTGGGTCCACGTGGAGAACCCCGAGATGGACTGCGGCCTCATCGTCGAAGGAGAGGGCAGCGACACTCGCGTCTTCACGCTGCCGATGGCCGACGTGAAGGCCGGCATGAGGGTCGTCTGTGGCGCCTCCGGTATCAAGGTCAGCGTCCCGGAGGTCAGCCGCAGCTCGGAGACGTTCGGCTTCATGGAGTCCGACGTGTCCTCCGAGAAGCCCCAGGCCGTGCTCGTCCGGCAGGTCGCCGATGGCATGCGAGAGGCCAAGGCGGAGGGCAAGAAGGTGCTCTGGGTCGGCGGTCCCGGCGTCGTCCACACCGGCGCCGCTCCTGCGATGGTCGCCCTGGTCAAGGCCGGCTATGTCGACATCCTCTTCGCCGGGAACGCTCTGGCCACCCACGACATCGAGTCGGCGCTCTACGGCACGTCGCTCGGCATCGACCTTGCCATGGGCCGCGGGGTCGAGCACGGACACGAGCACCACATCCGTGCGCTCAACACGATCCGTAAGGCCGGCTCGATCAAGGACGCCGTCGACCAGGGCGTCCTGACCGGCGGGGTCATGCACGCCCTCGTGACAGAGGAAAAGGACTTCGTACTGGTCGGGTCCGTTCGGGACGATGG
>DASURB010000124.1:0-72432 GCA_036280235.1 Nocardioides sp.
CGGAAGGCCTCATGACCGCTTCGATCGAGCCCGGCACCGCGGCCGGCGTACCCGACAAGTTCGCCGCCCTCGGTCTCACCTACGACGACGTCCTGCTGCTGCCCGGCGAGACCGACGTGGTGCCCAGCGAGGTCGACACCACCGCGCGGCTGACCCGCGAGCTGTCGCTGAAGATCCCGCTGGTCTCCAGCGCGATGGACACGGTCACCGAGTCGCGGATGGCGATCGCGATGGCCCGCCAGGGCGGCATCGGAGTGCTCCACCGCAACCTCTCGATCGAGGACCAGGCCTACCAGGTCGACCTCGTCAAGCGCACCCAGACCGGCATGATCACCAACCCGGTCACCATCGGGCCCAAGGCGACCCTCGAGGAGCTCGACGAGATCTGCGGCGAGTTCCGCGTCTCCGGCCTCCCGGTCATCGACGAGGACCGCACGCTTCTCGGCATCATCACCAACCGCGACCTGCGCTTCGTGCCCGTCGCCGAGTGGAGCCAGCGGCTCGTCGGCGACGTGATGACCCCGATGCCGCTGATCACCGGCCACGAGGGCATCGACCGCGAAGAGGCGACCCGGCTGCTCCGCCAGCACAAGCGCGAGCGGCTCCCGATCGTCGACGACGCCGGCAAGCTCGTCGGCCTCATCACCGTCAAGGACTTCGTCAAGGGCGAGCAGTTCCCGAACGCGTCGTACGACGACCACGGTCGCCTGCTGGTCGCCGCCGCGATCGGCTACTTCGGCGACGCCTGGGAGCGGGCCACCACGCTGGTCGAAGCCGGAGTCGACGTGCTCGTCCCCGACGTTGCCAACGGCCACGCCCGCCTGATGCTCGACATGATCCGGCGGCTCAAGAGCGACCCGGCCACCAAGCACGTCCAGGTCATCGGCGGCAACGTCGCCACCCGCGCCGGCGCGCAGGCGCTGGTCGACGCGGGCGCCGACGCCGTCAAGGTCGGTGTCGGACCCGGCTCCATCTGCACCACCCGCGTGGTCGCCGGCGTCGGCGTCCCGCAGATCACCGCGGTCTACGAGGCGTCGCTGGCCACCAAGCCCGCCGGCGTACCCGTGGTCGCCGACGGCGGCCTGCAGTACTCCGGCGACATCGCCAAGGCGCTCGTCGCCGGCGCCGACACGGTGATGCTCGGCTCGCTGCTCGCCGGCTGCGAGGAGAGCCCGGGCGACCTGATCTTCGTCAACGGCAAGCAGTTCAAGGCCTACCGCGGCATGGGCTCGCTGGGCGCGATGGCCTCGCGCGGCAAGAAGTCGTTCTCCAAGGACCGCTACTTCCAGGCCGACGTGGCCAGCGACGACAAGATCGTGCCCGAGGGCATCGAGGGCCAGGTCGCCTACCGCGGCCCGCTGGCCGCGGTCGCCCACCAGCTCGTGGGTGGGCTGCACCAGTCGATGTTCTACGTCGGCGCGCGCACGATCCCCGAGCTGCAGGAGCGCGGCCGGTTCGTCCGGATCACCTCGGCGGGTCTGAAGGAGAGCCACCCGCACGACATCCAGATGACCGTCGAGGCGCCCAACTACAGCCCGGGTCGCTGACGCGTCACAAGGCTCACCGCCGCACCACCCGCAGCACCGAGGAGTCGACCCGCGGCGCCGGGTCGAACGCCGACCGCGGCACGTTGCGAACGACCTCCCACTGGTAGGCGCGTCCGTGCCGTCCGCGTGGTGTGTCAGCGGCCAGCCGCCTGGCCGCGGCGCGCTGCAGCACCAGGTCGGCGCCGCGCAACCGGTCGCTGCGCAGCAGCTGGGTGACCACCGCGGTCGTCAGGGCGTACGGCGGGCTGGCGACCACCCGGAACGGCTCGCGCGGCAGCCGCAGCTCTCGCAGGTCGGCCCGCACGACGCGGACCGCCTTCTCCCCGGCGTACTTCCTGCGCAGCCGTTCGACCCGGCCCTGGTGCAGTTCGACCGCCACCACGCGGGCACCGGCGGCGACCAGGTGGTCGGTCAGCGCGCCGTGCCCGGCGCCGAGATCGAGGACGAGCTCGCCCGGCCGGAGGCCTGCGTCCTCGACGATGCGCGCGGCCCAGTCAGATCGAAGCGGGTGCCAGCCCCACTGCCGCCGTGTCCCGTTCCCGGACACGGCGCACCCTCACGAAGGTCATCGGCATGGCGTCGACGGTAGGTCTGTGACCGCAGGTGCTTCAATCGCTTTTCGTGGACCCCGTCGCCGCCGCCCGTGAGCTGGCCGCCCGCCCGGGCATCGCGATCCTCGGTGTCGCCGGGCAGCCGGGAGCCGGCAAGTCCACGCTGGCCGAGCGGATCGTCGCCGAGGTGTCCGATGCGGTGCTGGTCGGCATGGACGGGTTCCACCTCGCGCACGACACCCTGATCCAGCTGGGGCGGGTCGAGCGGAAGGGCGCGCCGGACACGTTCGACGCATACGGGTACGTCGCGCTGCTGCGACGCATTCGTGGCCTCGACAGCCTCGACTATCCGGGGCGGAATCGTCTCGGCAGGCTCGACCACCCGGGGCCGGGGGAGGTCGTCTGGGCGCCGGAGTTCGACCGCGACCTGGAGGACGCGATCGCCGGCGCGGTCGCGGTCACGGCCGACGTACCGCTCGTCGTCACCGAGGGCAACTACCTGCTCCTCGACGAGCCGCCATGGGGCGAGGTGCTCGGGCTGTTGGACGCGTGCTGGTACGTCGACATCGACGAGGACGTCAGGCGCGCGAGGCTACAGGCGCGGCACGAGAGGTACGGCCGCACGCCGGAGGAGGCGCGCGAGCGGACCTGGGGGAGCGACGAGCGCAACGCGGTGCTGGTCTCGGCGAGCCGCAGCCGCGCGAGCGCGATCATCACGTCCTCATAGACTGCGCCCCATGGTCGAGATCGAGATCGGTCGCGCGAAGCGCGGACGCCGTGCGTACTCCTTCGACGACGTCGCGATCGTGCCGTCCCGGCGCACGCGCGACCCGGAGGAGGTCTCGGTCGCCTGGCAGATCGACGCCTACCGGTTCGAGCTGCCGATCCTCGCCGCCCCGATGGACTCGGTGATGTCGCCGCAGACCGCGGTCGCGTTCGGCAAGCACGGCGGCCTCGGCGTGCTCGACCTCGAGGGGCTCTGGACGCGGTACGACGACCCGTCCGACCTGCTCGCCGAGGTGGCCGGACTGCACGGTGCCCAGGCGACGCAGCGGCTGCAGGAGATGTACGCCGAGCCGATCAAGCCCGAGCTGATCACCGCGCGACTGCGCGAGATGCGCGAGTCCGGTGTCACCGTCGCGGGGTCGCTGTCGCCGCAGCGCACCAAGGAGTACTTCAAGACCGTCGTCGACGCCGGGGTCGACATGTTCGTGATCCGCGGGACGACCGTCTCCGCCGAGCACGTGTCGGGCCAGGCGGAGCCGCTGAACCTCAAGGAGTTCATCTACGAGCTCGACGTGCCGGTGATCGTCGGCGGCTGCGCGACGTACCAGGCCGCCCTCCACCTGATGCGCACCGGTGCCGCCGGCGTGCTGGTCGGCTTCGGCGGCGGTGCCGCGCACACCACGCGCACGGTGCTCGGTGTCGCGGTGCCGATGGCGAGCGCGGTGGCCGACGTGGCCGCTGCCCGGCGCGACTACCTCGACGAGTCCGGTGGTCGCTACGTGCACGTGATCGCCGACGGCTCGATCGGCCGCTCCGGCGACGTGGCCAAGGCGATCGCCTGCGGTGCCGACGCGGTGATGATCGGCTCCCCGCTGGCGCGCGCCTCCGACGCGCCGGGTCGCGGCTACCACTGGGGCTCCGAGGCGTGGCACGCCGACCTGCCGCGCGGCGAGCGCATCGAGATCGGCACGGTCGGCACGCTGCAGGAGATCCTGTTCGGCCCGTCGCGCGTCGCGGACGGCACGATGAACCTCGTCGGCGCGCTGCGCCGGGCGATGGCAACGACCGGCTACACGGAGCTCAAGGAGTTCCAGCGCGTCGAGGTCGTCGTCCAGTAGGTCAGTCGACCCGCTCGAACGACACGGTGGTGAAGTACGCCGTGTGGTAGACCTCGTGCGGGATGCCGTGCCACGACCCTGTCGAAGGCGTCTCCAGACGCAGCGACATCGTGCGACCGTTGTCGTCGAGCGACACGTCGAAGACGCTGATGAGCATGCCGGTCATGTTCACGAACGCGAGGCGGTCGCCCTCGACGGAGAACCTCCAGTTGTCCTCAGTGTGACCGCGGATGAGGAAGTCCATCTCCTCCCCACGCAACGTCATCTGCGCCCGGACGCCGGAGAAGCGGCCCGTCTCGTCGCGCAGCTCGTCCACCCAGTCGCCCAGGCCCTCCTCCCGCAGGTGCGCGGCCAGGTCGGAGAACGAGAGCGGCTCGGTGCGCCAGGTGCCGTCGAGCACGGTCGCCTTGGGCGCGGCACGGTCGGGAGGCGGTTCGACCACCCGAGGCGCGGTGTCCGGGCCACCGCCGTACTGCGCGACGGCGACGGTGAGGGCGGCCACCCCCGCAGCGGCGGCGAGCACCCCCGTGACCCGCCGCCGCGTGCGGGACCGGCGTCCCCGACCCAGCGTGCGCGCCAGCGCGACGTCGATGTCGACCGGTGGCAGGGCGGTTCCGACGTCCTCGAGACCCAGACGGACCCGCGTGTCAACGGACATCGGTGTCCACCTCCTCCGAGAGCAGCTCGGCGAGGCGCTTGCGAGCCGCGTGCAGGTGGACGAACCCGGTGGCCTCCGAGCACCCGATGAGCTCCGCGACCTCGCGCATCGGAAGGTCCTCCAGGTAGTGCAGTACGACGACGGCCCGCTGGCGCGGCGACAGCCGGACGAGCGCCGCGCGCAGCTCCGGGTCCGGCAGCTCGGCGTCCGGCGCAGCGGCGCTCGGGTCGGCGAGAGCGGCCTGCCGCTCGATCCTCGGACGCCGCGCGGCCCGGACCGCCTCGCGCTGCGCCTTGCGGACGGCGACCCGACGCACCCACGCCTCGGGGCGGTCGTAGCTGCTGACCTTGCCCCAGTGCCGGTACAGCTCGACGAAAGCGTCCTGGACGACGTCCTCGGCGAGTGCCTGGTCGTGCACGACGAACCAGACCGTGCGGACGATCCGCGGGTAGGCGGCTTCGAAGAGGCGGCGGTAGTCGTCCTCGGCGGCGACGGCGCGCGCCCGAGGCGAGAGCACCACGCCCCCCATGATGCGCGCTGCCGGCGCCGCCGAAGAAGCCCCCAACCAGCCCACCTCCCACCCGTTCCACACACGCGACGAGCGGTGAACCTTTAGGGCCGTCGCCAGTTTTCGGCCGCCTCGGCGCCGGGGTCGGTGATCAGTCGACGCGGTGGAACGGCGCGGTGGTGTAGTACGCCGTCTGGTAGACCTCGAGCGGGATGCCGCCCCAGGTGAAGCTGCCGGGACGCAGCAGCTCGAGCGTCATGGTCCGGCGGTCGTCACTCAGGGTGAGTGCGTAGGTGGTGAACGTCTGGGCGTTGGCGGCCACGAGGAAGAGCCGGCCGTCACGGTCGCTGAACCCCCACTGCTCGACCACGCGCCCGGGGAGCCGGTACGCCACCTGCTCGTCCTCGATCACGAGCTGTGCCTCGCGCGCGTCGAACGGACGCAGCTGCCGGCGGAGATGTGGCACCCACTCGCCGAGCCCCGCCGCACGCAACCGGCGAGCCATGTCGGCGAATGAGACCGGCTCCGAGCGCCAGGTGCCGTCGAGGACGGACTGCCTGGGGGTGGTGCGCCGCTGGTCGGGCGGGTCGATGTCAGGTGGCCCGCCGCCCGCGCCGCCGCCGTCCAGGGTCACGGCGACAACGGTGGCTGCAGCCGCTGCAGCGAGTGCCCCTGCCATCCGCCGGCCTGCGCGTCCCCTCCCGGCTCGGTTCAGCGTCCGCGCGAGCGCCTCGTCGGTGTCCACCGGTGGTGGGGCCGTCGCGAGAACCTCGTCCTGCGCCTCGGGGCGAGGACGCTCAGCGGCCCTGCATTGCGCCTTCCGTACAGCGACCCGACGTACCCATGCCTCCGGCTGTTCCTCGGCGTAGACCCTGCTCCACTGCCGGTGCAGCTCGATGAACGCGTCCTGTACTGCGTCCTCCGAACATGCCCGGTCGTGGACCACGGACAGGACGGCGCCCACAAGCCGGGGATACGTGGCTACGAACAGGTCGCGGAAGTCGTCCTCGGCGGCGACGGCACGCGCCCGAGGCGAGAGCACCACTCGTCCATGATGCGCCCGGCGAGGAGGGGGACCACTCAGGGTGTCCACAACGGGCGCGATGTCGTCGGCCGGCGCATCCGTGGCACCGAGCGCTGCGCGGCCTCGTAGGCGTCGTGCGCGTTCTGGTAGTCGACCCGGCCGTCCTCGTCGAGCCGTGCCACCTCGCCGTCGAGGCAGGCGAGCTCCTCGCCGAGCTGGGTGACGTCCTCGTCGGCGAGCGCACGGACACCCGCGAGGTCGGTCTCGGCCGCCTCCTGCTCGCGCCGCTGCCGAGCCCTCTGCCGGAGCTGCCAGAACCTCATCGGGATCCCGCGTCCTTCCGCCGGCGGCCGGCAGCAGGCGGCACGGTCGTCGTGCCAGAACGATGCGGAGAGCCGGGTGTTTGAGGCGGCGCGCGGCCCTGAAGACGAACAGCCGCCCGACGGGGGCTTACCCCGCGGGCGGCTGCACGCTCGTGCTCACCGGTCCGTCAGCCGCCTCTCGGCGAGTGGCCGCTCGCAGCGGCAGATGGTGAGGCCCGGGGGCATGATCCGGACCGGCTGACGAGCACAACGAGGCCCTGCCCCGGTGTATTCCACCCTGCCGTGACGAGCCACCTCTACGGTGGGCACGTGCCGAAGCCGCCCATCGAGTACGACGACGTCACCGGCCGGAACGACGTACCGGAGCCGGCGTACCCGGACATCGTTGCCGGCTTCGAGGCGATCGGCTACCGGCAGGTGGCGCGGGTCCGCCAACTGCCGCGCGAGGGGCTCGACGCGTTCGTCGAGGACTACGCCGCCGAGGAGCGCGACATGCTGCGCGAGGGCATGGCGCGGCCCGGCGTCGTGCTGGTCAGCCCGGACGGGCTGGTGATGGTGGAGGTGGCCTGGTTCTACGGCTTCCCGACCGTCACCGCGTCGACCCGAATGGCCGACGGGTCGCTGGTGGAGACGCAGCGGCGCTGGGACGACGTACCGCCGTGGCCGCAGAAGGCCGAGCGGCTGCGACGTCGGGCGAGCATCAGCGGGGAGATGCGTCGCGCGCAGACGCGTGGCCGCCGCATCCACGACGTCGTGACCGACGACCCCGAGGAGCTGGACGAGGCGCACCGTGCGTACGTCGCCGCGGCGCCGAGCACGCCGGTGCCGGCGCCCGCCACACCGGCCGAGGTGGTGGCCGAGCTCGAGCACCGGTTCGCGAGCGCGATGGCCATCGCCGACCGGTTCGCGCTGGCCTACAAGATCGCGAGCAGCCTGCTGGCGGCGGTGATCGTGGTCGGGATGATCGCGGTGGTGTTCGGCACCCGGTCGCTTCTGGGGATCATCCTCGGCCTGATCGTGTTCACCGCGATCACCCCGCTGGTGCTGCCGCGGCTGTTCTGGGGGCTGCTGTACGCCGAGTGGTACCGGCCGCCGTACCACGGTCAGACGTAGCTAGCGCCTCCGGCGCGGGACGTGCAGGTGGGTCGGCAGCGCGGAGACGGCGAGGCCGACGGAGGCGATGACGGTGGCGGCGACGGCGACGCCGGGCTGTCCGGCGACGAAGCCGCCGGCGGCGGTCACGGCGAGGGCGAGCGAGAGCAGCGCGGGGACGGGCGCGGGCTTCGCGGTGGCGCGGATCCGGCTGCGGCGCTCTTCGTCACCGAGGGCGACCAGGGCGAGCAGCACCTGCGGGATGATCGCGCCGGCCATCACGACGTAGGGCCACACGTGCGACCCGAGCCCGGCCCGGTGCGCGACGAGCGCGGCACCGGCGACGACGACGGCGGCGGCGACCTGGCGAGCGGCGTACTCCACCAGCACCGGCCGCGTCGGCAGCGGGCCGTGCGCGCGGTCGAGCAGCGGTGACGTCATCGTTCCTCCCCGTGGGTCGCCCTTCCATGTTCGGTCAGGCGCCCCGTCGGATGAGGCGGAACGGCGAGATCGGGACGGTGATCACTCGGATGGTGAGACGCCGCCGCGACCGGACAAGGCCGGGCTCAGCCGGCGACCACCGGGTTCAGCAGCCCGCCGATCCCGGGGATGCGGCACTCCGCCACGTCACCGGGACGGATGTGGATCGCACCCGGGGTGCCGGTCGAGATCACGTCGCCCGGGAACAGCGGCATCACCGCGCTGTGGAACGCGACCAGGAACGCCGGGCTGTAGCGCATGTGCGCGACCGTGTTGGTGCGGGTCTCGTCGCCGTTGACGACCGTCGACACCTCCACGTCCGCGATGTCGCCGAACCGGTCCAGTACCTCCGCCATCGGCACGATCTCGGGACCGAACGAGAAGAAGCCGGGGAAGTTCTTGGACCGGGTCAGGAAGCGCGGGTTGCGCTGCAGGATGTCCTCGGCGGTCTGGTCCAGGATCGTCGTCACGCCGAAGACGTAGTCGAGGGCGTCCTCCTCCGACACGTTGCGGCACTCGCGGCCGATCACCAGGCCCAGCTCGCCCTCGGCGGTGGTGCGCTCGCTCTGCGGCGGGATCGGGATCGGGTCGCCGGTGCCGATGATCGTGTGGTCGCCCTTGATGAACGACGCCGGCTCTTCCGGCACGCTCTCCGACAGGTCGGCGGCGTGGTCGACGTAGTTGAGGCCGATGCCCCAGATCTTGCGCGGCCGCCGGTACGGCGCAGTGAACCGGACGTCCGCGGACGCGGTGAACGCCGCGTCGTCGGCCTTCGCGGCCAGCGTGGCGAGCTCGTCGCACCGGCCGTCCTCGAGCAGCGCGAGCAGCGTCGGTGGCGCGTCGTCGGTGAGCGTGCTCAGCGGTACGACGCCGCGGTCCGGGTCGACGACGACCGGGACGTCGAGGCCGTCACGATCGATGGTGGCGAGGTGCACGGGGGTCTCCTGGGGCTCGGGGGACGCGGTGGTCGAGGACGTTCAGTAGCCGGCGACGAGGCCGCCGTCGACGCGGACCTGCTCGCCGGTGACGTACGCGGCGGGCTCGCCGGCGAGGAACGCGACGACCGCGGCGAACTCCGCCGGGCGGCCGTAGCGACCGGCGGGGATGAGGGCCTCGGACGAGGCCCGGGCCTCCCCGGGCGTCGTGCCGGTGCTCTCGGCGGCAGCCCGGTCGAGCTGGGCGACGCGGTCGGTGTCGATCCGGCCGGGCAGCACCATGTTGACGGTGACGCCGTCCTTGGCGACCGCGCCCGCGAGCGTCTTGAGGTACGCCGCCAGCGCGGCGCGGCCCACGTTGGAGGCGGTGAGCGTCGGGATCGGCTGTTGCACGCCGCTCGACCCGACCGCGACGATGCGGCCCCAGCCGGCCTCGCGCATCGCGGGCAGCAGCTCGGTCACGAGCGCGACGTGCTGCTTGAGCAGCAGGTCGACGGCGGCCTGCGCGGCCTCGACGTCGAACTGGTCGGCCGTGCCGGGCGGGGGACCGCCGCCGTTGAGCACCAGCACGTCGACGCGGCCGAACGCCTCTCTCGCGGCGGCGGCGATCCTTTGGGGCGCGTCCGGCTCGGTGAGGTCGGCGACGACGCCGGCCGCAGAGGGGAGCGACGAGGCGAGCTCGTCGACCAGCTCCCGGCGCCGGCCGACGACGACCACGCTGGCGCCCTCGGCGGCGAGCGCCTCCGCGGACGCGCGGCCGAGGCCGGCGGTCGAGCCGAGGACGAGGGCGATCTTGCCGGTCAGGCCGAGATCCATGGGGTCTCCTTCACGTCGAGGGGGAGGTGGGCGAGGTGCGCCTCGAGGACGGGCAGCAGCGCGGGCGGCAGCGTGGCGGCGGGTGGTCGGACCAGTCCGGTGGCGAGCACGCCCCGGCGGCGCAGGATCTCCTTGCGCAGGGCGAGACCGATCTGCAGCTGGCCCTCGAAGTTCGCGAGCGGCAGCCAGGGTGCCCAGGCGTCGCGCGCCGCGGCGAACCCACCGGACGTGTGCGCGTCGAGCGTGGCGCGGAGTCCCTCGGGATGGCTCATCCCGGTCATCGCTCCGGCCGCGCCGCAGGCCAGCTCGTCGACCAGGCCGACGCCGCCGAGCCCGCCGAACACCGGCGCCTCGAGGGCTGCGGTCAGTGCCGCGATCGCGGGCGGGGTCGGTGCCGACTCGGCCTTGACCGCCGCGACGAACGGCGCGCAGCGGCGCACCACGTCGACCAGCGCGTGGGTCGCGATGTGCACGTGGGACACCGCGGGGTAGTCCTGCACCACGACCGGCAGCCCGGTCGCCTGGTGCACAGCCGTGAGGTGGTCCACGACGACATCGGCGCGCGGGCTGTTGACCTGCACCATCAGCGCGACCGGCGGCTGTGCCGCTGCGTCGATGCAGTCTCGCGCCTGCTCGATCACGACCGCAGTCGTGCGGCCGGCGAGGCCGAGCACGACCAGGCCGCTGTACGACGAGGTGACGGTGCGCACCACGGCACGCTGCTCCTCGCGCGAGAGGGCGTCCGCCTCGCCGAACACACCCAGCGCGACCACGCCCTGCGCGGACACCGACGCGGCCAGGTCGAGCTGGCGTGCCAGCGAGTCGTGGTCGAGTGCGAGGTCGTCGTCGTACGGCGATGCGAGCACGACCCACAGGCCCCGAGCCAGGTGGGTCACCGCGCCGCCTCGGACGTTCGGCCGAGCATGGCGTCGACGAGGTGCTCGGCGATCGCGAGGCTCGACGTGGCCGCCGGCGAGGGCGCGTTGCGCAGCGCGGTGACGGCACCCCGGGTGCTGATCAGGAAGTCGTCGACCATCGAACCGTCAGGTCCCAGTGCCTGCGCGCGGATGCCGCTGGGGCCGTCGACCACGTCCTCGGTGCGCAGCTCCGGCACGTAGCGGCGGGCGGCCGCCACGAAACGCCGCTTGCTCAGCGAGCCGGCCATCTCGACGGCGCCGGTGCGCCAGTGCTGCCGGGCGAACTTGCGGAAGCCGGAGTAGCCCGCGATCTCGCGCAGGTCCTTCGCCGAGACCGTGCCCCAGGTGTAGCCCTCCCGCGCGAGCGCGAGCACCGCGTTGGGTCCGACCATCACCTCGCCGTCCACGCGCGGGGTCATGTGCACGCCGAGGAACGGGTAGCGCGGGTCGGGCACCGGGTAGATCAACCCGTTGACCAGGTCACGCCGGTCGGGGCGGAGCAGGTAGTACTCCCCGCGGAACGGCACCACCTTCGGCTCCGGGCTGTCACCGGCCTGGGCCGCCGTGTGGTCGGCGTGCAGGCCGGTGCAGAGCACGACGCGGTCGAAGCGCTCCTCGCGGATGCCGTGCGCCGTGCGGCCGCGGAGCCAGACGCCGCCGGCCTCCTGGCGAATGCCGACGAGCTCGGTGCCGAGGTGCACGCTGCCGCCGGCCGCGACGACGAGGTCGGCGAGGGTGCGGGTGACGCCGGGGAAGTCGACGATCGCGGTGGTGGGGGAGTGCAGTCCGGCGACACCCTGCACGTGCGGCTCGATCTCGTGCAGCTCGGCGCCGGAGAGTCGCCGCACGCCGGGCACGCCGTTGGCGAGCGCCTTCTCCGCGATCGCGGCGAGGCGGCCCTCCTCGACCTCGTCGAGGGCGACGAGCACCTTGCCGCACTCGTCGTACCGGATGTCGTGCTCCTGGCAGAACTCCTTGAGCATGCCGACACCCCTGCGGCACAGCGTCGCCTTGAGCGACCCCGGCTGGTAGTAGAGGCCGGCGTGCACGACGCCGCTGTTGCGGCCGGTCTGGTGCGCAGCGAGCCGGTCCTCCTTCTCCCACAGCGTCACGGTGCCGTCGGGGTCGACCTCCTGGAGGCGGCGCGCGACGGCGGCGCCGAGGATGCCGCCGCCGACGACGGCGTACGACGAGGTCATCGGACGCCTCCCTCGTGATCGGTCTGCTGGTCGAGCCACGGCGTCTTCCACGACTCCCAGCCTGACGGCTCGTGCTGGCCGAGCAGGGGTGGGGGCACGGTCGAGGCGGCGGTGGTGCCGTCGTAGCGCAGCGCGCCACCGGGGACGGCGACGTCGCCGAGCGTGGCGTGCGCGAGGTGGTGGACCAGGCCGAGGTGGTGCACCTGCGCCCAGTCGTAGACCTCGGGCATGGTGCGGATCCGGCCTGCTGGGATGCCCGCGTCGACCAGCTCGGCGAGGACGTCGTCGGCCTTGCGGTCGGCGAGCAGCGCCTCGAGCTCCGCCTGGAGCTCCTCGACCTTGGCCACGCGCAGCGCGTTGGTGGCGACGTCGGCACGGTCGTGCGGGATGCCGACGACCGCTGCGAAGCGGCGCCACAGCGCCTCCGAACCGACTGCGATCACCAGGCTGGAGTCGGCGCAGCGGAAGGTGCCGTACGGCGCGA
Source organism: Nocardioides sp. (assembly GCA_036280235.1). Lineage (GTDB taxonomy): Bacteria > Actinomycetota > Actinomycetes > Propionibacteriales > Nocardioidaceae > Nocardioides_B. Next base: position 12,379 of record DASURB010000124.1, read on the forward strand.
TGGAGGGGTGCCGGTTGCCGGTGCGGACCGGGTCGACCCCGGCGGCCAGCCAACCGGCGCCCTGGAAGGCGTGCACCGCGGTGACGGCGGCGAGCAGGCTGGTCTCGACCGCGCGGCCGACGCCAGTGCGCTCGCGCTCGTGCAGCGCCGACATCACGCCGAAGGCGCCGAACATGCCGGCGAGGATGTCGGCGATCGGCAGCCCGACGCGCGTGGGTTCGCCGTCGACGGGCCCGGTCAGGCTCATCAGCCCGGCCTCGGCCTGGACGATCTGGTCGAAGCCGGGCCGGCTACCGTCGGGGCCACCGGTGCCGAAGCCGGTGATCGACAGCGTCACCAGGCGCGGGTTCGCCGCGCGCAGGTCGGCGGGGTCGAGACCGAGCCGGGCGAGCAGCCCGGGCCGGTAGTTCTCGACCAGCACGTCCGCGCTCGCGCAGAGGGCGCGGAGCCGGTCCGCGCCCTCCTGGCTCTTGAGGTCGAGCCGGATGGATCGCTTGCCGCGGTTGGCGGACAGGAAGTACGCCGACTCGCGCTGCTCGTCCTCGGGCGAGCCGGTGAACGGCAGCCAACCCCGGCTGTCGTCGCCGTCCGGCGGCTCGACCTTGAGCACGTCGGCGCCGACGTCGGCCAGCATCATCGTGGCGTAGGGGCCGGCGAGAGCGCGGCTCAGGTCGACGACCCGGACGCCGGCGAGGGAGCGGTGCTCGGTCACGGGGCGCCCACCTGGTCGTGCTGCCGGTCGGACGCCGCGGGGTCCTCGGGCTGTCCGGCGTCGTCGGTGACGGCGGTCTCGACGACCTCGTCCTCGCGGCGCTTGCGCCCGAAGCGCTCGACGGCCTTCGCGGTCGCCTTCTTCAGGAACTTGCCCAGCAGGGGCAGGAGGAGCATCACGACCATCGCGGCGAGCAGCACCCGCGAGGTACCGCGCTCGACGAAGATGTCGAAGCTGCCGCCGGAGATGATCATGGTCTGCCGCAGCGACTCCTCGGCCATCGGGCCGAGCACCAGCGCGATCACGAGCGCTGCCGGGTTGAGCCCGAACCGGCGCATGAAGAACCCGAGCACGCCGCAGGCGAGCATGATGCCGACCTCGATGATGCTGCCGTTGACGGTGAACGTGCCGAGCACGCACACCACCACGATGATCGGGCCGAGCACCCGGAACGGCACGCGGGCGATGCTCGCGAACGCCGGGATGCAGAAGATGTTGACCAGCAGCAGCATCACGTTGCCGAGGTACATGCTGGCGATCAGGCCCCAGGCGAACTCCGGGTTCTGGTCCATCAGCAGCGGCCCGGGCTGGAGGCCCCACATCATGAAGCCACCGATGAGTACGGCGGTGGAGGCGGAGCCCGGGATGCCCAGGGTCAGCAGCGGCACCATCGCGCCGGACGACGCGGCGTTGTTGGCGGCCTCGGGACCGGCCAGGCCGGCCATCGCCCCCTTGCCGAACTTCTCCGGTGTCTTGGAGACCGACTTCTCGAGGTTGTAGGACATCAGCGACGCGACGGTGGCGCCGGCGCCCGGGGTGGCCCCCACGAAGAAGCCGAGCAGCGAGCCGCGCGCGATGGGGCCGGCCGACTCGCGGTAGTCCTTCTTGCTCGGCCAGAAGCCGCGCGAGCGGGCGGAGACGTTGAAGTAGCCGAGCTTCTCCAGGTGCCCGCCGCGCCAGAGGGTGTGCAGGATCTCGCCGACGCCGAAGAGGCCGATGGCGACCGGGATGAAGTCGATGCCGTTGATCAGCTCGACCGAGCCGAACGTGTAGCGCTGCTGGCCGGTGCCGATGTCGATGCCGACGGTGGCGATGGCGAAGCCGATCAGCGCGGAGAGCGCGCCGAGCAGGCGGTTGCCGCCGATGATGACGACGAGAGTGAGGAGGCCGAGCACGACGACGAGGAAGAGCTCCGGCGGGCCGAACGACGCGGCGACGGACGCGGTCACGGGAGCGGCGATGCTGATCAGGATCGCGCCGACCGTGCCGGCGACGAACGAGCCGACCGCCGCCATGACCAGCGCCGGCCCGGCACGCCCGGCCTTCGCGAGTGGGTAGCCGTCGAACGTGCTCGCGACGGTGGCCGACTCGCCGGGTGTGTTGATCAGGACGGACGTGATCGTGCCGCCGTACATCGCGCCGTAGTAGACCGCCGCGAGCATCACCACCGCGCCGGTGGGATCCATGGTGAAGGTCAGCGGCAGCAGGATGGCCAGGCCGGCGCTGGGGCCGAGGCCCGGCATCACGCCGACGATCATGCCGAGCATCACGCCGGCGAGGAGCAGCAGCATGTTCCCCGGCGTGAGCACGGCCATGATGCCGGCGGCCAGGTTGTCGAACACGTCCATGAGATCGGAGTCCCGTCGTCAGGAGGTCGGGTCAGAACCGGGGCAGGACGCCCTCGGGGAGGCCCGCGTTGAGCAGGGTCTGGAAGAGCAGGTACAGCGCCAGCGGCAGCCCGAGCGCCACGGCCACGTTGAGCAGCGGGTGCTGCCGGTTGAGCAGGAAGAGCATCACGAGCAGGAACACCGCCGAGGAGACGATGGCGCCGAGGCTCACGAGCGTGACGACGAAGACGAACGCCGCCAGCACCATCACGGCCAGCAGCCGCGGGTGCTTGCCCAGGTCGGCGTCGCCGACCTCGTCCTCGAGTGCGACGACCTCGTCCTCGACGGCGGGTGCGCGCACCGCGGCCACCAGCGACCACAGCGTGAGGGCGAGGCCGAGGATGCCCACGATGCGCGGGAAGAAGCCGGGGCCGATGCGGCCGGCCGCCGTACGCCACTCGAGGTCGAACGCCATGTCGGTGTAGACGGCGAGCACGACGAGCAGTGCTGCGAGGAACACCGTCTTGGGACGGACCCACCCGGCAGCCCGGCCCGAGGGCCGGGCTGCCGTGGTGGAAACAGTGTCGGTGGACACAGCGGTCACAGCGCGCCCAGCTCGGTCAGCTGGTCCTCGAACGAGGCCTGGGTCTCGTCGAGGTACGTCGTGAAGTCCTCGCCCCACTTCTCGTCCTTGAGCAGGTAGTTCTCGTCGAGGTAGTCCTGCCACTCAGGGGTCTCGACGACCTCCTGCATGGTGTCGATCCACCACTCCTGCGCCTCCTCGGGCGCGTCCGGCGGGAGGATCAGGCCGCGCGGCATCGACGGGATGTCGGAGATGCCCTTCTCCTCGGAGGTGGGTACGTCGGGCAGCGCCTCGAGCCGCTCGGGGCCGGTGAACAACAGCGCGTTCATCTGGCCGCCCTCGATCTGGCCCATGATCGAGCCGGGGTTGGAGATCATCGCGTCGATCGCGCCGGAGAGGAGCGACGTCTGCATCTGGCCCTCTTCGTTGTAGGGCACGTAGTCGATCTCGTAGCCGTTGGCGTCGGCGATCATCTGCTGGACGATGTAGTCGACGTTGACGGTCCCGATCCCGCCGACGACGACCTTGCCCTTCTCCTTGGCGTAGGAGACCCAGTCGTCGTACGTCTTCCACTCGCTCTTGCCCGACGTCATCAGCAGCGCGTAGTCGGCCGCCATCAGCCCGACGGGCGTGAAGTCGGTCGGCTCCCAGCCGGTGTCGGCCTGGAGCGGCGTGGTGATGAACGAGCCGGACGTGGTGGAGATGCCGTAGCCCGTGCCGGACTGGCCGTAGAGGTAGCCCCAGCCGGTGGCGCCGGAGCCGCCCTCCTTGTTCTCCACCACGATGTTCTCGGGGTAGAGGTCCTTCTTCTGCAGGATGTCGACCATCGTCCGGGCCATGATGTCGTTGCCGCCGCCCGGTCCGAACGCGATCGTCCACTCCATGTCCTGGGACGGGTAGTCGCCGGCGGAGTCGGTCCCGCCCGCGCCGCCACCGCACGCACTCAGCGTCAGCACCATGCCGGACACCGCTGCGGCGGCGGTCCACTTGCGATTCATCGGGTTCCTCCTGGTTGGGTGACGCGGCCGCAGGGGACGGACGCGCCGGTCGGGTTGGTGGATCTGGTGGTGCTCATCCGTCGAGCCGGTGCCACGAGCCGGTGCCGAGGGCGGTGAGCTTGCCGTCGGCGTCGGTCATGCGGGACTCGAGGTGGACGATCCGGCGGCCGGCCCGGACGACACGACCGGTGCACGTCGCGTCGCTGGTCAGCGGCCGGAAGAAGCGCATCTGCATCTCGATCGTCACGGCGGTCGAGAGGTACCTCTTGCACAGGTGGCCCATCGAGATGTCGAGGGCGGTGGTGATGACGCCGCCGTGCACGGAGCCCTGCGGGTTGCACAGGTGCGCGCCGTACGGCAGCCGGACGGTGCAGGTCTGCTCGGCGTCGTCGTAGTCGATCCCGAGTCGCAGGAAGCGGCTGAGGAAGAACGATCCGAACTCGCGGGTTGGGTCGGCCGCCGCGCTGCGGGCCAGCTCGCCGACGGCGTCGGCGTCGATCTGGCGGTCGAGCGCCGGGTGGTCGAGCCTGTCGAGACCACTCATGCCGTTCATCACGACCACGTGAACTTCGGCGCGCGCTTCTCCATGAACGCGCGCACGCCCTCGGTGAAGTCCTCGGTGTCGAACGACGAGTTGCGCAGGTCGGTGGTGGCGTCGTCGTCCTCGACCTGCCCGGCCACGACCTTGTTCACCATTCGCTTGCCGGCGCGCACGCTGAACTGCGCGCGGGTGCAGACGGTCTCGGCGAACTCGTAGGTGAGCTTCTCGAGCTCGTCGGGCTCGACGACCTCGTCGAACAGTCCGAGCTCGTAGGCGCGCGCGGCCGGGATCTGCAGCCCGCTCATCAGCACCCACTTGGCGCGCGAGGGGCCGACCAGGTCGACCATGCGCTTGGTGGACTCGAGGCTGTAGACCAGGCCGAGCTTGGCCGGGGTGATCGCGAACTTGGCGCGGGTGTCGGCGAACCGGATGTCGCACGCGAGCGCGAGGCCGGCGCCGCCGCCGATGCAGTAACCGTGGATCATCGCGATCGTCGGCTTGCTGACGCCCTCGAGGGCCTGCTCGGCCGCGGCGACCTTCTCGTTGTAGGCCTTGGCCTTGACCGCGTCGCTGCGCTCCTGCTCGAACTCCTTGATGTCTGCGCCCGAGGCGAACGACTTCTCGCCGGCGCCGCGCAGCACGATCACCTTGACGCTCGTGTCCTCGTCGAGGTCGCGGAGCACGCCGGGCAGGTCGCGGTACGTCGCCACATTGAGTGCGTTGTGGGACTCGGGCCGGTTGAGGATCAGGGTCGCGATCTCGTCGCGACGCTCCACCACGAGGTGGTCGGACATCGTCACTTCTCCTGCAGGTCGGGGTGGGCGTCGAAGACGACTTCGTCGGTGAACAGTGCCTGGATCTCGTCGTCCGTGAGGCCCGTCTCACGGAGCACCTCGGCGGTGTGCTGACCGAGCCAGGGGGCGGGCCCGCGGACGGTGAAGTCGAGCCCGCTGAACTTGGTCGGCGGGCCGATCGTCCGCATCTCGCCGATGATCGGGTGCTCGAGCTCGGCGATCATGTCCCGGGCGATGACATGCGGGTCGCTGAGCGTCTCGTCGAAGGTGAGCACGGGGCCGCAGGGAACGCCGGCCTCGTCGACCCGCTTGATCCACTCGTCGGTGGTGCGGGTGGTGGTGATCGCCTCGATCTCGCGCTCGAGCTCGTCGATGTTGGCCATCCGGTCGGGCAGCGTGGCGAAGCGCGGGTCCGTCGCCCACTCCGGCTTCTCCAGGGCGGTGAGCAGCCGAAGCCAGAGCCGGTCGTTGGCGGCGCCGATGGTCACGTAGCCGTCGCTGGTCCGGAAGGCCTGGTACGGCGTGGAGCGACGGTGCCGGGTGCCGGTCGGCTGCGGCACCTCGCCGGCGCCGAAGTAGGCGCCGGACTCCCAGACGGCCCAGGCGAGTCCGGCGTCGACGAGCGAGATGTCCATGTACTGGCCCTCGCCGGTGGCCCGCCGGTGCATCTCGGCGGCCATGATCGAGTAGATGGCGGTGGCGCCGGCGGCGATGTCGTTGATCGCGATGCCGACCTTGGCCGGGCGGCCGCCGGGCTCGCCGGTCATCCGCAGGAAGCCGACCATGCCCTGCGCCATGATGTCGAAGCCGGGACGGTCACGGTACGGGCCGGTCTGGCCGAAGCCGCTGATCGAGCAGTACAGGATGTCCTCGCGCAGCGCCTTGAGGTCGTCGTACCCGATGCCGAGGCGCTTGGCGACGCCCGGCCGGAAGTTCTCGATGACCAGGTCGGCCTCGGCGGCCATCCGCCGGAACACCGCGAGCCCCTGCTCGGTCTTGAGGTCCAGCGACACCGACCGCTTGCTGCGGTTGGGCATCGCGAACGGGTAGCTCTCGCCGTCGATCTTGGGAGCCAGCCGCCGGGAGTCGTCGCCGCTGTGCGGCTGCTCGATCTTGATGACGTCGGCGCCGAGCTCGGCGAGGACCATCGTGCAGTAGGGGCCCGAGAGGAACCGGGTGAGGTCGAGGACGCGGAAACCGGACAGCGGGAGGGCTTTACCCGATCCTCTGGTTTCCCGTATCGTGGGATCGCTTGCCGTCATGCGGGAACTGTGTCAGAGGCCACACGAGGCGGTCAAGGGCCGATCCGCAAAAAGATCCGGTTCGGGCAGACTTCTCTCGTCGTGAAGGACGGTGTGCAGATGGCTCGCGGAGCTGTGACGGGATCCGGGTCGGAGAACGAGGCCCGAGGTGGGGTGCAGTCGATCGACCGCGCGGTCGCGATCCTGCGGTGCTTCGACGCGCACCACTCGGCGCTGGGGATCAGCGAGATCGCCCGGATGACCGGGCTCTCGACCAGCACCACCCATCGGCTGCTCGCCGCGATGACCAGCAACCGACTGCTCGCCCAGGCCCCCGACCGGCGCTACCGACCCGGCCCGCTGCTCGTGCAGCTCGGCCGCTCCGGCGCGGTGCCGTCGACGCTGCAGGGCGCGGCGCGGCCGTTCATGGTCGCGCTGCGCGACGAGGTGGACGAGACGGTCGGCCTGCACGAGCTGCTGCCGACGGTCGAGCGCGTCGTGGTCGACCAGGTCGAGAGCCGGCAGGAGCTGCGCCGGCACTACACCGACATCGGGGTGCCGATACAGCTCGTGCACGGCGCGCCCGGCAAGGCGATGCTCGCCGCGCTGCCATGGTCCCGCCAGCAGCAGGCGCTGAGCCGTCCGATCGACGCCGTCACAGACCGCACCGTCACCGACCCCGACGTGCTGGCCGCCGAGCTCGCACTCGCACGCCGTCGTGGGTGGGCCGGCTCCGACGCCGAGCGCACCCCCGGAATCCGCGCCGTGGCCGCGCCGGTCTTCGACCACACCGGCAGCGTGGTGGGCGCGATCGGTCTCTCGGTCCCGACAGTGCGCATGGATGACGCACGCGCTGACGAGCTCGGCGCAAGGTGCCGCGACGTCGCGTGGGAGGTGTCCGAGGCGCTCGGCGCGACCCGCGACGCCGTCGACCGGCAGCTCGCCCTCGCCGAGCCTCCGTCCGCACCAGATGAGGAGTCTTCGTGACCACACCCGCGCCGCTTCGTGTGGCGGCCGCCCAGGCGACGTCCGTGCCGCGCGATGTCGCCGCCAACGTCGCCACCGCCTGCTCGCTGGTGACGGCGGCGGCCGACCAGGGCGCCCGCGTCGTGGTGCTGCCGGAGCTGTTCCTCACCGGTTACGCCCCCGAGCTGTGGCACCACGACGACTCGCTCGAGCTCGACGACGAGCGGCTCCGGCCGCTGGCGGACCTCGCGCGGGAGCGCGGCGTGACGGTGGTGACCAGTGCGGCGGTACGCCGGGCGCTGGACGAGTCCACGCTGTCGGCGGTCGTGCTCACGCCGGACGGTGAGGTGCGGGCGCCGTACGACAAGCAGCACCTGTGCGGCCCCGACGAGCAGGGCTTCTTCACCGCCGGCGACCACGGCGCCACGATCGTCGTCGACGGCTGGGACCTCGGGCTCGGCATCTGCTACGACGGGTCGTTCCCCGAGCACGCCGCCTCCGCGGCCGCGGCCGGCGCGACGGCGTACCTCACCCCGGCGGCGTACTTCACCGGCGCCGAGCATCGCCGCGACCTCTACTACGCGGCCCGCGCGATCGACAACGGCATCTACGTCGTCTTCGCCGGGCTGACCGGCACGTGCGGGGCGTCGTCGTTCAGCGGCGGCAGCGCGATCTACGACCCCGAGGGGCAGCCGGTCGCGCGCACCGGCGCGGACGACCCGGCGGTCGTGGTGGCGGACCTCGACCTGGCCGAGGTCCGCCGCGTGCAGGACGAGGTCAACACGGTCGCTCGTGACCGGCGCGACAGCCTCGGCCACCGCGAGCGGCTCGAGGTCGGCTAGCCGGAAACTACGCGGCGGCAGGTTCTGCCGCACGCGAACCGGCGGGCTGGAGCAGAGCGGCCACGCCGAACCACGCGGCTGCCCAGGCCAGCGTGCCGACGCCCTCGCCGAGCGCGAGCATGCCGATCGTGCCGGCCGCCAGGGCGATGCCGGTGAAGCGCGGCGTGAGCCGACGACGCAGGTCGAGAACGGCGAGCACCAGGTAGCCGCCCAGCACGAGCAGCAGGCCGAGCATGAACACGGGACCGAGCACGTCCTGTCCGGCTACGAGCGTGGCGGTCGCTGCGGTGCCGACGAGCGCGCAGCTGACGGCCGGGACGCGCCAGGCGACGCGACGGCCGCGTCCCGTCGCTGCACGGGAGAGCAGGAACAGGGCGAGCGCGGCGGACCAGAGCGCGCCGGCGAACACCGCCTCGAGCGTGTAGTCGAGCGGGCCGGCGAACGGCTGGCCCTGGATGTGCGGGATGTCGATCGCCGCGGTGGCGGCGAAGAGAGTGCCGGCGACGAGGGCCGCCGGACGAGCGGTGAGCTGCAAGGTGACTCCATCGGGTGGGGCCGGCGGTTCCGGCCAACGACGGAACAGTCGCAGCGCAGGCACCCCCGGGTCGTCGGACCGCGGCCCGAACTCGACGTACGACCGTGGTCCGACGTCGTGGAGCCGGAATCGGCCCTAGGGTGGCGCCACCATGAACCGGATCCGCACCCATCTGGGCCAGATCGTCGACGCGGTCATCGCGGCGGCGTTCTGTGCGGTCGGGCTCTTCGAGGTGCTGGTCCGCCCGCTGGCCGAGGACGTCGTCGAGGGCCCGGTCGCCCTCAACGTCGTCGCCGTCCTGCTGGGCACGCTGCCGCTGGCTGTGCGTCGCCGGGCACCGCTGGGTGTCTCGCTCCTGATGTACGGCGTACTGGCCGGACGAGCCTTGGCGGCCGAGCCCCTCGAGATCTACGCGACCTTCCTGGCGCTGCTCGTCGCGACGTACACGGTCGCCTCCTACGCGCCCCTGCGCGACGCGCTGCTGTCCGCGGCGGTGTCCGTGCTGGCGATCGCGGTCGCGGTCGTACAGGGCAGCGGGACCGCCGCTGCGCCCGACCCGCTGGCGTCGCTGGTGCTGTTCGGCACGGTCTGGCTTGTCGGCCGTGTCGTAGGGGTGCGCAACGAGCGAGCCGCGGCGCTGCTGCACGCGCGCGACGAGCACGCGGCGGAGGCGGTGGCGGAGGAGCGCGCGCGCATCGCCCGCGAGATGCACGACGTGGTCTCGCACAGCCTGGCCGCGATCGTCATGCAGTCCCAGGGTGCCCGCAACGTGCTGGACTCCGACCCCGAGCGGACCAGGGACAGCCTGGCCGCGATCGAGCGCTCGGCCCGCCAGGGGCTGGAGGAGATGCGCCGGCTGCTCGGCCTGCTCAACGATGGCGGAGCCGAGGATGCGGGGGAGCGCGGACCGCAGCCCGGCCTGGCCCGGCTCGGCGAGCTCGTCGGCGACGTCCGCGCCGCCGGTCTCCGGGTGGACTGCCGGGTCGACGGCGAGCCGCGGGATCTGCCGCCCGCTGTCGACGTGTCCGCCTACCGCGTCCTCCAGGAGGCCCTGACCAACGTGATGAAGCACGCCCGCGCCTCCACTGTCGAGGTGGACGTGCGCTACCTCCCCGACGGCCTCGAGCTCGAGGTGACCGACGACGGACCCGGTGGCGCACCCACCTCGCCGGACGGCGGCCGCGGCCTCGTCGGGATGCGCGAGCGCGTGCGGGTCCTCGGCGGCAGCGTCGTCACCGAGCCTCGCGGCTCCGCGCAGGGCTTCCGCGTGCTGGCGAGGCTTCCCGCATGAGCGACACGACCGTGCGCGTCGTCCTCGCCGACGACCAGGACCTGGTGCGCGCCGGGCTGGACATGATGCTGGCCGGGCTGGACGACATCCGCGTCGTCGGCCAGGCGAGGGACGGCCTGGAGGCGGTCGAGATCGCGGCCGCGCAGCGGCCCGACGTCGTGCTGATGGACGTGCGGATGCCCGGCGTCGACGGCATCGAGGCGACCCGGCGGATCCGCGCCGCGGCCGAGGACGACCTGCCACGGGTCGTCATCCTCACGACGTTCGACCTCGACGAGTACGTCTTCGCCGCGTTCCGCGCGGGCGCCAGCGGCTTCTTGCTCAAGGACGCACCGCGCGAGCGGATCCTCGAGGCCGTGCGCGGTGCCGCCGAGGGCGACGCGCTCGTCGCGCCGTCGGTGACCCGCCGGCTGATCGAGCACTTCGTGCAACCTCGGCGAATCGCGACGACCGACCGGACCGCCGTACCCGGGTTCGACGAGCTGACCCCGCGCGAGGCCGAGGTGCTCGAGCTGATCGGCCGCGGCCTGTCCAACCGCGAGCTCGCCGACCGGCTGGTGGTGAGCGAGAAGACCGTCAAGACCCACGTCGGCCGGATCCTCGCCAAGCTCGGCCTGCGCGACCGCGTCCAGGCGGTGATCCTCGCCTACGAGGCCGGCATCGTCGTCCCCGGAGACACGACTCCCGGCTAGCCTCGGGTCAGTGTCAGCGTGATGGCACCGCTCCGGCGGTGGTTGGATCCTGAGCGCCTGGTGTCTGGCTCATAGCCTCGGTGTCGCCTTCGGGTTGACGAGCATGCGTTTTGCCGGCATCGGGTGTGACGGACCGGCCGGCGTGACTTGATAGGAGCGTGGCGTCGCCCCCACTGAGATGTGTCCGCCGACCGGCCCAACCGTCCAGTCACTTCAGCAGTGAAGGAGGCAACCGCCATGGTTGTTGTTGGCGCCGATGTGCACAAGCGGACGCACACGTTCGTCGCGGTCGACGAGGTCGGCAAGGAGCTCGGGCACAAGACGTTCCCGGCCACCACTCCTGGTCATCAGGACGCGGTCCGGTGGGCGCGGCGGCGATTCGGACGCGACCTGGTGTGGGCCATCGAGGACTGTCGCCACCTCTCGGCCCGGCTGGAGCGCGACCTGCTCGGCGCTGGTGGGTCGGTGGTGCGCGTGCCGCCGAAGATGATGGCCGAGCAGCGTCGTGTGGCTCGCACTCGCGGGAAGTCTGACCCGATCGACGCACTCGCGGTCGCGAGGGCCGCCCAGCGCGAGCCCGACCTGCCGGTCGCCTCGCACGACGAGGCGTCGCGGGAGCTCAAGCTGCTGGTCGATCGGCGCGATGACCTGGTCAAACACCGCACCTCGACGATCAACCGGTTGCTGTGGCACGTCCACGAGATCGACCCCGAGCTCGCGCCGCCGAAGGCCTCGCTGGGCCGGGCTGTGCGTCAGCAGCAACTGGCCGACGGGCTCGCTGGACGGTCCGGGATCGTGGCCGAGCTGGCTCGTGACGAGCTCGCTGACGTGGTCGAGCTGACCCAGCGGATCAACGACCTCGAGCGTCGCATCACTCCCCTGGTCGAGCAGGCCGCACCGACCCTGCTGACGGTGCCCGGAGTCGGCGCGTTGACTGCCGCGAAGCTGGTCGGCGAGACAGCCGGAGTGGCCCGGTTCAAGTCTGAAGCGGCCTTCGCCCGACACGCTGGTATCGCACCGATCCCGGTCTGGTCGGGCAACACCCACGGCCGAGTCCGCCTCACCAGATCCGGCAACCGTCAGCTCAACGCCGCCGACCACCGCATCGCCGTGACCCAGATCCGACTCGACGGTCTTGGTAAGAGGTACTACGAGAAGAAGAAGGCTGAAGGCATGTCCACCCCCGAAGCCCTGCGCTGCCTCAAGCGCCGACTCGCTCGCGTCGTCTTCACCCACCTGACCACCGACCAAGCAGCGTCCGCGGCTGGACTCGCGGCCGTCGCTTGACATAGGAGAAACACATGAGCTCCCCGGTCGCGCTGAGCCCGTCCGCCCGCGACGCCGCGCTCGACGCGATGGAGTCCGAGGAGCTCGACGTCCTCGTGGTCGGCGGCGGGGTGGTCGGCACCGGCACCGCCCTCGACGCGGTCACCCGCGGCCTGTCGACCGGGCTGCTCGAGCAGCGCGACTTCGCGTCCGGCACGTCGAGCCGGTCGAGCAAGCTGATCCACGGCGGCCTGCGCTACCTGGAGATGCTCGACTTCGGCCTGGTCCGCGAGGCACTGCAGGAGCGCGGCCTGCTGCTCACCCGCCTCGCGCCGCACCTGGTCCGGCCGGTGCCGTTCCTGTACCCGCTGACCCACCGGGGCTGGGAACGGCCGTACGTCGGCGCCGGGCTCGCGCTGTACGACGCAATGGCGGCGACCGGCCGCTACGAGAACGGCCTGCCCCGCCACCGGCACCTCACCCGTCGCGGTGTCGCGCGAGTCGCGCCGGACCTGCGCACCGACGGCATCGTCGGCGCGCTGCAGTACTGGGACGCCCAGGTCGACGACGCCCGCCTCGTGGTGACCATCGCGCGGACGGCTGCGACGCACGGCGCGCACGTCGCCAGCCGCACCAAGGTCGTCGGCTTCCTGCGCGAGGGCGAGCGCGTCACCGGCGCCCGCGCGATCGACCTCGAGACCGGCCGCGAGCTGACCATCCGGGCCCGCGTCGTCGTGAACGCCGCGGGTGTCTGGACCGACGAGATCCAGGAGCTCGCCGGCGGGCGGGGTGCGCTCAACGTCCAAGCCAGCAAGGGGATCCACCTCGTCGTCCCGCGCGACCGGATCCGCTCCGAGACCGGGATCATCATGCGCACCGCGACGTCGGTGCTGTTCGTCATCCCGTGGGGCCGGCACTGGATCATCGGCACCACCGACACCCCGTGGGACCTCGACAAGGCGCACCCGGCCGCGTCGCGCACCGACATCGAGTACCTGCTGGGCCAGGCCAACCGGCTGCTCAAGGAGCCGCTCGGCCACGAGGACGTCGAGGGCGTGTACGCCGGGCTCCGCCCGCTGCTGACCGGTGAGTCCGAGCCGACGAGCCGGATCTCGCGAGAGCACACGGTGGTGACACCCGTGCCCGGGCTCGTGATCATCGCGGGCGGCAAGCTGACGACGTACCGCGTGATGGGTGCCGACGCCGTCGACGCCGCCGTCCACTCGCTCGGTGACGGCGTGCCCGGCTCGGTGACCGACCAGGTCCGGCTCGTCGGCGCCGACGGCTGGGAGACGCGCCGAAACCAGCGTGACCGGCTCGCGCGCTCGTCCGGGCTGCACCGCGCGCGCATCGACCACCTCCTCGGACGGTACGGCGGCCTGGTCGACGAGGTCCTGGCGCTGGTGGCCGAGCGGCCGGAACTCGCCGAACCTCTCGTCGGGGCCGAGGACCACCTGCGCGCCGAAGTCGTCTACGCGGTGACCCACGAGGGCGCTCGGCACCTCGACGACGTGCTCACCCGGCGCACCCGCATCTCCATCGAGACCTTCGACCGCGGCGTCAAGGCCGCGCGCCCGACCGCGGAGCTGATGGCCGGTGCCCTCGGCTGGGACCAGGCGCGGCTCGACGACGAGGTCGACCACTACCTGCGCCGCGTCGAGGCCGAGCGGCAGAGCCAGCGCACCCTCACCGACCGCGAGGCCGACGAGGCCCGCGTGAGCGCGCCCGACATCATCTGACGTAGGCCGAAATACGCTCACCACCCGGGCGAGCCAGCCCGGGACGGGAGGGGCCACCCGTCCGGACCACGAATTCACCGTGTCAATGGCACCGCCGCCGCCATTTGCGACCTACCGCGAATTGGTGAGTTCAGGGGAATCTGAGGATTCCCACAAGTCGCGGCGGCCAGACGGGGCATGTCGCGACAACCGGTCCCGTGGCTTCCATTTCCCTTCGGAGGCGCGCCCTGGGCGTGCCTCCAGAACGTGCCCGGCGTGCCTGTGCGCCGTCGGGGGGAGTCACAGGAGGAGTGAGGGGCGATGGCGGCCATGGACGTGAGGCGACTGACCAGGCGGGCGCGAGCGGGTGTGGCGGTGCTGACGGCACTGCTCACCGCACTGCTGACGGCCACCGGGGGACTCCTGGTGCTGACGACGGGGGCTGCCTCCGCAGCCGCACCGACGGTCGTCTCGCTGACCTTCAACGACGGGCTCGCCTCGCAGTACAAGTACGCCGCACCACTGCTGCAGCAGCACGGCTTCGACGGCACCTTCTACGTCGCGAGCAACTGGGTGAAGACCTTCGACCCCAACTACATGCGGTTCTACGAGCTCGACGAGCTCTACCGCCAGGGCAACGAGATCGGAGGCATGGGCAAGGACCACCAGGACCTCACCGCGACGTACGACACCGATGCGACCGCCGACCTGGCCTTCAAGCGTGACCAGGTGTGCGGCGACTTCGAGGCGCTGACGCAGTGGGGCTACCACCCGGTGAGCTTCACCTACCCGTTCGGCGTGACGAACACGCAGGCGCAGCAGCTCGTGCGCGACTGCGGCTTCCTCACGGGGCGTCTTCCCGGTGGCCTGTCGGCCACCGGGCCCGACTACGCGGAGGCGCTGCCGGCGGCCACGCCGCTGGCGCTGCGCTCGGCCAACCTGCCGGGCGGCCCGGTCACGTTGCAGTCCCTCCAGAACGCCGTCACCGCGGCGGGTGCGAACGGCGGCGGCTGGCTGCCGTTCGCGTTCAACCACGTGTGCAAGCAGGGCCAGTCGGGCTACTCGTCCTGCATGTCGACGCCGCAGGCGCTGGACGCCGACGTGCTCGACGACTTCCTCGCCTGGCTGAAGACGCAGGAGGCCGAGGGCGTCACGGTCCGCACCGTCGCCGACGTGATGGGCGCACCGCACCCGCCGATGGAGACACGGCCGTTCGTCGTGTCGCTGACCTTCGACGACGGCCTGAAGTCGCAGTACAACCTGCGCCAGATCTTCGCGCGCCACAACGCGCACGGCACCTTCTACGTCAACTCCGGCGCCGTCGACGACGGGGAGCCGGGCGTGATGACCTGGGCCGAGCTCCGCACACTCCGAGACCTCGGGCACGACATCGGCGGGCACAGCATGGACCACGTTGACCTGCTGTCGTCCAGCACCACCTTCGACTTCAAGTGGAACCAGGTCTGTGCCGACCGGGCGCGGTTGTTCGCCGAGGGATTCAACCCGGTGAGCTTCGCCTTCCCGTTCGGGTCGATGAACGACGACACCTCGGCCCTGGCGCGTGCCTGCGGCTACCAGTCCGCGCGCAAGGCGGGCACGGTGACCTCCGACGGACCGATCTACTCCGAGACGATCCCGCCGACGGAGAACCCGTGGGCGATCCGCATCCTCGGCACTGAGTACAACGGCCCGGTGACCCTCGAGGCGCTGCAGCTCGCGGTCAACCAGGCGAAGAGCCACGGCGGCAGCTGGCTGCCCACGCTGTTCCACGAGATCTGCTACGCCGGTACGTCGGGCTTCAACAGCTGCATGAACGGCTACCGGCCCGTCTCCGACACGACCATCGACCAGTTCCTCGCCTGGCTGGGCACGCTGACGGACCAGAACGTCAGCGTGAAGACGATCGCCGAGGTGATGGGCGGCGGTGCCACCGCGCCCAAGGTGGCGACGACCGGCCCCGCGGCCGGAGTGACGGTGACCGAGGCGCAACCGGTGCTGAGCGGATCGGCGACCGGCAGCAGCACGGTGACGGTGCGGATCTACGACGGGCCGTACTCGATGGGCACACCGCTGGCGACCCTGTCCGCGCCCGTCACCAACGGCACGTGGTCCGTCCGTCCGCCGGCGGCGCTGCCGAACGGCACCTACACGGTGCAGGTCTCGCAGGACGCCGGCACGACCGGCACCAGCGTTCCCCAGACCTTCACCATCAACGCGTCGAGCACCCCGGTCGACACCACGGCACCCGCGCCGACGGTCACGGCCCCGGCGAGCGGAAGCACGGTCAACACCGTGACGCCCACGCTGAGCGGCACCGCCGGCACGGCCGCGGGCGACAACGCCAACGTGACGGTGCGGCTGTACGCCGGGTCGGTCGTTACCGAGACGCCCGCGCAGACCCTCACCGCTCCCGTCGGGGCGGGCGGATCGTGGTCGACGACGGCGAACCCGCTGGCGAACGGCACCTGGACGGTCACCGTGACCCAGGGCGACGCGGCCGGGAACATCGGCACCAGCCCCGCGGTGACGTTCACGGTCGACACCACGCCGGTCGACATCACGCCACCCACAGTTGCGATCGGCGCGCCCGCAGCGGGGGCCACGGTCACCACGGCCACCCCGACGGTGTCCGGCACCGCCGGCACTGCGGCCGGTGACACCAACCAGGTGTCGGTCGCGTTCTACCCGTCGAGCGGCGTCCAGGAGCCCGCGGCCCAGACGGTGCAGGCGACCGTCGGCGCGAACGGCACGTGGAGCGCCACGCCCACCACGCTGGCGGCCGGCGTCTGGACCGTGCAGGCGACCCAGGTCGACACGGCGGGCAACATCGGCAGGAGCGACCCCGTGACGTTCACGGTCAACACCACGCCGCAGGACACGACGGCGCCGGTGGTGACCATCACCGGCCCGACCGCCGGCAGCGTCGTCGGAGGTACGTCGTTGACCGTCTCCGGCGCAGCCGGGACCCAGACGGGCGACGCGGCGACGGTCACGCTGCGGGTCTACGCGGGGTCCGGCACCACCGGCACGCCGGTGCGGACCACCACGGCATCCGCGAGCAACGGCAGCTGGAGCACGACGGTGACGAACCTGGCCGCGGGCACCTACACGCTGGTGGCCTCGCAGTCGGACGCCGCCAACAACGTCGGCACCAGCTCGCCGGTCACCGTCACGATGGCGACGGCGCCCCGGATCACCGGGGTCAGCCCGGCCCAGCTCGGCCAGGGCGCCGACGCGGTGACGGTCCAGGTGAACGGCAGCGGCTTCAACGCCGGGATCACCGCGGCCGTCAGCGGCACCGGTGTCACCGCGACGGTCACCGGCCGGACCAACACCCGGGTCACTCTGCGGGTGAGCGTGGCGGGCGGCGCTCCCGTCGGGGCGCGCAACGTGACGGTGACCAACACCAACGGCACCTCGGCCACCTGCACGAGCTGCCTGACGATCGTCGCCAGCCCCACGATCACGTCGGTCTCACCGGCCACGGTCCGCGCAGGCCGGGACACCACGGTCACGCTCACCGGCACCGGCTTCAACAACCAGACGACCGTCACGGTCTCGGGCTCCGGAGTCACCGTGAGGAGTCCCCGCGTCCAGAGCGCCACCCGGATGACGGTCGTGCTCAGGGTCACCTCCGGAGCGGCCAGGACCGCACGCTCGATGACGGTGACGAACCGCAGCAACTTCGGCACCTCCACGCTGGCGAACGCGGTCACCGTGACGAACTGACCCCCACACCCGATTCGTCCGCAACGGCTCCGCGCGCACCGGACGCAACGTTGCGGACCAATCGGGGTCCGGCGACGGGGAGGCGGCTTCGCCGCTCCCCGTCATCGTGATGTTCGAAAAATGAATTCTTCGGTAACCGAGAAATTGTCGGATGTGGAGAATTCGGGGGTTGTGGAAAGGGCCGAGAAATCGCGTCTCGCGCACGATTTCCATGACGGTTCCCCCTTGTCCACTACGGCATTCGGCGTAGCCGGTTGGCTTACCCAAGTCATCGATGGAATAAGTCGACTGACCCATTTCCCAGGCACTCGGAAAATGTTGGGATGGGCACCTCGGGAATTCCAGCTCGGCGTCCCGGCGGGGGCCACCTTCTCAGGTGCCGCAGAGACCCGAGACCTCCTAAGCAAAGGGAATGGGGGGACTGTCATGGTCACTTCTTCAGGGTTGCGAGTCGGGGTGGCCGGGTGCGGCTACTGGGGCTCCAAGCACGTCCGGGCGCTGCGCGCGCTCGACTCGGTCGACACGGTCACCGTCATCGACCCGAGCCCCGACCGGCACGCGGCACTGGAGCGGCACTTCCCGGGGCTCGGCCGCGCGGCGTACCTCTCGGACGCCCTCGACGACATCGACGCGGTCCTGATCGCGACCCCGCCCAGCACCCACGCGGGGCTCGCGCTCGAGGCGATCGCGGCCGGCAAGCACGTGCTGGTCGAGAAGCCGCTCGCGACGTCGGCCGCGGACGCCCGGATGATGGTGCAGGCCGCGGAGGCGCGGGGCGTCACCCTCATGGTCGGCCACACCTTCGAGTACCACTCGGCGGTCTGGAGCCTGCGCGACATGGTGCGCGAGGACCAGCTGGGCCGGGTCTACTACGTGCACACCGCTCGGCTGAACCTCGGCCTCTACCAGCACGACGTCAACGTCATCCTCGACCTCGCGCCCCACGACGTCTCGATCCTCAACTACGTGCTGGGCGGGCAGCCGACCGCCGTCGAGTGCTGGGCCTCTCGGCACGCGCACCAGCGGCTCGAGGACGTCGCGCACCTGCGCCTGCACTACGAGGACCCCGACGTGGTCGCCAACGTGCACGTCAGCTGGCTCGACCCGTGCAAGGTCCGCCGGGTCACGATGGTCGGCAGCGAGAAGATGGTGGTCTTCGACGACCTCGCCGAGGAGCGGGTCCGGGTGCACGACAAGGGCGTCGCCCAGATCGAGACCGACGGAGACCTGACCAAGGCGCCGATGACCTACCGCTACGGCGACGTGGTGGCGCCGTACCTCGTCGTCAACGAGCCGCTCGCCCTCGAGGACGAGCACTTCGTCGACTGCGCCCTGACCGGCATGCGGCCGACCACGGACGGCCGCAACGGCCTCGCCGTCGTCGAGGTGCTCGAGGCGGCACAGATGTCGTCGCGGCTGCGGCGCGCGGTGCAGCTGTCCGAGCTGCGCGACCCGGTCGCGCCGCCGGTGGTCCCCGTCCCGCGCCAGTCGGTGCCCGCACCGGTCGAGCGGGCATCGTGAGCCGGGCGCACGCGGGGACGTCGTCCGACGCCGTCCCCTTCCTCGACCTGACCCCGACCACGCAGGTCGTCCGCGACCAGGTGCTCGCCGGCTGGAGCGCCCTGCTGGACACCAACGCCTTCATCGGCGGCGAGGCCGTGCAGCGCTTCGAGCGGGCGTGGGCGGCGTACTGCCAGCGGCACCACGCGATCGGTGTCGCCAACGGGACCGACGCGCTGCACCTGAGCATGCGCGCGCTCGGGCTGGGGCCTGGCGACGACGTGGTGGTGCCGGCCAACACGTTCGTTGCCACGGCCGAGGCCGTCGTCCTCGCCGGCGCGCGACCGGTCTTTGCCGACGTCGACCCCGACACCCTGCTGCTCACCCCGGAGACCCTGGTCGCGGCGCTGACGCCGCGCACCCGAGCGGTCGCGGTCGTGCACCTCTACGGGCAGATGCCCGACATGGACGCGCTCGGCCGGGTCGCCGAGGAGCACGGTCTGTTCGTCATCGAGGACATGGCCCAGGCCCACGGCGCCACCTGGCGCGGCCGCCGCGCCGGGTCGTTCGGCATCGCCGCCTGCACGAGCTTCTACCCGGGCAAGAACCTCGGCGCCTTCGGGGACGGCGGGGCGGTCGTCACCGACGACGACGGGCTCGCCGAGACCATCCGCGCCCTGCGCGACCACGGCCGCGCCGGTACGTCGCACCACGAGCACGTCCACGTCGGCACCAACAGCCGGCTCGACGCCGTCCAGGCCGTGGTGCTCGAGACCAAACTGCCGCTGCTCGACGGCTGGAACGCCCGGCGACGCCAGGTCGCGGCCGTCTACCGCGAGCTGCTGGACCCGGTCGCCGCGCCGCTGGTCGCTGAGCTCGAGGGCAGCCGGGGCGTCTACCACCTCGCCGTGGTCCGGGTGCGCGACCGGGAGCGGGTCCGTGCCGAGCTCGCCGAGCTGGGCATCGGCACCGGCATCCACTACGCGACGCCGTGCCACCTGATGGCGCCGTACCGCCACCTGACCGACCGTTCGCTACCCGTCGTCGAGGCCGACGCCGCACGCCTGCTGTCCCTGCCGATGTCGCCCGCGATGACCGTCGGCGACGCCGAGCGCGTGGCCAAGACCGTCAACGAGGTCGCAGCCGAGGGTGCCGAGGGGGCGCCGTCATGACGAGCGTCGAGGTGGGGCCCGGCCTGCGCGCCGACGCCGACGTCCAGATCGGCTATGAGGTCGCCCGCGACGTCGACCGCTACCTGAGCATCGGCGCCGACGCGACCCTGCGCAGCGGCACGGTGATCTACGTGGGCAGCCGCATCGGCGACCGCTTCGAGACCGGCCACCACGTGGTGATCCGCGAGCAGTGCCGCGTCGGCGACGACGTCTCCGTGTGGAGCAACACCGTCGTCGACTACGGCTGCCGGCTGGGCTCGCGGGTCAAGATCCACAGCAACTGCTACGTCGCGCAGTACACCGAGATCGAGGACGACGCGTTCCTCGCCCCGGGCGTGACCATCGCCAACGACCTCTACCCCGGCCAGGCCGCGTCGGCCCGGGTCATGTCCGGTCCGCGCATCGGGGCGCGCGCCCAGCTCGGCGTCAACGTCACCGTCCTGCCGTTCGTCCGGATCGGCCACGGCTGCCTCGTCGGGGCGGGGTCGGTGGTGACGCGCGACCTGCCGCCCGGCGCCGTCGCCTACGGCAACCCCGCCGTCGTACGCGGCGAGGTCGACGGGCTTCCCGACGTGAACGGCCGGATCCGGCAGGACGCCACGTCCGCCTCGCGCTACCGGCTGGTCAACGGGTCCCACAACGGGTCACAGGGGATCGCGCGATGACCGAGGTGCTCCCCCCGGAGGTGGCAGCCCCCCGCCACCGAGGCCGTCTCCGTCCGATCCCCCGTGGGCGCGAGGCGGCCGTCCGGGGGCTCGACCTCGTCCTCGCCTCGGTCGCGCTGGTGCTGACCGCGCCGTTGCTGCTCGTCGTGTACGCCGCGGTGCGGCTCACGAGCCCGGGGCCGGGGTTCTTCCGGCAGGCGCGGGTGGGCGCAGGGCGTCGCGAGTTCGTGATGTACAAGTTCCGCACGATGCGGCGCGACGCCGACCCCGCGATTCACGAGGCCTACGTCCGCGACCTGCTGCGCGGCCGGGTCGAGCCGGAGGGCGGGCTCTACAAGCTGGCCGACGACCCGCGCGTCACGAAGGTGGGCGGCCTGCTCCGGCGGACCAGCCTCGACGAGCTCCCGCAGCTGTTCAATGTGCTCAAGGGGGACATGTCGCTCGTGGGTCCCCGGCCCTGCCTGCCGGCCGAGCTCGGGGAGTTCCCGGTCTGGGCGGACCGCCGCTTCGACGTACGCCCCGGCCTGACCGGGTTGTGGCAGGTGAGCGGCCGCAACCGGCTGACCATGACCGAGGGGCTGCGCCTCGACGTTGAGTACGTCGCGCGGCGCTCGCTGTCGCTCTACCTGGTGATCCTGCTGCGCACCGTCCCCGCGGTGCTCGCGGGAGGGGCGCGCTGATGGCCGCCACGAGGGAGGTGCAGCCGGGCACCGCCCGTGACTCCCTCGTGGTCGGCCTGGGCACGGCTGTCAGCCGCCTCACCGGGCTTGTCCGGGTGGTCATGGTCGGCGCGATCCTCGGGCCGACGACGTTCGGCGACACGTTCCAGCTGACCAACTCGCTGCCGAACCTCGTCTACTACGGGTTCCTCGCCGGATCGCTGTTCTCGTCGCTGCTCGTGCCCGCCCTGGTCAAGCACGTCGACGCGGGCGACCCCGACCGGACCGCACGCATGGCCGGCGGGTTCCTCGGCACGTCCTGGCTGGCCATGCTCGTCGTCGTCCCGGTCGTCTTCGTCGCGATTCCGCCGGTCCTCGGGGTGCTGACGCCCGGCGAGGGGGCCACCGCCTCGCGGCAGGCCGCGCTGCTGCTCGTGCTGATGTGCCCGCAGGTGTTCCTCTACGCCCTGTCCGGGGCCTCCGCCGCCGTCCTCAACGCGCACCGCCGGTTCGCACTCGCTGCGGTCGCGCCCGCCGTCGAGAACGTCGGGATGATGGCCGTGCTGCTCACGACCTGGCTGGCGTACGGCTCCGTCGCGGCGCAGAGCAGCCAGCCCACGGGGGTCGTCGTGCTGCTCGGTCTCGGCTCCACGACGGCGGTCGCGGCCAACGCGGCGCTGGCCTGGGCGGGGGCGCGCACCTCGGACGTGACCGTGCGTCCGCGTGCCGGCTGGCGTGACCCCGAGGTCCGGGACGTCGTGCGCCGTGCCGTCCTGTCCGTGCTGCAGGCGGCCCTGCTGGCACTGCAGATGCTCGTCCTGCTGCTGCTCGCCGGCCGTGCCGCCGGCGGCACCGTCGCGCTGCAGATGGTGTTCAACTTCTACGCGCTGCCCATCGAGCTCGTCGCCACGCCCGTGGGGCTCGCGCTGATCCCGCGGCTGTCGCGGCTGCACCGGGAGCAGCGCGGCGACGGGTCCTTCCGCGAGACCTACCGGGAGGGGCTGCAGCTCGCGCTGTTCCTGGCCGTGCCGGCCGCGGTCGGCTACATGCTGCTCGCTGGGCCGATCGCGCACGCGATCGCCGTCGGCGCGATGGCCAGCGACGCCGGGCTCGGCATGATGACCGGCGCGCTGCTGTTCATCGCGCCGGGCATCGTCGGTCAGACCGCGTTCTACATCTCCCTTCAGGCGGCCTACGCCCGGCAGGACACTCGTACGCCGCTCAACGCGATGGCCCTGCAGACAGCCGTCTGCCTCGCCCTGGCGCTGGCCACCCTCGCGCTGGAGGGGAGGCAGGCGGCGCCCTTCCTCGGTGCGGCGTACGCCGTCGGCGCGCTGGCCGGCGGGCTGCACCTGACCCGCGCCATGTGCGTCCGGAGCGAGCTGCCCACGCGACGGCTGCTGCCGCTCGCCCGGAGGCTGGCGTTCGGCGCGCTGGCGATGTCGCTCCCGGTGCTCGTCGTCGCGGACGTCGTGCCGGCCGGCCTGCCGGGCCGCGCCGGGACTGTCCTCGCGCTGCTGGTCGGCAGCCTGGTCGGCCTGGTCGTCTACCTGGCCGTGCAGCTCCTGCTGCGCTCTCCGGAGCTCGCCTCCCTGCGTTCCGGCGTACGGCGTACTCCGCACGCGCAGCCCGCGGAAGGGGCACTCCCGTGACCGGCTACACGGCGTCCCGCCACTCGCCCGTGCTGCCGGGCGCCGTGCTGCTGCCCGCGACGCTGCTGGCGGCGGTGGCCGCCGGCCTGCTCGTCGCGCGCGCCCCGCTCGCGGCAGGTGCGGCGGTCGCCGTCGTGGCACTCGGAGCCCTGGTGTGGGTCCGGCCCGCGACCGCCGCGGTGCTGGTCATCGCGGTCACGCCGCTCGTCGCCGGGATCGACCGCGACCGGCTGGTGCCGGGACTCCGGCCCAACGAGGCGCTCGTCGTGTTCGTGGCGGCCGTGCTGGCCCTGCGAGCAGTGGTGCACCGGCCGGTCGGCCGACCGCTGTCGCTGCGGCTCAACCGGGTCGAGTGGACCCTCGTCGCGATGGCGGTCTGCGCGTCGTTGGTGCCTCTCGCCTTCATGTACCTCCGCGGCCGCGACGTCACCGGCGACGACCTCAGCCACGCCCTGGTGCTGTGGAAGTACCTCGTGGTCTACGCGATCGTCCGTGCCTCCGTCACCACCCAGCGGGAGGTCCTGGTCGCGCTGGTGACGTCCGTCGCCGCCGCGTCGGTGGTCGGCCTCATCGGGATCCTGCAGGCCCTCGACCTGCTGGGCGTCCGGGAGCTGCTGCGGCCGCTGTACACGCCGTTCGGCTACGACGCGGCCCTGGAGATCCCGCGCGGCGGCTCCACGATCGGCCTGCCCGCGGCGACGGCGGACCTGCTGGTGATGAACCTCGCCGTGGCGGCGGGGCTCTGGTTCGAGGCACGCCGCCACCCGCGGCCGTTGCTCGTCGCCGCGGGGATCTTCGTGGTCGGCACCTTCGCGGCCGCGGAGTTCTCGAGCGCGCTCGGCCTGGCCGTCGGGGTGGCCTGCGTGGCGGTGACCCTGCGCCGGCTCGACCTGCTGCGCTGGGCACCGCTCGGCGTGGCCATCGGCCTCGTGGCGGCCTGGCCGGCGGTGTCACACCGGCTCGAGGGCTTCGGCGGCCTGTACGGGATGCCGCACAGCTGGACGAGCCGACTGACCAACCTGCAGACCTACTTCTGGCCCGAGCTGTTGTCGGGCAACAACCTGCTGCTCGGGGTCCGGCCCGCGGCCCGGGTGCAGGTCTCGACCGAGGGCCTCGGGTACGTGTGGATCGAGAGCGGCTACACCTGGCTGCTCTGGGGCGGCGGGGTCGCCCTGTTCACGTCGTACCTCGTCTTCGTCGTGGTCAGCCTCCGCTGGCTGTGGCGCCGGGTCGAGGGGCCCCCGTCCTGGAGCTCGGTCGCCGCGCTCGGCGCGTTCACCGGCGTGGCCGTCGGGGCGGTGCTCATGGTCTTCGACCCGCACCTCACCTACCGCGCAGCCGCGGACTGCCTGTTCGGGCTGCTCGCCCTCGCCGCCGTTCCGGCGCAGCCACGCGGCCCCGCACCACCCGTGTCCTCGCAGCCGGCAGCCGAGACCGTCCGAAGCCCCGACGCCTTCCGTCGCCTCACAGGAGATCGACCATGAGCCATACAGCAGCAGACCGCAGCCCGGCGACCAGCGCCGCGGTCACCAGTCTTTTCTGGGCCTTCCTCCTGCCGATCCTCGCAGTGGCCGTGCTGACCACCGCGACCGCCGTCTGGGCGCTCGCGTCCCGGGCGCCGACGTACGTCTCGGCCGGGTCGGTGCTCGTCGACTTCAGCACCGGCGAGAACGCGGTGGCGGTGCCGCAGATGGGGACCGAGCGGGCGATCGCGCTCTCAGCTGTGGTGGCAGACCGCGCGGCGGCGGAGCTCGACACCTACCCCGAGGCCGTGACCGAGAACCTGGAGGTCACGGTGCCCGTCGACACCCAGGTCCTCGACTTCGCGTACACCGCCGACGACGCAGCCGCAGCCCAGGAGGGGGCGGAGGCCGCTGTCGAGGCCTACGTCGAGTACCGCAACGAGGGTCTCGACGACCCGGTGGCGCGCGTGATCACCGAGCCCGTGCTGCCCACCGAGCCGAGCCCGCCCAACTACGCCGTTGCGGTGCTGCTCGCGCTCGTGGCGGGGCTGGGCGTCGGGTACGTCGCGGCGTACCTGTGGGACCGGATGCGCGGCCGGGTGCGCGGCGCCGCCGACGCCGCCCGGGTCACCGATGCGGAGATCCTGGTGTCCGTCCCGGTGGGGGCCAAGGTCGACGCGCCCCTCGAGCACGGTCCCGGTGGGTTCAGCCACCTCGCGGCCCGGCTCAGCAACCTCCTCGGCAACCGCCGGCGCAACGTGGCGGTGCTGGTGACCGGGCCCAGGCGGGGCGCCGGCGCGACCACGGTCGCGGCCAACCTCGCCGTCGCTCTGGCCCAGGTCGGCAAGGACGTCGTGCTGGTGTCGGGCGACGCCCGCCGGCCCGACCTGCACCGCCTGCTGGGCCTGCCGCCCTCGCCCGGCGTCACCGACGTGCTGCACGGCGACCACAGCGTGGGCTCCGCGGTTCAGTTCACCTCGCACCCAAACCTGCGCGTGCTCACCGCCGGCGCGTCGCCCGCGACCGTGTCCACCGAGGACGTCGAGGACTTCCTGGCGATCGTCAAGCGGCTGTCGTCCGACGCGATCGTGGTGATCGACGCGGCCCCCGTGCTCGAGGAGCCGGCCACGCTGCTGGTCGCGAACGCGTGCGAGCTCACGATCCTCGCGGTGGACGTCCGCGCAGGCACCAGCCGCCGCGAGGCAGCCCTCGCGGCCGAGTCGCTGCGACGCCTGCCCGGCCGGCTGGTCGGCATTATCGCGACCCGGCCCCGGCCGTCTCGCCGCGGCGAGCCGCCGGCGCTGCCGGCGCCGCCGGCGGGCACGTCAGTCGAGGTGCCCCTGGCCCTGCCCGAGGAACCAGTGACGACGGAGGTCGCGGACCGTGGCTCGGCACGCAACCCCTCGTGACGCCGCCCGGCCGGTGCGGCGGCATGGGCGGCACGTCCGCGTCCGCCGGCGGCACTCCGTCGGCATCGTCCTGAGCGCCGCGGTCCTCGTCGCGTTCGCGGCCCTCCCAGGGCTGGGCCGGATGGTGGCCGGGCTGGAGCGAGTCAGCCACGACCCGCCGCCGCCGGAGGGCTGGTTCCGGACCGCCCCCGTCGGCGCCTGGGAGCGGCTGCCCGGCGACACCTCCTGCGCCGAGCAGGTGCACCGGTCCACCTGGGAGCCGCGACCGGACAACAACAAGGCCAATCACACCGTCCCCGACCCGGACCGGGTCCGCGCCGCCCTCGCCACGAGGCCGCGCAGCGGGCCGGAGGGAGGCTACGACCCGCGCTTCGACAGCCGTCTGCTCGAGCGCGTGAGCGGGCAGCACACCGGCACCACCGACGAGAACATCCAGTGGGCCGCGTGCAAGTGGGGCCTGCCGGACAACCTCCTGCGGGCCATCGCCGTACGGGAGTCGACGTGGTACCAGGGCGCGACGTACCCGAACGGCCGCTGCGTGGAGATGCTCGGCTGCGGCGACATGGTCGAGGAGCCCAACGGCGACACCCGTGTCTTCTGCGCGGCCATCGGCCGTTTCGGCCACGACTACGAGGCCGACTACGGCACCGGCGTGTGCCCGAAGACGTTCTCGATCGTGGGCGTGATGGCCTGGGAGGACCCGCGTTGGGGCGTGATGGACGGCAACCAGAACGGCACCTTCCCGTTCAGCCGCGACTCGACCGCCTACGCCCTCGACTACCTCGGCGCCTACCTCCGCGGCTGCTACGAGGGCTGGGTGCACTGGCTCGACCAGACCGGCGACCGAACCTACGCCGCGGGCGATCTCGCCGGGTGCGTCGGGTCCTGGTACGCCGGGGAGTGGCGCTCACCCGCAGCCCTCCACTACATCGAGCTCGTCGAGGGAGAGGTCGCCAAGCACACCTGGCTGACCGAGGAGTTCGCGCGGCACGACCCGCCCTGCTCGAAGCGCTACGGCTGCCCGTGACGGGCGGGCGGGCCATTGCGGTTTGGTCCCCAACCGCACGAATCGGACGCGAGAACCTGCGGTTCGTGACCAATCGGTGAGGTGCTGAGGGGCCCCACCGCCTGCAAGTAGGCCGGTGACTGCTGCTCCCAGCTCAGCCAGCCCCGCACCCGGTCCCGCCCGGCCCGGCCCAGCTCCGCCCGCCGGTCGGCGTCGTCCAGCAGGTCGACGAGCGCCTTCGCCAGCGCCACCTCGTCGCCTGCCGGCACCAGGACGCCCGCGCCCTCGGTGATCCGGCGGGTCTCCGGGAGGTCGAACGAGACGACCGGCAGACCGCAGCCCATGTACTCCATCGCCTTCACCGGCGAGACCTCCGCCTGCAGGGACGTGTCGATGCCGACGTCGGCGGACACCAGGTGCGCGAACACGTCCCGCTCGGGCAGCCAGTCGGTGAAGTGCACCCACGGCTCGAGCCCCAGGAAGGCGGACGTCCGGCGCAGCTCGTCGAGGCACTCGCCGTCGCCCAGGACCACGAAGCCGCAGTCGGTACGGCCCATCCGGCGCACCACCTCGTCGGCGACCCGGAGCACCAGGTCGACCCGGTCCTGCGGCCCCATCTTCCCGGCCCAGCAGACCAGGTGCCGGTGGCCGCGGCGCAGCGCCTCGTCGGGTACGGCGCGCTCCGCCCGCGCCTGGACGGGCCCGTTGCGCACCACCGTGACGCGCGACGGGTCGGCACCGGCCTCGACCAGCCTGCGCCGCAGGTGCTCATTGACCGTGACGGTGTGGTCGGCCGCGCGCTGGGTGCGCCGTTCCAGCCAGCGCAGGACGGCGTCGAGCGCGGCAGGCGGACGGTCGTCGTACCGCGAGGCGAGCAGCTCGGGCATCAGGTCGCGCTGGTCCACGACCACGCGTGTTCCCGTGCGTCGCAGCAGCCAGGCGAGCGGGAAGTAGACGTCGGGCGGCTGGCACAGCTGCAGCACGTCGATCCGCCGGCGCGCGCGTAGCCGGGCCAGGTGGACCGCTGCCCAGGCGAACGACACGGCGTACTCGACCGCGAACCCCGCGGCGCCGCGCGGCTCGGGCGGCGCGGGATACTCGAGCAGCCGGATGCCCGGGCGGTCCCGGTAGCGGTCGTTCTCGGGCGAGCGGCGCGTCACCACCGAGACCGTGAAGCCCGCGGCCAGCAGGTCGTCGAGCTGCTTGCGCAGCCGGGTGTCGACGCCGGCCGGCACGTTCTCCACCACGACCGCGACATGCCAGTCCTCGCGGCCGCGCCGCCGCGCGGGGCCGACCAACCAGGGCGCCACGTCAGCCCGCCAGCGTCCGGTCCGCGACGGACGGGTCACCGAGCAGCCGCACCCCGGCACGCCCCGCCGCGGGGCCGAGGACCGCCCACCCGCGGTCGGTCCGCACGATTCGTGAGGCCGCGCGGTCGCGCCACCAGCGGGCGGCGTCGCGCGCGAGCGGCTGCCACATGGTCGGGTCGTCGGCGACCTCCTCGAGCAGCGCCCGCCACTCCCGGGCCATGTGCGGGTTGCGTGCGTAGTCAGGGTGCGCCAGGACCAGGGCCAGCCCGCCCCGCTCGCGGATCGCCGCGACCTTGGCCCGCCAGGTGCCCTGGTCGGTCTCGCGCAGGATCTCGAACAGCGTGTGGTCCTGCGGCACGGTGATCGGCAGCTCTACCGTGCCGTCGACGCCATCAGGGCCGTCGATGAAGAACGGCAGGTAGGTGCAGCAGCCGCCCGGCTGCGGCTCGTAGGGGTCTGTGTCGGTGTACGACGCGTCGTAGTCGAAGCCGAGCAGCGGCATCAGCGACCAGGCCCGTTGCGTGGCGGGCGAACGGAAGCCGACCGCGCCCCACTCATGGGCGTAGCGACGGATGGCCGGGAGCCGGCGCTCGAGGTGCCGTCGGGAGGCCAGGTCGCGCCCGTCGTGGCGCAGCCCGTGCACCCCGACCTCGCAGCCGTCGGCCTTCGTGCGCGCGACCAGGCCGGGATCGACGTCGTACCGCTCCGGGACGAAGTTCCACGACGAGCGCAGGCCAAGACGCCGCTCGTCTGTGCGGAGCAGCTCCATGTCGTCGACGCCCTGCTGGCTCTCCACGTCGTGCGTGAGCACCAGCGCCCACGTGCACCCGTCCGGCCAGGTGTCGAGCGCCGGGACCGGCTCGCCGGCCAGGGTCGCGAGGAGGTCGAAGAGCCAGACGTACATCCGGTGCAGCCCGTCCTCGACCGGCCACGCCGGGAACGCCGTCTCGTCCCGCTGCTGGTAGCTGGCCAGCGTGCGGCGCAACAGCAGCTGCAGCGGCCGCGGCAGCAGCGGACGAACGGCGTAGTAGCCCGTCAGGGCCACCTTGCGGGCGAGCTTCATTGCCCGGGCCCGGCCGCCCAGCGCGGTGTACTGCTCGGACCACAGGCACCGCATCACCTCACCCGGGTCACACGGCAGCCACGTGTTGCCGGCTCGGTCCCGCCATACCGACGCGATCCGCGCACCACCCCGGTCGTGCAGGTGCGAGACGGGCCGCCACCCCCCAACGCCGAGCCCCGGCGGCGGCTCTTCTCGCACCACGTGCCCGGCCACGGTCCAGTCGTCGATCCGGAACAGCCCGGCCCAGGAGTGGGCGAGCCTGTCGAGACCACCGGGCCAGAACAGACTCAGCCCCGTCGTCTCCGCCCGCAGCCGGGCCCACCCCGCGGGCAGGTCGGCCCCGATCGAGCGGTCGACCGTGCAGGGCACCCGGAAGTAGTCGAGTGGCAGGAACGTCAGCGACGACTGGAACATCGGACCTCCGGCGGGAGCGGGCTCACAACCCGCGTCGTACGGCGAGATAGGGGAGCAGGGCGACCTCGTAGAGACCGGGCAGCGGGTCGCGCACCGAGAACACCGCTTCCGTGTCCGTCCCGCGCAGCGACCGCAGGTACGGACGCACGCGGAGTCGGCCGGCGCGGACGTCACGGACCGCGTTGGGCAGGTCGGTGAGCAGCCGGACCCAGCGCACCCCCGGCCGGGCGCGCACGGGCTCGACCGGCAGGCCGAGCTGCTCGCGGAACAGCAGATAGGGGAAGTCGACGCCGGCCGCCGCGCCCAGCGAGTGGTAGCCCCACGTCCGGGCGTTGACGTCGAGCAGCCTCGGCACGCCGTCGCGCGGGTGGCGCTTGTACTCGAGCTCGATGAGGCCGTGGTAGTCGATCGCGCGCAGGAAGCGGACGGACGGCTCGCGCAGCTCGGGCAGGTCGACGGTCTCCACGAACGTGCTCGCCCGGCCGAAGTCCGACGGGTGCTGCCGGCGGCGTACGACGGTCATCTCCGCGACGGCCTCGCCGCGGACGAACAGCGCGCAGTAGGCGACCTGGGCGGCGCCGCCTCCGGGCACCAGCTCCTGCACGATGACCTCACCGGGACCGGTGATCTCGACGGCCCGCTCGTACGCCTCGCGCAGCTGCGCCCTCGTGTCCACCCGCCAGGCCTTCGCCTTGGTGGCGTAGAAGAAGTGCTCCTTGATCGCGGGCTTGAGGACCACCGGCGCGGCTAGGTCCACCGCGTCGAGGTCGGCCGGCGAAGCGGGGAACCAGCAGCGTGGGACGGCGACGCCCAGTGACTCCGCGAGCTGGTAGGTCCGCCGCTTGTCCCAGGCGGCCGCGACCGCCGTCAGCGACGGCGTCGGCACCGACAGCCGCTCGGTCAGCACCTCGCGGTGCGCGGCCACCGCGGCGACGGTCTCCTCGCGGGTCGGGTACAGCACCCAGCCGTCCAGCCCGAGCCGCGCGGTCACGTCGAGCAGTGCGTCGACGGTGCCGCGCTCGGTGCGCAGGTCAGGCACCCGTTCGGCGTGCGTGACGAAGCGGGACGCGCCCGCCACCGACCGCTCGTCGTCGACCACCACGACCGGGATGCCCCGGCGGCCGAGGCTGCGCGCGATGCCGAGCCCCTGGTAGTCGCCGCCCACCACCAGGGCGCCGACGCCGTACGGCCGGGCCGTGACCTGCGCGCGAGGCTGTGTGGTCGTCACGGCTCGTCGACAACGGGTGCCGGGACGGGCACGGGGGAGTCGGCGGTCGCGGACCGGGAGCCCACGACGCGGCGGGTCAGGGACTCCGCGCCGTACCAGCCACCTGCGACGAAGCGCATGATCGGCCCGAAGCTCGATGCAGCCGGGGCGCCGAGGAAGTGCAGCCCCGGGACGGTCGACTCCATCCCGCGGCGCAGCACCGGGTAGCCGCCGGCACGCTCGACCTGCTGGAGCAGGTCGGGCGCGAGGAACGGGTACTTCGCCACGTCGACGCGGTAGCCGGTGCCGAACAGGACGTGGTCGACCGTGCGGCGGGTCCCGTCGTCGAGTCGCACGCTCAGCCGGTCACCTGCGGGGTCGATCGCCGCGATCCTCCGGCCGAGACGCATCGGTACGTCGGCGAGCCGGGGCTGCAGCCAGGCTGCGCCCGCGGGGCGGATCGCGCGGTAGGCCATCGGCTCCTGCAGCGCGCGTGGGAAGCGTCGGAACAGGTCCGGCACCGCGACGATCCGGGAGAGACCCATCGGCCCGACGTCGGTCGGCGCGTAGAGCAGCGGGGTCAGGCGGGGCCCGAGCATCCGGTGGTACTTGCCGCCGTGCAGCCAGTTGATCTTCGGCGCGCGGACGACGACCTCGACCGAGGCGCCGGACTCGTGCATCAACGCCGCCGACTCGAGCGCGCTCTGCCCGCCGCCGACGACCAGGACCTCCTGGCCGGCGAACCGGCTCAGGTCCCTGTGGTCCGAGGTGTGCGAGACCTGCTCGCGCGGGAGGTGCGCGCCGACCTCGGGACGGTGGGTGAACGGCGCGATCCCGCCCGCGACGGCCACCGTGCGGGCCGCGATGCGCTCGCCGTCGGCGAGGTCGAGCGCGAACCCCGACCCGAGCCGGCTGACGCGGGTGACGCGCCTCCGGTCGACGTCCGGCGCGGCGCGGCCCTGCACCCAGAGGCCGTAGGCCACGAAGGCGTCGAGCGGCACCGGCAGGTGCAGGTCCGTCCCGGTCGCCCGGCAGTAGCTGGTCAGCGACAGCGGCCCGTCGTGCTCGGCGATGCTGGTCGCGGTCCAGTTCGACCGGAGCAGCATCCCGCGCGGCATCGCCTTCCAGAAGTCGAGCGGTTCGCCGAAGGCGCGCACCTCCGCGCCCGCACGCCTGAGGTGGGCGGTGGCGGCGAGCCCGTGCGGCCCGGCGCCGATGACGGCGACCTGTGTTTCCTGCATTTCGCGTGCCCCCTTGATTTTTCCGATTTTCCGGAGAAAGCGGCCAGCCCGGGTTGGCCGGTGAGGTAGACGAATTCCAACGTCCGGGGTCAGTATGAGCACGCGAATTAGCGGCGGTCAGCGGTGATGAAGAATTCGCCGAGGAATTGATCTAGCCGGAACGAGGTCCTGGTTCGATCGTGCCAGGCGGGCTGGGGATCTCCCGCTTCTCGCGGAATCGGCGAATTCTCGGAATGGCCCGACGCAGGGGGCGGGTTGTAAAGAAACCGGAACTGCATGCGGTGTCACCGTATCGAACGGAAAATTTACCAATCTCCGGATACCTGCGTTTACGTCATTTGACGGAGTGCACATGTCGACTTCGTCATATAGACAGGGGCCTGCGGGAGTGTCGGACGACGCTCGGGGGCCCGCGGGCGAACGCGAGGGGTGGCAACGTGAAGCCCGAGAACACAGAAGTACTGCTCAAACCATCGCAGGTGGCGGCACTGTTCAACGTCGATCCCAAGACTGTCTCCAGCTGGGGCGACGCCGGCAAGCTCACGGTCATCAAGACCCTGGGCGGGCACCGGAGGTTCCGCGCCTCGGAGGTGATGGCGCTGCGGGACGGGATCGCGCGCGCTGCCGGGTTGGACGGGGTGGTCGACCCGGCTCGCGAGCGGGAGCGGGAAGCCGGCTGACGGGCGCCGGTCGCGTTGCCCGGCAGGGAGCGCTGATGGCGTAGCGCCCGGATGTCGGGGTACCTCAGGTCCCCGGGGCGGTGTCCGCCGTCCCGGCTGAGGAGGGAACCCATGACATCCGCATCCAACGCCAACGTATCTCGGACATCACGCGCTCCGCGCACGCCCGTCCAGGCCGCGGCCGCCGCCGTCGGCGCCGTGTTCCTGCTCGTCGGCGTGCTCGGCTTCGTGCCCGGCGTGACGACCAACTACGGCGACCTCGCCGGCGCCGGTCACCACTCGGAGGCCGCGCTGCTCGGCATCTTCCAGGTGTCGATCCTGCACAACGTCGTGCACCTGCTTTTCGGTGTCGCGGGCCTCGCGCTCGCCCGCACCGCGAGCAACGCCAAGGCGTTCCTGGTCGGCGGCGGCGCCGCCTACCTGGTGCTCTGGCTGTACGGCCTGGTGGTCGACAAGGACAGCTCGGCGAACTTCGTCCCGGTCAACACCGCCGACGACTGGCTGCACTTCGTGCTGGGCGTCGGCATGGTCGCGGTCGGCCTGCTGCTGGGCCGGCGCCGCTGACGTGCGCCCCGATCCACGCGGGGTCCCGGCACCGGAACCAGCGCGCGCCGGATTCTGCGGGTTTGTGCAGTTGCACAAACTCCGGGTGGTACGTACCAGTCCATCCGGGTGAGGGTGGACATGGCCGGACGGCTCGGGGTCCGGCACCGGAGGCCGACGTCGGGGGACGGGACGGTCTCGCGGGTTGCACATGACACGGGCGCCGCTCGCCGGGTTTTCTCCCGGCGGGCGGCGCCCGTCGCTTGTCTCTGTGCCAGCCAGGTGCCGGCGAGGTGTCAGCGAGCGGCGCGCTCGCTGCTCCTCAGGGCCCGGCGGGCCCGGCGCCCGAGCAGGGCGGAGCGCGGGGCCAGGTCGCGCACGGCGCGCCGGCGGTCGCGGATGGTGCTCGTCGCGAGGTCGAGCATGAGCAGGGGAGCCTGTCCGGAGGACATTGCGGGCGACTTCTTTCTTGCTGGTCAGAGGCGGTTTTCGCCGTCGTTCGAGGACGTTCCGAGTCTAGCCGACTCGTAACTACCATTCGGCTGGATTGGCGGTTACCTGACGGTGATCTCGCCCACGTCCGCCCGAGGTCCCGGCGCCAGGGTCATTCCCGGCCGCAGCGACCCGCCTGCGCCGGGGTGATGTGGCCCGCCCGCACGAGCCAGCGGACCGTGTCACGGAGCGTGTCCTCGAGCGGTCGGCCGGCGACGCCGAGCTCCTCGACCGTGGCCGAGGCGTCCACGGTGGTCCCGCACGCGATGAGCCTGGCGCCCTCGAGCGCGTGGGGCAGCCACGGCCACCCGGTGCGGTAGCCGAGCTGCAGGACGGGCAGGGCCACCGCCAGCGGGACGGCCAGGGCCGGCAGGCGCCGTCCGGTCACCTCGGCGAGGCGGTGATGAGGCATCGTCACGTCCTCGCCCGGCACCATGAACCGCTGACCCGGCCGGGTGAGCGCCCTGACGACGACCTCGGCCGCGTCGCGGACGTCGACCACCTGGAACCGGCCACGCGGGTAGACCGTGACACGCCCGCGCAGCACGTCGCGGACCAGCTCGTTGGACTCGCCGAGCTTCGGGTCGTCGGGTCCGAGGATGCCGCCGGGGTACACGATCGCCATCGGCGCTCCAGCCGTCTGCCGCTCCCGGGCCTCGATGTCCGACTCCACCTTGCTCCTGGTGTAGGGGCCGAGCTCGAGGCCCGGCGGGCTGTGGGGACCGAGCGTCGCGCCGGGATGCAGCAGCGCGGCGATCGACGAGACGTGCACGACGCTCGCGCAGTCCGCGTCGATCGCGGCGTCGAGCACCGTGGCGGTCCCGGTGCTGTTCTCCCTCGCCATCCGCTCGGCGTCGCGTCGCCGGTAGGAGAACGTCGCCGCGGCGTGGACGGCGTGGTCGCACCCGTCGACCGACTTTCGCACCGTGCCCTCGTCGGTCATGTCGCCGATGAACACGTGGATGCGGTCGCCGAGCTCGTCGAGGTCGATCCCGAGCGGAGCCAGGGTGCTGCGCAGCTTGTCGGGCGACCGCACGAGGGCGTGCACCGCGTGGCCGTCCTCGAGCAGCCGCCGTACGACGTACCCGCCGAGGAAGCCCGAGGCGCCGGTGACCAGGACCGCTCCCATGTCGAGATTGTCGGGACGTCGCGGCCCGGTGCGCCACGGCTCGAACGGGTGGTCCGAGGAACCTGTTGTGTCGGGGTCATCGGCGGCGCGGGCGTGGCACCGCGCCGAAGTCCCGGTTGCACCGCTCCGGGCCGGCGCAGTCGGCCAGCGCCTTGCGGCGGCGCTCCAGCTCCTTCACGACGCGCGCGTAGTCGGGGTCGCGAGCCACGTTGCGGCGCTGGTGCGGGTTCACCTTGCGGTCGTACAGCTCGACGAAGCCCCGGCGCGGATAGCGCGCGTAGGTGTATCGCGCGGTGCGCACGCCGCGCCACAGCCAGGCACGCTTCACGTGGCCGGCCTGGATCAGCGACGTCCGGTACCCGCCACCGAGGCCGCGGAGGTACGGCAGCAGGGACACCCCGTCGACGCGGTGACCGGCGGTGGCGCCGGCGATGTCGAGGAACGTCGGCGCGAGGTCCACGAGGCTGGTCATCCGGCTCCGGGTCCCGGGTGCGATCCCGGGACCGCGCACGAGCCCAGGGATCTGCAGGGCGCCTTCGTACGGGAAGTTCTTGCCCATCAGGTTGTGCTCGCCCATGAGGTAGCCGTTGTCGGACGTGAAGAACACGTAGGTGTTGTCGAGCTGGCCCGTGGCCTGGAGCGTCCGCATGGTGGCGTCGACGGCCTCGTCGACGCCCTGGAGGGAACGGATCCGGGCCCGGAACATCCGCACGATCTCGACGTCGGTGAGCCGCCAGACCTCGCTGGACGGGAAGACGCCCAGGTTGGAGCCCTTGTTGGTCCGGCGGTACGTCGGCTTCGACATCGACGGGGGCCGCGCGGCGGGGAAGAGCCTCGCGTGCCGCTCCGCCGCGATCGGCGGGACCCAGCGGTGCGTCGTCGGGTCGGTCATCGTGTGCGGGGCGACGTACGACGCCCAGATGAAGAACGGCTTGCTTGTCGCGGCGAACTCCTCGACGTAGCGGTTGGTCTGCGCGCCGAGCCAGTCGGTGATGTGGATCCCGCGATGGAGCTGCGGCGAGCCGTCGTCGTACGCCCAGAAGTCGTAGGGGTTGTAGGTGCCCGCGAGCGTGGGGTTCCAGTGGTCCCAGCCGGGGAGCAGGCCACCGGTGGTCTCGTAGCCGTTGAGGAACTTGCCGGCGAAGGCGGTCTCGTAGCCGCCGGCCCGGAGCCAGGCGCCGATGTTCTGCGCGGCGCGAGCGCGGTAGGCGGCCCAGCCCCCGCGACTGCCCTTGTTGTGCCGGACCCCGTTGTTCTGCGCGTACTGGCCGGTGAGGATCTCCGCCCGGGCCGGGCAGCAGAGGGGATGCGGCGAGATGAAGTCGGTGAGGTCGGCGCCCTGCTGCTGCAGCCAAGCCCGCGTGCGCGGCATCCACCGGAGGTCGCCGTCGGCCATGTCGTCGGTGGTGATCAGCAGGATGTTGGGCCGGTTCGGCGTCGGCGCCGGTCCGTCGACGGGCCCCGACGAGGACGCCACCGAGGACGCCTCGGCCGCGGACCGGGTGCCGTGCACGGCGAGCTGGACCCCTGCAGGGACGAGGGTGAGCAGCAGGACGACGGCGGTCAGGCCGGCCCAGTGGTGACGCCGGAACGGGAGCCTCATACCTCCGTGACGCGC
Source organism: Nocardioides sp. (assembly GCA_036280235.1). Classification (GTDB taxonomy): domain Bacteria; phylum Actinomycetota; class Actinomycetes; order Propionibacteriales; family Nocardioidaceae; genus Nocardioides_B. Next base: position 49,117 of record DASURB010000124.1, read on the forward strand.
CGCACTCCGGGTTTGGTTACCGCGGGGTAGTCACCGAGACGGGCGTCACATACTCTCGGTATATGAGCGAGAAGCGTCTCGGGACCTCCGACCTGCGCGACCCGGACACCGACCCCACCGCCTCCTATGCACTCGAGCCTGGGTACGTGCGGTCGCTGACGGACGGCGTGCTGTCCACGACCGGCCGGGCCGAGCCGACGTACGCCCCGGTCAACGGGCAGCCGCTCGGCATGGTGCCGCAGAGCAGCCCGGACGACGTGGCCGAGGCGTTCGCGCGGGCGCGCCGGGCGCAGCGGGCCTGGGCGCGCACCTCGCTCGCCGAGCGCAGCGCCGTGCTGCTCAGGCTGCACGACCTGGTGCTCGACCGGCAGGCCGAGATCATGGACCTGATCTGCTGGGAGTCCGGCAAGGCCCGCAAGCACGCCTTCGACGAGCCGCTGCACATCGCCCTCACCGCGCGCTACTACGGGAGGACCGCCGAGGAGCACCTCGCGAGCCGGCGCGTGCCCGGGCTGGTGCCCGGCCTCACCCGCGTCGACGTGCACCACCACCCGAAGGGCGTCGTCGGGATCATCTCGCCCTGGAACTACCCGTTCACGCTCGCGCTCTGCGACGGCATCCCGGCGCTGCTCGCCGGCAACGCGGTCGTCGCCAAGCCCGACGCCCAGACCATGCTCACCGCGCTGCTCGGCAAGCGGCTCCTCGAGGAGGCAGGGCTTCCCGCCGACCTCTGGCAGGTCGTCGCCGGCCCCGGCCCGGAGATCGGTACGGCGATCGTCGACCGCGCCGACTACGTCTGCTTCACCGGCTCGACCGCGACCGGACGGATCATCGCCAAGCAGTGCGCCGACCGGCTGATCGGCTGCTCCCTCGAGCTCGGCGGCAAGAACCCGATCCTCGTGCTGCGCGACGCGGACCTCGACCGCGCGGCCGAGGGCGCCGTACGGGCCAGCTTCTCCAACGCCGGCCAGCTGTGCGTCTCGACCGAGCGGATGTTCGTCGCCGACCAGGTCTACGACCGGTTCATGGAGAAGCTCGTCGCCCGCACCGAGGCGATGGTGCTCAAGCCCGGCATCGACTGGGGCAGCGACATGGGCTCGCTCACGAGCAAGCAGCAGCTCGAGAACGTCATCGCCCACGTCGAGGACGCCCGCGCCAAGGGAGCCCGCGTGCTGACCGGCGGCCGTCCGCGCCCGGACCTCGGGCCCTTCTACTACGAGCCGACGATCCTCGAGGGCGTCACGCCGGACATGGCCTGCTTCGGCGCCGAGACGTTCGGGCCGGTGGTCTCGGTCTACCGGTTCGGCGACGAGTCGGACGCGATCGCACGCGCCAACGAGGGGGAGTACGGCCTCAACGGGTCGGTCTACACCCGCGACACCGGGCGGGGGCGGGCCGTCGCCGCGCAGATCAAGTGCGGGACGGTCAATGTCAACGAGGCGTTCGGCGCCACGTTCGCCAGCATCGCCTCGCCGATGGGCGGCATGCGTCAGTCCGGCCTGGGCCGTCGTCAGGGCGCCGAGGGTGTGCTCCGCTACACCGAGGCGCAGTCGGTCGCGACCCAGCGGCTGCTGAGACTCTCGCCGATGCTCGGGATGAGCGACGAGACGTTCGCGAAGGTGATGACGACGAGCCTGCGCGTGCTCAACCGCCTCGGCCGGAAGTGATGCGCATGACCGACTTCGACTTCGACGTTCTCGTCGTGGGCTCCGGCTTCGGCGGCTCCGTCACCGCGCTGCGCCTGACCGAGAAGGGCTACCGGGTCGGCGTGCTCGAGGCCGGCGCCCGGTTCGACGACAAGGACTTCGCGGCCACGTCGTTCGACGCCAAGAAGTTCCTGTTCCGCCCCGAGATCGGCTGCTACGGCATCCAGCGCATCGACGCCCTGCGCGACTGCATGATCGTGTCCGGCGCGGGTGTCGGCGGCGGCTCGCTGGTCTACGCCAACACGCTCTACGAACCCCTCGACGCGTTCTACCGCGACCCGCAGTGGAGCCACATCACCGACTGGCGCGACGAGCTGGCGCCGTACTACGACCAGGCCAAGCGGATGCTCGGCGTCGTCGAGAACCCGCTGCGCACGCCCGCCGACGAGGTGATGGAGAAGGTCGCGACCGAGATGGGCGTCGCCGACACCTTCCACCCGACGCCGGTCGGCGTGTTCTTCGGCATCCCCGGCCAGGACAACGACCCCGACCGCGCGCAGCCCGATCCGTACTTCGGTGGCGTCGGCCCGGCGCGCAACCCCTGCCGGGCGTGCGGCGAGTGCATGACCGGCTGCCGCCACAACGCCAAGAACACCCTGGTGAAGAACTACCTCTACCTCGCCGAGGCGAACGGCGCAGTGGTGCTGCCCCTGACCACGGTCACGCGGGTGCGCCCCCGCGAGAGCGGCGGGTACGACGTGCAGGTCCGGTTCACCAAGGCCAAGCTGCGCCGCCGCTCCGCGACGCGCACGTTGACCGCGGAGCAGGTCGTGTTCTCCGCCAGCGCGCTCGGCACGCAGCGGCTGCTGCACCGCATGCGCGACGAGGGCCACCTGCCGAAGCTCTCGCCGCGGCTGGGCTTCCTGTCACGCACCAACTCCGAGTCGATCCTCGGCGCGATCGCGCCCGACACCTCGGTGGACTACAGCCAGGGCATCGCGATCACCTCGAGCTTCCACCCCGACCCCGACACCCACATCGAGCCGGTCCGCTACGGCAAGGGCAGCAACCTGATGTCGCTGCTGCAGACCGTGCTCACCGACGGCGACGGGCCGATCCCGCGCTGGCGCACGTGGCTGAAGGAGATGTGGAAGGAGAAGGCCAACGCCTTCGACCTCTACGACATGAAGCACTGGTCGGAGCGCACCGTCATCGCGCTGGTGATGCAGAGCCTCGACAACTCGATCACGACGTACACGAAGAAGCTGCCGTTCTCCCGGCGCCGCTACCTCACCTCGCGCCAGGGCCACGGCGTGCCGAACCCCACCTGGATCCCCGCGGGCAACGACGCGGTACGCCGGATGGCGGCGCTGATCGGCGGCCGCCCCGGCGGCTCGATCGGGGAGCCGTTCAACCGGCCGCTCACCGCGCACTTCATCGGCGGCTGCACGATCGGCCTCGACGCCGACAGCGGCGTGATCGACCCGTTCCAGCGGGTGCACAACTACCCGGGTCTGCACGTCGTCGACGGCTCGGCCGTCAGCGCCAACCTCGGGGTGAACCCGTCGCTGACCATCACCGCCCAGGCCGAGCGCGCGATGGCGTTCTGGCCCAACCGCGGCGAGCCCGACCCGCGACCGCCCCTCGGCGCGACGTACCGCCGGATCGACCCCGTCCCGCCCGCCCACCCGGTGGTCCCCGACGACGCTCCCGCGGCGCTGCGGCTGCCGATCGTCGAGGTCTCCTGAGGCTGCGGTTTGGTCCCCAACCGCACGAATCCGGCGCCGGATCGTGCGGTTCGTGACCAATCGGCGTGTGGAAAACCGGACGCCGGCTGACCTGGGACGCCCCGGTCCCGGCCGCCGTCCCCGCGCCCCCGAGCCGGGCGGGGACGGCGCCCGAAAAAGTCAGGGCCCGACCGGGGAGGGAGGGTGGTCGGGCCCTGAAGTCCGCAGCTGCACGGACGAGGGAGATCCGGCCTGGGAGGGAGCTGATGCACCGGACCTCCGCTCGTACCAACGAGACGCGTCCGGACTGGTTACGGCCCCGGACGAGAAATTTCTGCGGAATCCGCGCGGGATACGATCGAGCCTCCAGCGCCGTCCGCACGGCTCCCCCCGGGGCCTGAAGTATGGGCCCAGAAAGGCACAGGTGCCGCCGCCCGTGACCACCGACCACGACCTGGTTCTCGTCGTCGACTTCGGGGCGCAGTACGCCCAGCTCATCGCCCGTCGCGTCCGCGAGGCGCGGGTCTACTCCGAGATCGTCCCGCACACCACGCCGGTCGAGGAGATCCTGGCCCGCAAGCCGAAGGCGATCATCCTGTCCGGCGGCCCCTCGTCGGTCTACGAGCCCGGCGCGCCCCACGTCGACACCGCGGTGTTCGAGGCCGGTGTCCCCGTCTTCGGCATGTGCTACGGCTTTCAGGCCATGGCGCTCAACCTCGGGGGAGAGGTACGCCGCACCGGCCGGTCGGAGTACGGCCGCACCCCTGTCACCGTCACCGAGCCCGGCACCCTGCTCGCCGAGGTCCCGGCCGAGCACAAGGTCTGGATGAGCCACGGCGACAGCGTCGTCGCGGCCCCGCCCGGCTGGGACGTGCTGGCCAGCACCGCCTCCACGCCCGTCGCGGCGTTCGAGAACCTCGACCGCAAGATGGCCGGCGTGCAGTGGCACCCCGAGGTGCTCCACACCGAGCACGGCCAGTCCGTGCTCACCCACTTCCTGCACAACATCGCCGAGTGCCGGCCGACCTGGACGATGGTCAACATCGTCGACGACCAGGTCGAGAAGATCCGCGAGCAGATCGGCGACCGCCGCGCGATCTGCGGGCTCTCCGGTGGCGTGGACTCGGCCGTCGCCGCGGCGCTCGTGCAGCGCGCGATCGGCGACCGGCTGACCTGCGTCTTCGTCGACCACGGCCTGCTGCGCAAGGGCGAGGCGGAGCAGGTCGAGCGCGACTTCGTCGCCGCGACCGGCGTTTCCCTGCACGTCGTCGACGCCCAGCAGCGGTTCCTCGACGCGCTCGCCGGGGTCACCGACCCCGAGCAGAAGCGCAAGATCATCGGCCGCGAGTTCATCCGGGTCTTCGAGTCCGCCGAGGCCGAGATCGTCGGCGACGCGGCGGCCCATGGCGAGAAGGTCCAGTTCCTCGTCCAGGGCACGCTCTACCCCGACGTGGTCGAGTCCGGCGGCGGCTCCGGCACCTCCAACATCAAGTCCCACCACAACGTCGGCGGCCTGCCCGAGGACCTCGAGTTCGAGCTCGTCGAGCCGCTCCGCGCGCTGTTCAAGGACGAGGTGCGCCTAGTCGGCGAGCAGCTCGGCCTGCCCGCTGAGATCGTCTGGCGGCACCCGTTCCCCGGCCCGGGGCTCGGCATCCGGATCATCGGCGAGGTCACCCACGAGCGGCTCGAGGTGCTGCGCGAGGCGGACGCGATCGCGCGCGAGGAGCTCACCCGGGCCGGCCTCGACCGCGACATCTGGCAGTTCCCGGTGGTGCTGCTCGCCGACGTGCGCTCGGTCGGCGTGCAGGGCGACGGCCGCACCTACGGCCACCCGATCGTGCTCCGCCCGGTGACCTCCGAGGACGCGATGACCGCCGACTGGGCACGGCTGCCGTACGACGTACTCGAGACCATCTCGACCCGGATCACCAACGAGGTGCCTGAGGTCAACCGCGTCGCCGTCGACATCACGAGCAAGCCGCCGGGCACCATCGAGTGGGAGTGAACGCCCCGGTTTCTCCCGGAACGTGCCACCGCGATCTGGTCCGAAATAGTCATGCGCGGGGTGCGGGACCGACCTAGGCTCGGCCGGGTTCGTGTCCCCAACCTCGAGGAAACCGTGCCCACTCTCCGCCCCCTCGACTGGGTCGTCGCGTGGGGTGTGCGCTCTCAGGACGGTGCCCGTCGCAACGCCCAGCGGGCCGCCATCGCCGACGCACAACGGCGTCGCGAGCGCGAGACCGTCGAGCGCTTCCTCGCCACGCTGGACCGGCCGAGCGTCCCCGGCCAGCGGCGACCCGCACGCGGCTGACGCGTGGCAGGATGCCCGGCGTGACCCGTCACGCCCGGTTCGAGCATCCGCCCGCTGAGCCGAGCCTGCCCGCCGGCTACGCCGTCCGCGAGCTACGCATCGACGACGCCGCCGCGCTCGCCGACGCCTACGACCGCAACCGCGACCACCTCGAGCCCTGGGACCCCGTGCGCCCGCCGGACTACTACACCGAGGAGGGCCAGCGCGAGGCGATCTCCCGCCAGCTCAGCCTGGTCGAGGGCGGGCTGATGGCGGCCTGGGTGATCGAGGCCGAGGACAGCCGCATCGTCGGCCGGGTCAACCTCAACAACGTCGTGCGCGGCGTGCTGCAGAGCGGCACGGTCGGCTACTGGGTCGACGCCGAGCACACCCGACGTGGTCTCGCCTCCGCCGGCGTCGAGCACGCGTGCGCGCAGGCGCTGCGGATGGGGCTGCACCGGGTCGAGGCGGGCACACTGGTCCACAACGTCCCCTCGCAGCAGGTGCTGCTGCGCGCCGGGTTCACGCACTACGGGACGGCGCCGAAGTTCCTGTTCATCGCCGGCGCGTGGCAGGACCACCACCTCTACCAGCGGATCCTGCACGACGACCCGCTGCCGTTCGGCGTGTAGGAGTCAGAGGCCGAGCGACCGGCCGATGATCTCCTTCTGGATCTCCGTCGTACCGCCGTAGATCGTCTGGATCCGGCTGTCCACGAACGCCCGGGCGACCGGGTACTCGTTCATGTAGCCGTAGCCGCCGTGCAGCTGCACCGCCCGGTCGACCAGCTTGTTCTGCAGCTCGGTCGTCCACCACTTCGCCATCGCCGCGCCCGAGGGGTCGAGCTTCCCCTCGTTGTGCAGCCGCACGCAGTCGTCGACGAACACCCGCGCGATCCGCGCCTCGGTCGCCATCTCCGCGACCAGGAACCGGTTGTGCTGGAACTTCCCGATCGGCCGCCCGAAGGCTTCGCGCTCCTTCGCGTAGCACAGGCACATCCCGAGGATCGCCTCGCACGCGGCGGCCGCGATGCACGCGATCGAGAGCCGCTCCTGGGGGAGGTTCTGCATCAGCGAGATGAAGCCGGAGCCCTCCTCGCCGAGGAGGTTCTCCTTGGGTACGACGACGTCGTCGAAGAACAGCTCGGCGGTGTCCTGGGCCTTGAGCCCCATCTTGTCGAGGTTGCGGCCGCGCTCGAAGCCCTTCATTCCGCGCTCGACGACCAGCAAGCTGATGCCCTTGTGGCCGGCTCGCGCGTCGGGGGAGTCGGTGCGCGCGACCACGATGACGAGGTCGGCGAGGATGCCGTTGCTGATGAACGTCTTGGTGCCGTTGAGGACGTAGTGGTCGCCCTTGTCGACCGCGCTGGTGCGGATGCCCTGCAGGTCGCTGCCGGCGCCGGGCTCGGTCATCGCGATCGCGGTGATGGTCCCGCCGCTGACGCAGCCGGGCAGCCAGCGCCGCTTCTGCTCGTCGGTGCCGAGGCTGGTGATGTACGGGACGATGATGTCGGTGTGGACCGGGAAGCCCGGCCCGTTGGCGCCGGCCTTGGTGAGCTCCTCGGCCAGCACCATGTGGTAGCGGAAGTCGCGCACCCCCGGCCCGCCGTACTCCTCCGGCACGTCGAAGCAGAGCAGGCCCTGCTCGCCGGCCCTGGTCCAGAGCTCGCGCGGGACGATGCCGTCCTGCTCCCACTGGGCGTGGTGGGGGATCACCTCCTTCTCGACGAAGGTGCGCACGGTCTGGCGGAACGCCTCGTGCTCCTCGGTGAGCAGCGGCCGCTCACCCTGCGGGTGGTCGAGCTTGTCGAGACCACTCATCAGCTCACCCACTCCTTCACCCGCCGGATCGTGTCCGCCGGGTCGCTGCCGTCGGGCGGCACCGGCGTCACCTGCAGGTTGGTCACGCCGGACTCGCGGAACGCCTCGATCCGCTCCTTGACGTAGCTCTCCGGGCCGACGAGGTTGCACATCTCCAGCAGCTCGCGTGGTACGACGGCCTCCGCATCACGCTTGTTGCCGCCGAGGTAGAGCTCCTGGATCTCCTCGGCCTCCTTCTCGTAGCCGTACTCGCGGCACAGCGTGTTGTAGAAGTTCTTGCCTTTCGCGCCCATGCCACCGATGTAGAGCGCGAACATCGGCCGGGCCAGGTCGAGCAGGGCCTTGACGTCGTCGCCCTCGCCGATCGCGACCATCCCGCCCGCCGCGATCTCCAGCGGCCCGAGGTCATCGGGCCGCTTGGCCTTCCCGGTGCGCAGTGCGTCGCCCCAGACCGACTCCGCCTTCTCGGGCGCGTAGAGGAACGGCAACCAGCCGTCGGCGTACTCCGCCGTCCCCGCGACGTTCTTCTGCCCGAGCGCCGCGATGTAGATCGGGACCGACGGCCGCTCCGGCTTGGTCAGCATCTTCAGCGGCTTGCCAAGGCCGAGTCCCTGGTCGGGCGGCAGCGGCAGGTCGAACACCTTGCCGTGGAAGTCGATGGTCTCCCGGCGGATCGCGCGCCGGATGATCTCGACCACCTCGCGTGTGCGGGTCAGCGGCTTGTCGTAGGGCAGCCCGTGCCAGCCCTCGATCACCTGCGGGCCGGAGGCGCCCAGCCCGAGGATCGCGCGGCCGCTGCTGACGTTGTCCAGCCCCGCCGCGGTCTGGGCGAGCGTGCCCGGTGTGCGGGAGTAGATGTTGAGGATCGCCGACCCGATCTCCACCGTCTCCGTTCGCGCCGCGAGATAGCCCATCAACGTGGGGGAGTCGAACCCGTACGCTTCGGCCACCCACACGGTGTCCAGACCGGCCCGCTCCCAGGAGGCGACCTGGTCGGCCGCCGCGCGGGGGTTGCCGGCGTACATGAGCATGGTGGAGACCTTCAACACTGTCCTCCGGAACGAGTCGGCGGCGACTGGCGACTGTGACACCAAGACTGTCATGATCGCGGAGCTCGGGCGGCGCCGCAAGGCCGCCCAATGTGTGACGAGGAGTGAGGACCGTGGGGACGCATCGCATCGCCGTCGTCGGCGGCACCGGCCCGCAGGGGCGCGGACTCGCCTATCGGTTCGCCAGGCACGGGTACGCCGTCACGCTCGGGTCGCGGTCGGCGGAGCGTGCCGAGGACGCGGCCGGCGGGATCAGCGGACGCGTCCCGGAGGCCGAGGTGTCGGGCGCGACGAACGCCGACGCCGCGCGCGAGGCGGATGTGGTGGTGCTCGCGGTGCCCTACGACGGCCACGACGAGCTGGTCGCCTCGCTCGCCGACGCACTCGACGGCAAGGTGGTCGTCTCCTGCGTGAACCCGCTGGGCTTCGACAAGCAGGGACCCTACGGGCTGCCGCTCGAGAGGTCGGCCGCGGAGTCGGCGGCCGCGCTGGTCCCGTCGGCACGGGTCGTCGGCGCCTTCCACCACGTGTCGGCGGTGTCGCTGCTCGGCGAGGCAGAGTACCTCGACCACGAAGACGTGCTGGTCTGCGGGGACGACGCCGAGGCGAAGGCGCTCGTCGTCGAGCTGGCCCGGACGGTGACCGGGCGCGACGGCGTCGATGCCGGTCGCCTGCGGCTGGCCCGTCAGCTCGAGCCGCTGACCGCCGTACTGATCTCGATCAACAAGCGCTACAAGACCCGGTCGGGGATCGCGATCGCGGGTCTGCCGGGCCGGGACTGACCGCTCGGGCGGTCGAGCCTGTCGAGACCACGAGGGCCGCTGGCACCCCCCTGAGAACAAAGGACAGCCGCTGGCGTCTCGGGTCACCAGCGGCTGTCTGAGGACTATTCAACTACCCCCGTTCAAGTCCTGTCCCGGGAATCGGCGAACTTCCGGAAGATCCGTGGGTAAAGATTTCCGGGCGGCTGCCGGGCTAGGCCGGTCTAGGTGCTGGGGCACCCGCCGTTCCGGATCTCGCTGCCGTCGGCGCGGGCCCGGCCGAGGTTCCACGACAGCAGGTCGTCGTCCTCGGAGGCGGGCCCCAGCACGCAGTGGCGCACGTCGGCGGGGAGCTGCTCGAGGGCCGGTACGGCGTCCGCGGACAGTGTGGACAGATAGGCCCAGTCGATCCGGCCGGTCTCGAGGTAGCGCTCGACGTTGCGCTGGGCGACGTACCCGTCGGGGTTCAGCAGCGCCAGCCCGAGCAGCGCCGCGGCGCCGGTGAGCACCGCCGCCCGCGGGAGCCAACGGCCGCGGAGCCTGACGCCGGCGACGAGCACGAGCAGGACGAGAAGGCCGAGCCAGCCCTCGAACACCGACACCAGCAGGCGCAGCTGGGTGAAGCCGTAGGCCTCCTCGTAGATGTGCATCCGGTACAGCGCCGAAGCCACGACCACCAGCGTGAGCAGGCAGAGCAGACCGAGCGCGACCCGAAGCAGGAGTGCGTCGCGGGCGGTGCCGCGGGGCGCCTTGCGGGCGGTGATCCCTACGACCGCGAGGGTGAGCAGCGTCGCGAGGGTGAGCTGGCCGAAGCCCTGGTGGACGTACTCGGCGTAGCTCAGTCCGGTGGTGCGCTGCAGGTAGTCGTGGCCGCCGAACATCACCGTCGCCTGCGCCGTCACGAACGCGGCGTACAGCGCGACGACCAGCCCCACCGGCACCAGCCACTCCCACGTGCGCGCGACGGGGCTCGCCTCACCCGGGTGCAGCCGCTCGACGCGCGGCGGGTTGATCGCGACGTACGCCGCGGCCAGCGTGATGCCGCCGAAGACGACCAGCACGAACGCCCGCGCCACCAGGGTGTCGACGGTGAGGTCGGGCACGACCGCGTCGACCCACTGCGCGAACAACGCGTCCGCGGACGCGAAGAGCGCGCCGAACACGACCAGTGCGGCCAGCGAGAGCGCCACGGTCCGGAGCACCGGCAACAGGGACCCGAGCCCGCTGACGCTCTTCACGGTGCGGCCCAACCACGGCATCCCGCGCACCGCCGCGAGCGGAGGGGCGCAGGCGGAGGCGAGGATGCCGAACACCGAACGGGCGTCCACGAGCGCGACGCAACCCAGGCCGCCGGCGGCGAGCAGGCACAGCGCCGCGATCCACTCGGCGTCGCGGATGGCGAACATCGCCGCGAGCGGTACGGCGAGCGCGAACGACGCCACGAGGTAGGGCCGTCTCGGCGTCAGGACGAACGCCACCGTGCCCATCGCCAGCGCGACAAGGGCGAGGCCGATGCCGGGGTCACGCTCGGGCACCACCAGGGCAGCGAGCAGGCCGACGGCCAGGGACGCGGCGACAACGCCGGGTCGCGACGGGACCCGTTCCTCCGGCCAGACGTCGCCGAAGAGGTCGACCCGCGGGGCGGTGGCGGACGGGGCGGGCGGGTTGCCCGGAGCGGGGACGGCGGGGGTACTCATGCGTCGACCTCCTGGGTCAGCGGGATGCGGGCACGGATGAGGCAGCCGCGAGGCCGGTCGACGACCTCGATCGAGCCGCTGTGCAGGTCGGTGACCCACCGCGCGATGGCCAGGCCGAGGCCGGTGCCGCTCGCGCCGGAGGAGTCGCCGGTCGTGAACCGCTCGAAGACCCGGTCGCGCTCCTCGGGCGCGATCCCCGGTCCCTGGTCGGCGACCTCGAGGATCATGCCGCCGTTGCCGCGGTAGGCCCGGGCGCGGACGGTACCGCCCACCGGCGAGTGCCGGCCGGCGTTGTCGAGCAGGTTGGCGACCAGCTGGTGAAGACGCGCCCGATCGGCCACGACGACGAGGTCGAACGGGTCGACCTCGACGGCGTACCGCACCGGATGTTCCGCCAGCCGCGCCTCCTTGACCGCCTCCTGGAGGAACGGACGGACGGCCATGCGGGAGGGGTTGAGCTGGGAGAGCCCGGCGTCGAGCCGGGACAGGTCGAGCAGGTCGGTGACGAGGCGGCCGAGCCGCTCGGTCTGGGTCAGCGCCACCTGGAGGCGCTCGGCGTCGGGCCGGACGACGCCGTCGACGAGGTTCTCGAGCAGTGCGCGGAGAGCGGAGACGGGGGTGCGCAGCTCGTGGGAGACGTTGGCGACCAGGTCGCGACGCTGCCGGTCGACGAGCGCGAGGTCCGCGGCCATCGCGTTGAACGTGCGGGCCAGCTCACCGACCTCGTCCTGCGACGTGGCGGTCACCTTTTGAGAGTAGTCACCGGTCGCCATCTGGCGGGCGGCCGCAGTCATCTCGCGCAGCGGCGAGGTCATCCCACGGGCCAGCACCTGGGTGACCGCGAGCGCCACCAGGATCGCGACGGGGACGGTGATCCACGAGCTCACGCCGCGCTCGGTGGCCGTCACCGACACCACGGCGGTGAGCGCGACCGTGACCGCGATCAGCAGGCCGAGCTTGGTCCGGATCGAGCGGAGCCGGTCGAGGGGTCTCATCGGGAGCCCCCGTCGTACGACCCGTCCTCGAGCGCGTAGCCCACGCCGTGCACCGTCCGCACCCGCTCCGCCCCGATCTTCGCGCGCAGGCTGCGCACGTGGCTGTCGACGGTGCGGGTGCCACCGCGCGCCGCGGCCGGGTCCGACCAGCCCCACACGTCGCGCAGCAGCTCCTCGCGGGTCAGCACCGTCCCGGCCTGAGCCGCGAGGCAGGCGAGAAGGTCGAACTCCGTGGGCGTGAGGTGTACGTCGGCCGTCCCGACGCGGACGCGGCGGCCGGACCGGTCGACGACCAGGTCGCCCACCTCGAGGTCGGCGCCGTCCTCGTCGGCCCGGGCCAGCTCGGCCGCGCGCTCCACCCGCCGCAGCAGCACCCGCACCCGGGCCACGAGCTCGCGCATCGAGAACGGCTTGGTGAGGTAGTCGTCCGCCCCCACCCCGAGCCCCACCAGCACGTCGGTCTCGTCGTCGCGGGCGGTCAGCATGATGACCGGCACCGGTCGCGCCGCCTGCACGCGACGGCACACCTCGTGCCCGTCGATGCCCGGCAGCATCACGTCGAGCACGACGAGGTCCGGCGACCACGCCTTCGCCTCCGCGACCCCCGCGGTGCCGTCGTACGCCTGCCGCACGTCGAACCCCTCGGCCACCAAACGGTCCGCGACCGCCTGGTTGATCACCGCCTCGTCCTCGACGACGAGCACCTTCGCTGTCCCCACACAAGTGAGGTTATTGGCCCGGCCGTGCCCGACCGCCCGGTTTCGCGTGTGGGATGTGTGAAGGTCCTGTTCAGTTCGTCGCGGCCGCCGTCGTGCACAGGCAGTGGCTGGCGCCGCGACCGCGTGCGCAGCCTCTGTCGCGCTCTGTCGCTCGGTTGTCGCGCTCTGTCGCGCGGTCCCGATCTCAAGCTTGTTGGTACCGAGGGGTCAGTTCCGCACGTGCCCGTCGCTGCGCGGCAGAACGCCGAGGGGTCAGTAATTCAGGCTCGTGGGCGGCGTGTCGGTGCAGAACTGACCCATCGGCCGACGGTCCGCCCGTGTCCGCGGTGTGCATGCGGCGCGTTCCTCCCGCGGGTGCCGGGCTGGGTCTGCGGCCGCGTACACAGCCTCTGTTGTGCGCGGCTTTGTGGCTGGGTCTGCGGCCGACTGCCCAACCCCTGTCGCGCGCTCCTCAGGCCTGCCAGCTCTTCCACAACGCTGCGTAGGAACCGTCCTGCGCGACCAGCTCGTCGTGCGAGCCGAGCTCGCTGATACGGCCGTCCTCGACCACCGCCACCCGGTCGGCGTCGTGGGCGCTGAACAGACGGTGGGCGATGGCGATGACCGTGCGGCCCTCGAGTACGGCGGCGAGGGAGCGTTCGAGGTGGCGCGCGGCGCGCGGGTCGATCAGCGAGGTTGCCTCGTCGAGGACGAGTGTGTGCGGGTCTGCCAGGACCAGCCTGGCGAGCGCGACCTGCTGCGCCTGGGGCGGGGTCAGGGCGCGGCCGCCGGAGCCGACGACCGTGTCCAGTCCCTCGGGCAGCTCCTCCACCCACTCGCGGGCGTCGACCGCGGCGAGCGCGCGCAGCAGCGTCTCGTCGTCGGCCGGACCGGCGTCGTCGGGCAGGGCGAGTGCGAGGTTGTCGCGCAGCGTGCCGACGAACACGTGGTGCTCCTGCGTCACCAGCGCGACGTGTCCGCGAAGATCGGTCAGCGGCAGCTCGGTCAGCCCGACGCCGCCGACGGCCACCGACCCGGTGCGCGGCGGGTGGATGCCGGCGAGCAGCCGGCCGAGCGTCGACTTCCCGGCGCCGGACGGCCCGACCATCGCGATCCGCTCGCCGACGCCGACCGACAGGTCGACCCCGTGGAGTACGTCGCGCCCCTCGACGTACGCGAACCGTACGTCGTCGGCGTCGATCTGCTCGCCCTGCGGCTCACGTCCGGTGGCGGTGCGGTCGTCGGGCATCTGGGCGACACCGAGCAGCCGCGCCAGCGAGGCCGCACCGACCTGGAGCTCGTCGAGGATGCTGACGATCCGGTCGACCGGGTCGATCAGCATCTGCACGTACAGCGTCGCGGCGGTGACGTCGCCGAGCGACACCGAGCCCTGCGGGTAGAGCCAGCCGCCGAACAGCAGCGTCGCGACGGTCGGGATCAGGTAGGCGACCTCGACCGACGGGAAGAAGACGGTGCGCAGGAAGAGCGTGTACTTCTCCGCGGAGTAGGAGCCGGCGATGTCCCGGTCGATCCGCCGCCGGCGCTCCTGTCCGAGCCCGAGTGCCTCGACCGTCCGCGCGCCCTCGACGGTCTCGGTGAGGGAGGCGTTCATGACGGAGTACGACGCGGATTCGCGGAGGTAGCCGTCCTTGGCGCGGGCGAGGTACCAGCGCAGCCCGACCACGAGCGGTGGTACGCCGAGCAGACACGGGATCGCCACCCACCAGCCGACGAGCAGCGCTGCGGTGAAGGTGAGTACGGCGGTGATGCAGGCGATCAGCCACTCCGGCAGCGCCCAGCGCACCGACCAGCCGAGCTGTTCGACGTCGCGCGAGGTGCGGGTGAGAAGGTCGCCTGAGCCGGCGGACTCCACCGTGCCCACGGGCAGCGCGAGGGTGTTCTCGACGAAGTCCTCGCGCAGCTCGGCCAGCACCTGCTCGCCGGTCACGAACGACAGGTAGCGGGCGTAGCGGGTGAGCACGGTCTGCAACAGCAGGAACCCGGCCAGCAGCAGCACGGTCCGGTCGACCGTGGCCACCGTGGTGCCGTCCTCCACCGCCTCGACCAGGTTGCCGAGCAGGCGGGGCGCCGCGAGCGCAGCGAGCGCCGCGGCGATGTGCAGGGCCGCGGATCCCCAGACCATGCGCGGGTAGCGCTTCGCGATCGAGACGACGTAGCGGCCGACGTGGCGCCCCTCGGCGACGGGCAGGACGGTGCTGTCGCTCACGACGACACCTCCTCGACCTCGCGGGTCACCACGGCGCGGTAGCGCGGCTCCTCGCGCAGCAGCGTGCGGTGGTCGCCGACGGCGACGACCCGCCCCTGCTGCAGGAACGCCACCCGGTCGGCGCGGTCGAGCACCAGCGGGCTGGTGGTGGTCACGACCGTGGTGCGTCCGGCGCGGTGCCGCGCGAGCCGGTCGGCGATGCGTGCCTCGGTGTGCGCGTCGACGGCCGACGTCGGCTCGACCAGCACGAGCACGTCGGGGTCGGCGGCCAGGACGCGCGCGAGCACGAGCCGCTGCCGCTGACCGCCGGAGAACGACCGGCCGCGCTCGGCGACCGGGGTGTCGAGGCCCTCGGGCAGCGCGGCGAGCACGTCCTCGGCCGAAGCGGTCTCGAGCGCCGCGAGCACGTCGCCCTCGCCGCGGCCGCGCAGGTCGAGCGCCTCGCGCAACGGTCCGGAGAACAGCGTGCTGGCGGTGTCGGACACGACGATGCGACGCCGTACGACGGAGCGGGGGAGGCCGGCGAGCGGGACGTCGCCCCACCGCACCTCGCCCGGCGCATAGTGGCCGAGCCGGTCGGCGACCAGCGCGGTCTCCTCGGGGTCCTCGGACACCAGCGCCGTCAGGATGCCGTGCTCGACGCGGACGCCGCTCTCGACGTCGACGAGGTCGGCGGTCGGGGCGGGCTCGTCGTACGCCTGGTCCGGCTCGACGACCTCCGGCTCCAGCGCGAGGACCCGCACGACGCGACGCGCGGCGACGAACGCGCGGATCCACTTGTTGGCGAACTCCGTCGCGGTGCGCAGCGGGATCATCAGGAACGCGGCGTAGCCGTAGAACGCCACCAGCTCACCGGGGGAGATCCGGCCCTGCACCGCGAACCGGGCGCCGATCCACACCACGACGACCACGAAGATGCCGGGCAGCAGCACCTGCAGCGCGTCGAGCACGGACTGCAGCCGGCCGACCTGGACGCCGGCGCGACGTACCTTCTGCGACTCGTGCACGTAGCGGTCGTGGAAGACCTTCTCGCCGCCGATGCCGCGCAGGATGCGCAGCCCGCTGACGATGTCGGTGGCCAGGTTGGAGAGCTGGCCCATCATCTCCCGCTGCGTCATGTTGCGGCGCTGCAACGGCTTGAGCAGCGGGCCGATCAGCAGCAGGAGCAGGGGTACGCCGAGCAGCACGACGAGGCCGAGCGTGACCGAGGTGTTCAGCAGGATCACCGCGACGACCAGGAACGACACGACGGCGCCGGCGCCCCGAGCCATCACGTCCATCGCGTTGCCGAGGTGGGCGAGGTCGTTGGTGCCGATCGCGACGACCTCGCCGGTCGCGACGCGTTTGGGCAGCGTCGCGCCGAGGTGGGTGGCCTGACGCGCTATGACCTGCACCGTGCGGTAGGCGGCGGTCAGCCAGTTGGTCACCGCGAACCGGTGCCGCATGATCCCGGCCACCGCCTGCAGCACGCCGATGCCGAGCATCGCGCCCGTCCACTGCAGCAACCCCGACGTGTCACGCGCGGCGATGCCGTCGTCGATCGCGCGTCCGATCACCGCCGGCATCACGGCCTGGCAGACCATCCAGACGACGCCGAGCAGCATGCCCAGCAGCAGCGTGTGCCACTGCCCCTTCATCAGCCAGAGCAGGTAGGCCCAGGGGGACCGGTGGTCGGGTGTCCCCGGGTCGTCGAGAGGCAGTTGGCGCACCCAAGAAACGGTAGGGAGCGGCGCCGACCCCCGCACCCGAATAAAGCGTGACCTCGATGACAGGGTGGCGACGCAGAACAACGATTCGTCTGCGATCTACGGGGTGTTTTACACGGAGAGATCGCAGACGAATCGTTGTTGTGGGGAGGTGGAGCGGGCGGGTCAGCCCTCCGGCATCAGCACCCAGGCGGCGATGTAGGCGATGGCCAAGGTGCCGAAGCTGAAGAACGCGCCGATCACAACCAGCAGCCGGACCAGGTTGGCGTCGACGCCGACGTACCGCGCGATCCCGCCGCACACGCCACCCAGCCACGCGTCGTCGGAGCTGCGGACGAGCCGCTTCGGGGTGTTCCAGGGCTGGTGGACGGGCTCGCTCATCGGTCGTTCTCCTCGTTCTTGTCGTTCTTGTCGGTCTCGATGCGGGTGGTGGGGGCGGTGTCCGAGGGACCCGGCTCGCTCGCCTGACGCTGCTGGCTGCGCTCCGCCTCGCTGAGCTTGCGGTCGATGTCGCTGGTGTAGTCGGCCCGCGGCGGCGGCGCGTCGTACGCCGGCTCGAGTCGCTCCGGCTCGTAGGGCGCCGGGGTGCTGCGGCCCAGGACGCCCTTGGCCATCGCGGCCACGAGCCCGACGCCGCCGGCGACCACGAGGGTCAGCGGGAACAGCCAGCCCAGGTCGTCGAGCCCGATCAGGCCCGCCTGCCGAAGGGCCCAGGACCCGGCGATCGACAGGAAAATCAGGCCGAACACCAGGTGGGTCACGCTGAGGGGGTGGGTCTTGACGCTCATGCTGCCTCCTGTCGGACCTCGATGCGACCGCCGGTGAGGTCGATGTCGAGATCCATCGTGGGTACGTCGGTGCCACCGTCGAGCTGGGTGGTCACCTCGGGGTTGCGGCCGTCGTCGTAGGCCTGGCCGGCCTCGATCTGACCGCCGAAGCCGATCTCCGCGTCCACGTTGACGTCCACGCCGTCGGGGACGATCACCACGACCTCACCGAACTCGGACCGGATGTCGAGGCTGCGCCCGTCGAGGTTCTCCAGGTCCGAGACCCGGGTCAGGTCGACGACGAGCTCGCCCGCGAACTGCCGGTAGACGCCCGGCATCTCGGCCGCGGTGGCCGGACGCTCGAGACGGTCGGTACGACGGTCCCAGCCGTACTCGCCGGCCGTGCTCGTCGCCGCCAGGGCGAGCGCCGCCACGATGCCGAGGAAGATCAGTCCGCCCGGGCGACCCGAGAACGCGCCCCACAGCAGCATCACGCCGACGACGGTGAGGGCGAGAGCCGGGTAGGCGGAGTCCACGACGTTGCCGCCGGAGACGTCGTACAGGCCGAGCACGCCGAGCGCCAGCGCGATGAACGCCAGGGTGAAGCCGAACAGGGCGGGGCCGCGGTCCTTCTTGGACGGCCTGGGCCGGCGCGGAGGGGGAGCGGGCGCCCAGGAGGGGGGACCGTACGGCGGAGCCGGCGGTGCCTGGCCCGGACCGGTCTCCTCGGCCGCGCGCTCGCTGGTGGTGTCGCCGACCCAGCCGTGCACGGTGGTGCCGGTCGTGCCCATGGTGCCGACCGTGCCGGCGGACGCGTCCGCCTGCGGCCAGCCGACGCCCGGCGTGGTGGAGCCGCCCGGCGAGGACTGCGGATCCGTGCCGGAGGGGCTCGGCGAGCTCGGCCGGTCCTTGTTCATCAGGATCAGGACCACGACGAGGGCCACGATCGCGAGCGGCCACGGGAAGCCGAAGCCGCCCCAAGAGTCGCCGAGCACGAGCAGCACGCCGATGACGCCGGCGACGATGAGGGCCGTGGTCCGCGTGGACGGGCTGGTGTTGATCGGGGCCTCGTCGCTGCCGTCCTCGGGAAGGAGCAGCCAGGCGGCGCCGTACAGCAGCAGCCCCGCGCCTCCGAAGAAGACCAGCACGACGAACAGCACGCGCAGGATGGTCGGGTCGATGTTGAAGTGGCGGCCCAGGCCGCCGGCGACACCGGCGATCTTGCGGTCGGTGGTGCTGCGGCGGAGCCGGTCGATGTCATGCAGGGCGTCGCGGTCGAAGCCGGTCGGGCCGGTGCCGCTGTCCTGCTGCGGAGGTGTCTCGGTCATGGCATCAATGCTCGGGGCCTGCGCGCGTGCGCACCATCGGGGAAGGCCCTGAAACCAGGGGGTCCTCGGGCCCGGGGGTTCAGGGTCGGGTCAGGGTCGCAACTCATGGTTCGGCCCCGGCCCCCGTGTGAGGATGGATCCACGATGAGCACCACTGCGTCCCCGTCCACCGACCCGCACGGGTTCCCGCCGCCGTCGCCGTCCCCGCAGTCGGGCGACGACCGGCTGCACCGTGCGCCGCGTCGCGCGCGCCGGTCCCGCGACGACCGCATCATCGGCGGGGTCGCCGGCGGGCTCGCGGAGCACCTCGGCGTCGACCCGATGCCGGTGCGCATCGCGTTCGTGATCGCCGCGGCGCTCGGCGGGCTCGGCCTGGTGTTCTACGCAGGGCTCTGGATGATCCTGCCGGCCGACCCGCACCTCGACGAGTCCGCGCCGGGCCTCGAGGCCGCCACCCGTCAGGGCAAGCGGCAGGGCCGCGCGTCCCGGCTGACCGACGCCGGGCCGCTGGTCGCCATCGCCGTGATCGGCCTCGGCATGGCCATCCTTGTCGAGCGGATGCTCGGCGGGTCGCTGCTGTTCTGGCCGGTCCTGCTCGGGGTCCTCGGCCTCGGCGTGCTCTGGTGGCAGGCCGACGAGGCGCAGCGGGAGCGCTGGATCGACAGCACCGGCCGCATCGACCTCTGGAAGGCCGTGGTCGGCTCGGGCGGCACCGCCTCGTGGCTGCGGCTCGCCGCGGGCGTGACGCTGCTGGTCTCGGCGCTCGTGCTGTTCGCCGTACAGTCCGGGCAGCTCGGTGCCGCGCGCGACGTCGTGCTCGCCGGCGTCCTCGGTGTGGTTGGCCTGGCGCTGATGGTCGGTCCGTGGCTGTTCCGGCTGTCGGGCGATCTTTCGGAGGAGCGTGCGGCGCGGGTGCGGTCACAGGAGCGGGCCGACATGGCCGCGCACCTGCACGACTCGGTGCTGCAGACGCTCGCGCTGATCCAGAAGCACTCCGACGACAGCCGCACGGTCGCCAAGCTGGCGCGGGCGCAGGAGCGTGACCTGCGCAGCTGGCTGTACGGCGAGGACGCGCACCCCGAGACCTCGGTGGCCGCCGCGCTGCGCGCCGCCGCCGCGGAGGTCGAAGACGCGTTCGGTACGCCGGTCGAGGTGGTCACGGTCGGCGACGTCACCGTCGACGAGGCCCGCCGACCGCTGGTGCTCGCCGCGCGCGAGGCGATGGTCAACGCCGCCAAGCACTCCGGCGCCGACAAGATCGACGTGTTCGCCGAGTGCGACGAGAGCCGGGTCGAGGTGTTCGTGCGCGACCGCGGCCGCGGGTTCGACCAGGACGCGGTCCCGTCCGACCGGATGGGCGTGCGCAACAGCATCGTGGACCGGATGGCCCGGCACGGAGGTACGGCGTCGATCCGGACGTCCCCCGGCGAGGGCACCGAGGTCCGGCTCAGCATGACCACCACGGAGCCTTCTCAGGCCGACACGGCCACCGCACCCACCGAGCAGCAGGAAGAGGACGCCCGATGACCGCCCCCGCCACTCCTACGTCCGGCACGCGCCGCACCGTCGTCGTCGTCGACGACCACGCGATGTTCCGCCGCGGTGTCCGTGCCGAGATCGAGGGCGCCGTCGACGTCGTCGCTGAGGCCGAGGACGTTGACCAGGCCGTCGACGTCATCTTGCGGCTGAAGCCCGAGGTGGTCCTGCTCGACGTACACCTTCCCGGAGGCGGCGGTGGCGAGGTGATGCGCCGAGTCGCCAACCGTGTGCCCGAGACGCGGTTCCTCGCGCTGTCGGTTTCCGACGCCGCCGAGGACGTGATCGGCACGATCCGCGCCGGCGCGCGCGGCTACGTCACGAAGACGATCACCGGCCCCGAGCTGGTCGACGCGATCGGCCGGGTGGCCGAGGGGGACGCGGTGTTCTCGCCGCGGCTGGCGGGGTTCGTGCTCGACGCGTTCGCAGGCTCGATCGAGGTGGCGCAGGTCGACGAGGACCTCGACCGGCTCAGCGAGCGCGAGCGCGAGGTGATGCGGCTGATCGCGCGTGGCTATGCCTACAAGGAGGTCGCGTCGGAGCTGTTCATCTCGGTGAAGACCGTCGAGACCCACGTGTCGAGCGTGCTGCGCAAGCTGCAGCTCTCGTCGCGGCACGAGCTGACCCGCTGGGCGAGCGACCGCCGGCTGCTCTGACCCGCTCTGGCAGGATCGCGGGGTGGACGAACGCGAACGGCGCATCGCGCTGCTGATCGACGCCGACAACGCCCCTGCCTCCAAGATCGACGTGATCCTCGCCGAGGTCGCCCGTCACGGCGCGGCCAACGTCCGGCGGGCGTACGGCAACTGGAAGAGCCCCACCCTCAAGCCGTGGGAGGACACCCTCCACGAGTACGCCATCCGGCCCGTGCAGCAGTTCGCCTACAGCAAGGGCAAGAACGCCTCGGACATGGCGATGGTCATCGACGCGATGGACCTGCTGTACGCCGGCACGCTCGACGCGTTCGCGATCGTCTCCAGCGACGCCGACTTCACGCCGCTGGTGATGCGGATCCTGACCGACGGGCTGAAGGTCTACGGCTTCGGCGAGCGCAAGACGCCGTCGCCGTTCGTCAACGCCTGCTCGCAGTTCACGTACGTCGAGGGACTGGGCAAGTCGTCGGACCAGCCTGATGCGCCGGACGAGACCGGACTCAAGCCGGTCGCGCCCAACCGGCTGCGCCAGGACTCCCGTCTCGTCACGCTGCTGCGCAACGCGGTCGAGTCGGCCGCCGGCGACGACGGCTGGGCCCAGCTCGGCGGTGTCGGCGGCCAGATCGGCAACCAGGCGTCGTTCGACGCCCGCAACTACGGCTACCGCAAGCTCAGCGACCTGATCGAGGCGATCGACCTGTTCGACGTACGCCGCCAGGACAAGGTCGTCCTGGTGCGCGACAAGCGGCGCAGCTGACCCTTCAGCACCTCACCGATTGGTCACAAGCCGCAAGGTCCGGCGCCGGATTCTTGCGGTTGGGGACCAAACCGCAAGGGCCCGGCTACGGGATCGGGTCGACCTCGTCGTGGTCCCCGACGCGCGCCGCCAGCGTCGACAGGTGGTGCCGGCCGTCGCCGAGCCAGTGCTCGAGGGCGGTGAGATGGCTGGTGTAGTGGCCGACGGCGTACTCCGCGGTCATGCCGATGCCGCCGTGCAGCTGAATCGCCTCCTGCCCGATGTGGCGGCCGGCCTTGCTCGCCTGCAGCGACGCGCGCGCCGCGGCGTCGGCGATCTCCTCGGGGGAGCCGGCGATCGACACGAGCGTCGCCCAGAGCGTGAGGCTGCGGGCCATCTCGAGCGAGACGTACATGTCGGCGGCCCGGAACGTCAGCGCCTGGAACTTGTTGAGCGTGACGCCGAACTGCTTCCGGCTGGTGAGGTACGACGTCGTCGTCTCGAGCTGGAAGGCCATCGCGCCGACCGCCTGGTGGCACGCCGCGATCCGGGTCCGGTCGAGCGCGGTGGCGATCGTCGCGGTGGCGTCCCCGCCGTCGCCGAGGGGCGTAGCGGCCGTGCCGGAGAAGCGGATCCGTGCCGCGCGCGAGCCGTCGTGCACGGCGTAGCCGGTGCGCTCGGTCGCAGAAGGGTCGACCAGGAACAGCCCGGTCCCGCCGGACGGCAGCGCGGCCGACACCACGAGCACGTCCGCACGCGCGCCGTGGGGGACCGGCTCCTTCACGCCGTCGAGCGTCCAGCCGCCGTCGGGAGACGACGACGCAGTCACGGCGGTGGCGGACGGCTTCCAGCGCGACCCCGGCTCGAGGTGCGCGAACGCCACGATCGACTCCCCCTCGGCCAGCGGGCCGAGCACCGCCGACCGCTGTTCCTCGGATCCCGCAGCAGCCACGAGACCGCCGGCCAGCACGACCGTCGCGAGGAACGGCTCCGGCGCGAGCACCCGGCCGATCTCCTCGGCGACCAGCGAGACCTCGACCGGCCCCGCGCCCATGCCGCCGTGCTCCTCGGCGAACGGCAGGCCCAGCACACCGAGCTCGGCCAGTCGCCGCCACGTGGTCTCGTCGAAGCCCGGCTCGACGGCGACGGCCTTGCGCCGCTGCTCGAAGTCGCCGTAGGCCTTGCCCAGCAGCGCCCGGACGCTGTCGCGCAGCGCCTCCTGTTCCTCGTCGTACTCGAAGTTCATGAGGCCCTCACAGTCCCAGGATCGTGCCGGCGATGATCTGTCGCTGGATCTCGTTGGAGCCGCCGTAGATGGAGGCCTTCCGCAGGTTCAGGTACGACGGCGTGGCCACCGCGCCCAGTCGTCGATGTCGCTCTGGTCGTCGGCCGCGCCCGAGGCCAGCGACGCCGGGCCGGCGATGTCGACGACGAGCTCGCTGACGGCCTGCTGCAGCACCGTCCCCTTCAGCTTGAGCACCGACGAGGCCGGGTGCGGCTTGCCGTCCGAGGAGTGCGCCACCACACGCAGCGCGGTGAGCTCCAGCGCGAGCAGCTCGTTCTCGAGGTCGGCGAACTGCGCGGCGACCAGCGGGTCCTCGAGGACGCCGACCTTGCGTGCCCACTCCTTCGCCTGCGCCAGCACCCGCTTGGTCGAGCCCACCGGCGCGACGCCGACAC
>DASURB010000125.1:0-8506 GCA_036280235.1 Nocardioides sp.
GTGTTGCGGGTGCTCGGCTCGAACGTGCGGATGCCGCGCTCGCACAGCACGATGTCGAGGTTGCCGCGCTGGGCGATGTACTCCGCCGCCATCAGCCACTCCTCGATCGTCGCGGTCATCCCGCGCTTGAGCAGCACCGGCTTGCCGGCCTCGCCGACCGCCTGCAGCAGCCCGAAGTTCGCGGCGTTCCGCGTGCCGATCTGCAGCATGTCGGCGTACTCCGCAACCACCGGCACGTCCCGCGCGTCGACCACCTCGGTGACGATCGGCAGCCCGGTCGTCTCGCGGACGGCGGCCAGGATCTCCAGGCCCTTCTCGCCGAGACCCTGGAAGGCGTACGGCGAAGTGCGGGGCTTGTAGGCGCCGCCGCGCATGATCGTCGCGCCGGCCGCCTTGGCCATCTCGACGGCCTCGAGCGTCTGCTGCGGCGACTCGACCGCGCAGGGGCCGGCCATGAACGTGAAGGTGTCCGGACCCACCGGCACGCCACGCACCCAGACCGTGCTGCGCTCGGGGTGGTGCTGGCGGCTGACCAGCTTGTAGGGGTCGGAGATGCGGTGCACGTTCGCGACGCCCGGCAGGCTGCGCAGGTTCAGGCCGTGGAAGGAGTCGATGTCCCCGACCAGCCCGATGATGGTGCGGACGACGCCCTTGCTGACGAACGCCTCGCCCCCGACGCTCTCGACCTTCTCGACGACGTGCGCGACGTCGGCGTCGCTGGCCTCCGGGGTCATGACGACGACCATGGTGGGTTCCCTTTCATGTGTGCCGCCCGCTCGTGCGGGTCAGCGCGGTGGCGGGACGCCTCGGGCCACGTCGTCGGGGTCGGGCTGCGGGTGACAAGCAGAACGCCCCTGGTGGCCCAGGGGCGTCGTGGTCGTGTGCAGGCCTCAGTCGGCCGCCGGACCGGGAGCCCCGGGGCGGTCGCTAAAGAAATACGTGATGCTCTGCACGCGAGAACCATAGCCCAGCGCGTCTCCGTCCGCGGACTCGCCGCCCGCGATGTGGACTCGCGGTCCGGCAACAACGATTCGTCTGCGATCTACGGGGTGTTTCACACGGGCGGATCGCAGACGAATCGTTGTCAGGCGGGGCCGGCGAAGAGCTGGACGACGTAGTAGCGGCGCAGGTACCGGTCGTAGCCGACTCCGACACCGGTCGTCCGGTACGACGAGTCGTGCAGGTTCTCCCGGTGCCGGCCCGAACCGAGCCACATCTGCATGGCCTCGCGGGCCGTGCCCGACGCGTTCCACAGCACGTTCTCGCCGTACGACGAACGGCCGCCGCAGTCGTCCGCGACGCGACCGAGGTCCTGGTGCACGAGGCGGCCGGTGCGCGCGAGCCGTTCCGCGTGCCGCTGCGCGTTAGCCATCAGGCAGGTGTCGGTGGCGAGCGGGTGCCGCCCGGCGGCGGCTCGCTCGGCGTTGGCCAGCGTGACGACCCCGAGCCGGGTCAGCTGCGGGTCGACCGCCGGGCCGGGCGGGAGCGTGCCCACCAGCATCACCACCCGGTGCTCGCCGCGGACCTTGGCGTGACCCACGCCCAGGGCCTGCTCGGCCGGACCGGCCAGCAGCGCCCGTCGGGTCGTGGACCGGGCCATCAACCGGGCCACCTGGTCGGTGGGCGCGGCGTCGGAGACGTAGCGCACGCGGCGCACCCGGTCGACCTCGCAGGTGCGGGCCAGGGCGTCGAGGGCGACGCTCGAGCCGGTCTCGGCCCATCGCTGTGCGTGCCGGTCGAGGCAGTGCGCGGCAGCGCCCCGCGTGCGCATCGGGTCCAGGCCGTTTGCGGCGCGGGCGTTCTGCACCTCCGCCACGACGCGGGACGAGTAGCCGCCGGTGGCACTGGCCGCGCCGGCCGGCGTGACGAGCAGGCCGGACAGCGCGGTCGCGCCGGCCAGCACGGTGAGCAGCAGGCTGCGCATCGGAGGCCCCCCTTCCGTGGGCGCACGAGCACCCGAGGGAAGAGTGGAGGAT
The DNA here is from genome assembly GCA_036280235.1 of Nocardioides sp. Taxonomy (GTDB): domain Bacteria; phylum Actinomycetota; class Actinomycetes; order Propionibacteriales; family Nocardioidaceae; genus Nocardioides_B. The sequence goes on from DASURB010000125.1 coordinate 1,977, forward strand.
CGATCGTCCGGCTTTGTCCGGTTTTAGGCGTTCTTTACCGACGGCGGCGGGCGTCAGTAGCCGATGAGCCGGTGCAGCCGGTGGAACGTCGGCACGAAGCCCAGCGCGGTCCAGGCGCGCGAGGAGAGCAGGTTGGTTGCGCGCCAGTCGGTCGCGACGACCGGATACCCCGCATCGTGCGCCCACGCCAGCACCGCCTCGCCGAGTGCCCGGCCGGCGCCGAGTCCGCGAGCCTCGGGCAGCACGGCGGCGAACCCGAGGAACGCCGCCTTCTCCGGGCGCATCAGCCCCTCGTTGGACCCCGACTTCTCGAGGTCGCAGGCGACCGCGGAGCCGACGACGCGACCCTCGTGCTCGGCGACGAACGTGGTGAAGTCCGGGTCGTCGAAGTCCTCCTCCCACTCCTGCTGCGCCTCCTCGACGCTGCCCAGCTCGCCGGCCGAGAACGTCGGCGCCAGGCCCTGGTGCTCCGGCAGCGCGACGTCGAGCCGGGCGAGCATCGGGATGTCCGCGCGCGTCGCCCGCCGGATCGTCAGCCCCTCGGTGACGCGGGGCGGCGTGGCCAGCGGGGCTCGCAGGGCGTGGGTCTGCTGGTGCCCGAAGCCGAGACGGAACCACGCGTCGAGCAGCGCCGCGTCGACCGCGGGCACCACGACGTACTGCGCGGTCCGGCCCTCCTCGACCCAGCGCGTCGCGGCCGCGGCGTACAGGTCGCGGATCGTCTCCGCCGGCTCGTCGTCGGCCAGCGCCTGCCCGGCGGACTCGACCCAGAGGTTCGGGCCCCAGGTGCTGCTCGGCCTGGGCGCACCGAGCAGGAACCCGACGACGTCCCCGTCGCGTACGGCGACCGCTCCCGAAGCGTCGTCGGCCGCGAACGCGGCGGCCACGCGCTCCTGCGCGGTGGCGGCGTCCTCGAACGCGGGGGAGAGCGCGGGCTGGACGGCGCGGTGCCGGCGGTGCCGTGCGGCGAGCAGCCGGCCGGCCTCGGTCAGGTGCTCGCCGGTGAACGGCAGGATCTCGGGTCGGGACATGCCGGCCATCTAATCGGCTGGTCGAGCTTGTCGAGACCACTTTCACCCCAGTGGTCTCGACAGGCTCGACCACCCGGCTCGACCACTCGGTGCGCTCAAACGGAGATGTGCGTGACCTCGGCCTCGATCCTCCGCCGCGGCACCAGCTCGACCACCAGCATCGCAGTCAGCACCATCGCCCCACCGACCAGCATCCGCGCGGTCAGCGACTCGCCGCCGAGCAGCACGGCGAAGAACGCCGCGAACACCGGCTCCATGCTCATGATGATCGCGGTCCGGGTCGGCGGCAGGTGCGCCTGCGCCCAGGTCTGCGCGGCCATCGCGAGCGCCCCGGCGACCAGCGCCATGTAGACGAGCGCGAACCAGTCGCGGCCGGTGCCGGGCAGCACCACGCCGTTCGGGACGCTCACCGCGAAGCAGACGACCGCGATCGTCGCCAGCTGCACGATCGTCATGCCCATCGCCTCGGCCGAGGACGACCAGGCGCCGAGGCCGACGATGTGCAGCGCGAACAGCAGCGCCGACATGAACGTCAGCGCCTCGCCGTACCCGATGCTGAACCCGCCGAGCGTCAGCACCCCGAGGCCGGCGAGCGCGAGCACGACCGCGCCCCAGGTCACCGGGCCGATCCGCTGCCGCAGCAGCAGTGCGGCGAACACCGGCGTGGCGACGACGTACAGCCCGGTGATGAACCCGGACACGCTGGCCGGCGTGTGCGCGAGGCCGGCGGTCTGCAGGATCTGGGCGAAGCCGTACAGCAGGCCGAGGACGACCGCGGTCCGTCGGCTGTACGGCGTCAACCGGGCGACCGACCGGGGGAACAGCGCGAACGTCGCGGCCGCCGCGATCGCGAACCGGACGGCGAGGTAGTCCACGACCGGGACCCGCTCGATGAGGTCCTTGGTCAGGAAGAACGTGCTGCCCCAGGCCGCAGTCACGGCGAGCAGCGCCAGCGCCGCGACCAGCGAGGTGCGGCGCGCGGTGGCCGTCGTCATGGGCGCAGCTTCTTGAGCAGCTCGATCTGCGGGTCGGTCACGTCCCGCGAGCCGGGCGTCTCGAGGATGACCGGTACGCCGTCGAGCGCATCGTGCGCGAGCAGCTCCTCGAACGCCGGGATGCCGATGTGCCCCTCACCGATGCGCTCGTGCCGGTCGCGGAACTTGCCGCGGACGTCCATCGAGTCGTTCGCGTGCAGGAGGCGGAGCCGACCGGGTCCGCCGATCTCGACGATCCGGTCGACGGTCGCGGTGGGACCGCCGGGCTCGTCGAGCGGGGCGCCCGCGGCGAACACGTGGCAGGTGTCGAGGCAGATGCCGGCGCGCGGGTGGTGGTCGAGGGCGTCGAGGTACGGCAGGAGGTCCTCGACCCCGGCGCACAGCGACCGGCCCTGCCCGGCGGTCGGCTCGAGCAACAGCCACGGCGCGGCGTCCGAGTCGAGCGTGTCGAGGATCGGCAGCAGGCCCTCGCGGACCTGACGCATCGCGGCGTCGTACGCCGCGGTGCCCTCGCCCTGGGCGACGCACGAGCCGGTGTGCACGACCACGCCCTCGGCGCCGATCTCGACCGCGCGGCGCAGGTTGTGCGCGACGGAGGCGACGGAGCGCTCGTAGGTGGCGGGGGTGGGGGAGCCGACGTTGACGAGATACGGCGCGTGGATGAACGTGCGCATCCCGCGCTCGGCGCACGCCTCGCGGAACGCCCCGTCGACGGCCGGGTCGCCCGGCGAGAGCGCCCATCCACGCGGGTTCCCGGTGAACAGCTGGAGGGTCTCGCAGCCGAGCAGCTCGGCCTGGGCGAGCGCGCCCTTGACGAGGCCGGGCCCGACGAGGACGTGGGTGCCGACCGGGTTGCGCATGGCCACCAGCGTACGAGCCGGCGGTAAGGACCGTCAGACCAGGTAGAGGATGACGGTGCTGCCCTTGGGCGCCATGGACCCGAACGCCGGGTCAGCGGACGAGACGAAGCCGAGGCCGAGGTAGCCGGGCCCGGGCTGCTCCTCCACGACGAACCCGAGGCCCTCGAGAGTGGCACGCGCCTCGGCGACGCCCTGGGCCTTCAGGTCGGGGATCTGCACCAGGACCGGGCCCTTCGACACGGTCAGCTCGATGGTGTCGCCGCGGAACACCTCGCCCTCGATCGGCGACTGCGAGATCACCTTGCCCTCGGGGACGGTGTCGGAGTTCTCGCGGGTCTGGTCGACGGTGACGCCCTTGTCCTCGAAGTACGTGGTCGCCTTCTCGGCCTTCTTGCCGGTGAAGTCCTTGACCTCGATCGGCTTCGGGCCGCGGCTGACGACGAGGTCGACGGCGGTCTCCGGACGCAGCTCGGTGCCGGGCTTGGGATCGGCGGCGAGCACCATGCCCTTGCGCATGCGCTCGTTGTAGCGGCGGGTGACATCGCCGAGCGTGAGGTTCTGCTCCTCGAGCAGGTCCTCCGCCTGGGTCAGGGTGTTACCGCGCACCGGCGGCACCTGGTAGCGCTCCGGGCCGAGCGAGAGGAACACCGTCACGGTGCCGTTGTCGAGCACGCGCTCGCCGCCCGCCGGGTCGGAGGTGACGACGTGGCCCTCCTCGACGGTCTCGGAGTAGCGCGGGTCGCCCTCGCGGTAGGTCAGGCCGGCGGCCTCGATCTCGGTGCGCGCCTGGGCGGCCGTGAGGTTCACGACGCCGGGCGTGGTCGTGTAGCGGCCGGCGCCGAACCACCAGCCGCCGACGCCGGCGGCGACCGCGAGCAGCAGCACGACGAGCAGCAGGATGGGGCCCTTCTTGGACCGGCGCGGCTGCTGCCGGATCGGCTCGCTGGGCCGGGACACGCGCGCCGGCCGGCGTGCCGCCGGGGGAGCGGCCGACCGCGGCGGCACGCTGCCGATCACGGTGGTGCCGTCGTCGCCGCGCTCGACGCGCGCGATGACATGGGAGACGCCGCCGGTCTCAGCGGCCCGCGCCACCTGGCCGGGGGAGAGGATCGTGGGCACCTCGTCCTCGGTGACGTAGTCGATGTCGTCCTCGCGCGCCACCGGCATCGTCGGGGCGAGATCGGCGGTCAGCTCCGGGTCGTCGCGCACCCCGTGGTCGAGAGCACCGTGCACGCGGCGCACCTGGTGCAGCAGCACGCGGGCGTCGGCCGGGCGCAGCTCGCGGTCACGCGCGCACGCCCGCGCGATCAGCGCGTCGACGTACGGCGGGATGCCGGGGATCTCCTCCGACGCCGGCGGCACGTCCTCGTGGACGTGCTTGTAGGCGACCTGGATCGGCGACTCGCCCTCGTGCGGCTTGCGGCCGGTGAGCAGCTCGTAGATGAGGACGCCGGCGGCGTACACGTCGGCGCGCGCGTCGGACTTGCCGTCGACGACGAGCTCGGGGGCGAGGTAGGAGACGGTGCCGATCAGGACGCCGCCGGTGGCGGTGTGCTGGGTCTCGGTGCTGATCGCGCGGGCGAGGCCGAAGTCGGCGACCTTGATCCGGCCGTCGTCGGCGATCAGGACGTTCTCGGGCTTGACGTCGCGGTGCACGAGCCCGGCCTGGTGCGCGGCGCCGAGGGCCGCGAGGACCGGCTCGATCAGCGTGAGCGCCTTGGCGGGCGCCATCGGGGCTTCCTTGCGGATGACGTCGCGCAGGGTGTGGCCGGGGATGTACTCCATGGCCAGGAACAGCGTGCCGTCGTCGTCGCCCTGGTCGAACACACCCACGACGTTGGGGTGCGACAGCCGGGCGGCACTGCGGGCCTCGCGCACGAAGCGGGCCGCGAAGTCGTGGTCGTCGCCGAGCCCGGCGTGCATCACCTTCACGGCGCAGACCCGGTCGAGGCGGAGGTCGACGGCCTCGTAGACGGTGGCCATGCCGCCGCGGGCGATGCGCGGGCCGACGCGGTAGCGGCCGTCGAGGACACGCCCGATCAGCGGGTCCGCAGCGGTCTTGTCCACGTCGAGGCCTCCAGAGAACGGCCGACGTGAGGGGGAAGCGTCGACCTCGTCCCGTCGATTCTAGGTTCGAGGCCTTACCAGCACCCATTCCGCCGACGCTCCGGCGTGGCGAGAGTCACGTCCCGGCGCAGTGGTCCGGACCGCTCACATGCGGGTCAGATCGGGCTCCAGCCCTCGGCCAGACGCTCCCGCAGCGCCACCACGTTGGCGACGTACCGCTTGGTCGAGCGGTACATCCCGTACCGCCGTACGCCGGCCAGGCCCTGGTAGTAGCCCGCGATCGCGTGGCGCGGTCCCGCCTGCTCGCGCAGCAGCTTGAGGAGTACGACGCCGGCGGTGACGTTGTCGTGGAGGTTGCGGAGGTTGAGCTTGCGGCCGACCACGGCGGACATCCACTTCCCGGTGGACGGCAGCACCTGCATGGCGCCGAGCGCGCCGGCCGACGACTTGCGCTTCTGCTGCCAGCCGGACTCCATCCAGGCCACGGCGAGGGCCAGGTTGGGGTTCACCCCGTGGTAGCGGGCGCGCTTGACGATGATCCGGCGCACCTCGCTCTGACTGGCGTGCGCGTGCACCCATCCCTTGTCCGGGTGGTTGTGCGCGTGCGGGCGCTTGCTCTTCTTCGGCTTCTTGTTCTTCTTGGGCTTGGTGGCCTTGGGCTTCGAGTTCTTCGGCTTGTGCGGCTTGGCCTTGTCCTTCTTCGTGGCGGGCTTGCCGGCCTTCCCGGCGACGTGGTTGCCGTAGTAGCCGGTGAAGTGGTGCCGGTGCTTCGTGCACGCCCGCGACCGCTTGACCACCACGGGAATGCGGATCGTCTCGCCGACGTGCAGGACGCGGCCGTTCATCGCGATCAGCTCGTCGGTCCACGCGTGATAGCGGGTGGCTATCTCGCTGGGGGTGTCGCCCTTGCGTACGACGTACTTCTTGATCTTGCGGTGCGGCTTGGACTTACCGACGAGGCGGAGGTCGCCGGTGCCGGTGCTGCCGCTGCTGCGCGTGGCGCTGATCGTGGTGGGTTCGGCGGCCGCGAGCACGGCGGGCGCGCCGAGCAGGGTCACGGCGAGCGCGGTGACGGAGCCGGTGAGGGAGTTGAGGACGCGGCGCACTACAGCCATCAAGTTCCTCCCAGACTCGTCGGCGTGGCGCCTTGACATTCGTCACGGATGTGACTCATGTGGCGTCGGTCTACGACAGTGACTGACGAGGTCCGGCCCCGTCAAGCGGGACCGGTCAGTTCTCAATCAGCGAGAGCCAGCGAGAGCCAGCGAGAGCCAGCGAGAGTCAGCGGGCGTCGGCCAGCGACTGCATCGGCCGGCTCGGGTCGAACCGGACCGGCGGCACCGGGTCGTCGGTGCGGAACCGCCGGGGGAGCGGCCTCGAGCACTCGGGGCCCCGGCAGTCGCGCAGCTCGTCCAGCTGGCGGGCGAGCGCCCGCGCGACGTCGGCGTAGCGCGGCCGGTCGACGAGGTTGGTGAGCTGTCGCGGGTCGCGCCGCATGTCGTAGAGCTCGCGGTCGCGGCTGGCGTGCTCGACGTACAGGTAGCGTCCGGTGCGAACGCCCTGCGAGAACCGCAGGC
>DASURB010000126.1:0-25830 GCA_036280235.1 Nocardioides sp.
GGCCCCGTGGCCCACCGCGACCGAGCTCGGCTCCGCGGCCTCCGCCGACCCCGCCATGCTCGACGCCGTGGCGGCGGTCCTCACCGGCGTCCGCGGCGCCAAGTCGCAGGCCAAGGTCAAGATGCGCACCCCGCTCTCCTCGGTCACGGTCACCGGCCCCGCCGACCAGCTCGCCGCCGCCGAGAAGGCCGCCGACGACCTCCGCGCCAGCGGCAACGTCGTCGGGGACCTCACCTTCACCCCGACCGACGACCCCGAGATCACCGTCTCCGCCGAGATCGCTCCGGAGTAGAACAACGATTCGTCTGCGGTTTACGGGGTGATCTACGCAGGCGAGTCGCAGACGAATCGTTGTCCGGCGCCGCACCTGTGGACGACGGACGACGCGATTCGTCCTGCGGTACGACGATGCCGGGATGATCGCCTATCGCCGCAGCCACCGTCTCGACGCCGTCGCTCCCCTGCTGGCCCGACAGGCCGGGATCGCCCACAGGAGGCAGCTGTACGACCGGGGCTGGTCGTTCGAGCAGGTCCGGCACGAGATCGACATCGGGCGGTGGCAGCAGCTCGCGCCGGCCGTCGTCGCGCTCCAGGCGGGTCCGCTCTCTCACGAGCAGCGGCTCTGGCTCGGCGTGCTCCACGGCGGGCAGGGCGCCGTCCTGTCGCACGTCACGGCCTGCCTGCACGCCGGGCTGCGGTGGACGACACCAGCCGTCATCGACGTACTCACGCCCAAGGGCGACCTGGTCGCGCCGCTGCCCGGCTACTTCTTCCACCAGACGCGCCGGCCCTACGTCTACTGGGTCGACCGGGACTCGCCGCTGCCCCGCCTACGGATCGAGCACGCCGCGCTGCTCGCGGCCGAGCGTGACCGCTCGGTACGACGGGCGATCGGGCTGCTGGCCGCGGCGGTCCAGCAGGAGCTGACCACGCCGGACGCGCTCGGCCGGGCCGTCCTTCAGATCCGGAAGCTGCGACACAAGAAGCACTTCGTGCTCGCCCTCGGCGACATCGCCGGCGGCGCGGAGTCGTTCGCCGAGATCGACGTCGGGCGGATCTGCCGGGACGCCGGCCTGCCGCCGCCTGACCGTCAGGTGGTCCGGCGCGACGCGACCGGCCGCCGCCGCTACCTCGACTGCGAGTGGCACCTGCCGGACGGCCGCATCGTCGTGCTCGAGATCGACGGGTCGTTCCACATGCGCACCGAGCACTGGGTCCGCGACATGCGGCGCGAGCGCTCGATCGTCGTCGACGGCCGGATCGTGCTGCGCTGCTCGAGCGTCGAGGTCCGGCTCGATCCGCAGGCGATCGTGTTCGACTTGATGCGCGTGGGCGTTCCCAGCACATTCGTCTGCGATCCCCCTGCGTGATTCACCCCGTAATTCGCAGACGAATCGTTGTCACATCGGGGGCCGGCGCAGCCAGGCCTCGAACGCGTCGAAGTTGTACGGGCGGCCGAGGAAGTCGGCCACCAGGTCGGCGGCGTCTTTGCTGCCGCCGGCGGCGAGGATGCAGTCGCGGTAGCGGTGGGCGACCTCGGTGTCGAACAGGTTGTCGGGGTCGAAGGCGGAGAACAGGTCCTTGGCGATGACCAGGCTCCACATGTACGTGTAGTAGCCCGAGCCGTAGCCGTGCAGGTGGCCGAACGACGTGTGGAAGTGGGTGTCGGGGACGTAGCCGAACAGGTCGTACTTCGCCTGCAGCTCGACCATCCGGGCGGTGAGGTCGGCGGGGACCTCCTTGTGCAGGTAGTACGACGTCGCGGCGTAGAACATCTGGGTCCGGGCGTAGTAGCCCTTGCCGAACTCGTTGGCGGCGCGCATCTTCGTGACCAGCTCGCCCGGGATCGCCTCACCGGAGGCGTCGGTCGCGAACGTCGAGAGCACGTCGTGGTCCCAGGCCCACTCCTCGAGCATCTGGCTCGGCGCCTCGACGAAGTCCCACTCGGTCGCGACGCCGCTGAACCGCGCCCAGTCGTGCCGGCCGGCGAGGACGTGGTGCACCAAGTGGCCGAACTCGTGGAAGAGCGTGACCACGTGGTCGTGCTCCATCAGCTGCTTGGAGAAGTTGCAGACCAGCACGCCCTGCGGCAGCTGCCGCCCGCGGATGCCGGGCACGAGGTCGAACTGCGCGGCGTGGCCGTACTTGCCGGCGCGCGGGTGCAGGTCGAGGTGGATGCGACCGAGGCGTTCGCCGTCGCGCATCACGTCGTACGACGCCACGTCCTCGTGCCACACGGGGACGTCCACGGGCACGTACTCGATGCCGAACAGCCGGCCGGTGACGTCGAGGAGGCCGGCGCGCACCTTCTGGAAGTCGAAGTAGGTGCGGACCTGTTGCGCGTCGACGTCGAAGTTCTCGCGGCGGATGACCTCCGCGTAGAACGACCCGTCGCGGCCGTCGATCGTCTCGACCTCGGGGTGGTCCTGCTGCAGCCGCGCGAGCAGCACCGCGATGTCGCGCTTGCCCGGCTCCTCCGCGGCGTCGGAGATCCGGTCGATGAACTCCGGGATCGCGTCGCCCTTGCCGATCATCTTGACCTCGGCGTCGTACGACGGCCAGTCGGCGTAGCCCAGCAGCTTCGCGTGCTCGTCGCGCAGCTTCAGCAGCTCGGCGAGCACGGCGTCGTTCTCCGGCCACGCGCGGTTGCGGAACTCGTGCAGCAGCGCGGCCCGCGCCTCGCGGTCCTTCGCGAACGTCATGAACGGGACGTAGTCGGGATACTCGGTCGTGATCGTGACCAGCCCGTCCTCACCCGGCGGGTGCGCCTCGATGTAGTCGGCCGGCAGCCCATCGAGCCGCTCCGGCTCGATCCGGATCGTGCGGACGCTGTCACGGATGTTCTTGGCGAAGGTCTGGCCGACCTCGGTCTCGCGCTCGTTGAGCTTCCGCAGCCGATCCCGTACGTCGTCGTCCTGGTCGACACCGGCGCGGCGGAAGTCGCGCAGGGTCAGCGACAGGACCCGTCGCCCCGCGTCGTCGAGCTCGGACGGGTCGACGGCGTCGAGCACCTCGAACAGGTCGCGGTCGAGGCCGATCTCGGTCAGCAGCCGGGAGGCGGCCTGCTCGGCAGCCTCGGCGCGGTTGCGGACCGCCTCGTCGGGGTGGACGTTCGACATCAGCGAGGCCACGGCGAAGGCGTTGCCGAGCGCGATGTTGATGTCGTTCCAGATGGACAGCGCGGACGCGTCCCGGGGTCCCTGCTTGGCCGCCTCGACCAGCTCGGTGGCACGGGCCAGCTGGCTCTCGGTCCGGTCGGCCACCCAGGCCTCCCAGTCGGTCTCGGGCAGGTCGAGGGGGCTGAGGCTGGTCTCCGTCACGCGGTGACTCTAGCCCGCGCCCCGCAACGTCCCGAGCGTGTCCCGGCGGCCGTTGCGGATTCATCGATCCTGGTCTCGCCGGTCTCGTAAGCCCTAGGTTGTGTGACTCAGCGCACAGCACTCTCACAAGGAGCTCACACCATGCGCAGTCTCGGGAAACCTGGGGCCACCACGCCCCGATCACGCAGCACATCGGTCCTCACCCACCTCCTCGCGGGGGCCACGGCCGCCGCGCTCGGGGTCTCGATGCTCGGGGCCTCCCCCGCCGCCGGCGTCATCGCCGACCCGCTCGCTCCGGAGGGGCCGTCGGCGATCGACGTACGTCGCGGCGACTCCGTCGCCCCGACGGCCGCCCAGCGCGAGGCGGTCCGCGCGCTCGGCGCCACCGCCCGGTTCAACCGGTTCGGGACGCCGCAGTCGCTGATCAACCGTGACGGCTACCTCGCCGAGGGCATCGACGCCCCCGACGCCGCCGCCGCGGCCGAGAAGTTCCTGCTCGACAACCGCGAGCTGTTCCGGCTCGGATCGCTGGACGGCCTCGAGCCGACCGGCACGCACCGGCTCGCGCCGGGCGCGTTCGCGGTCGGCTACCAGCAGCAGGTCGACGGCCTGCCCACCACCGCCGGCGGCGACCTCGTCCTCGGCGTGACCGGCAGCGCCGAGAAGGGCTGGAAGGTCGCCTACGCCGCGTCGCAGCTCACCGGCGACACCAGCGCCCGGAGGGTCGCCGAACCGCTCTCCCCGGTCGAGGCTTGGGTGGCCTCGGCCAACGAGCTCGGGGTCGACGTCGACGCGCAGGACGTGACCGAGCGCCGGCGCACCACGTCGCTCGGCTGGACCCGGCTCGACGTCGAGGGTCTCGACCGGGCCCAGACGGTCCGCGCGGCTGCGTTCCCGAGCCCCGACGGCACCGTCCGGGCGTTCGAGACGACCGTCCTGCCCGACGACGGCGAGGGCTACTGGCAGGTCGTCGACGCCGCCGGGGGCGACGTGCTCTTCCGCGAGAGCGTCGTCGACCACGCCACGGACGACCCGCACTGGCGGGTCTTCCCGGCGACCCCGCCGCGCACGAACCGCACGTCGTACCCTTACGGCTACCCCAGCACCGACACCCGGGCGCTGTGGTGCTGGACCGCGGCCGCCCCGGGCTGCGACATGACGCTCGAGAACTCCGCCTCGCCGCAGCCGTGGGACGTCGAGGGCGCCACGGACGAGCCGAGCCTCACCACGTCGGGCAACAACGCCCGGGCGCAGGAGAACTGGCTGGACGCCAACTTCCCCGGCAACGGCACCCAGCCGCCGCCGGTCAGCCAGGACCGTGAGTACGACTTCCCGTGGACCAACGCCTGGTTCGAGGAGCGCTGCAACCCGGCCAACCTGGTGCCCGGCGGCAACGACGTCGATGCCGCCGCGGTGAACCTCTTCACCGCGCACAACCGCATGCACGACTTCTCCTACCACCTGGGCTTCACGCCCGCGCGGTGGAACGCCCAGGACGACAACAACGGCTACCCCGGCGCGACGGCCGGCAACGACCGGATCCTCGGCAACGTGCAGTCCGGGGCGAAGGCCGGCGGACGCGACAACGCCAACATGTTCACCCGCCCCGACGGCACGGCGTCGTGGTCGAACATGTACCTCTGGCAGCCGCTCGCCGGGGCGTTCTACTCGCCCTGCGTCGACGGCGACTTCGACATGGGGATCATCGGGCACGAGTACGGCCACATGATCGAGAACCGGATGATCGGCAAGGGCGCCCGGCGCAGCGGTTTCAACGCCGGCGCGATGGGCGAGTCGTTCGGCGACCTCAACGGCATGGAGTACCTCAACGAGCACGGCTTCGTGCCGGTCGGCGGCGAGAGCCCGTACGCCGTCGGTGTCTACGCCACCGGCGACGGCGACCAGGCCATCCGCAACTACAACATGAGCTGGCCGGCGGCCGGGCGCTTCCCGGCCCCGGGCAAGGACCCGTTCGTCAACCCGCTCAACTACAGCGACGTGGGCTACGACCTGACCGGCCCGCAGGTGCACGCCGACGGCGAGATCTGGAGCGCGACGCAGTTCTCGATCCGCACGGCGTTCGTCCAGCGGTACGGCGCCGGCAGCCGGGCGACGCAGGTCGCCTGCGCCAACGGCGAGCGGGACGTGACCGCGTGCCCGGGCAACCGGCGCTGGTTCCAGCTCTACTACGACGCGATGCTGCTGATGCCGACCGCGCCGACGTTCCTCGACGCCCGCGACGCGATGCTCGCCGCGGACCGGATGCGGTTCGGCGGGGACAACCAGGACCTGCTCTGGCTCGGCTTCGCCCGCCGCGGGTTCGGGGACCGGGCGGCCACCACCGGCCCCGACGACGAGGACCCGCGCGCCGACTTCACCTCGCCCCTGCACGGTAGGGCCGCGGTGGACTTCGACGTGGTGTCCGCCGAGACCGGGCAGACCGTCCCGGCGAAGGTGTACGTCGGGCACTACGAGGCTCGTGTGACGCCGATCGCCGACACGGACCCGCAGACCGGTGACCTCGACGACGTCGCCCACTTCGCACCGGACGGGGCGAAGCCGGCCCCGACCAACCAGCCCGGCTACGACATCGTCGTCAACGCCCCGGGATACGGCCACCAGCGGCTCACGCTGAAGAACCTCAAGGCCGGACAGACGAAACGGGTCAAGGTGCGCATGTCGACCAACTACGCGTCCAGCAGCCAGGGCGCCGTGGCGACCGGCGACGGCACCAACCAGGTCAACCTCATCGACGACACCGAGAACACCACCTGGGACTCCACGGACGCCCCGGTGGAGGGGCGCCGGGTCGTGGTCGACCTGGCCGGGGGCCGGCAGAAGTTCAAGCGGGTGCAGGTCAGCGCGCACCTGCTCGGGTTCAACCGGTTCACCGCGCTGCGCAGCTTCGACGTGCTCGCCTGCACGGCCGGCGGCGCGGACAACCCCGACTGCGACGGCAGCAACCCGGCGGGCTGGCGGACGGTCCTGCGCAGCCAGGACGACGCGTTCCCGGCCGTGAACCCGCGGCCGCGGGCGCCGGAGCTGATCCTGCGGTCGTGGTCGGTCAAGCCGACGACCGCGACGCACGTGATGCTGAAGGTCCGGGCCAACCAGTGCACGGGCCAGCCGTCGTACCAGGGTGAGCAGGACGCCGACCCCGGCAACGTCGAGGACTGCCGCACCGGCGGGCCGAGCGCGGCCGGCGCGGTGCTGCCGCCGCGCAACACCGAGGTGCACGCCGCGGAGCTGCAAGTGCTGGCGGACTGACGCACAACACCCGTCGCACCAGAAAGACGAACCGCCCCGGGCCTCGGGCCCGGGGCGGTTCGGCGCTCAGCTGCGAGTCAGGCCGACTTCTTCTTCTTGGTCTCGGCCTCGCGCGGGACCAGCGTGGGGTTGACGTTGTCGGAGACGACCTCGCCGGTGACGACGACCTTGGCGACGTCCTCGCGGGACGGCACGTCGTACATCACGTTGAGGAGCACCTCCTCGATGATCGCGCGGAGGCCGCGGGCGCCGGTGCCGCGCATCATGGCCAGGTCGGCGACTGCCTCGATGGCGTCGTCGGTGAACTCCAGCTCGACGCCGTCGAGCTCGAAGAGCTTCTGGTACTGCTTCACCAGCGCGTTGCGCGGCTCGGTGAGGATCTGGACGAGCGCCTCGCGGTTCAGCTTGTCGACCGTGGCGATGACCGGGAGGCGGCCGATGAACTCGGGGATCAGGCCGAACTTCAGCAGGTCCTCCGGCATGACCTCGGAGAAGACCTTGTCCATGTCGCGCTCGATCTTGGACGGCGCCTCGGCGCCGAAGCCGAGGGTCTTCTTGCCGATCCGCTGCTCGACGATGTGCTCGAGCCCGGAGAAGGCACCACCCACGATGAACAGGATGTTGGTGGTGTCGATCTGGATGAACTCCTGGTGGGGGTGCTTGCGGCCGCCCTGCGGCGGGACGGAGGCGGTCGTGCCCTCGAGGATCTTGAGCAGCGCCTGCTGGACGCCCTCGCCGGAGACGTCGCGGGTGATCGAGGGGTTCTCCGCCTTGCGGGCCACCTTGTCGATCTCGTCGATGTAGATGATCCCGGTCTCGGCCTTCTTGACGTCGTAGTCGGCGGCCTGGATCAGCTTGAGCAGGATGTTCTCGACGTCCTCACCGACGTAGCCGGCCTCGGTCAGCGCGGTGGCGTCGGCGATCGCGAACGGGACGTTGAGCATCCGCGCCATGGTCTGGGCGAGGTAGGTCTTGCCGCAGCCGGTGGGCCCGATGACCAGGATGTTGGACTTGGCGAGCTCGACGGTCTCGTCCTTGCCGTGCCGCTGGGAGCCCGCGGCGACGCCGGCCTGGACCCGCTTGTAGTGGTTGTACACAGCGACGGCCAGGGCCTTCTTGGCGGTCTCCTGGCCGATGACGTAGGCGTTGAGGAACTCGAAGATCTCGCGCGGCTTGGGCAGCTCCTCGAGGCCGACCTCGCTGCCCTCGCTGAGCTCCTCCTCGATGATCTCGTTGCAGAGGTCGATGCACTCGTCGCAGATGTAGACGCCCGGTCCGGCGATGAGCTTCTTGACCTGCTTCTGGCTCTTCCCGCAGAACGAGCACTTCAGCAGGTCGCCACCGTCACCGATGCGTGCCACAGGTGAGACTCCTCACGGATCGTGCCGGGCCGCGGAACCGTGTCGCGGTCCGGGGGCGGGGTCCGGCCCCACCGGTCGGCTTGCGTTTGTACGTCGAACTCGAAGGTACCCCGTCGCGCCCCCAAATGGGACAGGACACGGCGACTCGCCGGGCCGGGCCGGCCGCTCCGCCGCGCTGCCCCGGGGGCATCCCCTGTTGTCCACAGGGGGCAGGAAGCGGCCGGACCCGGCTGACGGGTCAGATCTGGGCCGGCTGGCCCTTCAGCGACTCCAGGACGCTGTCGATTAGGCCGTACTCGACCGCGGCCTGAGCGGTGAGGATCTTGTCGCGCTCGATGTCGGCGCTGACCTCCTCCTTGGACTTGCCGGTGTGCTCGGCGATCATCGACTCGAGCAAATCGCGCATGCGCAGGATCTCGTTGGCCTGGATCTCGATGTCGGAGCTCTGGCCGTAGGTGCCCTCGGTGTAGGGCTGGTGGATCAGGATCCGGCTGTTGGGCAGCGCGCGGCGCTTGCCGGGCGTGCCGGCGGCGAGGAGCACCGCGGCGGCGGAGGCCGCCTGCCCGAGGCAGACCGTCTCGACGTCCGGCTTGAGGAACCGCATCGTGTCGTAGATCGCCGTCATCGCGGTGAACGAGCCACCGGGCGAGTTGATGTAGATGCTGATGTCCCGGTCGGGGTCCATCGACTGCAGGCAGAGCAGCTGCGCCATCACCGCGTTGGCGATGTCGTCGCTGATCGGGGTGCCGAGGAAGATGATCCGCTCCTCGAACAGCTTGGCGTAGGGGTCGATGCGGCGGAAGCCGTAGGACGTCCGCTCCTCCCACTGCGGGATGTAGTAGTTCATGTCGGCGCTGGCGTGCGCCGGGGCGCGGCCGGTCAGTCCGGGCAGGTTGCTCGCAGTCATCGCGCGTCCCCTCAGTTCTCGTGGGCCGGGCGGCCCTGGTCGGCGACCTGGCCGGCGTTGGCGACGACCTTGTCGATGAAGCCGTACTCGAGCGCCTGATCGGCGGTGAACCAGCGGTCGCGGTCGGCGTCGCGCTCCACCTGCTCGAGCGGCTGGCCGGTGTGCTCGCTGATCAGCTTGAACAGCACTGCCTTGATGTGGAGGGACTGCTGGGCCTGGATCTTGATGTCCGAGGCCGAGCCGCCCATGCCGCCGGAGGGCTGGTGCATCATGATGCGCGCGTGCGGCAGGGCGTAGCGCTTGCCCTTGGCGCCGGCGCAGAGCAGGAACTGCCCCATCGACGCGGCAAGGCCCATGCCCACGGTGGCCACGTCGTTGGAGATGTAGTTCATCGTGTCGTAGATCGCCATGCCGGCGTCGACCGAGCCACCCGGGCTGTTGATGTACAGGAAGATGTCGGCCTCGGGGTCCTCGGCGTTGAGGAGCAGCATCTGCGCGCAGATCGCGTTGGCGTTCTGGTCGCGCACCTCGGAGCCGAGGAACACGATGCGCTCCTTGAGGAGCCGCTGGTAGATGTGGTCGTCGAGCCCGTAGGACTGTCCGGCCCCGTTCATCTGCGGAGTCGTCTCGATGTCGGTCACGGACCCGACCCTAGCCGGAACATCCCCCGCAACCACGGGCTACCCGGCCTTGTTCGCCAACAGCGGACGGGCCGCCCGAAGGCGGCCCGTCCCGGGTCTTGCTGTGGCGTTGCCGTGGTCTTGCGCGGGGGTCAGGCCTCGGCCTTCTCCTCGCCGGCCTCAGTGGTCTCCGGTACGTCGGGCTCGGCATCGGCCTCAGCGGCCTCGGCAGTGTCCGCGGCCTCATCGGCGGGGTCGCCGATCGTGCCGTCCGGGCGGAGCAGCTTCAGCTCGACGTGGTTGCCCGACTTGTCGGTCACCTTGGCGGCCTCGACGATGCGCGCGAGTGCCTTGCCGCGGACGACCTCGGCCACCATCTCCGGGATGTGGTTGTGCTCCAGCATGTGCTGGATGAACTCCTGCGGGTTCTGCCCCGACTGCTGCGCGCGGCGCATGAGGTGCTCCTGCAGCTCGCCCTCGTTGACCGAGAGCTCCTCGCGCTTGGCGATCTGGTCGAGCACGAACTGCGCGGCGACCGCGTCGCGGACCCGCTTCTCGAGGTCCGCCTCGAACTCGTCGACGGTCTGCTCCTCGTTGTCGAGGTACTGCTCCATCGTCATGCCGGCGAACGCGAGCTGCTGGGTGATGGACTCGCGGCGCGCCTTGAGCTCGGCGTCGACCACGGCCTCGGGCAGCGGCACCTCGACCATGTCGAGGATCTTCTCCAGGACCGCGTCGCGGGCCTCGGCGGCCTGCTCGAGGCGCTTGCCGTTGGCGAGGCGCGTGCGGACGTCCTCGCGGAGCTCCTCGACGGTGTCGAACTCGGAGGCCATCTGGGCGAAGTCGTCGTCGAGCTCGGGGAGCTCCTGCTCCTTGACGGAGGTGACCTTGACCTCGACCTCGACGTCCTCGCCCTTGGCGTCGCCGCCGACGAGCTGCGAGGAGAAGGTGGTCGAGGCACCCGGCTCCAGGCCGGTGAGCGCCTCGTCGAGGCCGTCGAGCATGCCGCCGCGGCCGACCTGGTAGCTCATCCCGCTGACCTCGGCGCCCTCGACAACCTCGCCGTCCTTGCGGGCGACCAGATCGATCGTGACGAAATCACCCTCGGCGGCGGGGCGCTCCACCTCGGTGAGGGTGGCGAAGCGCTCGCGGAGGTTCTGGATCTGCGCGTCGACGTCCTCGTCGGTGACCTCGATGTCCTCGACCGTCACCTCGAGACCCTCGTAGGAGGGCAGGTCGACCTCGGGACGTACGTCGACCTCGGCAGTGAACTCGAGGGTGTCGTTGTCCTCGAGCCGGGTGATGTCGATCTCCGGCTGGGCGAGCGGCTCGAGCTCGTTGGCCTGGAGCGCGTCGACGTACAGCTTCGGCAGCGCGCTGTTGATCGCCTCGTCGAGCACCACGCCGCGGCCGACCTGGCGGTCGATGACCATCGGGGGCACCTTGCCGCGGCGGAAGCCGGGGACGTTGATCTGCTGGGCGATCTTCTTGTACGCCGCGTCGAGGCTCGGCTTGAGCTCTTCGAAGGGCACCTCGACGGTGAGCTTGGCCCGCGTGGGGCTCAGAGTCTCGACGGCGCTCTTCACAGGTGTACTCCTAGGTCGGGGACGTGCTCGAAGAAATGCTGGGGAAATGCTGGACGTGCTGGGACGTGCCGGCGTACGCCGATGGCTCGGCGGCTGCTGCACGCGGTGTCGGGGCGACAGGACTCGAACCTGCGATCTCCTGCTCCCAAAGCAGGCGCGCTAGCCACTACGCTACGCCCCGCGGTCGACCCCGCCAGGGGCCCCGGGCAGTCTAGAGGACGGCGCAGGCGGCACCGAAATCGCGCCGACCGACGGATGTTCCGGGGTGGTGCTGCGGGGGTGGTGCTGATGTGAACCGTGGACGCCCTTGTGCCAGAATGGAACCGCGAAGTCGCCCGGTCCGACCGGGCGATACGCACGCGGATGTAGCTCAATGGTAGAGCCCTAGTCTTCCAAACTAGCTACGCGGGTTCGATTCCCGTCATCCGCTCCGAAGGCCCGCTCCGGCGGGCCTTTTCTCTTGCTCGGACCACCCCGTGGACCGGGCTCAGGTCACTTGCGGTGCAGCAGGAACAGCGCGCGGTCGTCGTTGATCGAGTCGCTCTGCACGATCAGCCGGCGGGCGCCGCCCACGAAGCCGCTGCGGAGCAGCCGCTCCCCCTGCCCGAGCAGCTTGTCGATGCCGAGCGCGATGTCGCGCGTCGGCGTCTCGACCAGGCCGTCGGTGAACATCAGCAGCGCGTCGCCGCGGTTGAGCACGCCGCGGACGACGGTGAACTCCGCCTCGGGCATCAGGCCGAGGATCGGCCCCTCGGCCTCGTGGACCGCCCAGCGGCCGGAGCCGGCCTTCATCTGCACCGCCGGCGGGTGGCCGGCCGAGCGGATCTCGAACTCGCCGGTCGACAGTCTCAGCGCGAGGTGTACGGCGGTGGCGAACCCCTCGTTCCAGTCCTGGCGCAGGAGGTAGTCGTTGGCCGCCGGCAGAAAGTTCTCGGGCGGCATCGAGCCGAGTAGGCCGCCGAAGGCACCGGAGAGCAGCAGCGCCCGGGTGCCGGCCTGCTCGCCCTTGCCGGAGACGTCGACGACCGCGACCTCGAAGTGGTCGCCGTCGCGCGAGAGCGAGGCGACCATGAAGTCCCCGGCGAACGACGAGGCGCCGGCGGACCGGGTCACGGCCTCGGCGTGCCAGTCCTCCGGGAGCGCCGGGATGTGACCCTGCTTGGTGATCCGGTCGCGCAGGTCGACGAGCATCGACTCGCTGCGGGCGCCGGCGACGCCGAGCTGGGAGCGGCGGAACGACGCCACCAGGATGATCAGGCCGACGCCGAAGGAGACGACGATGCCGCCGACGCGTCGGCCGTCGAGCTGGTCGTTGGCGGTCGCGGCCACCACGATGACCATGACGCCGAGGACGAAGACCACGAACCACGGCAGCGTGCGCGGGCCCAACGAGCTGCTGGCAAGCACCATCGGGATGACCAGCGACGTGACCGGCACCAGTGAGCTCTGGGACATGGCGACGCCGGTCAGCACCGTGACCAGCCCGAGGAACAGCATCATCGTGACCTCGGTGGTGCGGTGCCGGCGTACCGCCGTCCGCCACCGTCGCGACAGCGCCTGGCGTGCGGGCACGGACGTCAGGCGGTCGGATGCGGGGGCGGCGACCACGGGTTGAACCTTAGTGGTCACGTCGCCCCGCCATCGGCGTTTCGTAAAGAGATCCGCGACCCGTCCGGGTCACCGGGACGCACGCGACCGGAACCGCGGCTGGCAGCGCGGACACCAGTAGAGGTTGCGCGCGACCAGCTCCTGGGTGCGCACGGCGGTGCCGCACACGAAGCACGGCTCGCCGGTGCGGCGGTAGACCCAGCGCGTGCCGGTCGGGTCGGCGGACGCGACCCGATCCTGCGTCGACGGCGGGTGCGGCACCGCCACCGTGTCGATGACGCCGAGCCGGACCCCTTCGCGCATGAGGACGACGAGGTCGGCCCACATCTCCTCGAGCCGTGAGAGGCGCAGGGAGGTTCCGGGCCGGAACGGGTCGACCCGGTGCCGGAAGAGCAGCTCGGCGCGGTACACGTTGCCGATGCCTGCCACGACGGCCTGGTCCATCAGCAGCGCGGCGATGGAGGTGCGGCTGCGCCGGATCCGCTCCCACGCCGGCGTCGGGTCCGCCTCCGGCTGCAACGGGTCGGGGCCCAGCCGCGCGATCACCGCGCCACGGCCGGCGGGGTCGAGCAGCTCGCAGGCAGTGGCTCCCCGGAGGTCGGCGTACGACACCGGCTCCCTCTGCGCGCTCTCGTGGGCGACCAGCCGCAGCCGCACCTGCCCGACCGGCGGTGGCGCCTCGCCGTCGTACAGGTCGAACTTGCCGTACAGCCCGAGATGGACGTGCACCACGCGCTCGCCCTCGAACTCGAGGAACAGGTGCTTGCCCCACGCCCGCGCGTCGACCAGCGTCGTGCCGTCGAGCAGCGCGGCGGAGTCGGCGAACCGTCCCTGCGGCGACGAGACCCGGACGCGACGGCCCGCGAACCGCTCGCGCAGCCCCGCCGCCAGCCGGTGGAGGGTGTGTCCCTCGGGCACGCCTCCCTCAGCCCTGGGCCGGACCGCGGCCGAGCGCGGACTCGGGCAGCGGCGGGAGGTTGCCGGTCTTCTCGTAGTCGGCGAGCATCCCGATCCGGCGCACGTGCCGCTCCTCCCCGGTGAACTCGGTGGTGAGGAAGACCTCGATGAACCGGGTCATGTCGTCGACCGTGTGCATCCGGCCGCCGACCGAGATCACGTTGGCGTCGTTGTGCTCGCGGGCGAGCACCGCGGTCTCCTCGCTCCAGACCAGCGCGGCACGCACGCCCTTGACCTTGTTGGCGGCCATCTGCTCACCGTTGCCGGAGCCGCCGATCACCACGCCGAGCGCCTGGACGCCGTCCTGCTGGTCGGCGGCGACGCCCTCGGCGGCGCGCAGGCAGAAGACGGGGTAGTCGTCGGCGGCGTCGTAGACGAACGGACCGTGGTCCACCGCCTCGTGCCCCTGGTCGGCGAGCCAGTTGAGCAGGTGCTCCTTGAGCTCGAGGCCGGCGTGGTCGGAGCCGAGGTGAACGCGCATGGCCGGAATTGTTCCATCCGGGTTGTCGAATCGGACCGGCCCCGTCCGTCACCGAGGTGGAAGACTCACGACACCTCACGGGAGGAAACACCGATGACCCAGCCCTCGACACGCGCAGGCCTGCCCGAGCCCGCGGACGACTACTCCGGCGACGAGTCGTGAGGTACGTCGTCCTCCTGACCGAGACGGAGCCGGAGGCGTGGGACCGCGCCACCGACGAGGAGCGGCAGGCGGTGCTGGCCGCGCACCGTGCGTTCGACGACGAGGTCGAGCGCCGGGGCACGATCCTCGACGGCCGCGCTCTCGACCGGTCGGAGACGGCGACCACGCTCCGTGCGACGGACGACGGCTGGCGGATCACCGACGGTCCGTTCGCGGAGACGGCCGAGCAGCTCGGCGGGTTCTATGTCGTCGAGATGCCCGACCTCGACGCGATGCTCGCGGCGGCCCGGCTGCTGCCGCGCGGCTACACGATCGAGATCCGGCCGGTCGTCAGCGTGCCGGACTACTGACAGGTCGACCGACGACGTGACGACGCTCCTCGACGAGGTCTGGCGCGACCAGTGGGGCCGGCTCCTGGCCCTGCTGGCCGCGCAGTTCCGACGACTCGACCTCGCCGAGGACGCGCTCGCCGACGCGTTCGAGGCGGCCGCGCGCACCTGGGGTGACGAGCCGCCGGGCAACCCGCCCGCGTGGCTGCTGACCACGGCCCGGCGCAAGGCGGTGGACCGCCTGCGTACGGAGGCGACGGCCGCGCGCAAGCAACCGCTGCTGGTCGTCGACGCCCGGACGCAGGAGGAGGCCGAACGACACATGGCCGACCCCGGCGAGCCCGTGCTCGACGAGCGCCTGCGGCTGGTGCTGCTGTGCGCGCACCCCTCGCTGTCCCCCGAGGCGGCCGCCGCGCTGTCCCTGCGCCTCGTCCTGGGTGTCTCCACCGACGACATCGCCCGGCTGTTCCTGGTGCCGCGCGCGACCATGGCCGCCCGGCTCACCCGGGCCCGCAAGAAGGTCGCGGCGGCCGGCGTGCCGTTCGCCGTGCCGGGACCCGACGACCTGGCCGCCCGGGTCCCGGTCGTCGCGCGGGTCGCCTACCTGGCGTTCACCGCCGGCTACGCCCCGGCCTCTGGTGACCGGCTGCTGCGCGCCGAGCTCGCCGGCGAGGCCGTCCGGCTGGTGCGGGTGGTGCGGGAGGTGCTGCCGCGCGGACCGGTGCTCGACGCGCTGCTCGCGCTGGTCCTGCTCCAGCACTCCCGTCGAGACGCCCGGGTCGGCCCCCGCGGCGAGCTGGTGCTGCTCCCGGACCAGGACCGGACGCGCTGGCACCACGACGAGATCGAGGAGGCGCTCGCGCTGCTCGCGCCGTGGGGGCGGGACGCGCCGGCCACCACGCCGTACCTCCTCGAGGCGCTGATCGCCGCCGAGCACGCCATCGCGCCGACGCCCGAGGACACGGCGTGGCCGCGGATCGCGGACCTCTACGCCCAGCTGGAGGAGGTCACCGGGTCGCCGGTGGTGCGGCTCAACCGGGCGGTCGCGGTGGCCGAGGCCGACGGACCGCTGGCCGGGCTGGCGCTGCTGGACGGGCTGGAGCTGCCGGGCAGCCACCGGCTGCCGGCGGTGCGCGCCGAGCTGCTGACGCGGGCCGGCCGGTACGACGAGGCGCGGAGGGCGTTCGACGAGGCGCTGGCGCTGTGCGGCAACGACGTGGAGAGGCGGCACCTGGCCGCCCGACGGTCAGACCTCGAGGGTGGCGCGTAGGAACGCCGCCGCCTCGGCGAGCGCCTCCTCGGCGGCGTCGAACGCCTCCGGGTGCCGCCAGAACCCGTGCACCATGCCGGGGTACAGCGTGGTCGTCACCTGCCCGCCGGCCTCCTGGATGAGCCGGGCGAGCTCGACGTCCTCGCCGGCGAGCACGTCGTGCTCGGCGACCTGGACGAGCGTCGGCGGGAGCGTGCCGAGCCGGTCCGAGCGCAGCGGTGCCAGGTCGGGGTGCCGAAGGTCCTCGGGACGGGCGGCGTACTGCCGCCAGTACCACTCGCACTCCTCGGCGGTGAGGCTCGGCAGCGACTCCGTGGCGTACGACGGCGCGGCCGCCTCGGGGTCGAGGAACGGGTAGACGAGCACGGCGCCCGCGAACAGGTGGGGGTTGCGCAGCGCCGCGACCAGCGCGAGGTTACCGCCGGCGCTGTCGCCGATGACCGCCAGCCGGGTGGGGTCGATGCCGAACCCGGCCGCGTTGGCGACCAGCCAGTGCACCGCGGTGTCGACGTCGTCGGGCGCCGCCGGGAAGCGGTGCTCGGGCGGCCGGCGGTAGTCGACGGTGAGCACGGCCATCCCGGTGCGGTTGGCCAGCCGGCGCGACTGGGCGTCGTGGGTGTCGAGGTCGCCAAAGACGAAGCCGCCGCCGTGCAGGAACACCAGCCCGCCGAGCTGGGTCGGCGCGCCGGTCTCGGGCACGTAGAGCCGGCAGGACACGCCGTCGGCGTCGACGTCGACCACGCGGGCGACTGCCTCCTTGGGCTCCTCGGCGGCGGCCGTCCGGGCCTCCTCGCGCAGCGCGGCGATCTGCTCGGGACCGAAGCCGGGGTCGGTCATCGAGGGCTCGGCCGCCCAGAGCTCGAGCACGGCCTCGGCCTGCGGGTGCAGCGCCACGTCAGCCCTCCGTTCAGGTCAGCCAGGGTCAGCCAGGGTCAGCGCAGTCACTTGCCGAGCCGCGCGAGCTCCTCGTCGACGACCGAGGGGTCGAGCTTGGTGAAGATCGGCGTGGGCTTCTCGACCTTGGCGCCGACCTGGACCGGGCGGCGCTCCCAGCGCGGCGTGCCGGAGTACTCGCCGGTGATGATCGGGTAGGTGTCGATCCCGGCCCCGTCGTCGGGGTCGAGGTCCTGGACGTGCTCGATGCGCGGCATCGGCATGAACTCGCCCTCGCCGCCGAACGTCGTCCAGACCTTGTTGGAGGAGTGCGGTAGGAACGGCGCCAGCAGCACGTTGCAGTCGAGGACGCACTGGGCGGCCACGTGCAGCACCGTCGCGAGGCGGTCGCGCTGGTCCTCGCCCTTCATCTTGTAGGGCTCGGTCGCGGTGAGGTAGCGGTTGACCTCACCGACCACCCGCATCGCCTCGGCGATGGCGGCGCGCTGCCGGTGCCTGCCGATGAGCTCGCCGACGCTGTCGAACCCGGCCGCGACCGTGGCCAGCACGTCCTGGTCGACCGGCTCGAGCGTGCCCGCGGGCGGCACCTCGCCGAAGTTCCTGGCGATCATGTTCGCGGTGCGGTTGACCAGGTTGCCCCAGCCGGCGACCAGCTCGGAGTTGGTGCGCTGCACGAACTCCGCCCAGGTGAAGTCGCTGTCGCTGGTCTCCGGCCCGGCCGCGCTGATGAAGTAGCGCAGCGCGTCGGGTTGGTAGCGGGCGAGCACGTCGTGGACGAAGATCACGACCCCGCGCGAGGACGAGAACTGCTTGCCCTCCATCGTCAGGAACTCGCTGGAGACCACCTCGGTGGGCAGGTTGAGCGCGCCGTACACGCCGGGCTCGCCGCCGCGGTCGCCGCGGCCGTCGTAGGCCAGCAGCTCCGCTGGCCAGATCTGGGAGTGGAAGACGATGTTGTCCTTGCCCATGAAGTAGTAGGACAGGGCCTCGGGGTCGTTCCACCACTCGCGCCAGCGTTCGGGCTGGCCGAGGCGGCGGGCCCACTCGATCGAGGCGGAGAGGTAGCCGATCACCGCGTCGAACCAGACGTAGAGCCGCTTGGTCGGCTGGTCCTCCCAGCCGGGCACCGGGATGCCCCAGTCGATGTCGCGGGTCATCGCGCGCGGCCGGATGTCCTCGAGGATGTTCTTGGAGAACTTGATGACGTTGGGCCGCCAGGTGCCGGACGCCTCACGGTCGTCGAGCCACTCCCTCAGCGCGCCGGCGAGCGCGGGCAGGTCGAGGAAGAAGTGCTGGGTCTCGACGAACTCCGGGGTCTCCCCGTTGATCCGCGAGCGCGGCTCCTTGAGGTCGGTCGGGTCGAGCTGGTTGCCGCAGTTGTCGCACTGGTCGCCCCGGGCCTCGGCGTAACCGCAGATCGGGCAGGTGCCCTCGATGTAGCGGTCGGGCAGCGTGCGGCCGGTCGACGGGCTGATCGCGGCCAGCGTGGTCTGCTCGACCATGTAGCCGTTGCGGTGCACGGTGCGGAACATCTCGCGCACCACGTTGTAGTGGTTGCCGGTCGTCGTGCGCGTGAACAGGTCGTAGGACAGGCCGAGGTCGACCAGGTCCTGCACGATCACCGCGTTGTTCTTGTCCGCCAGCTCGCGGGCGGTGACGCCTTCCTTGTCGGCCGCGACGAGGATCGGTGTGCCGTGCTCGTCGGTGCCCGAGACCATGAGCACGTCGTGGCCGGCCATCCGCATGTAGCGGCTGAACACGTCGGAGGGCACGCCGAACCCGGCCACGTGGCCGATGTGGCGCGGGCCGTTGGCGTACGGCCAGGCGACGGCGGACAGGACTCTGCTCATGGCACAACCCTAGTGAGCCGCGCCATCGGGTTATGGCGTGGTCGTCTCCCGCGGGACGCCCGTCACACGGTGCGGCCGGCGAACGCGGCGATCCGGTCGTACGGCGACGCGCCCTCCGGTGCCGGCTGCTCGGGACCGAACGCCTGGCCGCGGTTGTCCTCGGTGAGGCTCGCCCGCATGAACGCCAGGCCGCGCTCGGCCACCTCGGGGTCGAGGTCGTCGGTGGACCGGCCGATCGCCCGGCACAGGTCCCACGTGTGGACGGCCAGCTCCGCCGACTGCCAGTCGGCGCTCGCGGTCTCCTCGTCGGGCTTGCGGTGCCAAGCGTGGATCAGGTCGTCGGCGGCCACCCGGAACGCGCCGGCCCAGTCCTGGGTGACGCGCGGCGGCGGGGTGTCCCAGTCGACCTTCTCGCCGTTCATCATCTGCAGGAACCGCCGGGGCGTGACGACCAGGTGGTCGACGAGCTGCTGCCCCGTCCAGTCGGAGCAGGGCGTCGGCCGGCGCAGCTGGTCGCGGTGCACCTCCGCGAGCACGTCCCCGGTCTGGTCGAGCGCGTGCGAGAGCACCCGGACAGCGTCGTGGGTCATGGTGGTCACACGTTCACGTTAGACCCGTCACCGGGGTGCTCTCCAGAGAAGAGTCAGGAGAAGTCGGGGCCCTTGTCGCGGGTGCGCTTGAGCTCGAAGAAGCCGGGTGTGGAGGCGACAAGCAGGACGCCGTCCCACAGCTTGCCGGCGGCCTCGCCCTTCGGCGCGGGAGTGACGACCGGGCCGAAGAACGCCGTGCCCTCGACGGAGATGACCGGGGTGCCGACGTCCGTGCCGACCTGGTCCATGCCGGCGTGATGCGACTTCTTCAGGTCGTCGTCGTACTCGGTGGAGTCCATCGCCTCGGCCAGCGACGTCGGCAGTCCGACCTCGGCGAGGGCCTCCTCGATGAGCTGCCGGTCGATCTCCCGGCCCTGCAGGTGGATCCGCTCGCCGAGCGCGGTGTAGAGCGGCAGCAGGATCTCGTCGCCCTCCGCCTGGGCGGCGGCGATGCAGACCCGGACCGGGCCCCAGGCCGGCTCGAGCATCTTGCGGTACTCGTCGGAGATGTCCTTGTCCTGGTTGAGGTAGGCCAGGCTCATCACGTGGAACGACGGCGCGATCCGGCGCACCTTCGCGACCTCCAGCAGCCACCGGGAGGTGATCCAGGCCCAGGGGCACAGCGGGTCGAACCAGAAGTCGACAGCCGTGCGGTCGCTGTCGGCCGCGTGATCGGAGGGGGCCAAGCTGTCGAGGGTCTCGGGCGTCTCGGGCATGGTGCGCTGCTCCTGTGGGTGCGGTGTGCTGCGGATGCCGTGCGCGGACCGTCGGATCCGGAGCGGAATGCCCCGGTTGGCCGCGGTCCACACGGCTGTATCTACCAACAGATATACAAACTGTCTCGATTCGGTTATTCCCCGGTCCGGGTGTCAGGATGCGCACATGCCTGGAACGAACCTGAGCCGGGAGGAGGCCCGCGCCCGCGCGGCCCTCCTGGACGTGGATTCCTACGTCGTCGACCTCGACCTCGCGACGGGAAGCACGAAGACCTTCCGCTCGACCACCACGCTCCACTTCCGCTGCAACGAGCCCGGCGCGAGCACCTTCGTGGACCTGGTCGGCGCCGACATCTCCGAGCTGACCCTCAACGGCCGCGAGCTGGACTGGACCGAGGTCTACGCGCAGGGCCGGATCACGCTCGACGACCTCCAGGCCGAGAACGAGCTGCGGGTCACCGCCGACATGCTCTACAGCCACACCGGCGAGGGCCTGCACCGCTTCGTCGACCCGGCCGACAGCCGGGTCTACCTGTACTCCCAGTGCGAGGTACCGGACGCCCGGCGCATCTACGCCACGTTCGAGCAGCCCGACCTCAAGTCGGTCTTCACCTTCAACGTCACCGCGCCGGCCGGCTGGAAGGTCGTGTCCAACGCGCCGACCCCGGAGCCTGTCGAGCAGCCCGGCGGCACCGCGGTGTGGAACTTCCCGCCCACCGAGCGGATGTCGACCTACGTGACCGCGATCGTCGCCGGCGAGTACCACGAGGTGCTCGACGTCTACGAGGGCAAGCACGGGGCGATCCCGCTGGGCCACTACTGCCGCCAGTCGATCGCGCCGTACCTCGACACCGAGGAGCTGGTGCTGATCACCAAGCAGGGCTTCGAGTTCTTCGAGGAGGCCTTCGGCTTCCCGTACCCGTTCCACAAGTACGACCAGCTCTACGTGCCGGAGTTCAACAACGGCGCGATGGAGAACGCCGGCTGCGTGACGCTGCGCGACGAGTACCTCCCCCGCAGCCAGCAGGCCCGCTGGTTCTACGAGCAGCGCGCCAACACGATCCTGCACGAGATGGCGCACATGTGGTTCGGCGACCTCGTGACGATGCGCTGGTGGGACGACCTGTGGCTCAACGAGTCGTTCGCCGAGTGGGCGGCGCACCACGCCGCGGTGCACTCCACGCAGTACGACGAGGCCTGGACCGGCTTCACCAACCACCGCAAGAACTGGGCCTACCGCCAGGACCAGCTGCCCACGACGCACCCGATCGCCGCGGACAACTACGACCTCGAGGCCGTCGAGGTGAACTTCGACGGCATCACCTACGCCAAGGGCGCCTCGGTGCTCAAGCAGCTGGTGGCGTACGTCGGCGAGGAGGAGTTCCTCGCCGGCCTGCGGACCTACTTCCAGAAGCACGCGTTCGGCAACAGCGAGTTCACCGACCTGCTGGACGCGCTCGAGGCGACCTCGGGTCGCGACCTCCGCGCCTGGGCCAACGCCTGGCTGCAGACCTGCGGCGTCAACACGCTGTCGGCGAAGTTCACGCTCGACGACGAGGGCCGCTACGCGACCTTCGCGGTCGAGCAGGGCGCGTCCGAGGAGTTCCCGACGCTGCGCCCGCACCGCATCGGCGTCGCGCTCTACGACATGGTCGACGGCCGCTTGGTGCGGCGTACGTCGATCGAGACCGACGTCGACGGCGCGTCGACCGAGGTGCCGACCCTGGTCGGCGAGAAGCAGCCCGACCTGCTGCTGCTCAACGAGGGCGACCTCACCTTCGCCAAGATCCGCCTGGACGAGCGCTCGCAGGCCACGGTCGTGGAGTCGATCCACACGCTCGACGACTCACTGGCCCGCGCGCTGTGCTGGTCGGCCGCCTGGGACATGACCCGCGACGCGGAGATGTCCGCAGGCGACTTCGTCTCGCTCGTGCTGCGCGGCATCGGCGCGGAGACCGACGACACCGCGGTCAAGCAGCTGCCGCAGTACGCCCAGGTCGCGATCGAGCAGTTCGCGCACCCGAGCAAGCGCGACGCGCTCCGGCTCGAGTGGGAGCGCGGCTTCTGGCAGGCGCTGCGCGAGGCCGCACCCGGCAGCGACAACCAGCTGACGTTCCTCAAGTGCTTCGCCGGCACGCACGGCAAGCGGATCCCGCCGTCGACGTACACCGGCGCGGGCCGCAGTGACGAGGCGATGCGCTTCATGGCCGGTCTGCTCGACGGCAGCGAGTCGCTCGAGGGCCTGACCATCGACACCGACCTGCGCTGGATCCTGCTGATCGCGCTGGCCGCCGGCGGGCACGCCGACAAGGCGCGGATCGAGAAGGAGCTGGCCGCCGACAACACGATCTCCGGTCACGAGAAGGCGGCCGCCGCGCTGGCCGTGCTCCCCGACCCGGAGACGAAGGCGGAGTCGTGGGCCGACGGCGCGCTGCGCGACGGCACCCCCAACGAGACGCAGCGGCACATCGCCTACGTGTTCGACACCGCCGGCCAGCCCGAGATCCTCGCGCCGTACGTCGACAAGTACCTCGAGGCCGCCGACTCGATCTGGGAGGACAAGGGCACCCAGATCGCCTCGACGATGCTCGAGTACATGTTCCCGCGCGCGCTGACCAGCCAGGAGACCTTCGAGAAGGTCGACAGCTGGCTCGCCAGGTCGAAGGCCAACCCCGCCGCGAAGCGGTACGTCTCCGAGGTCCGCGCCGACATCGCCCGCGCGCTCGCGGCGCAGGCCGCCGACGCCTGACTCGTCTGCGACCGCTGGCGCGGGGCGTTGCGGTTTGGTCCCCAACCGCAAGATCCCGGCAGCAGAACCTGCGGTTTGTGACCAATCGGTGAGTCGGCGAGACGCCTCACCGGTTGGCCGTACGGCGAGCGGCTGAGGCGCGCCGGAGGGTCAGTCCTGGTGCTTGAGCATCGGCCGGCGGGCGTGCTCGGCGAGCTGGTGCACGCCGGCGACGATGCCGCCGACCAGGTCGCCCGCGGCGAAGGCCGACTGCATCGCAAGCACGGCGAGCTTCACCTCTGCGTCGTCGAGGTCGCGACGGGCCTCACGCCCGGTGACCACCTCGACGATGCGGGCGGCCGGGTCGACCAGGACCAGCACGGACCGGTCGGGCGCGGCGAGTGCGGCGTGCAGCCGCTCCGCGAACGGCCGGGTCTCGCCCTCGGACGCGCCGACGTACACCGAGAACTCGTAGCGGCTCATCTGCTCCGCGTCGCGGATGGCCTTGTCGATCTGGTGACGCTGCGACGCGGTGAACGCCTCACCACCGGCCACTTGCGCCTCCTTGCTCGGTGGCGGAGACCTCGGTCTGCGACTGCTGGTCGACCTTCTCCAGGCCGCCGCGCGGGCCGCCGAACCACTCCGGCTCGCTGCGCCAGGCGAGGCCGGGCTGGTAGCTGGTGTGGCTGCGCACCATGCTCCCGAGCGACGCCAGCAGGAAGATCACCGCGAACAGCGCGCCGGGGATGATCACCAGCACCAGCAGGAAGTCCAGCGGCGAGACCGGCGGCGGCGCCTCCCACTGGTCTGGAACAGCGGCGTTCGCCGGCGCCGTGAGCACTGTCACAGCAACGGCCGGCAGCAGGACCAGAAGGCGCTGCGACCAGCGGGAAAGGGTGGTTTTGCGAGGCGTCGTCACGGGCCTCAGCCTAACCAACCGAGTTTGAGCCGGTCGACGGCCTCTGGCTACTGTCGGCGCTCATGAGCAACCCGTCGCTGTCGCTCTGGCAGTCCGTCTCCGACGCCTGCCAGAAGGACGACGCCCTGTGCCGCGGGGTGCTGAAGGTGACCGACAACGAATGGCTCGCCGCGGCCTCCGACTGGCTGATCGCGAAGCCCTTCTCGGTGCTCCTCATCGTCCTCATCGCGTTCGTCGCGCGGTGGTTCCTGCACCGGATGATCGACCGGGTCACGACGCGGGCGGCCGAGGGCCTGCCCACGCCGGTGCTGAAGCACAAGAAGAGCGTCGCGCAGGAGCACACCGCGGCCGTCGTCGCCGGCCGTCGCGTGCAGCGCGCCCAGACGATGGGG
Source organism: Nocardioides sp. (assembly GCA_036280235.1). Taxonomy (GTDB): domain Bacteria; phylum Actinomycetota; class Actinomycetes; order Propionibacteriales; family Nocardioidaceae; genus Nocardioides_B. Next base: position 23,958 of record DASURB010000126.1, read on the forward strand.
TCGCTGCTCAAGAGCATCGCGTCGATCGTGATCTTCACGATCGCCGGCATCACGGCGCTGGCCGAGGTCGGCGTGGCGGTGGGTCCGCTGATCGCGAGCGCCGGAATCGTCGGTGTCGCGCTCGGCTTCGGCGCGCAGAGCCTGGTCAGCGACTTCCTGTCCGGCATCTTCATGATCATCGAGGACCAGTACGGCGTCGGCGACGCCGTCGACCTCGGCGAGGCCGTCGGCACCGTGGAGGCGGTCGGCCTGCGGGTCACCCGGCTGCGCGACGTGGAGGGCACGGTCTGGTACGTCCGCAACGGCGAGATCATGCGCGTCGGCAACCAGAGCCAGAACTGGGCGCGCACGGTCGTCGACGTACCCGTCTCGCACGAGCAGGACCTCTACTACGTCCAGCAGGTCCTCAAGGACGTCGCCCACGAGGTGTGGGAGGACGAGGACTTCCGCAAGGTGATCATCGAGGAGCCCGAGGTCTGGGGCATCCAGGAGATGACGCCCGACTGGATCACCGTGCGGGTCACACTCAAGACCGCCCCGCTCGAGCAGTGGGGCGTGGCGCGGGAGATGCGCGAGCGCATCAAGGCGCGCTTCGACCACCTCGGCATCGAGCTGGCCCGCCCGGCCCGCGTGATCATCCACCGGGACCACCCGAGCCACCCCGACTCCCAGCATCCCGACTCCCAGCATCCCGACTCCCAGGCGACCTCCCAGCCGACCTCCACCGGGTCCTGACGCCACGCTGACGCCCCTGACACCAGGGAGCCCCGGACACCTCGTCCGGGGCTCCTTTTCGCGCTGAGATGCTCAGGCCAGCGACGCGTCCAGCGTGATCGTGGTGCCGGCCAGCGCCTGCGACACCGGGCAGTTGGCCTTGGCGTCCTCGGCGTGCTTGGCGAACTCGTCCGCGTCGATGCCCTCGATCGAGGCCCGCACGGTCAGGTGCGACCCGGTGATGCCCTTGCCCGGCTCGAACGTGACGTCGGCACGGGTGTCGAGCGCCTGCGGCGGCGTCCCGGCCTTGGCCAGCACGTTCGACAGCGCCATGTTGTAGCAGGCCGAGTGCGCCGCGGCGATGAGCTCCTCCGGGCTGGTCCGCCCGTTCGCCGCCTCGTCGGTGCGCGCTGGCCACGAGACGTCGAACGCGCCGAGGCCCGACGAGTCCAGGCTGACGCGGCCGGAACCCTCGAAGAGGGTGCCTTCCCAGTGGGCGTTGGCAGTGCGGGTGGCGGCCATCGATGCTCCTTCGCGTCGGGGCTCCGGGGTGCCCGGAGGTGTCCATTGGGGGTTACCAACCCCGAGCCTTGCCGGGTCCGGGACAATAGACAAGTGAGTGCTTCGACAGGTGAGCAGGGCGACACCTTCTACGACCAGATCGGTGGCTACGACACGATCGCCACGATCGTCGAGAAGTTCTACGAGGGGGTCGCGACCGACGAGGTCCTCCGTCCGCTGTACCCCGAGGAGGACCTCGGCCCGGCGACGGAGCGGTTCACGCTGTTCCTGGTGCAGTACTGGGGCGGCCCCACGACGTACTCCGAGCGCCGCGGCCACCCCCGGCTGCGCATGCGGCACGCCCCGTTCAAGGTGACGCCGAAGGCGCGCGACCACTGGCTGATGCACTTCCGGGCCGGCCTCGACGCGGTCGCGCTGCCCCCGGAGCTGGACGCACAGTTCTGGGACTACGTCACGCACGCCGCCCAGTTCATGATCAACACCTTCGACGAGGACTAGCTGCTGGCAGCCAGGCCCTTCTCGAGCACCGCGCGCTCCTTCTCGCTGAGCGGGCGCGACCGTTGGGCGTCGAGGTCGTAGGCCACCAGCACCGCCTTCGCCCGCGACAGCACCGTGGCGCCGTCACCGGAGCCGTCCA
>DASURB010000127.1:0-24817 GCA_036280235.1 Nocardioides sp.
GCCCTGGCGAGACAGTTCCCCAAGCAACGACAGCGCGATTACGCTCTTGCCGCTTCCGGGGCCGCCGGACACCACAACGGCCGTCTTGCGGTTCGAGCGTCTTGCCCGTTCCACCGCATGCAACACGTGGTTGTACGCGTCCCGCTGCTGATCAAGCAGCACGAACATCTCTCGACGCTGCACCTCCTCAGCCGCCACACCTAGGAGTTGCCGTGAGGGCGCGATTCGGCTCGCCAGCAGAGCGTCGGCGAAAGCCGCTCCGGAGGCAGGCGTGAATCGACTGCGCAGAAAGTCAACGAACGCCGCTCTGCTCTGTCCAGTGAAGATCCGGCCAAATTGATCGCCAGGCAGTCGGAAGAGATCGTCGACGCCGTCGTCCGTGGCGTTGTGGAGATAGGCAACGCCAGCGAGAGCCTCCGGGTGCTCGGCCAGGACAGAGGTGAAGCCGAACATGTAGTCGCAGTAGTCCCTGACCTGCAGCGCCGGATGCGTGACCGGGCGTCCTCCGTAGTTGTCAATTTGGATCAGCGTCTCACTGTCTTCGAACTGCCTCGCCGCGCTCCACTGCTTCAACTCCACCACAAGATAGGAGGGGCCGCCGGTGTCCGGATGCTGTCCCACAAGGACGACATCGGCCCGCTTGCTCGTAAGCGGGAGCTGATATTCGATGAGCATTTCGACGCCAGCCAGCCCCGCATCTAACAGGTCTGCATGCAAGGCGGGGAGACTGCGCTCCCAAGCTCGTCTCTCCCCTGGTGAGGGCCGATGGCCAGTCCGCAAGCGCATCTGCTCAGCAATAATCTCGGCGAAGTGGTGCTCGCCACCCGAGAAGGCGGCCACCGAGCGGCGGTACAACGTCAAGACTCGCATCCCCCAGGGCGCACGAAAGTTCGTGCGGGTGGGGGCATGTCCTCAACGGAAGCCCGTCGGGCCGCATTGCAGAAGAGACTCTAACCCGAGTCGGGTTCCCCGTCCGATGTCAGACAGAATGCTGGCGTGTCCGACCTCGAGATGATCAGGGACGCCGCTCGGGCGTTTATCACGGACCGAGAATGGGACAGGTACCAGGATCCCAAGTCGGTGCTGCTGGCCCTCATGGGCGAAGTCGGTGAACTCGCGGAACTTCTCCAGTGGCTGCCCGCTGATGAGGTGACCGAGCTCGTTCAACACGAGCCGTTGCGATCACGAGTCACTCAGGAACTCGCGGACGTCTTGATCTACCTCGTGGGACTGGCCGATCAATGCCGAATTGACCTCGGCTCCGCCGCCCTCGCGAAGATTGAAGCGGCCTCTCGGAAGTACCCAGTCGAGGAGGTCCGCGGGATCGCTCCCGACCGCTCCCGGTCTTGAGCGTCATCCATCATGGGTTTCGGATTGACGCGTCGAAACCGCGACCGGACGTATACGGCGGCTCGTTGGGATCTGAGCCGGTCACCCTCGCACACGCGGGCCCCAAGTCAGCGCTCTCGCCGATCAGGTGCTCCGGCCTGGCGCGATCCTCTCGCGCTCGACGGTCGGCGCGGCGCGAGCCGCCCGTTCGGAACTTTCGACGGGGTGCATAGCTCACACAACAGACCCCGTCGTTTCGATCCATCCGCCCGCGCGGACGGCGGCGTCGCCCTCACCACGATCTGCGCCTCCAGTCGGTCGAGAACGTTCCTCTCCGAAGGGACGTGACGGCCGGCAGCACTCTTCGAGCGGAGGGAGCCGGATCGGCGCGGCTCAGCCGGAGTCGGGAGCCGGGTCGGCGCTGTTCGGCGCGAGGGAGGAGCCGGGTCGAGGCTGCTAGCCGGGAGTAGGAGCCGTCTGGAGCCGGCCGCCGGAGCCCGCAACCGCTGCAACGCGGGGTTGTCGACGCTCAACGTGGGAAATGCCGCGCGCAATGTCTCCACGGGTCGGAAGAGCGGGTCGGACCGGGGGTGGTCAGCCGGCGCCTCCGCCGGGAGGTGTGAGCCGGGTCGGCGGCCGCCAGCCGGAGGTTGGAGCCGGGTCGGCGCCCTACAGCCGAAGGTTGGAGCCGGGTCGACGTAGCGGCAGGGGCAAGACGCGCCGACTCGGCGGTGCGGTGAGGGCAAGATGCGCCGGGTCGGCGATGGAGTTGCGTCAGCGAGTGAGGAGGGCGACGCACTCGACGTGGTGGGTCATGGGGAAGAGGTCGAAGGCGCGGAGGGACTCCAGGCGGTAGCCGGACTCGGCGAAGAGGGCGACGTCGCGGGCGAGGGCGGCGGGGTCGCAGGCGACGTAGCTGACGGCGCGGGGCGAGCGGGCGACGACGGCGTCGACGGCCTTGCGCCGGGCGCCCTCGCGCGGCGGGTCGAGCACGACCAGGTCGACGGGCTCCATCGGCAGGGTGTACCCACCGTGCGGAGCGTCGGGCGAGCCGAGCACCCGGTCGACCGAGCCGCGGGTGACGGTGGCCTGGGGGTACGGCGCGAGGTTGGTGCGCGCGTGGTCGCACGCGGCGCGGTCGCCCTCGACGGCGTGGACCGAGCCGGTCGGGCCGACGGCGTCGGCGAGGAAGGCGCTGAACAGCCCGACGCCGGCGTACAGGTCGAGGCACGACTCCCCCGGCTGCGGCCGCAGCTGCTCCAGCACCGTCTCCACCAGCACCTTCGGCGCGCCCGGGTGCACCTGCCAGAAGCCGCTGGCGGCGACGTCGAAGGAGTGGTGCCCGAGCGACGTCGACACGGACTCCGACACCGCCTCGTCGGGCGGGTGCGAGCCCTCGACCTCGACGCGGGCGTCGTGGCGGGTGATCGGGCAGTCGTCGACGGGTACGACGCGGTGCGACCGGTGGGCCCGGAAGCCGCGCCGGCCGTCCGGCGTCCGGGCGTACTGGACGCGGGTGCGCCAGCGCAGGCCGTCCTCGTCGCCGGGAACCGCCTCCACCTCAACGGGTACGTCGAGCCGCGCGAGCCGGGCCAGCTGCTCGCGCACGACGGCAGCCTTGAGCGCACGTTGCGTCGGCAGCGCGACGTGCTGGAAGTCGCAGCCGCCGCACAGGCCGGGACCGGCCACCGGGCAGGGCGGCTCGACCCGGTCCGGTGACGCCTCGAGCACCGCGACCGCGTCGGCGCGCAGGAACCGCGAGCCCTCGTCACCCTCGGTGACGCGGACCGTGACGCGCTCCCCCGGCAGCGCGTGCCGGACGAAGACGACCCGCCCCTCGTGCCGGGCGACGAAGTGGCCGCCGTGCGCCACGGGGCCGACCTCCACGTCGAAGGTCTCCCCCACGAGCGAGCGCCCGTGCGACTGCTTGGGCCGCGGCCGGCGCCTCACCGCTTGTCGCCGGCGCGGCCGGTCGGCTTGCCGTGCAGGACGCCGCGCCGGATGTCGCCCGGCCGCGTCTTCGACATCTCGCGCTCGACGCGCTCCTTGGCGATCAGCGACGAGCGCAGCTGGTACGGCACCGAGATGACCATGACGCCCTGGGTGAACAGCAGCCGGCCCTTCAGCCGCAGCGCGGTCTGGTTGTGCAGCAGCTGCTCCCACCACCGGCCGACGACGTACTCCGGGATGTACACCGCGACGACGCCGCGCGGGTTGGCGTCGCGGATGCTGCGCGTGTAGTCGACGATCGGCCGGATGATCTCGCGGTACGGCGAGTACAGCACCTTCAGCGGTACGTCGATCCCCCGCCTGTCCCAGTCCTCCATCACGCGCGCGGTCACGGCGGGGTCGGTGTCGACCATGACCGCCTCGAGCACGTTGGGCCGGGCCGCCTTGGCGTAGGCCAGCGCGCGCATCGTCGGCTTGTGCACCTTCGAGACCAGCACGATCGCGTGCACCCTGGTCGGCAGGACCTGGTCCTCCTCCTCGACGAGGAGCTCGGTGGTGACCTTGTCGTAGTGCCGGGAGATGCCGTTCATGATCGCGAAGAACGCCGCCATCGCCAGGATCGTGATCCAGGCCCCGGCGATGAACTTCGTGATCAGCACGATCACCAGCACGACCGCGGTCAGGCCCAGCCCGAAGGCGTTGATCGCCCGCGAGCGCATCATCCGCCGGCGCGCCGCCGGGTCCGACTCCGTGCGCAGCATCCGGGTCCAGTGCCGGATCATGCCGAGCTGGCTCAGGTTGAACGACACGAAGACGCCGACGATGTAGAGCTGGATCAGCCGGGTGGTCTCGGCGTCGAAGGCCCAGATCAGGATCATCGCCAGCACGGCCAGGAACACGATGCCGTTGCTGTAGGCCAGCCGGTCGCCGCGTGAGCCGAGCTGCCGCGGGGCGAGCCCGTCCTTGGCCAGGATCGAGCCGAGCACCGGGAAGCCGTTGAAGGCGGTGTTGGCCGCGAGCACCAGGATGATGCCGGTCATCGTGACCACGAAGTAGAAGCCGGGCGTGAAGTGGTCGAACACCGCCCGGGCGATCTGCGCGATCACCACGTCCTGGTCGTAGGTGTGCGGCATGTGCGTTCCGTCGGGCCGGATCAGGCGCTCGACGTGGTGCGGGTCGACGTACCGGATGCCCATCTGCTTGGCCAGCACGATGACGCTCATCATCATCGTGACGGCGATCGCGCCGAGCAGCAGCAGCGTCGTCGCCGCGTTCTTCGACTTGGGCTTGCGGAAGGCCGGCACGCCGTTGCTGATCGCCTCGACGCCGGTGAGCGCGGCACACCCGGACGAGAAGGCTCGGGCGAGCAGGAAGATCAGCCCGATCGTCGTGAGGCTGTCCTCGCCCCATCCGGGCTGCGGCTCGATGTCGAAGATCGCGCTCTCGACCTCCGGCAGGTCGCCCGCGAGCATCCGGGCGAAGCCCCACGCGCACATGCCGAGGATGGCGGCCATGAAGAGGTACGTCGGTACGGCGAAGAACGTGCCGGACTCCCGCACGCCGCGCAGGTTCAGCGCCGTGAGGACCACGACCGCGAGCGCCGCGATGAGGACCTCGTCGCCCTTCAGCGACGGGAAGGCGGCCGTGGCGTACTGCGAGGCCGACGAGATCGACACCGCGACGGTGAGGATGTAGTCGACGAGCAGCGCCGCCGCCACGGTCATCCCGGCCCGCCGGCCGAGGTTGACGGTGGCGACCTCGTAGTCGCCGCCGCCGGACGGGTAGGCGTGCACGGTCTGCCGGTAGGACGCCACGACCGTGAGCATCACGAGGGCGACGGCGAGCCCGACCTTCCACGACCAGACGTACTGCGCGGTGCCCGCGAAGGCCAGCATGATGAAGATCTCGTCGGGCGCGTAGGCCACCGACGACAAGGCGTCGGACGCGAACACCGGGAGCGCGACGCGCTTCGGAAGGAGGGTCTCCCCCAGCTGCGTGCTGCGCAGCTTGCGGCCGAGCAGGATCCGCTTGGAGACATCGCCGACACCCACGAGGGACCACGGTATGCCATGCGGAGTACGGCGGTGGCGGGACTGCCGGACGAGTGCTCACGTGTCGGGTAGCGTCTGCCCCGTGCACGTCGTGATCATGGGTTGTGGCCGCGTCGGGTCGACGCTCGCGCGCAGTCTCGAGGACCGCAACCACACCGTCGCCATCATCGACAGCAACCCCGACGCGTTCCGTCGGCTCGGCCCGACGTTCCGCGGCACCAAGGTGACCGGGGTGGGCTTCGACCAGGACGTGCTCGACCGCGCCGGCATCGACAAGGCCGACGCGTTCGCGGCCGTCTCCTCCGGTGACAACTCGAACATCATCGCGGCGCGGGTGGCCCGGGAGACGTTCGGCATCCAGTCGGTCGTGGCCCGCATCTACGACCCGGGCCGCGCCGAGGTCTACCAGCGGCTCGGCATCACCACGGTCGCCACGGTGAAGTGGACCGCCGACCAGATCCTGCGGCGGATGCTGCCGGCCGGCGCGGAGCCCGACTTCCGCGACCCGTCCGGCACGATCCGGCTCGACCAGGTGCCGGTCAACGAGGCCTGGATCGGCCAGCGCACGGTGAAGTTCCAGGAGCAGTCGCGGTCCCGCATCGCCTGGATCGACCGGCTCGGCGAGGGCATGCTGCCCACCCGCGAGAGCGTGATCCAGGAGGGCGACCTGCTTCACCTCGTCATGCGCGAGGAGAACGCCGACCACGTCTACCGCGTGTTCAACGAAGGACCGGAGGCCGACTGATGCGCGTCGCCATCGCCGGAGCCGGCGCGGTCGGGCGCTCGATCGCCCGCGAGCTGATCGGCAACGGACACCAAGTGCTGCTGATCGACAAGGACCCCGCCGCGCTCAAGCCCGAGCGGGTCCCCGACGCCGAGTGGCTGCTCGCCGACTCCTGCGAGCTGTCGTCGCTCGAGGAGTCGCGCATGGAGTCCTGCGACGTCGTCATCGCCGCGACCGGCGACGACAAGGTCAACCTGGTGACGTCGCTGCTCGCCAAGACGGAGTTCGCCGTCCCCCGCACCGTCGCCCGGGTCAACCACCCGAACAACGAGTGGCTGTTCACCGAGGCGTGGGGCGTCGACGTCAACGTGTCGACCCCCCGCATCATGTCCGCCCTCGTCGAGGAGGCGGTGACGGTCGGCGACCTGGTGCGGCTGTTCACGTTCCGCCAGGGCAACGCCAACCTGGTCGAGCTGACGCTGCCGCCGGACTCGCCGTACGTCGGGAAGCCGTGCGGGCTGATCCCGTTCCCGGAGAACTGCTCGATCGTGACGATCCTGCGCGACGGGCAGGTCTACACGCCCGACGCGGAGCAGCCGATCGAGGCCGGCGACGAGCTGCTGTTCGTCACCGCGGCGGACAAGGAGCAGGAGCTCCAGTCACTCCTCGCCCCGGAGCAGCACCGGGCCTGAATCGTCCGGCTCGACCGGCGTGTGGTTGCGGGCCAGCAGCCACACCATGCCGAGCAGCGCGGCGACCTGGAGCGGCCAGCCCATCACGATCTTGGCGACGCCGAGTGCCGCGATCATGGCGTCGGCGTCGTCGGCTGCCTTCCCGGCGAGGTAGAGCGGCAGCTGTACGGCGACGCGGATGACGCACGGCAGCACCAGCATCAGCGTGAGGTTGCGGCACAGCTTCACGACCTGCTTGTCCTCGTGCCACGCGGTCGGGTCGCCGGCGACGGAGCCGACCATGAAGCCGACGATCGGCCAGCCGATGACGACGGTGAACAGCAGCACCACGGCGTAGCCGGCGTTGTAGAGGATGCCGGGCAGGAAGTAGGCGAGCGCGTTCTCGTCGGCGGTGCCGCCGCTCTGCATGCTCCGGTAGGCGAACAGCGCGCCGATCGCGATGCCGACCAGGCTGTTGACGACGAACTGGACCGACGACCGCTGGACGAGCCGGATCACGAGCAGCACCAGCGCCGTGCCGATGCTCAGCACCAGTCCGTTGCGCAGCGAGTCGGTGAAGATGAACGTCGCGGTGAACGCGATGGTGGGGACGGCGGCCTCGAGCATGCCGCGCTTCCCGCCGAGCGCCTTGGACAGCTGGGAGCGGACGACCGCCTCGACCGTCTCGGCGCCGACGGGGGCGTTGGCCGCGGGTGAGGTCACCGCAGCTCGTAGCGCGGGTTGAACATCAGGCGCTGGTTGTCGTGCACCCCGATGCGGCCGATCACGCGGATCTGCCGGCCGGGCTCGATGCCGGCGATCCGGCGACGGCCCAGCCAGACGATCGTGATCGTCCCGGAGCCGTCGTACAGCTCGGCCTCGAGGGCGGGCACCCCTCCGCGCGGACGCAGCGTCACGGTGCGCAGGCTGCCCTGGAGCTCGACCAGCTGACGGTCCTTGGCCTCGGCGATCGGGCAGCAGCCCGCCTTGTGAACGTCCTTCTGGAGCTCGACCGCTTCCTGCTCGGGTGCGTTGGCCCAGCGGCTCAGGCTGCGGCGCAGCCGGCTGGTCACCTCGGTCATGTATCCAGCGTACGGCGGTCGGGGGACGCCTGCTGTGCCTGTTGCTGTGCCTGTTGCTGGGCTTGCTGCTGGGCGGCCTGCATCTGCTGCGCCACGGCCTGCGGCACGACCAGCGGGAGGGCGTCGCCGGGGGCGTGCGGGTCGCCGCCGCGGCGGACGACGACGTCGCGCAGCGCGGACTCGACGAGGCCGTCCTCGGTGGGCTCGAGGGCCGGCTTGCCGAACAGGGTGGCGCGCAGCAGCCAGCGCGGGCCGGCGATGCCGAAGACGCGAGAAGGCTGCTGGCCGGTGCGGCCGTCGGGCGCGGTGACGTTCATGACGACGCGGAGCTCGGTGCCGTAGGGACCCTCGGCCTCGGTCGCGGTGCCGCCGCGCCGGGTCACCTCGGCGGCGATCTGGTGGCGGACGTCGGGCCAGATGTCGCCGTTGCGCGGGGCGGCGAACGCGCGCAGCTCGACCGCGCCCTCCTGGCCGGCCATCACGACCGCGACGACCTGGCCGCTCTGCTCGTCGACCTGGAGCTGGATGTCGAGCCCCTCGCGCGGGGTGACGACCAGGCTGCCGAGGTCGAGCCGGTTGGGGTCGTCCTCGTCGATCTCGACCTCCGCGATGTCCCAGGGGCCGTTGGCGCGGACGCCGGTGACCTCGGGGGCGGCCTCGGACTCCGGGGTCTCCCCCGTGCTCTCGGAGGGGGCCTCGGAGGACTGCTCCTCGGGCTCCGAGCGCTTCCGGCTGAACTTCACTGCTTCTCCTTGTCGGGGTCGGGCACCACCGTCAGGAACCCACCGGTCGAACCGTACCCGCCGTCCCCGCGAGCGGAGTCGGGCAGGCGCTCGACCGCCACGAACCGGGCGTGCTCGACCTGCTGGATCACCAGCTGGGCGATCCGGTCGCCGCGTCGCAGCTCGACCGGCGTGCGCGGGTCGAGGTTCACCAGCATCACCTTGATCTCGCCGCGGTACCCCGCGTCGACCGTCCCCGGAGCGTTGACGATCGACAGCCCGAACCGGGCCGCGAGCCCTGACCGCGGGTGCACCAGCGCGACGTACCCCTCCGGCAGCGCGACCGCGATGCCGGTCGGCACCATCGCCCGCTCTCCCGGCTCGAGACGCACGTCCACCGTGGTCGTCAGGTCGGCCCCGGCGTCGCCGGGATGGGCGTACGACGGAAGCGGGACCTCGTCGTCGAGGCGCTGGACCAGGATCTCGACCATGGCGGGGACCCTACCCAGCGAGAACCTCTCGCTCACTGGGAGGATGTGGCCGCCATGAACTACGCCGAGCGCCTGCACGTCCCCCTGCGCTGGTGGGCGCTGGCCACGATGTTCCTCGCCACCGTGCTGCTGGCGTTCCTCGTGGCGACGCCCGCCTGGGTGGCGTTCGCGGCTACCGGCGTCCTGGTCGCGATGACCGTCACCCTCTTCCTGTCGTACGGCGGGGCGCGCGTCACGGTCGAGGACGGCACGTTCCGGGCCGGCCGCGCGCGGATCCCCGTCGAGCACCTCGGCGTGCCGGTGGCGCACGACGCGGCCGCGAGCCGGCGCCTCGCGGGCGTCGACGCGGACGCGCGGGCCTACCTGCTGCTGCGGCCCTACGTGCGCCGCTCGGTCCAGGTGCCGGTGACCGACCCGGACGACCCCACGCCGTACTGGCTGGTCTCGACCCGGCACCCCGACGAGCTGGTGCATGCTCTCGTCGCTGCCGGGGCACCGTCCGGCCGTAGGGTGGAGACGACCCCCTCGCCCGAGCAGGCGAGGGACAGCGACGAAGGAGCGTGACCGTGGCCGGATCGAAGATGTGGTCGCTGATGGGTCTGGGAGCGACCGTCGGCGCCACGATCGCCGCCCGCAAGGCGATGACCACGACGTGGAAGGTGGCCACCGGCAAGAACCCGCCGCAGAACCCCGCCCACCCCGACGTCTCGATCGCCGAGGCGATCGCGTGGGCGACCATCAGCGGTGTGGCCGTCGGGCTGGCCCGGATGTTCGCCTCCCGCAAGGCCGCCGACTACTACCGGAAGTCGACCGGGCACCTGCCGCCGAATCTCGAGGACGTCGAGGTCTGACCCGACGCCCGGTTGGTCGGGCCCGTCGAGACCATCCGGCTCACCACAGACAAAGGCCGGCTCCCCCACGGGAGCCGGCCTTTCGTTCGTACTGAATGTCTGCGCGGACGCGATCGACTCGCGACTGCTCAGGCGCAGTCGCGGCAGATCATCTTCTTCTCGTCCGCGAGCTGGCTGCGGTGGTGCACGAGGAAGCAGCTCATGCAGGTGAACTCGTCGTCCTGGCGCGGACGCACCTCCACCGCGAGCTCCTCGTGCGACAGGTCCGCACCGGGGAGCTCGAACGACTCGGCGGCCTCGGCCTCGTCCTCGTCGACCTTGCCGGAGTTCTTGTCGTGACGCCGAGCCTTGAGCTCCTCGAGGCTCTCTTCGCTCTGGTCCTCCTCGGTCTTCCGGGGAGCGTCGTAATCAGTTGCCATCTCTCGTCTATCTCCTGGCCCCGTGGGTGTTCGTCGCCGTCCTCGGCCGTCCGTGCGCATCGCGTCGCGTGGCGGATTGTGCACCATGAATACCGCTGATGCACGGGCAAACCGCAGTCTGTCCGCCTGATGGGTGATGGAACTCACCGCCAGGTCACGCGGAGCGCCGCTTTCATCCCTCCCGGTACGGCCGTGTGGGACGCAAACAGGCGGCACCGACGAGGTATTCCCGGGATCGGGAAAGCCTTCAGGACTTGGTGAAACCGCACTCCTCGACGGCCGTCCGGAGCTCGTCGAACCCGTCGGCCGGCGACGCCAGCACGAGTCGCTTTCCGCCCACACCGGACAGCTCGGCCCAGCGGCCGCCGGCCTCCTCGACGACCAGACCACCGGCCGCGAGGTCCCAGTCGTTGAGCCCCTCCTCGACGTACCCGTCGGCCCGTCCGCACCCGATGTAGCAGAGGTCCAGGGCGGCCGACCCCTGTCGTCGTACGTCGCGGACCCGGCCGAGCAGCTCGGCGACCGCGGCGGCCTGCCGGACCCGCACGTCGCGCTCGTAGCTGAAGCCGGTGATCACCAGCCGCTGCTCGAGCGGCACCACGTCGCGCACCCGGACCGGCCGGCCGTCGAGGTGGGCTCCGCCGCCACGAGTGGCGGTGAACGCCTCGCCCTTGGTCACGTCGAGCACGACGCCCGCGACGACCCGGCCGTCGTGCCTGGCGGCGATCGAGATGGCGTACTGGGGGATGCCGTAGAGGAAGTTGACAGTGCCGTCGATCGGGTCGACGACCCAGGTGACCCCGCTGGTCGAGGGGGTGTCGTCGCCCTCCTCCCCCACGATCCCGTCGTCGGGGCGAGCGGCGAGCAAGCGTGCGCGGATCAGCTCCTCGGCCGCGTGGTCGACCGCGGTCACCACGTCGGTCGGGCTGGTCTTCGTCTCGGCGACCTCGACGCCGGCGCGGCGACGCTCCGTCACCAACGCGGCGGCCTCGCGGGCCGTGGCGACGGCGAGCTCCAGCAGGACGTCGTACGCGGGCTCTCCCACGTCAGTCCCTGCCGCACAGGGCGGGACGGGGTCCGCGCAGGTTGGCGCAGCAGCCGGCCGGGCAGACGTCGTGGGACGGCGGCAGCGACCCGACCGACGCGCGCTCGGCGGGCTCGCCGCGCTCGACCGCGGCGCGCTCGACCAGGAGGTCCCGGACCATCCGGACGAACCGCGGGTCGACTCCGGCGGTCGCGGCGCGGGCGAACGCCAGGTCGAGCTTCTCGGCCGTCGCGGCCGCCTCGGTGTCGAGGTCGTAGACCACCTCCATGTGGTCGGAGACGAACCCGATCGGCACGAGCACGACCGCCTGCACGCCGGCGCGCTTGAGCTCCTCCATCCGGTCGTTGACGTCGGGCTCGAGCCACGGGATGTGGGGCGGGCCGGAGCGCGAGCAGAACACGAGCTCGGAGGCGTAGCGGTGGCCGGTCTCCTGGCGCACCCGCTCGACGATCTCGTCCATGACGCTGCGGTGCTGGCGGACGTAGAAGCCACCCCCGAGGGTGGGCGGGCCGCTGCGGTCGTCCATCGCGGTCGGGATCGAGTGGGTCACGAACAGCACGTGCGCGTCGTGGCGCAGCGCGTCGGGAAGCTCCGCCAGCGCGGCGAGGGTCGCGTCGACCATGGGCTCCACGAAGCCGGGGTGGTTGAAGTAGTGGCGCAGCCGGTCGATCCGCGGCGCCGGGCCGTTGCCGTCGGCCTCGACCTCGGCGACCGCGTCGGCGAGGTTCTCGCGGTACTGCCGGCACCCGGAGTACGACGAGTACGCGCTCGTCACCAGCGCGGCGACTCGCTTGACGCCGTCGTCGCGCATCTGGCGGATGGCGTCCGCGAGGTAGGGGTCCCAGTTGCGGTTGCCCCAGTAGACCGGCACGTCGAGCCCCGCGGAGCGCAGGTCCTCCTCGATCGCCGCGAGCAGCTCACGGTTCTGGTCGTTGATCGGGCTCCGGCCGCCGAACAGGAAGTAGTGCTCGCCGACCTCCTCGAGCCGCTCGCGAGGAATGTCGCGCCCGCGGGTGACGTTCTCGAGGAACGGCACCACGTCCTCCGGCCTCTCCGGACCGCCGAACGAAACCAGCAGCAGCGCGTCGTACGGCGCGATCACGGGGGGCATGTCCACCATCCTAGGATTCGCCTGATGCTCGACACCTATCGCCGGGTGCTCGCCCTGCCCGGGGCGCTCGCGTTCTCGTTGAGCGGCCTGCTGGGGCGGCTGCCGATCTCGATGATCAGCCTCGGGATCGTGCTCCTGGTGTCGACACGCACCGGTTCCTACTCGCTCGCGGGATCGGTGTCGGCGGCGTACATCGTCGCCAACGCCACCGTCGCCGTGCTGCAGGGCCGGCTCACCGACCGGTACGGCCAGCGCCGGGTGCTGCCCGCCGGCGCCCTCGGCAACTCCTTGGCCCTCGGTGTCCTGATGTGGTCGGTGGAGACAGATCAGGCCTCGTTCGTCACCCACGCCGCCGCGTTCGCCGCCGGCGCCGCGATCCCGGTCGTGGGGGCCGCGGTCCGCGCTCGGTGGGTGCTGCTGGTCCCGGACAAGCGCAACCTGCAGACGGCGTTCGCCTACGAGGCGGTCATGGACGAGGTCGTCTTCATGGTCGGCCCGACGCTGGTGACCGTGCTCGCCACCGCCGTGCACCCGCTGGCCGGTCTCACTGCCGCCATCATCGCGGGCATCGTCGGCACCTTCCTGCTGGCGGCCCAGCGGAGCACCGAGCCGCCGGCTCAGCCCCGGACCGACGACCGGGTGTCCCGTGCGCGGATGCCGTGGCGGGTGCTCACCCCGATGGTGGCGGCCTCCGCCGCGATGGGGGCGATCTTCGGCTCCGTCGAGGTCGCGACCGTCGCGTTCACCGAGGGGCTCGGCCGCAAGGAGGTCAGCGGCATGCTGCTCGCGACGTGGGCGCTCGGCTCCCTGCTGGCCGGCGTCGTGACCGGCGCGATCGTCTGGAAGGCGACGAACGGTGTCCGGTTCCGCTGGGGCATGACCGGCCTGGCCGTGTCGGTGCTGCCGCTGCCGTTCCTGGGCAGCATCGGCGCGATGGCCGCGGTGCTCCTCGTGGCCGGCTTCGCGATCGCGCCCACGCTGATCGCGCTGACGGCGCTGACCGAGCAGGTCGTGCCGGCGTCCCGGCTCACCGAGGGGATGTCGATCGTGCACACCGGAATGGCCGCGGGCATCGCCCCGGGCGCGGCGGCGGCCGGCCAGGTGATCGACCGCGTCGGACCCAGCGCGTCCTACTGGGTGCCGGTCGCCGCGGGCGCGGTCGGCGTGGTCGCGGCGTTCATCGCTGCGGCGACGGCTCGGGAGCCGCAGGCGCCGACATGGCCCAGCGGATCGTCCGCGTCGCCAGAGCCCCAGCCGTCCTGACCGCGACGGCCTCGGTGACGGGGAGGTACGGCAGAAGCAGCTCGCGCCGCGCCCACCGCGGCAGCATGCTCACCGCGGTCGCCGCCAGCACTCCGTACGGCGCCCGCGCGACGATCGGGAGCGGCGGCCGGAGCAGCAGGAAACGAGCCGTCTCCCGCGCCGCGGGCGTGCCCTCGAGCTCCGGTCGGAAGGCCTCGAGCCGCTCGGCGAGCTCGGCCTCGGTCCGCGGCGGGTCGGTCGCGCCCAGCGCCTCGGCGACTCGGGCGGTCTCGGCGACGTAGGCGTCCCGGCCGTCCTGGTCGAGCGGCCGCGCGCCGTACCGCTGGTGCGCGGTCAGGAAGCTGTCGATCTCCGCGACGTGCACCCACTCGAGCAGGTGCGGGTCGGACGCGGCGTAGGGCCGGCCGCCGGGCGCCGTACCCACGACGGTCTCGTGCACCCGGCGTACCGCCGCCACCATCTTCTCGGCGTCCGCGACGGTGCCGAACGTCGTGACCGCGAGGAAGTGCGAGGTGCGCTGCAGCCGTCCCCACGGGTCGCCCTGGAAGCCGGAGTGGTCCATGACGCCCGCCATCGCCAGCGGGTGCAGCGACTGCAGGAGCAGCGCGCGGATGCCGCCGGCGAACATCGAGGCGTCGCCGTGCACGCGCCGGATCGCGCTGGCCTCGGCGAACCAGCGCTCCCCCGGCGTGCCGTGGATCCGCGCGCGCCGCTTCGGCCCCTCCGGCCCCGCGACCCGCGCGAAGAGCCGGCGGCCCATCTCCTCGCGGACGCCGGACAGCACGTCCCGAGTATTGCGCGCGGTCCCTGACGTCCTGCTCCGCTACTCTCCCCGCCATGGGGCGTGCGTGGCGGAACTGGGCAGGGCTCGCCACCGCCCGTCCCGCGCAGGTGCTCTCCCCGACCAGCACCGAGCAGGTCGTCGACGCTGTCCACGCCGCCCGTCACTCCGGGCTCCACATCCGAATGGTCGGCACCGGGCACTCCTTCACCGACGTCGCCGTCACCGACGGCCTGATGCTGCTGCCGGACCGGCTGGTCGGGCTGCGCGGCATCGACCGCGAGGCGATGACCGCGACCGTGCTCGCCGGCACTCCCCTGCACCTGCTCAACACCTGGCTGGCCGAGGCCCGGCTGTCGCTGCACAACATGGGCGACATCGACCGGCAGACAGTCGCCGGGGCGATCTCGACCGGCACGCACGGCTCGGGCGGTCGCTGCGCGTCGCTCTCGGCCCAGGTCGCCGCGCTGGAGCTCGTCACCGCCGACGGCTCGGTGGTCGAAGTGGACGCCCGGCGCGACGCCGAGCTGTTCCAGGCCGCCCGGGTCGGCCTGGGCGCCTTCGGCATCATCACCGCGGTCACCTTCGAGGTCGAGCCGGCGTTCCTGCTGGAGGCGAAGGAGGGCCCGATCTCCTTCACCCAGCTGGTGCGCACTTTCGACGCGCTGGTCGCCGAGCACCACCACGTGGACGTGCACTGGTTCCCCTACAGCAACCGCGCCCAGGTCAAGCGCAACGACCGCACGCTCGACGAGCCGGAGCCGCTGTCACGGGTGCGGTCGTACGTCGACGACGAGCTGCTCGCCAACCGGGTGTTCGGGCTCGTCCAGCGGGTCGGCAACCGGGTCCCCCGCGCGGTCGCGCCGCTCAACCGGCTCAGCGCCCGCGGCTTGACCGCGCGCACCTACACCGACCTCGCGCACCGGGTGTTCGCGTCCGAGCGCAAGGTGCGGTTCCGGGAGATGGAGTACGCCGTCCCGGCCGAGGCCGGCATGGAGGCGCTCGTCGAGGCGCGCCGGGTCATCGACCGCGGCCGCTGGCCGATCGGCTTCCCGGTGGAGATCCGCTACGCGCCCGCCGACGAGCCCTGGCTCTCCACCGCCCACGGCCGCGACACCGTCTACCTGGCCTTCCACGTCAACGCGCGCACCGACCACTTCGACTACTTCCGCTCGGTCGAGCGGGTGATGCGCGACCACGACGGCCGCCCGCACTGGGGCAAGCTCCACAACCGCACCGCCCGCGACCTCTCCGCGCTCTACCCCCGCTGGCCCGACGTCCAGGCCGTCCGCGACCGCGTCGACCCCGACCGCCTCTTCACCAACCGCTACCTCGACCGCGTCCTCGGCCCCTGACGCCGTACCTCCGGGGCCAGCCCTCCGGGCCCTCTGCAGCCAGGCCCTGCGGGCCCATCGGGGCGGGCAGGCCCTGCGGGCCCCATCGGGCCGGGCAGGCCCTGCGGGCCCCATCGGGCCGGGCAGGCCCTGCGGGCCCCATCGCCGAGGAGTCAATAAATCAGCCTCGTGGGCGGTGTGTCGCGACACAACTGACCCCTCGCCGTACGCCGGGAGACCTCAGGTGCTCGGGCTGCCAGGCGGCAGTGGGGCGTTCCAGCCGCGGCGCATCGCCAGCACCCGCCACCCGAAGGTGACCAGCGCGGCCGGTACGGCGACCGCCGCCTCCTCGACGCCGGCCCACACGCCGACCACCGCGATCCCCGCGCCGACCAGCGCCGGCACGGCGTACAGCTCGCCTCGCAGTACGACGGGCACCCGGCCCGTGACCACGTCGCGGAGCATGCCGCCACCGATGCCGGTGAGCATGCCCATGAGCGCGGCCGGGAGCGGACCCAGGCCGTACTCGAAGGCCTTGAGCGCACCGACGACGCAGAACAGCGCCAGGCCCGCGGCGTCGAACACGTTGACCAGGCGCTCCATCCGGCCGACGTGCGGGTGGAACCAGAACGTCACGAGCCCCGCGGCGACCGGCACGACGAGGTAGCGCCAGTCCTCGAGCGCGGCCGGGGGCAGGTCCCCGATGAGTACGTCGCGGAGGAAGCCGCCGCCCAGTCCCGTCAGCCCCGCCACCACCAGGACCCCGAAGATGTCGAGGGACTTGCGCACCGCGACGAGCCCGCCCGAGAGCGCGAACGCGAAGACGCCGACCAGGTCGAGAAGGGTCAGCAGCATGGTCGGAGGCTAGCCGTCACGAAATCCCTGAGCCGACACCGGCGCGTGGCCGTAGCCTGCACGGACGCTGAAGTAGGCTCGGCGGAACGACCGATGACCCACCCCCAGGACGACGGAGCACGCGACCGACGATGGAGCCGCAGGACCTCACGCTCGTGGGGCTGACCGACGACGGGAACCACCTGGTCCTGGTCAGCGACACGGGCGACGAGTTCCGGCTCGCCGCCGACAAGAAGCTCCGGGCCGCCCTTCGCGGTGACCACGCCCGCCTCGGCCAGTTGGAGATCACCATGGAGAGCGCATTGCGACCCCGCGACATCCAGGCACGCATCCGCGCAGGTGAATCACCGGAGAGCGTCGCCGCTGCGGCGTCGACGAGCCTCGACAAGATCATGGGCTACGCCACCCCGGTGCTCGCCGAGCGCGCGCACATCGCCGAGCGCGCCCAACGCGCGTCCGTACGTCGCAAGGCCGGCGAGGGCTCGTCGCGGCTTCTCGGCGACGCGGTCGCGGCCCAGCTGCGCGCCCGCAACGTGGACCCCGAGACCGTGGAGTGGGACGCCTGGCGGCGCGAGGACGGCCGCTGGACGCTGGTCGCCGACTACAAGCTCGGGGGCGAGGGCAAGCACGCCGAGTTCGTCTTCGACGCCCCCGGCCGGTACGTCGTGGCCGAGGACGACGACGCCCGCTGGCTCACCGGCGAGCAGGTCGCCGCCCCGCCGGCCGCCCCCACCACTTCGCCTGCCGGGTCGCCCGCCGCCGCGGGCGGTGCCGCCGGCCAGCAGCGCCGGCTCGCCGCCGTACCCTCCGACGACGAGCTGCCCCTCGGCGAGGACGCGCTCGGCATGGTGCGCGACGAGCCCGCCGCCGCGGCTCCGGTCGAGCGCCCGGCCGCAGTGCACAGCGACCAGGCCGACTGGATCGCCACCCAGGCCAGCGAGCGGCCCACCCCGCAGCGCCGCGAGGAGCCGGAGCCCGAGCCGGAGCCCGCCGCCGAGGAGCAGCCGCAGCCGGAGCCGCGCCGCAAGGGCCGCCGCGGCCGCGCGTCCGTGCCGTCGTGGGACGAGATCATGTTCGGCGGCGGCAAGGGCGACTGACCCGCCCCTCCCCTCGCACTCGGCCGGGGCCGCCGTCCGTAGGGTGGCGCTCGTGCCGATCCCTGAGTTCATCCTCGACCTGCGCGCCAAGGTCGGCCACGACCCGCTGTGGTTGCTCGGCGTGACCGCCGTCGTGCTCCATGGCGACGAGGTGCTGCTGGTGCGCCGTTCCGACAACGGGGCCTGGACTCCGATCACCGGCATCGTCGACCCCGGCGAGCATCCCGCCGTGACCGCCGTACGCGAGGCCGCGGAGGAGACCTGCGTGACCGCCGAGGTCGAGGCGCTGGTCTGGGTGAACCTCACGCCGATGATCGAGTACGAGAACGGCGACCTGACGCAGTACGTCGACCACACCTTCCGCTGCCGGTACGTCGCCGGCGAGGCGGCGGTCGGCGACGACGAGTCCGTCGACGTGCGGTGGTGGCCGGTCGACGGGCTGCCCGACATGGACCCGCTGCTGCGCGAGCGGATCCGCCGCGCGGCCGAGCACGACGGCGGCCCGACCGAGTTGGACCCGTTCCCGGGCTAGCCGCCTGCCTCCCGTCCGTGGAGCGGGAAACGCCTGCTGCGCCGCGCGAGGCTCGGCTACCCTCGTCGCACCATGCATCTCCTGTGTTGTCGCTGTCGCTGACACCAGCCGCCCCGGCCGGTGCCTCTTCGCACGTCCAGCCGACAGCTCTCGACGCACAGGACCTCTTCGCATGAGCCTCAGCTTCGCCACCTGGGTGGCCGACCTCTCCGCCCGCGGCCACGCCGTCCTCGCCGCCAGCCACGCCGTACCCGTGCAGCTCTGGCTGCGTGAGCCCGGTGACCGCGGCACCGTGCTGCACTACCTGGCCCGCGGCACGCGGGTCACGCTGCGGCGGTACGCCGCCACCGACCTGACCACGCTGGTGCTGCGCGCGGAGTGCGACTGCGAGGAGCACCGCACCGCCGGCGCCGGCAGCCGGACCGTGCTGACTCCGGGCGCGACGCCGATCGCCGAGGTGGTTCTGGACGGCGCGAAGGAGTTCGGCTGGAGCGGCGCCGAGGCGGGTCTGCTGGACGTCGCGACGGCAGCGGAGCTGTTCGAGGGGCTCCGCACGGCGCTCGACGGCTGCGCGGCCGAGGTGGCCTGAGCGCGCACCTGCGTGGTCTCGACAAGCTCGGCCCCCCGTGAGGACCGAGGCCGGGCGCCGGACCGTCGGGACGGCGACATGGGGCCGGACCTCCCGGCCTCGGGACCTGATCAACGAGTCCCGGAGGCGAAGGTCACGGCCCGGTCGCGACCGGACGGGAGGGGTCCTGGACCCACTCGCTCCACGACCCGGCGTACAGCGCGGCGTCCACGCCGAGCCGCCTCAGCGCCAGCACGTCGTGCGTCGCGGTCACCCCGGAGCCACAGTAGGCGGCCACCTCGACCTCCTGGGCACGGGACGGATCGACACCCGCGCGCTCGAAGGCCCGCTCGTAGGCGACCGATAGGTCGTCGAGCATCAGGAAGCGCTGGTTCCACGTTGAGTCGACCTGGATGAGGTTCGCGGCTGTCGGCACGTTGACCGCGCCGGGGATGTGGCCGGCGACGGGGTCGACCGGCTCCACCTCGCCGCGGTACCGCTCCGGCGCGCGTGCGTCGATCAGCACGCCCTCGCGCGCGACGCGGGCTGCCCCGTCGGCGTCGAGCACGCGCAGCCGTCCCGGCCCGGCGACGAAGTCGCCCTCGTCGGGACGCTCCTCGCCCGTCGCGACCGGACCACCGGCCGCGACGTAGTGCGACCAGCCGCCGTCGATCACGCGTACGTCGTCGTGGCCGTGGTGCTCCAGCAGCCACCAGGCGCGCGCCGCGGACGTGCCGGCGACGCCGTCGTACACCACGACCGGCCGGTCCATCCGCACCCCGGCCCGCCGCATCGCCGCCGCGAACGTCTCCGGCTCCGGCAGCGGGTGCCGGCCGCGCGACCCGTCGCCCACCGGAGCGGCCAGGTCGGTCTCGAGATCGACGAAGGCGGCGCCGGGGACGTGCCCGGCGAGGTACTGCTCGTGCCCGTCGGTCCGGCCGAGCGCCCAGCGCACGTCGAGGAACGTCGCACCGCCGGCCGCGGCCAGGGCGACGGCGTCCTCGGGGCGGATGACCGGATCCCTCACAGCCGGCTGTCCCCGAACGGAAGGGGCTCGCCGATCATCGACACGGCTCGGGCGCGGCTCGCGGTCAGGCGGCGGCGGTGGTGCTGGCGGCAGAGCACCTCGTAGCCGACCTCGGGCGGCTCCTCCCCCTCACCCTCCTGCACGTCGCCGACGACGATGACCTCGCCCTCGGTGACCATCACACCGTTCTCGGTGCGGGCGTTGTGGGTGGCGCGCTTGCCGCACCAGCAGAGCGCCTCGACCTGGAGCACGTTGGTGCGGTCGGCCAGCTCGACCAGCCGGGCGGACCCGGGGAACATGACCGACCGGAAGTCGGTGAGGATGCCGAACGCGAACACGTCGATCTGCAGCTCGTCGACGACGCGAGCGAGCTGCTCGACCTGCGCCGGCGTGTAGAACTGCGCCTCGTCGCAGATCAGGTAGTCGACGCGGCCGCCGCGGGTCAGCGCGTCGACGACGTACTGCCAGAAGTCGAACTCCGGCGCCACCTCGATGGCGTCGTGCTGGAGGCCGAGGCGGCTGGAGAGCGTCGCGGCACCGGCCCGGTCACGGCTGGTGAAGATGCGTCCGACCCGCCCACGCGCGGCGTGGTTGTGGTTCGTCTGGAGCGCGAGGGTCGACTTGCCGGAGTCCATCGTCCCGGTGAAGAACTGCAGTTCGGCCACGGGCCGTCATCCTGCCACTGACGCGCTAAACCACGATGAGCGGGATGAGCATCTCGGCGGGCGTGAGCGAGCCGTGCAGCCCGACGAGCGTGGTCTCGTAGGCGAACGCGCTCGTCGACATCACCGAGTAGTCGCCGCGGGAGGCGACGACGACGTCGCCGAGCCGAGGTCGTACGGCGGGGGCGACGGCGTCGCCGAACCAGCCACGCGCGACCGCCTCGTCGCGCGTGAGCACGTCGGCGCGCTCCCCGAGCACGCCCCGCCAGGTGGCGACCACGTCGTCGACGGCGCCGGAGCGGCAGTACACGTGACGCAGCCGGGCCTCGCCGCCGAGCAGCACCACACCGTCGAGCAGCGACGGCTCGTCGTCGGTGTCGACGCGCGACTCCGGCGGGGAGTCGACCATGCCGTGGTCGGCCACGATCACGACGCGCACCTCGGGCGGCAGGGTGTCGCGCAGGTGCTCGGCCGCGGCGTCGATCATCGACAGCTGCTGCTCCCACTGGGGCGAGTCGACGCCGTACCGGTGCCCGGTCCAGTCGAGGTCGCCGTCGTAGAGGTAGGTCAGCGACGGCTGCTGCGCGGCGGCGGCCTGCGCGGCGGCGAGCCGCTCCCCCACCCGGTCCGCGCCGACGAACTCGGCGCCCCGGCTGCCAGCCACGGTCAGCCCGGAGTTGCGGAAGTCGCGCTTGTTGACGACGGTCGTGTGCACGCCCGCGGCGGCGAGCCGCGCGAACGCCGTCGGGTGCGGCTGCCACTCGTGCGGGTCGACCTTGCTGCTCCACATCAAGGCGTTGAGCAGGTCGTCGGTGCCCGGGATCCGCGTAGTGAACCCGACGACGCCGTGGCTGCCCGGGACCAGGCCGGTGCCGAACGACGTCAGGCTCGTGGCGGTCGTGGTGGGCACACCGGCCGTGACCGGACCGTCGAGGTGCGCGGCGAGGAACGGTGCCTCCTCGGGGTGGTCGCGCAGCAGCTCGTAGCCCAGCCCGTCGACGAGGAACACGACGTAGCCGGGCGCCTCGGGCAGCGCGAGCCCCGGGTCGGGCATCCCCGCGTCGACGCCGAGCGCGTGGCTGACCGCGGGCAGCACGTCCGCGAGCGACCGCCGCCCGTAGTCGGGTGCGACGAACTCCGTCACCGAAGCGTCACCGGCCGGCGGTCGATCCGGTGCTCGCCGAGAGCGCGTCGGCGAAGCCCAGCAGGTCGGCCACGGCCTGCGGACCCTCGGCCGCCGCGCTGACGCGCAGGGAGAAGTCGTCGGAGGTCACCACACCGGTGTAGCCATGGTCGGCGTCGCACTCGGGGTCGGCGCAGCCCGCGGGCTCCAGGTCGATCCGGCCGACGGCGCCCCAGCCGATCGTCAGCACGGCCTCGTTGGCGCCGGGCGGCGGGATCGGCTTGCCGGCGTACGTCTCGGGGTTGGCGACCATCCGGTTGACCACCACGGAGCGGATCGCGCTGATCGCCACCGCCTCGGTGGACGAGGAGGTGTACGGCGCCGGCAGCAGGTCGTCCGGCGGGTGCTCGTCGGTGTGCGCCAGGATCAGCCGCGAGGGCGTCAGCACAAGCACGCTCATGTGCCGGCGCACCTCGTCCCGCTCGTCGATGGTCGGCTCGTGGTGCACGAGGAACGACACCACCCGCTCGCCGGCCACCGCCGCGTCGACCGCGTGGGACACGACGTCCGGGTAGTAACCCGACTTCTCGATCGCGTCGCGGAGGTCGGGAGTGCGGTCGGTCATGTCTGTCAGTCTGTCACGCGGCCAGGCTCAGCTCCGGCTCGGGCAGACCGTCCTGCGCCGGGGTGAGGTGCCGACGCAGAGGTCCCGGACGTGGCCTGTAGGGGAACGGCGCTGGACGGGTGTATCGCAGCGACGATGGGTACCTGCGTCACCGTGGCCCGCCTCACGGCCGCCACGACGACAAGGCAGGAGCCCGGCTGAGATGAGGTCCGATGGCTGGTGAGTACGAGGTCAGTGGCGTCGCCGTACCCGAGACGATCGACCTGCTGCACCAGCTCCTCGCCGAGGCCCGCACCGACCACCCCTCGCTGAGCGAGGAGGACATGTCGTGCGTGGAGACCGCGGTCATCGAGATCGCCGGCAACATCGTCGAGCACGCGCCGCCCGACCAGACCGTCGTCTACACGTTCCGCCTGCTCGTGCACGACGACCAGGTCGTCGTCGTACTCACCCACTCCGGTCCAGAGGTGGTGCTCGACGGCGTCCCCGAGATGCCCGACGACCCGATGGCCGAGAGCGGCCGCGGGCTGCCCCTGGCCGAGGCGTCCGTCGACGAGCTGCGGCACGAGTTCACCGACGACCAGAACATCTGGACTCTCGTCCGCCGCCGTTCTGCCCAAGCACCTGCCTGACGCCCTAGTCTCGGCCGCATGGCCAACCGCACGATCGGCATCTCCGACGACCTCGCGACCTACGTCCGCAACGTCGGCATCCGCGAGCCCGACGTCCTCGCCCGGTTGCGAGATGAGACGGCGGCCCTGCCCAACCGCCAGATGCAGGTCGCGCCCGAGGAGGGCGCGTTCCTCGCGATGCTGGCCGAGCTGACCGGCGCGCGCCGCTACCTGGAGATCGGCACGTTCACCGGCTACTCCTCCACCGCCGTCGCGCTGGCGATGCCGGACGGTGGGCGCCTCGTGTGCTGCGACGTGTCCGAGGAGTACACCGCCGTCGCGCGGCGGGCCTGGGCCGAGGCGGGAGTCGACCACAAGATCACCCTCGAGATCGCCCCGGCCGTCGACACGCTCGACCGGCTGATCGGTGAGGGCCAGGAGTCGTCGTACGACATGGCGTTCATCGACGCCGACAAGAGCAGCTACGACGCCTACTACGAGCGCTGCCTCCGGCTCGTGCGACCCGGCGGGCTGATCGCGGTCGACAACGTGCTGTGGGGCGGCCGCGTCGTCGACGACCAGGCCGACGACGAGGACACGCTCGCGATCCGCGCGCTCAACGACAAGATCGCCGCCGACGAGCGGGTGTCGATGGTGCTGCTGCCCGTCGCCGACGGTGTCACCCTGGCGCGAGTGCGCTGACCCCTTGGTGGTGGTCCCCGAGCAGACCCCGTGTCTGCGCTCCGCTCGCGTTCTGCTGCGCCCGTTCGAGCCCTCGGACGTCGACGGCCGAGTCCGGTGCGGCAGGCATCCCGAGATCGTCCGCATGTTCGGCGGCTCCCCGGATTTCGACGAGCCGGTCGCGATGTCGGTCGAGGCCGCTGCGGCCTGGTACGAGCAGGTCGGCACCGACCCCAACCCGTTGCACTGGGCGGTCGAGCACGAGGGCCAGTTCATCGGCACCGCCCGGCTGCACGGGCTGGACGAGACCGACCGGCGCGCCCGGTATGCCGTCGGCATCCTGGACCACGCACGGCTGGGCATCGGCCTCGGCACTGAGATCACCCGGGCGGTCCTGCGCTACGGCTTCGGCACCCTCGGCCTGCACCGGATCGACCTGCGTGTGCTGGCCTACAACACCCGCGCGATCAGCTGCTACCGCCGCTGCGGCTTCGTCGAGGAGGGCCGCGAACGTGGGGCCGCCTTCATCGACGGCCGGTGGCACGACGACGTGATCATGGGCATCCTCGAGCACGAGCTCCCCGACCCCTGACCCGCCGACCCGGCTCGAACCTCCCTCGCAGCACCGCCGACCCGGCTCGTCCCTGCCTCTCACGACCGCCGACCCGGCTCATCCCGCCCCCGCCGTACGACGGAAACCCGGTCGCGGTGCCGCGTGCGGTGTCACTAGGTTCTGTGCGCATGTCTGCGGTGAAGCAGTTCCAGGTCACGTTCGACTGTGCCTCGCCCGAACGGGTGGCTCGGTTCTGGTGCGAGGTGCTCGGGTACGTCATCCCGTCGCCCGCCGACGCGTGGGCCACGTGGGAGGACTACAAGGCGTCGCTGCCGGCCGAGGAAGTCGACTCGTGGTGCGCCTGCGTGGACCCGACCGGCGCGGGGCCGCGGCTGTTCTTCCAGCGCGTGCCCGAAGGCAAGGTCGTCAAGAACCGGGTGCACCTCGACGTCCGCGTCGGCACCGGCCTCAAGGGCGAGGAGCGGCTGACCGTGCTCGAGGCCGAGTGCGCGCGGCTCATCCCGCTCGGTGCGACCAGGGTGAACCTTCTGTACGACGGCGTCGACTCGTGCATCGTGATGCAGGACGTCGAAGGCAACGAGTTCTGCGTCGACTGAAGGTCAGGACGGCGGCTGCCACTCCCGTCTGAGCAGCCCGTA
>DASURB010000128.1:0-20761 GCA_036280235.1 Nocardioides sp.
CGCTTGACGTTCAGCAGCTCGCGGGCCGCGGCCGGCGTCATCGGCGTGCGCTGGGCGATCCGGCCCAGCTCGACGACGCGGGAGACCAGCTGCTCGTTGTGCTCGACCGGCACGCCCTTGGCCAGCGTGAGCACGTCCTCCATGCCGACCCGGAGGTGGCCGCCCTTGCTCAGCGAGGCGAGCGCGACCGGGAGGGTCGAGCGGCCGATGCC
This sequence comes from Nocardioides sp., assembly GCA_036280235.1. Lineage (GTDB taxonomy): Bacteria > Actinomycetota > Actinomycetes > Propionibacteriales > Nocardioidaceae > Nocardioides_B. The sequence goes on from DASURB010000128.1 coordinate 213, forward strand.
GGTGGCCGACCACGACGTGACGGCGTCGGGCAGGGCGTTGACGGCCGCCACCAGGGCGTCGGCGGTGCCGGGCATGCCGCCGGGCACGCCCATCACGAAGTCGACGTGCACGCGACCGCCGTACGGCAGGCCGAACTTGTCGAGCAGCCGGTGCAGCGCGGCCACGTGCCCGAGGTCGAAGAGCTCGAACTCGGGGACGACCTCGCGGTCCTGGGTGAGCCGGTAGAGCTCGGTGATGAACGGCCACGGGTTGGCGAAGACGTCGTCGCCGAAGTTGGTGGTGCCCATGGTCAGGCTGCAGGAGTCGGGCTCGGCGTCGAGGACCTTGAGGCGGGCGTCGAGCGGGTCGTGCACGCTGCCGCCGGTGGAGAGCTGGACGACCAGGTCGGTGTGCTCGCGGAGCGCGTCGACGGTGGCCTTGAGGCGGCCGATGTCGAGCGTCGGCTTGTGCTCGTCGTCGCGGATGTGCACGTGGATCATCGCCGCGCCCGCGGCCTCGCAGCGCCGGGCGGTGTCCACCAGCTCCTCGAGCGTGGTGGGCAGCTGGGGGCAGTCGGTCTTCGCCGTCTCGGCGCCGGTGGGCGCCACGGTCACCAGGAGGTTGCCGCCGTCGTTCATGGCGGCATCGTGTCAGACTTCCCGGGTCCCGTCGAACCGCGAACAGGAAGATCTCCCGATGCGCACCGTCGTCCAGCGAGTTCTCACGGCCTCAGTGACCGTCGACGGGAAGATCGTCGGCGAAATCGAGGGGCCGGGACTCGTGGTGCTGCTCGGCGTGACGCACGACGACGGCCCGCAGCAGGTGGCCTGGATGGCGCGCAAGATCTGGAGCCTGCGCATCCTGCGCGACGAGCAGTCGGCTTCGGACGTGGACGCACCGGTGCTCGTGGTCTCGCAGTTCACGCTGTACGGCGACGCGCGGAAGGGGCGACGGCCGACCTGGAACGCCGCGGCGCCGGGGGAGGTGTCCGAGCCGGTCTACGAGGCGTTCTGCAAGGAGCTCGAGTCGCTCGGCGCCACGGTGGCGCGCGGGTCGTTCGGCGCGGACATGCAGGTGGCGCTCGTCAACGACGGACCGATCACGATGGTGCTGGACAGCCCCTGATCAGCCGACCGTGCGGCCGATCTGCACCTCGCTGACGGCGACGGTGTTGCGAGCTCCGCGCACCGAGCGCAGCACCTCGATGGTGACGGAGTCGGCCTGCACGGGCTTGACCCGCAGCGACTGCATCGACCGGTTGGTCGGCGACCCGTCGAGCCGCTGCACGACCGAGGTGCCGTCGGGGAACGTCCAGCGGACGCGGGTGATCCGGTTGTTCTCGGCGTACCGGTCGACGCCGCTCGCCGGGTCGGTCTTCGCGTAGCCCGGCACCAGCCCGATCTCGCCCACCTCGACGGGTTCGGCGAACGTCAGCGACAGCGTCTGGCCGACGCCGGTGCCGTTGCAGCGCCAGGCGGTGGTCAGGTCACCGTCGTAGGCACTGGTGGGCGGGTAGCCGATCTCGTTGCCGGCGGCGTCGACGCTCGACGGCGCCTGGCAGGTCGCGCTCGCGCCGCCGATCGGGGTGATCTCGACCGTGCCCTGGTAGGCGTCCGCGGCCTCCTGCTGGGCGGCCGGCTTGCCCTTGCCGTCGCCCGGGTCGCCGCCGCCCTCGTCGTCGCCCATGACGACGCGCTCGGGCCCCTCGGTCTCGACGTCCGCGTCGCCGACGGTGCTGGAGAAGACCAGGCCGATGACGTACGCGCCGAGCACCAGCGCCAGCACCAGCCCGCCCAGCAGCGCGGGCACGAACCAGCCGGGACGCGGCGCACGCTCGTGGTCCTCGACCGCGAGCGGGACGTCCTCCTCGACCTCACCGTCGCGACCGACCCAGATCGGGCCGGTGTCGAAGCCGGGCTCGGGCTGAGGCGCGGGCGTGGGCTCCGGCGCTACGGCGCTGTCGGCGGGGTCGGTGGGGTCGGCGGCAGCGGAGAGGTCGCCGAGCGGTACGACGCGGGTGGGCTCGACGTCCTCGTCGGGGTCCCAGGCCTCGTCGGCGAAGAGCGGTCCGCGGAGGGTGGTGCCGGCGGGCTCGGGCTCTGGCTCCTGTGTGGTCTCGACGGGCTCCGCGGTCTTGGTGGCCTCGAGGAAGGCGCGCTCGTACCCCCGCCGGTACGCCTCGGCGTACTCCGGAGGCAGGTCCGGCGGCAGGTCACCGGGCTGACGGGGATCGGACACAGCAAACCACCCTACGAAGGACATTGCGGGACGCCAAAAGCGCGGTCTACCCCGCAAATGCCCCGGAGCCCCGGTCCGCACGGGGCGGACCGGGGCTCCGGGGCGGCTCTCGGAGCGATCGGGGGGTGGTCTCGACACGCTCGACCACCCGCGACTCGAGCTCGACCGCCCGAACGTCAGATCGGGATGGCGACCTCGGCGACGACGCCCTTCTGGGCGACGACCTTCTTGTCCACGGTGTCGGCCTTGGGCGCCAGCGTGCGCAGCGTCCACTCGCCGGGAGCGGCGAAGAACCGGAAGTGCCCGGTCGCCGAGGTCGGCACCTCGGCGGTGAACTCGCCGGTGCGGTCGAGCAGCCGCACGTAGGCGTTACCGACGGGCTCGTCGCCGCGCAGCACCTGGCCCTGGATCACCGCCTCCTTCGCCACGTCGATCCCGTCGAGGGACAGCCCGCCCTGCTTCGCGCCGCACATCAGGCCTCACCCGGCTCGTCGCCCACAGCGACCGGGACGCCCACGAGGGAGCCGTACTCGGTCCAGGAGCCGTCGTAGTTCTTCACGTTCTGCTGGCCGAGCAGCTCGCGCAGCACGAACCAGGTGTGGCTCGAGCGCTCGCCGATGCGGCAGTAGGCGATGGTGTCCTTGCTCCAGTCGACGCCGGCGTCGGTGTAGAGCTGCTTGAGCTCCTCGTCGGACTTGAACGTGCCGTCGTCGTTGGCCGCCTTGCTCCACGGCACGTTGGCCGCGGTCGGGATGTGGCCGCCGCGCTGGGCCTGCTCCTGCGGGAGGTGGGCCGGGGCGAGGAGGCGGCCGGCGAACTCGTCGGGGCTGCGTACGTCGACGAGGTTCTTCACGCCGATGGCCTCGACGACCTCGTCACGGAACGCGCGGATCGACGTGTCCTGCTCCTTGGCGGTGTAGGTGGTCTGCGCGCGCTGCGGCAGCTCGTCGGTCAGCTCGCGGCTGTCGAGCTCCCACTTCTTGCGGCCGCCGTCGAGGAGCTTGACGTCCTCGTGGCCGTAGAGCTTGAAGTACCAGTAGGCGTAGGCCGCGAACCAGTTGTTGTTGCCGCCGTACAGCACCACGGTGTCGTCGTTCGAGACACCCTTGCTCGAGAGCAGGGCCTCGAACTGCTGCTTGTTGACGAAGTCGCGGCGGACCTGGTCCTGCAGCTCGGTCGTCCAGTCGAGCTTGATGGCGCCCTTGATGTGGCCCTTGTCGTACGAGGTGGTGTCCTCGTCGACTTCGACCAGCACCACCTTGGGGTCGTCCAGGTGCTCCTGGACCCAGTCGGCGGTGACGAGTGCGGTGTCCCGGCTCATGTCAGTCCTTCCTTGCGCCGACCCTCGTCGGCTTGTCTTCGTGGTCGTGAGATGTGCGTCAGTTGGCCCGCGCCGGCGCCAGCCGCCGACCGAGCAGGTACAGCTCGCAGCCCAGGCAGAAGCCGAAGACCGCGTTGAGGAACGCCGCCGCGAGGGCGAGGCCCACCGCGACGGAGCCGAGCAGCGTCGCGCCGGCGAGGTAGCCGACGAGCGCCACCAGGGCGAAGCCGAGACCGACGCCCTGCGCGAACCGTGGTGGCGCCGGGTCCTCGAGCTCGGCCGGCGGCGCGAGACGCGGCCGGACGAGCGTGCGGAACACCCAGGAGTACGGCGTGCGCTGGATGCCGAGGACCGCACCGATCGCGAACACGACGGCCTGGACGCCGACGAGCACGAGCGTCAACGTCGACGGCGCCGCCAGCAGCGCGACCGCGAGCACGACCAAGGTCAGGCTCGCGACGAAGCGCGGGCCGCGCGGGTCGATGCCACGGCTCCCGATGCCGGGTGCGCCGGGCGTGCCGGTAGCACCGGTGCCCTGATTGATGGTGGTCGAGCTGCTCACGGTCATGGACGTCTCCTGCGCCAGTCGGAGGGGCAGGCCCGGACGGCGGGCCTGGGGGCACGGGCGCGTCAGCAACCCTCGACTCATTGTGTAGTGAGTCGCTACGAAAAGAAAGGTTGCGACGGTCCCGTCAGCGCATTCGACACAGCGCCGACCGGACGCGGCAGTGGTCGACTGCGCGCCGCTTGGTCAGCATGGTCGTGGACATGGCGTCCAGAGTAGGGGGCGGCCGATCCGGGCCACCAACGCGGGTCTCACATCGTGGATGAGGAGTCCAGTTTGTGGACGGGCCGGTCAGCGCAGCTGCGGGCGGACGTGCAGGCCGACGTCGGGGTCGACGACGACCTCCTGCCCGGCCGGGAGACCGTCGGCGTCGAGCACGGCGTCGATCGGTACGTTGCGCTTGACCATCGCCAGCGCGATCGGGCCCAGCTCGTGGTGCCGGGCCGAGCTGCCGACGAACCCGACCTGCTTGCCGTCGAGCAGCAGCGGGGCGCCCCGCTCCGGGAGCCGGTTGGCGGAGCCGTCGAGGTGCAGCAGCGTGAGCCGCCGCGGGGGCCGGCCCAGCGTGTGCACGCGCGCGACCGTCTCCTGGCCGCGGTAGCAGCCCTTGTCGAGGTGCACCGCGGTGCCGATCCAGCCGGCCTCGTTGGGGATCGTGCGGTGGTCGGTGTCGACGCCGAGCCGCGGCTCGCCGCGGGCGATGCGCAGCGCCTCGAACGCCCACATCCCGCAGGCGGGCGCGGCCGCCTCGGCGAACGTCGCGAGCTCGTCGCGCGAGACGAAGACGTAGCCGGAGTACGGCGCGCCGTCCACGCGTGCCTGCGGACGCCACACGACGGCCAGCTCGTCGGTCACGTCGGCGACCTCGACGCGCATCATGAAGCGCATCCGGTCCAGCCACTCGACGAGCGCGGGGGCCTCACCGGGCTCGACGTGGGCGGTGAAGGAGTCGCCGTCGTCCACGCCGTACATCGCGTGCTCGACGTGGCCCTGCGGGCTGAGCACGAGCGCCCCGGTCACCTGACCCTGCGGCAGCGCCTCGAAGTGCTGGGAGGTCAGCGAGTGCAGCCAGGTCAGCCGGTCGGGGCCGGTGACCCGCACGACCCCGCGGTGGGACAGGTCGACGAAGCCCTCCCCCGACTCGAGCGTGCGCTGCTCGACGTTGAACGAGCCGTAGTGCGCCGCGACCGGCGCGTCGGGGCCGTCGCCGGCGACGGCGTCGGGCAGGTCCAGGAGGGGGCTGCGGTAGGTCATCTCCCTGCCATGGTCTCACCCGTCAGAAAACCGATCACGCGGCGAACGTGTGACTCGATCCGCTGCGCGGCGACCTCGGCGGCCTCGTCGCCCTTGCCGTAGGGGTCGGCGACGTCGTCGGACGGCTCGGGTACGACGAACTCCTTGCGGAGCACCTCGGCGAGGGTTCGGCCCTGCAGGCCGGGGCCGGCCTGCTCGAACATCCGGGCCGCCTGGCCCAGCGTCAGCACGCGACGGAACAGCTCGGGCCGCTCGTCGAGGATGAACTGGCGGTGCTTCGCCTCGGCGGTGAGCACCAGGTCGGCCGCCGGGACCATGGCCAGGCTGAGGCGACGGCTGCGGAACCCCTCGGGGGAGACTCCCCGCCGGGTCAGCGTCGCCGCCATCGGCGGGTCCACCGGCGCGTCGACGAAGCCGCGCGTGCCCGCGCTGGCGACCTCGATCTCGCGGTTGTCGCCGAGCAGGTGCCGGCTCAACAGCTCGGCGAACGCGGACCGACAGATGTTCGCCGTGCACACGTAGAGCAGCGCCAGATGTCGGTGCGTCACCTGCACAGGGTAAGGACGACCTGGTTGGTTCAGTGCGAGATTGCCCGATCCAGGGTGGCCAGCACGGCCTGCTTGGTCGGTGCCCCGGCTGCGCGCGAGACCTCGCGGCCGGCGGAGTCGAGGACCAGGGTCGTCGGGGTGCGGAGGATGCCGAGCCGGCGGACCAGGTCGAGGTGGTGCTCGGCGTCGACCTCGACGTGCGTGACGCCGGGGACGATCTGCGCGACGTCGGCGAGCACCCGCCGGGTGGCCCGGCAGGGAGCGCAGAAGGCGGAGGAGAACTGCAGCAGCGTGGCCCGCTCCCCCAGCTCGTGCTCGATGTCGGAGCCGTCCAGCACGCTCGGTTCGGCCGGCTGGTCCGGCTCACCGGCGGCGGGCTCCAGAGCGGCGCCCCGCACCGGATGGGTGCCGCGGAAGCGGCCGTCACGCGCGGCCCGGAACAGGCCGAAGCCGGTCGCGGCCACGAGGACGGCGACGAGCACCCACGCTCCCTGTGTCATGGGAGTCCGAACAACGGGGGTACGTCGGACATTCCGGTCCGTAGGCTCACCGCATGCTCGCCGACGCCGCGCCGATGGTGGTGCTCGTCGCACTCGTGGTGGCCGCGGGCACCGCGGACCGCACCGGCCGACCGGGCGCGGTCGTGCTCGCCGTGGTGTCGGTGCTCTGGCTCCTGGTCAACGGCCCGGTCGAGGGGGTGGTGCTGCTGCCCGTGATTGCGGACCACGGCCTGACCGGGGCCGATCTCGCCGGGCTCGCGGGCCTCGCGCTCGCGGCCTGGCGCTGGCGTGGCCGGCAGCAGGGTCCGGGCTGATCAGCCACCGGCGAACGGGGGCAGCAGCTCGACGGTCTCCCCCGGCCGGATCTGCACCTCGGCCGGGTCGTGCGCGCCGACGGGTCGGTCGCCGACGAGCACCGAGCACACGGAGACGACGTCGGCGAGCTTCGGCCGGTCGGCGTGCCGCTCCCGGACCTGCTTGACCAGCAGGTCGAGCGTCGTGCCGTCGGCGCCGACGTCGAACCGGTCGGACTCCACGCCGGCCGCAGCGCGCGCAGCAGCCCAGTAGCGGACGGTCACGTGCCCCGTCCCGCCCGTGGACAAGTCCGGGTTTGCCTCGGCCATGTCCGATATCCTGCCGTATCGCTCAACGGCGAGCGGTTGCCAGTCCTTGTCCGCGCGGACATCGCCGGGAGGCGCGATGAGCGCACTGCTGCTGTTGACCAGCACGACCCAGCCCTCGGTCGACGTGCTGCCCGCGCTCGCCCTGCTGCCGCACTCGGTGCGCATCCTCCCCGCCGAGGGCAGCGCCCTGCTCGAGGCGCCCGACGCCGACGTGGTCCTCGTCGACGGCCGCAAGGAGCTCGCGCACGCCCGGGACCTGTGCCGGCTGATCCGCACGACCGGCTCCGACGCCCCGGTGATCCTGATCGTGACCGAGGGCGGCCTGTCGGTGGTCGCCGCCGACTGGGGCATGGACGACGTGCTGCTCCACACCGCCGGCCCGGCCGAGGTCGAGGCCCGGCTCCGGCTCGCGGTAGGCCGGCTCGTCGCACAGCGCGACACCGACGACCCCGACGCGCACATCATCCGCTCCGGCGAGGTCACCGTCGACGACGCGACCTACACCGCCAAGCTCGGCGGCCGCCCGCTGGACCTGACGTTCAAGGAGTTCGAGCTCCTCAAGTACCTCGCCCAGCACCCCGGCCGCGTCTTCACCCGCGAGCAGCTGCTGCAGGAGGTCTGGGGCTACGACTACTTCGGCGGCACCCGCACGGTCGACGTGCACGTGCGCCGGCTGCGCGCCAAGCTCGGCCCGGACCACGAGACGCTGATCGGCACCGTCCGCAACGTCGGCTACCGGTTCGTGCTGCCGCCCAAGGACGCCTCGGCCGAGCGCGCCACCAGCGACGTCTGAACCGGCTCGCGCTGGTCGGGCAGGGTCACGGGCTGGGCCGATACGGGCTCGGCAGGCACGGGCTCGGCCGGCGCGTGCTCGACCGGGATGGCCAGGATCGGCTCCGGGTCGGGCGTGCGGCCGGTACGCCGTACCGCCGCCGGCAGCGAGTCCTCCAGCCAGGACATCCAGAGCAGGAAAGCCAGGCACAGCCAGGGGAACACCAGGACCCCCGCCAGCATCGTCAGCAGCTCGAACATCGACGGCTCCTAGAGTTCGTGCCATGACGGAGGCGGTACGGCGGGTCACGCCGGAGGAGTTCGACTGGGCGGCACCCTCGCGGGTGGCCGGGGCGGTGCGCGCGGTGGTCGAGGCCGCGGAGAAGGCCGACGGCGCCGCGCCGCTGGACGAGGCGGCGCTGCTGCGGCTGCGGCACGACGGCATCGCCGGCGGCGTGCTGCTGGTCTCCGACGACCCGCCGGTCGGGTTCGCGCTGGTGACGCCCGGCCCGGACGGCGGCGACCTGGCGGTCGTCGTGCATCCCGACGCGCGCAACGAGGGCCGCGGCCGGGACCTGGTGGAGCTGGCGCTGGAGTCGGCCGACGTGACCTCGGCCTGGTCGCACGGCAACCATCCCGCCGCGGCCCGACTGGCGGCGACGTTCGACTTCGAGCGGGTGCGCGACCTGTGGGTGATGCGCCGCCCGCTGCGCGACCTGCCCCCGCTGCCCGAGCCACCGGCCGGCATCGCCGTACGCACGTTCGAGCCCGGCCGCGACGAGGAAGCCTTCCTCGCACTCAACGCCGAGGCGTTCGCCTCCCACCCGGAGCAGGGCCGGATGACGCGGCGCGACCTCGACGAGCGGATGGCGGAGGCGTGGTTCGACCCGGAGGGCTTCTTCGTCGCCGAGGCCGAGCAGTCCCCCGGACGCCTCGTGGGCTTCCACTGGACCAAGGTGCACGACGGCCCCCCGCCTGTAGGGGAGGTCTACGTCGTCGGTGTGTCGCCGTCGGCGCAGGGCTCCGGGCTCGGTAGGCACCTTACGCTCACCGGCCTGCACCACCTGGCCGGTCGCGGCCTGGGCGAGGTGCTGCTGTACGTCGAGTCCGACAACGCCGCTGCTATCGCGGTGTACTCACGCCTCGGGTTCACGCACGCCGACGCCGACACCCACGTGCAGTACCGCCGCCGCTAACCAGCGAGCCGCTGCTTCGCCAGCGCGGCGATCTCGGCGACGGCCGCGCGCTGGGTGCGGCCCACGCCGACCACGTTGAAGAACCCGTGCACGAAGCCGGCGTAGCGACGCAGCGTGACGTCCACCCCGGCGTCGGCCAGCGTCCGAGCCCACGCCTCGCCCTCGTCGCGCAGCGGGTCGAAGCCGGCGGTCACGACGATCGCGGATGCGAGCCCGTCCGGGATCTTCTCGGTGAACGCGATCGACACCTCGGGGTCGCGCCGGTCGGCGTCGCGGACGTAGGTGCGGTCGGCGAGGTCGATGAACTCCGACGTCAGGTAGAAGCCGTCGCCGAACAGCCGGCGGCTCTCGCTCTGCCGCACCATGTCGGCCACCGGGTAGACCAGCAGCTGCAGCGCGCACGGCACGCCGGCCTCCGCGGCGCGACGTGCGACGATCGCGGACAGGCAGCCACCGGCGGAGTCACCTCCGACCCCGATCCGCTCGGGGTCCGCGCCGAGCCGGTCGGCATGCTCCACCGTCCACTGGTACGCCGCCCACGCGTCGTCGACCGCCGCCGGGTAGGGGTGCTCCGGGGCGAGGCGGTAGTCGACGGCGAGCACCCGCACGCCGGCGCGCTCGGCCATCAGCCGGCAGGTCGCGTCGTGCGAGTCGAGCCCGCCGTACATGAAGCCGCCGCCGTGCAGGAACACCAGCAGCGGCGTGCCCGTCGCGGCACCGCGCGGCACGTAGAGCCGGGCCCCGATCGGTCCGTCGCCGCCGGGTACGTCGAGGTCGCGCACCTCGCCGACCGGCTGCCGCCCGCCGGCCAGCCGCGCCTGCCGGTCCAGCAGCGTCCGGGCCTCCGGGAACGGCAGCCGCTCGACCGACGGCTCGCGGACGAGCGAGCGGATCCGCAGCAGCCACTGGGTCTCGACGTCGAGCGTCTGCCCGTCGAGCACGACCGGGCGGCCGGCGACCAGCCGCATGACCGGGCGGGGCAGGGCCATCAGGCCGTGGAACGCCGCCGCCTCGGCGCGGGCCAGGAGCGCGTGTGCCATGGGCGGCAACCTAGCGGCATTTGTCTACCCTCGGTTCGCCCGGTGGTGCCACGATGACGAGGTGACCCTGGAGAGCACCACCGGCCGGCCGCTCAGCGTGGTCCCCGAGGAGACGTTCGACGTCGAGCCGCCGTACGACGCGGCCGCGGACGACCTGCCCGCCGACCGGTTCCTCGACCGGGAGCTGTCCTGGCTGCACTTCAACACCCGCGTGCTGGAGCTGGCCGAGGACCCGAACGTGCCGCTGCTGGAGCGGGTCCGGTTCCTGGCGATCTTCGCCTCCAACCTCGACGAGTTCTTCATGGTCCGCGTGGCCGGCCTCAAGCGGCGGATCGCGGCCGGCGTCGCCGTACCGTCGGCCGCCGGGCTGATGCCGCGCGAGGTGCTGGAGCGGATCTGGGCCGCGACCTCGGACCTGATGCAGCGGCACGCGTCGGTGTTCCGCGACGACATCGTGCCGGCCCTCGCGAAGCACGACATCGAGCTGCTGCGCTGGTCGGAGCTGTCCGCCGAGGAGCAGAAGTTCTGCAAGCGGCTGTTCAAGGACCGGGTGTTCCCGGTGCTCACGCCGCTGGCGGTCGACCCCGCGCACCCGTTCCCCTACATCAGCGGGCTGTCGCTCAACATCGCGGTGCTGGTGCGCAACCCCAAGACCGGCAAGGAGCACTTCGCGCGGGTGAAGGTGCCGCCGATCTTCGACCGGTTCGTCGCGGTCGGCGAGCAGCGGTTCGTGCCGCTGGAGGACGTGATCGGCGCGCACCTGAAGCGGCTGTTCCCGGGGATGGAGATCCTCGGCGTGCACACGTTCCGGGTCACCCGCAACGAGGACCTCGAGGTCGAGGAGGACGACGCGGAGAACCTGCTCGCCGCGCTCGAGAAGGAGCTGTTGCGGCGACGGTTCGGCCCGCCGGTGCGGCTCGAGGTCGAGGAGACGATGGACGACCACGTGCTCGACCTGCTCGTCTCCGAGCTCGGCGTCTCCGAGGCCGAGGTGGTGCGGCTGCCCGGACCGCTCGACCTGCGCGGGCTGCACGACATCGCCGACATCGACCGGGCCGAGCTGAAGTACCCGGCGTTCGTGCCGACGACGCACCCGCAGCTGGCCGAGGTCGAGTCGGCGTCGCCGGTCGACGTGTTCGCGGCGCTGCGCCGGCACGACGTACTGCTGCACCATCCCTACGACTCGTTCGCCACCTCGGTGCAGCGGTTCATCGAGCAGGCGGCCGCCGACCCGCGCGTGCTGGCGATCAAGCAGACGCTGTACCGCACCTCCGGCGACTCCCCGATCATCGACGCCCTCATCGACGCGGCCGAGGCCGGCAAGCAGGTGCTGGTGCTCGTCGAGATCAAGGCGCGGTTCGACGAGCAGGCCAACATCACCTGGGCGCGCAAGCTCGAGCAGGCCGGCTGCCACGTCGTCTACGGCCTGGTCGGGCTCAAGACGCACTGCAAGCTCGCGATGGTGGTGCGCGACGAGCCCGAGGGCATCCGGCGCTACCTCCACATCGGCACCGGCAACTACAACCCGAAGACCGCGCGGCTCTACGAGGACTACGGGCTGCTCACCTGCAACGAGCAGATCGGCGAGGACGTCGCGCACCTCTTCAACAACCTGTCGGGCTTCTCCCGCAACGCCTCCTACGAGCGGCTGCTGGTCGCGCCCGACTCCGTGCGCGACGGGATCATCGAGCGCATCGAGCGCGAGGTCGAGCACCATCAGGCGGGCCGCCCGGCACGCATCCGGATCAAGGCGAACTCGATCGTCGACGAGGCGGTCATCGACGCGCTCTACCGCGCCTCGATCGCCGGGGTGCCGATCGACCTGCTGATCCGCGGCATCTGCGCGCTGCGGCCCGGTGTGCCGGGCTGCTCGGAGACGATCCGCGTGCGTTCCGTGCTGGGCCGGTTCCTCGAGCACAGCCGGGTGTTCTGGTTCGAGAACGGCGGCGAGCCGAGCGCCTGGATCGGGTCGGCCGACCTCATGCACCGCAACCTCGACCGGCGGGTGGAGTGCCTGGTGGAGCTGCCCAACCCCATCGCCGTCGAGGAGGTCGGCCGGATGCTCGACCTGGCGTTCGACGACCGTACGTCGTCGTGGTGGCTGCGCCCGGACGGCACCTGGGAGCGGCACCACCTCGACGCCGAGGGCATGCCGCTGCGGGACCTGCAGGAGACGCTGCGCTCCACACGACGGCGGCGCCGGACCACGATGGCCGCGGCCGCGACGCCGGCCTGAGCCTCAGCAGGTCGCGAACAGCACCGGCCCGGACGTCAGGTCGCTGAACACGAACTCCGCGTCGGTCGGCGCGAGCTCGAGCACGACGGTGTCGCCGTCGGCCTCCCCGGACTCGACCGTGAACCGGTCCGGGAACGTGCCGCCCTGGCCCGGCGCCTCCCCGGCCGCGAGGTCGACGCGCGGCTGCAGGTTCTGCTCCGCCTGGTCCTCGGTCTCGAGCTCCATGCCGACGTGGATCGTGCGGTCGGCCTGCTTCGCGACGACGAGGCCGGTCAGCGGGCTGACTCCGCCGGCCTGCTGGACGAGCCGCTCGGCGACGCGCTGGTCCTCCTGGTCGGCGTTGGCCATCGACAGCGCGTCGCAGGCGAAGTCGGAGGCCCACAGCACCGCGGTGACCGGTTCGCCGGCGACGCGTGCGAGGTCGGGCTCGTCGAGGTCCGGGGCGTCGCCGTGCACGACCTCCACGGCCTCGCTGACGGCGTCGGCGCGGTCGGAGAGCACGAGCAGCTGGTCGTCGGGAAGCACGGCCGCGTTCTGGAACACCGGGGTGAGCCCGCCGTCGATGGACGCGACGAGGTCGGCCGAGCCCTGCCAGGTGCCGCCGGAGCCGATGCCGCCGCCGGGCGCCTGGTATCCCAGCGAGCGCAGCTTCTGCTCGACGCCGGACACGTCGACGTCGTCGGGCATCTTGAGAACGGCGACCTGCCCGGACTCGTCCTGCCCGAACGCCTCCCACTCCGCGTCGAGCGGCGATACGCCGTACCTCTCGCGCATGGCGGTGGCACTGTCCGCCAGCGCGGACGTGGAGACGAGGTCGCGGTCGAAAGCACGGTCGAGGAACGCGCGCACGTCGTCGTCGGAGGAGCCGGCGTCGAGGCCGTCGCCGTCGGCGGCGTCGCGGACGGCCGCCCAGTCGGTGTACGTCGCCCGCAGCGTCGAGGCCGGCAGGGTGCCGAGCGCCTCCTCGTAGCGTGTCTCGGGCTGGAACACGCGCCAGGCGAAGAACCCCGCCAGCAACACCACCGCGAGCGTGCAGGCGATGGCCACGGCTCGGGTCGTCACCCGTGTGAGACTAACGACGTGGATCAGCCGGAGGTCATCGCGGCCGGTGCGGTGGTCTCCCGTCGGGGTCCGCAGGTGCTGCTGATCCACCGTCCGAAGTACGACGACTGGTCGTTCCCCAAGGGCAAGCTCGACGCCGACGAGCACCTGCTCGCGTGCGCGGTGCGCGAGGTCGAGGAGGAGACCGGGCTGCGTGTGCGGCTCGGGCCGCCGCTGCCGCACGTCGACTACACCGTCGGCAACGGGACGCGTCGTCGCAAGCGCGTGTACTACTGGGCCGCGTGCGTGGTCGGCGACGACGACGTGTCCGGCTACGAGCCCAACGCCGAGGTCGACGACGTGCGCTGGCTCGACCTCGGCGAAGCGCGCCGGCTGCTCACCCAGGAGCACGACCGCGAGCTGCTCGACAGCTTCGCCAAGCAACGCCGGCGCACCACGCCGCTCGTGGTGCTCCGCCACGCGGAGGCCGAGCCGCGCAAGGGTTGGCGCGGCGACGACCGCGAGCGTCCGCTGGCCGAGCCCGGCCTCGTCCAGTCCCGCAAGCTCGTCCCCCTCCTCGCGGCGTACGGCGTCGAGCGGATCGTGTCGTCGAGCTCGCGGCGGTGCTGGACCACGCTCGCGCCGTACGCCCACGAGACGCGCACCGACCTGCACGTGACCGACGCGCTGTCCGAGGAGGACGCCACCCGCGACGCCGTCGCCGACGTCGTCGACGACCTCGTGACCGGGGGCGTACCCGCGGTGCTGTGCTCGCACCGCCCGGTGCTGCCGCTCATCTGGGACGCCCTCGGCGTACCGGAGACGCGGCTCGAGCCGGGCGAGATGCTCGTCGCGCACCACCGCCGCGGCCACGTGGTCGCGGTCGAGCGGCACGCCCCCTGACTCGACAGCCGGCGTTCACCTCGCGTTCACCAAGCCTCGGCGGGCGCGTCACCTCGGCTGCCTAGCGTCGCAGTCGTAATCGACGAGTCCTGACGCAGGAGAACCGAAGTGAACGTCACTTCCCTTCGCCGACCGGCGGCCGTGGCGGCCGCCCTCGCCCTCGGGGTCGGCCTGGCCGCGTGCAGCGCGCCCAACGAGACCAGCGCACAAGCGGAGACCAGCAGCGGCGATGCGAGCGCCCTCTCCGGCACCCTCAACGGCGGCGGCGCCAGCTCGCAGGAGGCCGCGCAGGGTGCCTGGCGCGCCGGCTTCCAGCAGACGCATCCCGACGTGACCGTGAACTACGACCCGATCGGGTCGGGCGGCGGTCGCGAGCAGTTCATCTCCGGCGGCTTCTCGTTCGCCGGGTCGGACTCCTACCTGACCGACGACGAGGGCGAGCTCGACGCCGCCACCGAGCGGTGCGACGGGCAGCCGCCGATCGAGGTGCCGAGCTACGTCTCGCCGATCGCCGTGATCTACAACCTCGACGACGTCGACGACCTGCGGCTGAGCCCCGACACGCTCGCGGGCATCTTCGCCGGCACCATCACCACGTGGGACGACCCGGCGATCGCCGACGACAACCCCGGCACCGACCTGCCGTCGGAGCGGATCACCCCGGTGCACCGCTCCGACGAGTCCGGCACCACCGGCAACTTCACCGACTACCTCTCCGCGGTCGCGCCCGAGGCCTGGCCGCACGGCGAGGTCGAGAACTGGCCTTTTAACGGCGGGGAGGGCGCCAGCGGCACGTCCGGCGTCGTCGCTGCGGTCGCCAACGGAGCGGGCTCGATCGGGTACGCGGACGCGAGCCAGGCCGGCGACCTCGGCACCGCCGCGATCGGTGTCGGCGACGGCTTCGAGCTGCCCACCGCCGAGGCCGCGGCGAAGATCCTCGAGGTCTCGCCCGAGGCGGACACCGCGGGCGAGACCGCGCTGGTCTACGACCTCGACCACACCACCGAGGAGGCGGGCGTCTACCCGATCGTGCTCAGCTCCTACCTCATCGCCTGCCCGTCGTACGCCGACGCGGCGGAGGCTGAGCTGGTCAAGGACTACCTCGGTTACGTCCTGAGCGACGAGGGCCAGCAGGCGGCCGCGGAGAGCGCAGGCTCGGCGCCGCTCCCGGCCGCGATCGCCGAGAAGGCTCGCGCGGTCGTCGACGGCATCACGGGCGGCTGAGCATGGCCGCCACCGACGCCGCGCCCGCGATGCGCGCACCCGCGCGACGTACCGGAGACCTGGTCTTCTCGGGTACGGCGCGGGCCGCCGGGATCGCGATCCTGGTCGCTCTCGCCGGTGTCGCGGTCTTCCTCGCCGTCGAGGGACTGCCGGCCGTCACCGCGGGCGAGGCCGCCCTGGACGGCAAGGCCGGGATCACGCTCTACGTCTGGCCACTGCTGTTCGGCACGCTGCTGGCCGCGCTGCTGGCGATGGTCGTGGCCACCCCGCTCGCGATCGGCGTCGCGCTGGTGATCTCTCACTACGCGCCGCGCCGCCTGGCCCGCACGCTCGGCGCCCTGATCGACCTGCTCGCCGCCGTACCGTCCGTCGTCTACGGGCTCTGGGGCATCAACGTGCTGGCGCCGCGGACCGTCGGGCTCTACGAGTGGCTCGAGGCGAACCTCGGCTTCCTCCCGCTGTTCGCCGGCCCGGCGTCCTCGACCGGTCGCACGATCCTCACCGCCGCGCTCGTGCTGGCGGTGATGGCGCTGCCGATCATCACCGCGGTCACGCGCGAGGTGTTCGCGCAGACCCCGGCGATGCACCAGGAGGCGGCGCTGGCGCTGGGCGCGACGCGCTGGGAGATGATCCGGATGACGGTGCTCCCCCACGGCCGCTCGGGGATGGTCTCCGCGACGATGCTCGGCCTCGGCCGCGCCCTCGGCGAGACGATGGCCGTGGCGATGGTGCTGAGCGCGACCGGCGTCGTGACGTTCAACCTCATCTCGAGCACCAACCCGTCGACGATCGCCGCCAACATCGCGCTGCAGTTCGGCGAGGCGTCCGGGCTGAAGGTGAACGTGCTGGTCTTCACCGGCCTGGTGCTGTTCGTCGTCACGTTCGCGGTCAACTTCCTGGGTCGCGCGATCGCGGCCCGCGGCCGAGTGGAGGGCGGACGATGAGCGCACCCACGCTTCCCCGCGTCGACACCGTTGCGCGGCGGTCTCCGGGCCTGCCGCCTCCGGCGCGGTCGTG
Source organism: Nocardioides sp. (assembly GCA_036280235.1). Lineage (GTDB taxonomy): Bacteria > Actinomycetota > Actinomycetes > Propionibacteriales > Nocardioidaceae > Nocardioides_B. Next base: position 16,670 of record DASURB010000128.1, read on the forward strand.
GAAGGTCGCGGGCCGCCGGGCGGCGAAGGACCGGCTCGCCACGGTGCTGGTGTGGTCGGCGTTCGCGATCGTGATGCTGCCGCTGGTCACGCTGATGTGGGCGGTGGTCAGCAACGGTCTGCCGATGATGTCGCCGCAGTTCTTCACCTGGTCGATGCGCAACGTCGTCGGCGAGGGTGGCGGCATCTACCACGCGCTGATGGGCACGCTGCTCGTCACGCTGTTCGCCGCGTTGATCTCGGTGCCGGTCGGCATCATGGCCGCGGTCTACCTGGTCGAGTACGGCGGCGGCAGCCGCACCGCGCGCGTCATCACGTTCCTCGTCGACGTGATGACCGGCATCCCGTCGATCGTCGCCGGGCTGTTCGCCTACTCGCTGTTCGTGCTGATCTTCGGCCCGGGCGTGCGGATGGGCTTCGGCGGCTCGATCGCGCTGTCGGTGTTGATGATCCCGGTCGTCGTGCGGTCCACCGAGGAGATGCTCAAGCTCGTCCCCGGCGAGCTCCGCGAGGCGGCGTACGCCCTCGGGGTGCCGAAGTGGCGCACGATCCTCAAGGTCGTCCTCCCCACCTCGCTCGCGGGCATCGTCACCGGCGTGATGCTCGCGGTCGCGCGGGTGGCGGGCGAGACCGCGCCGCTGCTGATCATCGCCGGCGACACCGACTCGGTGAACCTCAACGTGTTCTCGGAGCGGATGGCGACGCTGCCGGTGTTCATCTACTACTCGTTCACCCAGCCCGGCGTACCGCCGGAGCTCGGGCAGGCCCGCGCGTGGGGCGCCGCGCTGGTGCTGATCGCCCTCGTGATGGGGCTGAACCTCCTCGCCCGCGCTGTCAGCAAGTTCTTCTCCCCGACGTCCGGCCGCCGCTAGGCCGGAGAAGGAACCACCATGGCCACGAGCATCGACGTCTCCGACCTGGACATCTACTACGGCGACTTCCTCGCCGTGCAGGGCGTCAACATGACCATCCGCGCGCGGTCCGTCACCGCGCTGATCGGCCCGTCGGGCTGCGGCAAGTCGACGTTCCTGCGCTCGCTGAACCGGATGCACGAGGTGATCCCCGGCGCGCGCGTGGACGGCAAGATCGTGATCGACGGGCAGGACCTGTACGACCGCGACGTCGACCCGGTGCAGGTGCGACGCCTGATCGGCATGGTGTTCCAGCGGCCGAACCCGTTCCCGACGATGTCGATCTACGACAACGTGCTGGCCGGCAACCGGCTCAACGGCAAGCGCATGCCGAAGGCCGAGGCCGACGCGATCGTCGAGCGGTCGCTGCGCGGCGCGAACCTGTGGAACGAGGTCAAGGACCGCCTCGACCGGCCCGGCTCGTCGCTGTCGGGCGGCCAGCAGCAGCGGCTGTGCATCGCCCGCGCCATCGCCGTCGAGCCGCAGGTGCTGCTGATGGACGAGCCCTGCTCCGCGCTCGACCCGATCTCGACGGCCGCGATCGAGGACCTGATCCACCAGCTCAAGGCCGACTACACGATCGTGATCGTCACGCACAACATGCAGCAGGCCGCGCGCGTCTCCGACGACACCGGCTTCTTCAACCTCGCCGGCCCCGGCCAGCCCGGCCGGCTCGTCGAGATGAACCCGACGCAGAAGATCTTCGCCGCCCCCGACGACCCCTCGACCGAGGCGTACATCAGCGGTCGTTTCGGATAAGGCACGGTACGCCGACCCGGCTCGAACCTCCCGCGGAGCGCCAGCGGGGCGGGAGGTTCGCGCCGGGTCGGCGCGTTTGTGCCGGAGGTTGGAGCCGGGTCGGCGCTTCTTCCCGGGAGGTTGGAGCCGGGTCGGCGAGTCGGCGCGTCTTGCCCTCACCCGGCCGCCGAGTCGGCGCGTCTTGCCCCTCCGGTATGAGCTTCCGGGCGATGCCTCGGCCCGGAAGTGACGCCGTACCAGCAGAAGGTGTCTCTCAAACAGCCCAGCCAGCCCGTTGTCCACAGACCAGCCCACGCGAAACATGCAGCAAACACGTGAAGTTTCGGCCCGGACGCGACGGGATCCCAGCAGCCGGTGGTATCCCGACGCGCATCAGCCCGCCACCCAAGGGCAAGACGCGCCGACTCGGCGGAGGCCCTACGGCAGGCCGATCACAAAGTGGCAGACCCAGTAGACGATGGCGGCGGCGAGGCCGGCTGCGGGGAAGGTGAGCACCCAGGCGGCGACGATCGAACGGGCCACACCCCAGCGCACGGCGGAGAACCGCTTGGTGGCGCCGGCGCCCATGATCGCGGACGTGATGGTGTGGGTCGTGGAGATCGGGGCGTGGTAGACGAACGCGGTGGTGTAGAGCACCGCTGCGCCGACGGCCTCCGCGGAGAAGCCGCGGGCCGGGTCGAGGTGGATGATCCGGCGTCCGAGGGTGCGCATGATGCGCCAGCCGCCGGAGTAGGTGCCCAGCGAGATCGCGCCGGCGGCGGAGAGGATGACCCACACGGGGAGCTCGTCGCCTGCCTCGGCGTACCCGGTGGTGACCAGGGCCAGGAAGATCACGCCCATGGTCTTCTGCGCGTCCTGCAGGCCGTGGCCGAGGGCGAGGCCGGCGGCCGAGAGGGTCTGCATCAGCCGGAAGCCGCGGTAGACCCGGTGCGGGTTGCGGCGGCGGAAGATCCACATGATCGAGAGCATCACGAGGAACGCCGCGACGAACCCGACGAGCGGCGAGGCCACCATCGGGATGACGACCTTGTCGAGGATCGTCATCCAGTGCACGATCGCGGACGCGGCCAGTGCGGCGCCGACGAGGCCGCCGATGAGCGCGTGCGAGGAGGACGACGGCAGGCCGAAGTACCAGGTGATCAGGTTCCAGACGATCGCGCCGAGGAGTCCCGACAGCACGATGACCAGGCCTTGCGTGGCGTCGAGGTCGGAGACGTTGATGACCTCGCTGACGGTGTGCGCCACCTCCTGGCCCAGCAACGCGCCGACGAAGTTCATCACCGCCGCCAGCACGAGCGCGACCCGAGGCGTGAGCGCCTGGGTGGACACCGAGGTGGCGATCGCGTTGGCCGCGTCGTGGAACCCGTTGGTGTAGTCGAAGATCAGCGCGACGGCGACGACCGCGATGACGATCGCGAGGTCCACGCTCAGGACTCCTTGACCGCGATCTGCTCGACGATGTTCGCGACAGTCTCGAACGCGTCGATCGCGGCCTCCAGCGAGTCCACGATGTCCTTGAGCTTGAGCACCTCGAGGGCTTCGTACTTCCCGCTGAACAGCTTGGCGAGGATCCGCCGGTAGCTCTTGTCACCGGCGTTCTCGAGCCGGTTGATCTCGATCCAGAACTCCTCGAGGTCCTTCATCGTGCGCAGCCGCGGCATCGCGTCGGCGGTCAGCTCCGCGCAGCGCTGCAGGACCTCGACCTGGTTGGCCAGCTCCTTGGGGAGGTTCTCCACCTCGTAGAGGAGGACGAGGTCGACCGCCTCCTCCATGAAGTCCATGATGTCGTCGAGGCCGGACGCGAGGGCGTAGATGTCCTCGCGGTCGAACGGCGTGACGAACGTGGTGTTCACGCGGCGGATGATGTCGTGGGTCGACTCGTCGGCCTCGTGCTCGGCGTCGCGCATCCGCTGCGCGATGTCCTCGCGGTCGGCGCCCTCGGCGAGCATCTCCGCCAGCAGGCCGGCACCGTTCAGCAGGTGCGAGGCGAGGGTGGCGAAGTGGTCGTAGAACGTCGTGTCTGCAGGGCGGAAGCGCAAGGCCACAGGAGACTCCTGGTCAACGGGTAAGAACCGTGGGACATGCTAGGTGCAGAGCGACGAAACCGACCAACTCGGACCCCTCGTCACTCTCCGGCGGGGGCCGCGGCCAGGCGTGAGCGGGTACGGCGGTGTGGCGCAGGTCGCGCCACACCGGGGAGCGGATCAGGGGATCAGGAGGAGTCGCGGACCGGCTGGGTGGGGATCGACGGCGGGTCCAGCCCGAGCAGACGGTCCACTTCGGCCTGGTCCAGCGGCGCGTCGGCCTCGCTCGCGGCGATGATCAGGTTGGTCGTCAGCTCGACCTCGGCGAGCAGCTCCGCGTCCTCGAGCGGGACGTTCAGCTGGTCGTCCACGACACCGCTCCCTCCAAGTCTCATGAGG
>DASURB010000129.1:0-22632 GCA_036280235.1 Nocardioides sp.
ATCCGCACGAGGTACTGCGTGCTCACCCCGATGAAGCTCACGTCGCTCACCACGCCTCCGGGGAGCGCGTTGCTGCCGTCACCGGTCTCGGTGCCGGTGTGCGCCAGGAAGACCTTCTCGGGGCGCACCCCCACCCAGACCCGGCCGTCGGTCCGTCGGGCCCGTGACACCGGCGCCCCGACCCGGGTGCCGTGCCCGTCGACGACCAGGTCCTCGCTCGCGTGGCCCGAGACCGAGCCCTCGACGAGGTTGGACTGGCCGAGGAAGTTCGAGACGAACGTCGTTGCGGGGTTGTCGTAGAGCTCGGCGGGCGGGCCCATCTGCTCGATGACGCCCTTGTTCATCACGGCCACGGTGTCGGCCATCGTCATGGCCTCCTCCTGGTCGTGCGTGACGTGGATGAAGGTGATGCCGACCTCGGTCTGGATGCGCTTGAGCTCGATCTGCATCTGCCGGCGCAGCTTGAGGTCGAGCGCGCCGAGCGGCTCGTCGAGCAGCAGCACCCGCGGCCGGTTGATCAGCGCACGCGCGAGCGCGACGCGCTGCTGCTGGCCACCGGACAGCTGGGCGGGACGGCGCTTGGCGTAGCCGCCGAGCTCGACGAGCTCGAGCATCTCCTCCACCGTGGCCTTGACGTCCTTGATGCCGCGGCGGCGCAGCCCGAACGCGACGTTCTCGAAGATGTCGAGGTGCGGGAAGAGCGCGTAGTTCTGGAAGACCGTGTTGACCGGCCGCTTGTAGGGCTTGAGCCGGCCGATGTCCTCGCCACCGATCGTGATCGTGCCGGCGGTCGGCTCCTCGAGACCCGCGACCATGCGGAGCGTGGTGGTCTTGCCGCAGCCGGACGGCCCGAGCAGGGCGAAGAACTGCCCGGAGGCGACCTCGAGGTCGAGGTCGTCGACCGCGGTGAACGAGCCGAACCGCTTGGTGACGCCGGTGAGCTTCAGGTCTGCACCCGCTGCCTGTCCATCGGCCATGTCAGGCTCCGATCACGTCGGCGAACATCTGCTGGTACTTCTGCTCGGTCTTGGTGTCGAGCGCCATGAAGTCGTAGCCGTTGGCCAGCGTCTCGTCGGTCGGGAAGATCAGCTCGTTGTCGACGAGGTCGGGGTCGATCTTCTCCATGGCCTCCTGCGCACCCTTGACCGGGCAGATGTAGTTCACCCAGGCGGCCACCTCGGCGGCGATCTCCGGCTGGTAGTAGAAGTTCATCCAGGCCTCGGCGTTCGCCTTGTGGAAGCCCTGGTTCGGCACCAGCATGTTGTCGCTCCACAGGGAGATGCCCTCCTCGGGAGCGACGAACTTGATGTTCGGGTTGTCGAACTGCAGCTGGATCACGTCGCCCGACCAGGCCTCGCAGGCGACGATGTTGCCCTTGACCAGGTCCTGGGCGTAGTCGTTGCCGGTGAACGCGCGGATCTGGCCGGCGTCGACCGCCTCGGCGAGCCGGTCGATGGCCGTGCCGAACTCGTCCTCGGTGAAGTCCTCCGGGTTGGCTCCGGTCATCAGCAGCAGGAACACCATCGTGTCGTGCATCTCGGACAGGAGGCTGACCCGGCCCTTGAGGTCGGAGCGGCTCAGCAGCTCCTCGAAGCTGCGGACCTCGTCGGTCAGATCGGCGTTGTAGGCGATGCCGGTCAGGCCGCTCTGCCACGGCACGGAACGCTTCCGGTCCGGGTCCCAGCTGGGGCTGCGGAGGCTCTCGATCAGGTTGGCCTGCACGTTGGGCAGGTTGTCCTTGTTCAGCTCCTGGATCCAGCCGAGCTCGATCATCCGCGCCGCCATCCAGTCGGTGGGCACGATGATGTCCCGGCCGGTCGGCTGGCAGTCGGCGAGCTGGTTGCGGACGATGCCGAAGAACTCGTTGTTGTCGTTGAAGTCGGTCGTGTACTCGACCTGGATGCCCGTCTCCTTCTCGAACTTCTCGATCGTCGGGTAGACGGTCTTGCCGTTGCGCTTGGCCTCGTCGATGTAGAGCGGCCAGTTGGAGATCGCAAGGGTCTTCTCGGTGTCCGACTTGTCCTCGGTGACGCAGGACTCGGTGGTCTGGCGCGCGGCCTCGGTGCCGCAGGCGGACAGGAGCGCGGGGGCGCCGACGGCAAGACCGGCGAGGCCGGCGCCACGGAGGAAGCTGCGGCGGCTGAGGCCGCGTCCGGAGGCGAGCTGGGCACGGACCAGGGCCTCGAGAGCGAGTCGGTCGTTGGACATCGAGGTCATTCCTCCCTCAACACGGGGGCAGGGACAGGCCGGCACGGTCCCCCTGTCCGGCTGCTGTGGATACTGTCAGAGGCAAGGGGTCGCCACAAGGGATTCGGTGGACACGTAACCTCCCCGCAACGAATTCCTACACTTTTCGGCATCAGAATCTTTGACGACCCCCACCCGGACTGACACCATCACCCCATGAACGCGCGAAGCGGGAGGAACGGGGCTTCTGTCGTGCTCGACGACGTCTCCAAGGCGATCATCGAGGAGCTCCAGCAGGACGGCCGGCGGTCGTACGCCGCCATCGGCAAGGTCGTGGGTCTCAGCGAGGCCGCGGTCCGCCAGCGTGTCCAGCGACTCATCGAGGGCGGCGTCATGCAGGTCGTGGCGGTCACCGACCCGCTCGAGCTCGGGTTCGCGTGCCAGGCCATGATCGGCATCCGCACCAAGGGCGAGCTGGAGCCGATCGCGGACGCCATCGCCCAGCTCGAAGAGGTCGACTACGTCGTCATCACCGCGGGCTCCTACGACCTCCTGGTCGAGGTGGTCTGCGAGAGCGACCAGGCCCTGCTCGAGGTGCTGTCGACCAAGATCCGCACGATGGAGAACGTCGTGTCGACCGAGACGTTCATGTACCTCAAGCTGCGCAAGCAGACCTACTCCTGGGGTGTGCGCTGAGCGCATCCGGTACGTCGTACGCCGGACTCTCGCTGTGGCACGCCACCGCCGGTGACGACTGGACGCCGCGGCCGGCCCTGCCAGGTGACCGGGACGCCGACGTGGCGATCGTCGGCGCCGGTTACACCGGGCTGTGGACCGCCTACTACCTGCTGGCCGCCGACCCGACCCTGCGGGTGGTCGTGCTCGAGGCCGAGGTCGCCGGGTTCGGTGCGTCCGGCCGCAACGGCGGCTGGTGCTCCGCGCTGTTCCCGCAGAGCCTGGCGTCGCTCACCCGGCTGCCCGGGTCCAGCCGCGAGCTCGCGCTCGCCCAGCACCAGGCGATGCGTGCCACCGTCGACGAGGTGCTCCGCGTGGCCGACGTCGAGGGCATCGACGCCCAGGCCCGCAAGGGCGGCACGGTCGTCGTGGCCCGCGGTCCGGCCCAGCTCCGCGCCGCCCGGGCCGAGGTCGCCGAGGCGCGCGCCTGGGGCCGCGACGAGCACGACCTGCGTCTGCTCGACGCGCGCGAGGCACGTGAGCGGCTGGCCGCGACCGGCACCGTGGGCGCGACGTACACCGGGGACTGCGCCGCGATCCATCCCGCCCGCCTCGTGCGGGGGCTCGCCGCCGCGGTCGAGCGGCGCGGAGGCACCATCCACGAGCAGACACGGGCGCTGGCCGTCGAGCCGCACCGCGTCCGCACCGACCGCGGCACCGTCCGCGCCGACGTGGTGGTCCGCGCCACCGAGGGCTACACACCCCGGCTGGAGGGCGAGCGCCGCGCGGTCGTGCCGGTCTACTCCCTCGTCGTCGCCACCGAGCCGCTGCCTGACGACGTCTGGGCCCGCATCGGCCTGGCCGGCCGCGAGACGTTCAGCGACCACCGGCACCTCATCGTCTACGGCCAGCGCACCGCCGACGGCCGGCTGGTGTTCGGCGGCCGCGGCGCGCCGTACCACTTCGGCTCCCGCATCGACCCGTCCTTCGACCACGAGCCCGCGGTGTTCGCCAAGCTGCGCAGGACCGCCACCGGGATGCTCCCCGCACTCGCGGGGGCGCGCTGGACGCACGCCTGGGGCGGCGCGCTGGGCATCGCCCGGGACTGGTGCGCGTCCGTCGGGCTCGACCGGCCCACCGGGCTGGCCTGGGCCGGCGGGTACGTCGGGGACGGTGTCGGCACCTCCAACCTCGCCGGCCGGACGCTGCGCGACCTGATCCTCGGCGAGGAGACCGAGCTGACCCGGCTGCCGTGGGTCGGGCACCGGTCGCGGCGCTGGGAGCCGGAGCCGCTGCGCTGGCTCGGCGTCAACGTCGGGCTTCGGCTGATGACCGCCGCCGACGCCGAGGAGCGGCTGACCGGCCGGCCCAGCGTGCTGGCCCGCGCGATGGCGCCGTTCGTGGGCGGCCACTGACCCCTGCATCCACCGGCGTTTCGGCGTCGGATATGCGCGGTTTCCTGCGCAGCAGCGGTTACCTTCGTCGCGGCACGAAACGTGCGTTGCAGGTGGGGGCCTGCGTGACAGGGGTGGTGATGGAGCAGGGCCGGGTGGGGCGGCTTGGCGTCGGCGGCGCAGCGGTGGGGGCGGTCGTCCTCGCCGTCGTCGCGTTCGGCGCCCTCCGAGCCGTGCACGCGGTCGACGACCGCGTCGACGCGCAGTACGCCGCCTACGCCCGCCTCAGCGGCAGCCTCGACGGGCTCGACCGACGACCGAGCACTGCGGCGGCCTCGGCGACGAGCCGGGCGGTGCAGAAGCTGGTCGACTCCGGCATCTCCCCCGGCGACGGCGACGCGCTCGAGAAGCGGCTCGCCCTCTGGATCGCCGACACCTCCGACCCGGTGGCGCTCGCGGCCCTGGAGGCGCAGACCGACGCCGTCGGCGAGGACCTCACCCGGCGCCAGGCCAGCACCGACCTCTACGCCCTGGGCGCCAGCGGCGGCCTGCTCGCGCTGCTCGCTCTCGGCGGCCTGCTCGCGCTGCGCCGGATCTCCGGCCGGCACCGCGACCTGGCCCGCGAGCTCGACAGTCGTGAGCGCGTCGGCGCCGACGTCCGGCGGATGTCGGCCCTCGTCGAGTCCAGCCCCGACCTCGTCGCCGTCCTCGACCACGACTCGACGCTGAGCTACGTCAGCCCGTCCGCGGTCTCGATCCTGGGTCTGCTCCCCGAGCACCTCGTCGGGCGCCGCCTGGTCGACCTGCTGTCGGCCTCCGACGCCGCCACGATCGCGCGCCACCTGGTCACCTCCCGCGGCGGCGACCACGACGTGACGCTGCGGATGGACGCCGGCGAGGGCCGGCCGCAGGTGCTGGCCGGCACGCTCGCCGACCGGAGCGACGACCCCTCCATCGAGGGCTGGGTGCTGACCGTCCGCGACGTCACCGAGCGGCACGGCCAGGAGGACCAGGCCGACCAGCACACCCTGCGCGACCCCCTCACCGGGCTGGCCAACCGGCAGCTGTTCCGCGACCGGCTCGAGCACGCCACCGAGCGGCTCGCCGTACGCCGGGAGCCGCTGGCCGTGCTGATGTGCGACATCGACGACTTCAAGCACATCAACGAGAGCCGCGGTCACGCGGTCGGCGACCAGGTGCTCACCGAGTTCGGCACCCGGCTCCGGGCCGAGCTGGGGCCCGCCGACACGGTCGCGCGGATCAGCGGCGACGAGTTCGCGGTGCTGCTCGAGGGTCGCGACGCCGATGGCGCCGAGGCGATGGCGCGCCGGATCCTGAGCCGGATGCACGAGCCGTTCCGCGTCGAGGACAGCGCGGTCTCGGCCCACGCCAGCATCGGCATCGCCGTCGCCACCGACCCCGACCTGAGCAGCGCCGAGCTGCTGCGCAACGCCGACGTGGCGATGGCCTGGGCGAAGGACCGCGGCAAGGCGACGTACGCGCATTACGAGCCCGGCCTGCACGCGCTCGCCCTCGAGCGGCTGGCGATCCGCGGCGAGCTGCAGCAGGCCATCGCCGACGAGCAGTTCGTGCTGCACTTCCAGCCCACCGTCGACCTGCGCACCGAGACGATCACCGGCTTCGAGGCGCTGGTCCGCTGGCAGCACCCGACCCGCGGGCTGCTCGCGCCCCAGTCGTTCATCTCGATCGCCGAGCAGAGCGGGCTGATCGTCGAGCTCGGCCACTGGGTGCTGCGGGAGGCGTGCTTCGCCGCCGTCGGCCTGCAGTCCCCGCTGCACCAGCCGACGATGTCGGTCAACGTCGCGGCACAGCAGATCGTCCAGGCCGACTTCGTCGACTGGGTCGTCGCCGCGCTGGACGACTCCGGGCTGGCCCCGCGCCACCTCGTCCTGGAGATCACCGAGTCGGTGCTGCTCGACGACATGGCCGGTGCCGTCGAGCGGCTCGCCGCGCTGCGCGACCTCGGCGTGCACGTGGCGATCGACGACTTCGGCACCGGCTACAGCTCGCTGGCCTACCTCTCCCGGCTGCCCGTCGACATCCTCAAGGTCGACAAGACGTTCGTGGACAACGTCTGCGACGGCCGCGAGGGCGCGTCGGTGACCGAGGCGATCATCGCGATGAGCCGCACCATGCAGCTCACCACCGTCGCCGAGGGCGTCGAGCTCCCCGAGCAGGCGGCCTGGCTCAAGGAGGCCTCCTGCACGATGGGCCAGGGCTACCTCTGGTCCCGTCCGGTCGACCTGGCCCGCGCCCACCACCTCATGCGGGCGGGCGTGCCGCGCCAGCGGGCGCGTGCCGAGGCCCGGCCGCGGCACGCCGCGCCGTGGGCGGACGACTCCCTGGGCTGACTCCCTGGGCTGACTCCCTAGGCTGACGCTCACTCCCGGCGCAGCGCCGGCTTGATCGTGTCGAGGACGCCCGGGTCCTCGATCGTCGAGGGCACGGCCGGGTCGGAGCCGTCGGCGATCTCCCGCATCGTCTTCCGGAGTATCTTCCCGGACCGCGTCTTGGGCAGGCCGCTCACGACCGTGACGTCCTTGAACGCCGCCACCGCGCCGATCTCGTCGCGCACCCGTCGGATCAGCTCCTTCGCGACGGCGTCGACGGACTCCTGGTCGTCGGCGACGCCGGCCTTGAGCACCACGAAGCCGCGCGGCAGCTGTCCCTTGAGCGGGTCGGCGACGCCTATGACCGCGCACTCCGCCACGGCCGGGTGGGAGGCGATCACCGCCTCCATCGACCCGGTGCTCAGCCGGTGGCCGGCGACGTTGATGACGTCGTCGGTGCGGCCCATCACGAACAGGTAGCCGTCCTCGTCGACGTAGCCGCCGTCGCCGGACAGGTAGTAGCCGTCGTACGCCGAGAGGTACGACGCGACGTACCGCTCGTCGTCTCCCCACAGCGTGGGCAGCGTCCCGGGTGGCAGCGGCAGCTTGATGCAGATCGCGCCGTCGGTGCCGGCGGAGACGGGCTCGCCGCGCTCGTCGAGGACTTCCACCGCGTAACCCGGCACCGGCACGCTCGGTGAGCCCGGTTTGATCTGCATCGGGTCGAGGCCGCGCAGGTTGGCCGCGATCGGCCAGCCGGTCTCGGTCTGCCACCAGTTGTCGACCACGGGCACGCCGAGCACGTCGGTCGCCCACTCCCAGGTGTCCGGGTCGAGCCGCTCCCCCGCCAGGAACAGCGTGCGCAGGTGTGAGACGTCGTGGTCGGTGAGGAGGGCCGCCTTGGGGTCCTCCTTCTTGATCGCGCGAACGGCGGTGGGCGCGGTGAACAGCGCCTCGACACCGTGCTCGGCGATCACCCGCCAGAACGCGCCGGCGTCCGGCGTACCGACGGGCTTGCCTTCGTAGAGCACGGTCGTCGCGCCGCAGATCAGCGGGGAGTAGACGATGTAGGAGTGGCCGACGACCCAGCCCACGTCGGAGGCCGCCCACCACACCTGGCCGGCGTGCACGTCGTAGACGTTGGGCAGCGACCAGGCCATCGCGACCGCGTGGCCGCCGTTGTCGCGGACGATGCCCTTGGGCCGGCCGGTCGTGCCGGACGTGTAGAGCACGTAGAGCGGGTCGGTCGCCTTCACCTCGACGCACTCGGCCGGCGAGGTGAGGCCGGCCTTCATCACGAGGTTCCAGTCGTAGTCGCGGCCCTCGTCGAGCGTCGCCTCGGCCTCCGGCCGCTGCTTGACCACGACGGCTTTGGGCTTGTGCTCGGCGAGCTCGAGCGCGCGGTCGACCATCGGCTTGTACTCCACGACCCGGCTGGGCTCGATGCCGCACGACGCGGTCACCAGCACCTTGGGCTTGGCGTCGTCGATGCGGATCGCCAGCTCGTGGGCCGCGAAGCCGCCGAAGACCACCGAGTGCACGGCGCCGATGCGGGCGCAGGCCAGCATCGCGACCACGGCCTCCGGGATCATCGGCATGTAGATGACGACGCGGTCGCCCTTCTCGACGCCGAAGCCGCGCAGCGCGCCGGCGAAGGTCGCGACCTTCTCGACCAGGTCCGCGTAGGTGAAGGTCTGCTTGGTGCCGGTCACCGGGCTGTCGTAGATCAGCGCGGCCCGGTCGCCGTGCCCGGCCACCACGTGGCGGTCGAGCGCGTTGTAGCAGGTGTTGAGGGTGCCGTCGGGATACCAGCGGTAGAACGGCGGCCGGTCGGAGTCGAGCACACGGGTGGGCTTGTGGATCCAGTCCACCAGCCCGGCCTGCTCGCCCCAGAAGCTCTCGGGGTCCTCGATGCTGCGCCGGTAGGTCTCCGCGTAGGTGCCGTGGTGAGCCATGCCGCCGACCCTAGCCCCGGACCGGCCACCTAGTCAGCGCCCGGAACTGGTGGTGGAACGGTCAGCGCAGGCCGTTGGCGGCGGTGCGCGCCGGCTTGCGCCCGGAGCGGAGCCAGGTGTCGAAGAACCGGTCGAGCTGCTTGCCCGAGACCTCCTCGGCGAGTCGTTCGAACTGGCTGACACGCCCGTTGCCGTCGCCCCGCCGTTCCACCCAGGTGCGCAGCAGCCGGTCGAACGCCCTGCCCCCGATGCGCGTGCGCAGCGCCTGCACGGCCATCGCGCCGCGCTCGTAGACCGGGAACGAGAACAGCTGGTGCTTGCCGGGGTCGGTGAGGTTCTTCCGCCAGAGCGGGTCGTCGGCGTCGTACCCGGAGTAGCGCGCCAGCAGCTTCTGCTGCGCCGGCTTGCCCCCGTGGGTCTCGGCGTAGCGCCACTCGAACCAGGACGCGAAGCCCTCGTTGAGCCAGATGTCGCGCCATCGGCCGACCGACACGTGGTCGCCGAACCACTGGTGGGCGAGCTCGTGCACGACGGTGGTGCGGCCGTAGCTGCCGTTGCCGAGGAAGGGGTACGTCGGACGGCCCTGGTTCTCGAGCGCGAACCCGGCGAAGAGCGAGGTCGTGACGCCGCCGGTCGAGCTGAACGGGTACGGCCCGAGCTGCGTCTCCAGCCATCGCACGATGCCCGGGGAGCGGCGCATGAGGCGCATCGCGTCGGCCCGGTTGCCCGGCGCGAGACCCATCGACACCGCGTTGAAGTACGGCAGCCCGCGCGCGACACCGCTCTCGGTCTGGAACCGGCCGGCTGCGAAGAACGCGAGGTAGGTCGCCATGGGGTCCGGCACGTGCCAGCGCCAGGTGTCCCAGCCGTCCGCCGAGGTCGTGCCGGCGTGGTCGCCGTTGCTGACCGCCTGCTGCCCGGCCGGCACCGTGACCGCGATGTCGAACGTGGCCTTGTCGGTCGGGTGGTCGTTGGACGGGAACCACCACGCGGCTATGTGCGGCTCGTTGGTCGCCATCACCTCGTTGTCGCTGCGGATCCAGGGGTTGGTCCCGCCGCGGAAGACCTCGTCGGGCTTCCCGCCGTAGGTCACCGTGGTGCGGAACGTCGCGCCACGCGCGATCGGCGACGCGGGCACGACGGTGAGCTCGCCCCGGGTCTGGGAGAACCGCGCCAGCCGGCCGTCGACCGTGACGCCGCTGACCTGCAGCACCAGGTCGAGGTTGAACCGCGAGAGGTCCTGCGTGGCCCGGCTGGTGATGGTCGTGGTGCCGTCCAGCCGGCCCGACGCGAGGGCGTAGCGCACGCCGACGTCGTAGTGCTGCACGTCGTGGCCGCCGTTGCCCGCGCGGGCGAAGTAGGGGTCCCCGGCGCCCGGCGCTCCCGGCGTGAACCGGGGCTCGGCGGCACCGGCGCCGCCACTCGTGACGACCGGCACGGCGACCAGGACGGCGAGCAGCGCGGCGACCGCGGCGAGCGCGGTCAGCCGGCGGCCGCGGGCGGCGAGAGACACGGAACCTCCGAGTGTGCGACTCGCACCAGCCTAGGGCCCGGCGCCGACGTGCGCGGACGCTCGGGAACAAATCAGTTGCGCGCGAGGGCGACGTACCTCACCCTGGTGCCCACGTGACCGGTGGGCCGCCGTACGGCGTCGGCCCGGATGAGAGGAGGGGAGCATGCGCGTCCTTGTCGTTCGCATGTCCGCGAACCCCTCTTCCTCTCACTCCAGGAGCCACCACCGCGATGTCCTCGCGTCACACCTCACGCGCGTCTGAGCGCGTTCTCGCCGAGCTCACCGGCACCCGTGAGCAACGACCCGTCGACCTGCCCTGGGACGACCTGGCACCGGTCGACACCACCGATCCGTCCGACATCTCCGACCTCGACGACCGGTTCGTCTTCGACTTCAAGGCGTACGACGACCCGGGCGACGACCAGCGCTGGTCCACGTGGCACAGCGTCGAGCCGCTGTGCCGTGGGCCCGAGCCACGCCCCGACTGGGTGGTCACGTCGCAGGCGGCGGTCGACACCGAGCTCGGCGTGCTGAAGACCGGCAAGGAGGCCGACGTCTTCCTCCTCGAGCGCGCCGTCCCCGACGATCCGTCGCAGGCGGTCGTGATGGCCGCGAAGCGCTACCGCGACGAGGAGCACCGGTCCTTCCACCGCAGCAGCACCTACACCGAGGGCCGGCGCACCCGGAACTCCCGCGACGCCCGCGCGATGGCCAAGCGCAGCGCGCACGGCCGCGCCGTCGCCGCCGGGCAGTGGGCGTGGGCCGAGTGGGAGGCGCTCAAGCGGTTCTGGGAGGCGGGCGTGCCGGTCCCCTACCCGGTGCAGATCGACGGGACCGAGATCCTCATGGAGTTCGTTCACGTCGACGGCGTGGCCGCGCCGCGGCTCGCGCAGACCCGGCCCGATCGGGAGCTGCTGCGGTCGTACTTCGACCAGCTGCGCGACGCGATGGCCGCGCTCGCCCGGCACGGCGTGGCTCATGGGGACCTCTCGCCGTACAACATCCTGGCGGCGGGCGAACGCCTCGTGGTGATCGACCTCCCCCAGGCGGTCGACATCGTCGCGAACCCCCAGGGCATGGACTTCCTGATGCGCGACTGCGCCAACGTCTGCGCCTGGTTCCGTGCCCGCGGGCTCGACCCCGAGGTCGCCGACGAGCACGCGTTGTACGGCGAGCTGCTGGCGTCGGCGTTCTAGACACGGTACGGCGGAGTCCGGCCGGCCGGGCCTACGCTCCGGCCATGAGCTGGACCCCGCCACGTGTCGGGGACACCGCCGAGATGTCCCGCACGATCACCGCCGACGACATCGCCCTGTTCAGCCGGATCAGCGGCGACTACAACCCGCTCCACTACGACGAGGAGGCGGCGCGGCGGTCCCGCTTCGGCGAGATCGTCGTGCAGGGCGGGATCACCAGCGCGATCCTCAACGCCGTCGTGGCGGAGAAGCTGCCGGGGCCGGGCACGGTGTTCCTCAACGTGAACTGGGACTTCCGGGCACCGGGCCGGCCGGGCGACACGATCACCGGCCGGGTCGAGGTCCTCGAGGCACGCGAGGACAAGCCGATCACCGAGCTGCGCACGACCGTGCACCGCGGCGACGGCACGCTGCTGCTCGAGGGGACGGCGGTCTGCTACACGATGGACCTCGACTGACGTCCCGTCTGCTCACCGGCGGCGGGCGTGCAGCGTGGCGTCCTCGATCTCCATCGTCCGGCCGTCCCGAGTGGCCGTGCGGGACCGCTGCTCGGCGACCAGCACCTCGAAGTCGTCCGGCAACGCCGGCAGCAGGTCCTCGGCGACCCACATGGCGCGCCGGTGGCCCTCGCTCATCGTCCCGACGAACTCCTCGGTGGGCGCGTGCCCGACGACCAGCAGGTGCCCGCCTGGCGCGACCGCCTCCGCGAGGCGCCGCGCCACCGCAGCCATCCCGGCTTCCGGTGGGTGCAGGAAGTGCGTGGTGACCAGGTCGAACTCCCGGCCCTTCGCGGCGAACGCCCGGGCGTCCACCTGCCACCAGTCGCATCGGTCGGCAACGCCGGCCTCCGCGGCGTGGCCGGCCGCGCGAGCGAGGCCCTTGGCGGAGAAGTCGGCTCCGGTCACCGTCCAGCCCTGCTGGGCGAGCCAGATGACGTCGCCGCCCTCGCCGCAGCCGACGTCCAGGGCGGTCCCTGGCGTCAGCCCGGACACCTCGGCGACGAGCTGCGGATTGGGCCGCCCGCTCCAGACGGTCTCGGGTCCCGAGTAGCGCTCGTCCCAGGCGTGCGGCTCGAACATGTCCGTGTGCTCGCCCTCGGCCTGTCCGTGCCGGTGCTCGTGTGTCTCGCTCATGGGACAAGCGTGCGGTCAATGCCCACGCGGTGACAAACTCAGTTGCCGGTTCGGCAACGCCTGATCCTGCCCATAGGCTGACGGTCGTGCCCGACCGCCGCCCCGCCACCCACGAGATCGAGTCGCTCGAGGAGCTGGACGCCCTGCTCGCTGCGGGCGTCACGTCGATGCGGCACTGGCGGATGCAGTCGCTCGACCTGCGGCAGCACGGCGAAGCGCTGCGCCGGCTCGACGCGCGCGGTGCGCTGCTGCTCGGCTGCCTGCTCGACCCGGACGTCGAGGCCGACCTCCGTCGCCGGGGCGCCCTGGTGTTCCCGCGGGTGCCGGACGTGCCGGTCGACCCATACCGCGCCACGCTCTACTCCCCCGACGATCTCTACCGCGATCTCGAGCAGGGGTACGACGCGACGCCGGACGCGCGCGCCTACGCCTGGGCACGCACGAGCACCGACGTCACCGACCACCTCGCGCAGGCGCTGCACGACCACGCCATCGACGACGCGCTCGCCGAGCACACCGCCGGGGTCCGACTCGTCGGTGTGATGGGCGGCCACGCGATCGAGCGCGGCTCGACGGAGTACCGCGACGCCGCCCGGCTCGGCCGCGACCTCGCCCGGACCGGGCTGACCGTCGCGACAGGAGGCGGTCCGGGCGCGATGGAGGCCGCGAACCTGGGCGCCTACCTCGCCGGCCACGACGACGCCGTGCTCGACGAGGCGCTCGCCCTGCTCGCCGCCGTACCGACGTACCGCACCGGCGTCGCGGCGTGGGCGGAGGCGGCGTTCGAGGTCCGCAACCGCTGGACCGGCACGGACTCGCTCGGTGTCCCGACGTGGTTCTACGGGCACGAGCCGCCGAACCCGATGGCCTCGCACATCGCGAAGTACTTCAAGAACGCCATCCGCGAGGACATCCTGCTGCACCTGTGCGACGCCGGCATCGTGTTCCTTCCCGGGCGTGCCGGCACGGTGCAGGAGGTGTTCCAGGACGCCTGCGAGAACTACTACGCCGACGACGACGAGGTGGCGCCGATGGTGCTGGTCGGCACCGACCACTGGACCCGGGAGCTGCCCGCGTGGCCGCTCCTCGAGGCCCTGGCCCGCGACCGGACCATGGCCGCCCGGGTGCACCTCGTCGACGACGTGACCGAGGCGGTCGGGCTGCTGACCGGCTGAGCCGGCGTGTCAGATGGCCAGCGACCGCGGCGGCACGTGGGTCTTGGACTCGATGTCCGCGGCGGCCAGGCCGAGCAGCTCGTGCGCGAGGTGCGACAGCGCCCGGGCCGCGGCGAGCTCGTCACCGATCCGGGGTTCGGACTCGTCGCGCGGGTTGCGGCGGCTCATTCCTCGCCCGCGGATCTCCATCTTGTTGTCGAGCTGGAGGACCGCGTCGACGTAGGTGTCGTCACCGTCCTCGTTGATCGCGAGGGTCACCTGCCAGGTCTTGCTGTTCACCGCGTCTCCTCCCGATGGGTGGGTGCGACTCAGTCCCAGTCTGCGCCTCGCGGACGGTGGTTTTGAACCCCCGTCAGACAGCCCAGAACCGCTCAGACGTCGATGGCGGCGAGCTGCCCGCAGGCGCCGTCGATCTCGCTGCCACGGGTGTCGCGCACGGTGGTCGGCACGCCCTTGGCCTCGAGCCTGCGCACGAACTCGCGCTCGTCCTCGCGGCGCGAGGCGGTCCACTTCGAGCCGGGCGTGGGGTTCAGCGGGATCAGGTTGACGTGCACCCAGCCCCAGTCGCCGTACGACGTCAGCACGTCGCCGAGCAGGTCTGCGCGCCAGGCCTGGTCGTTGATGTCGCGCATCATGGCGTACTCGATCGACACCCGGCGCTTGGTCGTGCGCGCGTAGTCCCACGCCGCCTCGACGGCCTCGTGGACCGACCAGCGGGTGTTGATCGGGACCAGCTCGTTGCGCAGCTCGTCGTCCGGCGCGTGCAGCGACAGCGCGAGCGTCACCGGGATGCCCTCCTCGGCGAGCTGCCGGATCCGCGGCACCAGGCCGACGGTGGAGACGGTGATGCCGCGCGCTGACATGCCGAGCCCGTCCGGAGACTTGTCGGTGAGCCGGCGTACGGCACCGATCACCGCCTTGTAGTTGGCCATCGGCTCGCCCATGCCCATGAAGACCACGTTGTTGACGCGGCCCGGACCGCCGGGCACCTCGCTGCGGGCCAGCGAGCGGGCGCCGGCGACGACCTGCTCGACGATCTCGGCGGTGGACATGTTGCGCTGCAGGCCGCCCTGGCCGGTGGCGCAGAACGGGCAGGCCATGCCGCAGCCGGCCTGCGAGGAGACGCACATGGTGGTGCGGTCGGGGTAGCGCATCAGCACAGACTCGACCAGCGCCCCGTCGAACAGCCGCCACAGCGTCTTGCGCGTGGTGCCCTTGTCGGCCTCGAGCGTGCGCAGCGGCGTCATCAGCTCCGGCAGCAGCCCGGCGACGAGCTGCTCGCGCTCCGCGGCCGGCAGGTCGGTCATCTCCGCGGGGTCGTCGACCAGCCGCGCGAAGTAGTGCGTGGCGAGCTGCCGCGCCCGGAAGCCGGGCAGCCCGAGCCCGGTGACGAGCTCCTTGCGCTCGGCGGCGGAGAGGTCGGCGAGGTGGCGCGGGGGCTTCTTGCGGCCGCGCGGCTCGTCGAACACGAGGGGAAGGGTCTTCGCAGGCTGGGACATACCGCTCCCCAGTGTCCCACCGGGACGGCCCAGGACCGAATCGAGCGGATGCCCGCTCAGTCCAGAAGGCCGTCGCGCAGCGCCGCCGGGAGGTACGGCGCGACCGGGAGCCGCGGCACCAGCGTGGCCTGGAACGCGTGGTAGACGTCCGGCTTGCCGTTCCACGTCACGCCGCTGAGCCGGTTGTCCCGGTCGAGCTCGTGCCGCCAGGAGCCGTGCGCGGGGTCGATGAAGTAGGTCGCCGCGTGGTCCCACCAGGTGGCGTACCACTCGAGGTACATCGGGTCGCCGGTCACCTCGTGCAGGACCGCCGCGGTGGCGGTCGCCTCGGCGACGACCCAGTGCATCCGCTCGTGCACGACGGGGTGGCCGTCCCAGTCGACGGTGTAGACGAAGCCGTCGCGACCGTCGACCGCCCAGCCCTCACTCACCGAGGCCTCGAACAGCGCCTTGGCGTCGTCGAGCAGCCAGCCCGGCGCGTCCGCGCCGAGCTCGGCACGCAGGTGCAGCGCGAGCCGGGCCCACTCGAGCCAGTGCCCGATCGTGGCGCCGTACGGCCGGAACGGGTGCGCCGGCTCCGCGATGTTGTAGTCGAGGATCGGCGTCCAGTCGGGGTGGAAGTGCTCGGGGAGCCGCCAGTGGTGCGCGGGACCGAGCGTGTGCACGACCCGCTCGACGACGCGCAGCGCGCGGTCGAGCAGGGTGCGGTCGCCGGTGGCGCCGGCGGCCGCGAGCAGCGCCTCGACCGTGTGCATATTGGCGTTGACGCCGCGGTAGCCGTCGAGCTTCTCGAAGGGCTCGTCCCACTCCTCGACGACCATGCCGTGCTCGTCGTCCCAGAACCTGTTGAGCAGCACGTCGAGCGCCTCGTCGAGCAGACCGCGCGCACCGGGCCGGCCGGCGCAGGTGGCCGACGCGGTGGCGAGGACGACGAAGGCGTGCTCGTAGGCGGTCTTGGCGCGGGAGGTGGGCAGCCCGTCGGTCGCGACCTTGACGTACCAGCCGCCGTGGTCGTGGTCGTGGAACCGGCCGGCGAGCGCGGCGAGCCCGTGGTCGAGCAGCGGGCCGCACCCGGGCCGCCCGAGCATGTGCCCCAGGGCGAACACGTGCGTCATCCGGCACGAGATCCACAGCTCGACGGGCCGGTCCAGGTCGGGGCGGCCGGCGCCGTCGAGCCACGCGAAGCCGCCGGCAGGGTGCCGCGAGCCGCGCGCGAAGTCGAGGAGCCGGTCGCCCTCGGCCTCGAGCCAGCGGTGGTGCGGACCTGGGCCGAACCAGGTCGCCGGGCCGGGGCTCACCGGTCCGCCAGGTCGGAGTAGCGGTCGCCGACGCGGTACGTCGCCACGCCGAGCGTGGAGTCGGACTGGCCGTAGTAGGCGAACCAGGTGTCCTTGAAGTGCACCAGGCCCTCCACGAAGGTCACGTTGGAGACCAGGCCGTGCGTGTCCTCGTGGGTGGTCGGCTCGAGCCACGGCTTGTTCATCTGGGCCAGGATCGTGGTCGGGTCGGCCGGGTCGAACAGCAGCTGGCCGCAGGTGTAGCGCACCGACCCGTCGTCGTTCTTCACCGCGGCGTTGTGCAGCAGCAGGATCAGCCCGTTGTTGGTGATGATCGGCTGCGGGCCGACCTCGACGAGGAACTCCCCGAACGTGCCCGGACCCGTGGGCACCATCAAGGGCTCGTCGTTCGAGCCGGGCTTCCAGTGGATCAGGTCGTCGGACCACGCGTACCAGATCGAGCCCTCGCCGAAGTACATCAGGTAGCGGCCGTCGATCGGCACCGGCAGGATCGCGCCGGCCTTGCTCCACGGGGCGTCCTGGCCGTTGCCCTGGGGCAGGAAGGTGTTGAAGTCCGGGAAGATCGGCCCGTGCTTCTCCCACGTGATCAGGTCCGTGGAGGTGGCCAGGCAGAGCAGCGCGCTCTTGCGGTCCCAGCCGGTGTAGGTCAGGTAGTAGGTGCCGTCGACCTCGGTGACGCGCGGGTCCTCGCAGCCGAACTCGTCGTACGGCTCGCTCGGTGACAGCACCGGCTCCGGTCGCCGCTCGAAGTGGATGCCGTCGTCGCTGGTCGCGTAGCCGACGTGGCTGATGATGTCGTCGGCGTGCGCGCGGTAGAGCAGGACGACCTGGCCGTCCTTGACGATCGCGGCGGGGTTGTAGACGCTGCCGGACTCCCAGCCGTGCCCCTGTGGGGTCAAGATCGGGTTCTGCTCGTAGGGGCGGAACGGCCCCAGCGGGAACTCGGCGTGGGCGTGCTGGTGGGCGGTCATCTGGCTTCCTCGTTCTCGTGTGGTGTCAGGGTTCGGGTTTCGGTGTGTGGTCGGGTCAGCGGCGCACGGTCGCGAAGCCAGCGGCGGGGACGACGACCGCAACGGTGCGGGCCTTCGTGGTGGAGCTGGACAGCCGGCGGCCCCTGCCGTCGTACGTCGTGACCGTGGCGCGGCCATCGCCGGGGACGCGCACGGTGGTGCGCGTCTTGTCGTGACGGGACGTGCGCAGCAGCGCGGTGCCGTGGCCGTCCTGGTCGAGGACCAGCCGGGACACGGCCGGCTCGACCATCACCGCGTCGAGGGCGACGGCGCCGCCTCGGGCGGTCAGCGTGACGGAGCCGGCGTCACGTGGCAGCGCGTCGAGTCCGCCGAGCGGAGCCAGCAGGCCGGGAGCGGGCGAGTCGCCCTGCTCCCCTACCTCGCCGGCGTCGACGGAGCCCAGCTTTCTGTTCGCGGCGGTGACGACGAGCCGACCGGCGCCCGGTCGCTGGTCGACGACCGGCAGCACGAGACCGCCGTGGTGGCGCGGCAGGTCGACGCGGACCGATCCCCCCGCGGGGACGTCGACGTAGCCGTCGCCGCCGTAGTGCGACTCCCCGGTCCACAGCGACTCCGGGGCCACGGTAGTGGCACCCCCGGTGAGGGCGCCGGTCTCGGCCTCGACCGAGGTGCTGCCTACGCGCGCGGCGATCGTGGACTCGGTGACTCGACGTGCGACCGCGGGGTGGCCGTCGAGCGCGAGCATCGACAGCAGGCCGTGGATGGTCGACTCGGCGCCGGAGTTGCGGTTGACGGTGCCGTCGTGGTTGATCCCGTCGAAAGTGCGGCCGGTGGCGGGGTCGTACATCCGCACGCCGGCGGGGTTGGCACCGAGGTACCAGCTGCCGACGATGCCGGCCAGGTCGGTCGCGGCCGTGCGGGTCGCGGGGCGCGCGACGGCGGTGGCGAGCAGGGACTGCAGCCGGGAGTCGGCGCCGTAGGCGATCTGCGAGCGGTCGATCCGGCTGGGCAGGCGGCCGTTGTCGGGGCCGCCGGAGGTCAGCAGCCAGGGGTCGAACGTGAACGAGTCACGCACGGCCGGTGCCGCGACACCGGCGCGGGCGAGCGCGGCGGGCATCTGCGCGCCCCAGCCGTGCCAGAGCGACCGGGACAGCGCCCAGGGGCGCACGGCTCCGAACGGCCAGGACGTGGCTGCGTCCTTCGCCGGGGCGGCGAGCTCGGCGATGCCCTCAGCGAGGCGGTGCATGACGGTCGCCGCACGCTCCGACCCGCCCGTCTGCTGATAGGCCGCGAGGCCGAGGACGGCCTCCGCGCTGGCGTCCCCGCCGTCGGCGACCAGCCACGCGGGTGCGGGCTCGCCGTCGATGTCCAGGTGCTCGCCGTACCGGTCGAGGACCTGACGGTCGACCGCGTCCACCGCGAGCTCGATCCGGTCGCGCAGGAACGCCGCGAAAGCCGGGTCCTCGTCCGCGAAGGCGGCTAACCCCTCCCCCAGCGCCCAGATCGTGCGGGCCAGCCAGTACGACGCGTCGCTGTCGGACGGGTCCGGCAGCTCGACCGGCTCGGCGCTCGGGTTGAGCGTGCCGTCGGGCTGCATCCAGAGCACGACGTTGCCGGCGTTCGGACCGGTGGCGGTCTGCAGGTAGGTGACGCCGCGGAGCATCTGGTACGCCGCGTCGCGGCTCGCCGTGTCGCCGGTCTGCTGCCAGTGCCGGAGGTAGACGACCGCCGCGCGGGTCATGTCGTCTGCGTTGAACGCGCCCTGACCCCAGGTGTCGGTCTCGGGGTCGTAGGTGCCGCCGCCGACGTGCCGGTAGCTGCCGTCGGGGTTCGGCTCGGCGTAGGTCCACAGCGTGCCGATCGCAGGCTCCTCGGCGATCCGGTAGGTGGTGTGCCCCTCCTGCACCGGCGGTGTGACCTCGACCGAGAGCCAGTCGAGGTGATCGAGGTTCGCCATCGTCGTACGGATCGCGCCGGTCTGCTGCTGCGGGACAGCGGTGGCCGCGCCGGTGCTCGCCGGCGCCAGCGCGCCGGTGAGCCCGACGGCGGTCGCCATCGCGACGACCGCGAAGAGCCGGCGGGTGCGGAGGTGCATCGTTTTCTCCCGAGAGTCGGAGGTGGGCTCAGCCCTTGACGCCGGAGCCGACGTCGGAGCTGGTGAAGTGCTTCTGGAAGGCGATGAACAGCGCCACCGCGGGGGCGGCGAGAACGACCGCGCCGGCGAGGATTGCGCCGTACGGGTTGTCCGCGCGGCCGGCGATGTTGCTGATGTAGTTCGCCAGCGACACCGCGAGCGGCTGCATGTCGGCCTCCTTGGTGACCAGGAACGGCCAGAGAAACTCGTTCCACGGGCCGATGAAGGTGATCAGCCCTGCAGTCAGGACCGCGGGCCGCACGAGCGGGAGCGCGACGGACCAGAGGATGCGCAGCTCGTTCGCGCCGTCGAGGCGGGCAGCGGCGAACAGGTCCTCGGGCAGCTGCAGGAAGAACTGCCGGAACATGAACACCGCGGTCGAGTTGATCGCGAACGGCAGGATCATGCCCGCGTACGAGTCGGCCAGCCCGTAGCCGCGCACGACCATGACGTAGAGCGGGATGACGAGCAGCTGGAACGGGATGATCTGCACGAGCAGCATCACCGCGAACAGCGTGCCCTTGCCGCGGAAGTGCAGCCGGGCGAGTGCGTAGCCGGCGAGCAGCCCGAACAGCAGGGTGCAGAACAGCACGCCCGCGGTGAAGATCCCGGAGTTGGCCAGCGACTGCAGCAGGTCGACGCGCGAGTTGATCTGCGCGTAGTTCTCCAGCGTGTAGCCGCCGGTCGGCAGTGCGCCCCGGAGCGTGGTGTCCGGCTCGGGCTGCAGCGACCCGCGCAGCATGTACCAGAACGGGAAGACGAACAGGAACGCGCCGGCGTACAGCAGCAGCGTCCTCGGCCAGGTGCGGGTCATGTCAGTCCCTCTCCAGGATCCGCTTGTTGACCAGCGAGATGAGCAGCACGCCGATGACCAGCACGACGCCGATGGCCGCCGCGAGGTCGGGGCTGCCCTGCTCGATGCCCTTCTGGTACATCACCAGCACGGGCGAGGCGGACGCGCCGTTGGGGCCGCCGCCGTTGGTCAGCAGGTAGGGCTCGGTGAACAGGTTGGCGCCGGTGATCGTCGCCAGGATCACGACGAGCACGGTGGCCGGGCGGACGCCCGGCACGGTCACGTGCCAGAACTGGCGCAGCCCGCCGGCGCCGTCGGTCGCCGCAGACTCGTAGAGCTCCTTGGGCACGTTCTGCAGCGCCGCGAGGTAGAGCAGCACCGAGAAGCCGAGCTGCTTCCACGTCACGAACACCGCGATCAGCGGCATCGCCAGGCCCTTGTTGACCAGCCACGACGGGTCGGGTGCGAGCCCGCCGAGCAGCTGGTTGACCAGGCCGCCCTGGCTGAACAGGAACAGCCAGACCGACACCAGCGCGACGCTCGCAGTCACGTAGGGCACGTAGTAGGAGACCCGCAGGAAGCTCCGCCCGCGCACCGCCGCGTTGAGCCCCGTGGCGAGCACGAGCGCCAGCACGACGGTGAGCGGCACGTTGATCAGCAGGAACTCGACGACGTTGCCGAACGCCTGCCGCACCTCGGGGTCGGTCAGCACGGCCTTGTAGTTGTCGAGGCCGACGAAGGGTCGCTCCACCTCCGCGCCGGGTGCGGCGAAGAAGTAGTCGTGGAAGCTGATCCACACCGCGAGTCCGAGCGGGTAGGCGAACACGACCGCCAGGAACGCGGCGTACGGCGCGGCGAACGCCATGCCCAGCGGCTGGCGACCGAGGATGGTCGCCAGCCGCCGGCGCGACGGCGGTGGCTCGTCCGGGGTGGTGGCCGCGGTGTCCCGGGGCTCGGTGGCCGGAACGGTCGTCATGTCGGGATCCCGGTCAGGACTGGCCGGCGAGCTGGGTGGCCTTCTCGGCCGCCTCGGACAGCGCCTCGTCGACGGGCTTCTCGCCGAAGATCACCGACGACGAGTACGCGTCGCGGAACGTCTGCCAGATCTCGATCGAGTTGGGCACGTTGGGCACCTCGACGGTCCGCGAGGCCTGGTCGGCGAACTCGGCGTACTCCGGGTTCTTCTCGAAGTAGTCCGGGTAGGTCTCGGCGAGGTTCTCGCGCAGCGGCATCTGCCCGGTCTGCTCGAGCAGCTCGCCGTCCTGCTCCTCGCTGGTGGCGAACTTCAGGACCTCCCACGCCGTGCCGCGGTTCTCGCACGCGGAGTAGAGGGCGATGTTCTTGGCGTCGGAGAACGTGTAGGTCTCTTCCGGGCTGGTGCCCGAAGAGGTCGGCACCGGCGCGGCGCCCCAGTTGACCTTGTCGCCGTAGACCGCGATCGCCCACGGCCCGACGATCGCCATCGCGGCCTTCTCGTCGGCGAAGGAGTCACCGTTGTAGACCTCCTTCTGCGCGAGGCCGTCGGCGTACATCTGCGCCCAGAAGTCGGCGACCGTCCTGCCCTCTTCGGAGTCGAACGTCGCCTCGCCGTCCTCGACGAGCTGCTTGCCGCCGGTCTCGGCGGCGTACAGCGGGTAGAAGTCGAACCAGGACTGGAAGAACTCGCTCGACGGTGCCGGCCAGATCGCGGCGTCGGCCGCGCCGCTGTCGACGATCTTGCGCGAGGTCTCGAGGAACTCGTCGTGGGTGGCGAGCGGCGGGTTCTCCGGGTCGACGCCCGCCTTCTTGAGCAGGTCCTTGTTGTAGAAGATCATCACCGGGTTGGACTTCCAGGGGATCTGGTAGTACTTCCCGTCTTCGGACGTGTACTGCTTGGCGACGTCTCCGCTGCGCTGCTCGACGTAGTCGGAACCGCCCTCGAAGTCGTCGAGCGGGACGAGCCCGCCCTGCTTCTGGAACTGGGGTACGGCGGCGGGTGAGGTGTTGAACACCAGGCACGGCGCGTTGCCGGCGGTGATGGCGGCGCCGATGACCTCCTCGGAGGTCTTGCCGGCCGGGATCTCCTGGGCGGTGACCTTCTGGTCGGGGTGCTCGGCGTTCCACTCCTTCACCATCGCCTTGCCCCAGGCGACCTCTTCGGGGTTGTTGGAGAGCCAGACCTTGATCGGCCCGGTGGACTCGGTCGCCCCGGAGTCCCCGGAGTCTCCGCCGCATGCTGCGGCGGTCATCCCGAGAGCGAGGGCGACCAGGGAGGTGGTGATCTTCCTGGTCCTCATGGTGGTGTGCTCCGTTCTGGACTGGTCGAGCGGTGACGGTCACCTGTCTGGGTAGTTCCCAGGGATCTGTGGGTTGAGCGGG
>DASURB010000130.1:0-115136 GCA_036280235.1 Nocardioides sp.
AACGAGGCGGTCGTCCGCGACATCTCGGCCAAGAAGGGCGAGCCGCAGTGGATGCTCGACCTCCGCCTGAAGGGCCTCAAGCTCTTCCAGCGCAAGCCCATGCCCACGTGGGGCGCGGAGCTCGGCGACATCGACTTCGACAACATCAAGTACTTCGTCCGGTCCACCGAGAAGCAGGCCGCGACGTGGGACGACCTGCCCGAGGACATCCGCAACACCTACGACAAGCTCGGCATCCCCGAGGCGGAGAAGCAGCGCCTCGTCGCCGGTGTCGCCGCGCAGTACGAGTCCGAGGTCGTCTACCACCAGATCCGCGAGGACCTGGAGGAGCAGGGCGTCATCTTCCTCGACACCGACACCGCGCTGAAGGAGCACGAGGACCTCTTCAAGGAGTACTTCGGCACCGTCATCCCGGTCGGTGACAACAAGTTCGCCGCGCTGAACACCTCGGTGTGGTCCGGCGGCTCGTTCATCTACGTGCCGCCGGGCGTCCACGTGGACATCCCGCTGCAGGCCTACTTCCGGATCAACACCGAGAACATGGGCCAGTTCGAGCGGACGCTGATCATCGTCGACGAGGGCGCCTACGTGCACTACGTCGAGGGCTGCACCGCGCCGATCTACTCCTCCGACTCGCTGCACTCCGCGGTCGTCGAGATCGTTGTGAAGAAGGGCGGCCGCTGCCGCTACACGACCATCCAGAACTGGTCGAACAACGTCTACAACCTCGTCACCAAGCGCGCGACCTGCGAGGCCGGCGCGACGATGGAGTGGGTCGACGGCAACATCGGCTCCAAGGTGACGATGAAGTACCCCGCCGTCTACCTGATGGGCGAGCACGCCAAGGGCGAGACGCTGTCGATCGCGTTCGCCGGCGAGGGCCAGCACCAGGACGCGGGCGCCAAGATGGTGCACGCCGCGCCGCACACCTCGTCCTCGATCCTGTCGAAGTCGGTGGCCCGCGGCGGCGGTCGTACGTCGTACCGCGGCCTGATCCAGGTCAACGAGGGCGCCCACGGCTCCAAGTCCAACGTGCTGTGCGACGCGCTGCTCGTCGACCAGATCAGCCGGTCCGACACCTACCCGTACGTCGACATCCGCGAGGACGACGTGTCGATGGGTCACGAGGCGTCGGTCTCGAAGGTCTCCGACGACCAGCTCTTCTACCTGATGTCGCGCGGGCTGGCCGAGGACGAGGCGATGGCGATGATCGTCCGCGGCTTCATCGAGCCCATCGCGAAGGAGCTGCCGATGGAGTACGCCCTCGAGCTCAACCGGCTGATCGAGCTGCAGATGGAGGGCGCGGTCGGCTGACCCGGCCCCGCCCCGCCCGTCCGGGTGGTCGCCCCGACGGGCGTGAGACCACCTGCCCCCGAGCAAGAAAGTGACACGACAGAAGTGACCGTGACCGACGCACGCGAGAGCGTGGAGTCCGCCCTCGAGCAGTCACCGGTGCAGTCCCACCTGCACCCGGTGTCCTCGTTCGACCTCGACGACCACCCGGTGCCCACCGGGCGCGAGGAGATCTGGCGGTTCACGCCGCTCAAGCGCCTCGCCGGCGCGCTCGACGACGCGCCGAGCGACGAGGGTGCGGCGACGTACGAGACCAGCGGCCCCGCGGAGTTCTTCGTGGGCACGCTCGCCCCGGGGCAGGCGCCCCGCGGGAAGGCGCTGGTGCCCGACGACCGCGCCTCCGCGGTGGCGTCGAAGAACACGCCCGAGGCCCTGCACGTGAAGGTCCCGGCCGACACCGTGCTCGACGAGCCGCTCGGCCTGACCGTCACCGGCGTCGCGGGCAAGCGCAGCAACGCGCACACCGTTCTCGAGGCGGGCACGCACTCCAAGTTCACCTTCGTGCTCGACCACCGCGGCTCCGGCGTGCACGCCGGCAACCTCGAGGTCGTCGTCGGCGACGGTGCCGACGTGACCGTGGTGTCCCTGCAGGACTGGGACGACGACGCCGTGCACGTGGGGACGCACGAGGCCAAGGTCGGCCGCGACGCGCGCTACAAGCACGTGATGATCTCGTTCGGCGGGTCCGTCGTGCGGGTCAACGCCAACGCGTCCTACGCCGGGCCTGGCGGCGAGGCCGAGCTGCTCGGGCTCTACTTCGCCGACGAGGGCCAGCACCTCGAGCACCGGCTGTTCGTCGACCACGACGCGCCGCGCACCAAGAGCCACGTGACCTACAAGGGCGCGCTCCAGGGCGACAAGGCGCACACGGTCTGGGTCGGCAACGTGCTGATCCGCAAGATCGCCGAGGGCATCGAGACCTACGAGGAGAACCGCAACCTCGTGCTCACCGACGGCTGCCAGGCCGACTCGATCCCGAACCTCGAGATCGAGACCGGCGAGATCGAGGGCGCCGGCCACGCGTCGGCGACCGCCCGGTTCGACGACGAGCAGCTGTTCTACCTCCGTTCGCGCGGCGTACCGGAGGAGGAGGCGCAGCGCCTCGTCGTGCACGGCTTCTTCAACGACCTGATCCGCAAGGTCGGCGTCCCGGCGCTGGAGGAGAAGCTGATGGCCACGGTCGAGACCGAGCTCGCGAAGAACGTGCTCAAGGAGCTCGTGTCGTGAGCTGGGAGCGCGTCTGCTCGGTGAGCGAGGTCCCGGAGGACACCCCGCTGGGGGTGCTCGCCGGCGACTACGAGATCGCGATCGCGCGGCACGGCGACGAGTTCTTCGCGATCCAGGACCAGTGCAGCCACGCCGCGATCGCCCTGTCCGAGGGCGACGTCGAGGACTGCACGGTGGAGTGCTGGCTGCACGGCTCGCGCTTCGACCTCCGCACCGGCAAGCCCACCGGACTGCCGGCGACCGAGCCGGTTGCCACCTTCCCCGTCGAGGTACGCGGCGATGACGTGTACGTCGACACCGAGACCACCCTGAACGGAGTCACCCCCGCATGAGCACGTTGGAGATCAAGGACCTGCACGTCAGTGTCGACACCGAGGACGGCCCCAAGGAGATCCTCAAGGGCGTCGACCTGACCATCAAGGGCGGCGAGACCCACGCGATCATGGGGCCGAACGGGTCGGGCAAGTCGACTCTCGCGTACTCCATCGCCGGTCATCCGAAGTACACCGTGACCAGTGGCTCGGTGACGCTCGACGGGGCCGACGTCCTGGAGATGACCGTCGACGAGCGCGCCCGCGCCGGCCTGTTCCTGGCCATGCAGTACCCCGTCGAGGTGCCGGGTGTCTCGGTGGCGAACTTCCTGCGCACCGCCAAGACGTCGATCGACGGCGAGGCGCCGAAGCTGCGGACCTGGGTCAAGGACGTCAACGGCGCGATGGAGCGGCTCAAGCTCGACGCGTCGTTCTCGCAGCGGTCGGTCAACGAGGGCTTCTCCGGTGGTGAGAAGAAACGCCACGAGATCGTCCAGCTCGAGCTGCTCAACCCGAAGGTCGCCGTCCTCGACGAGACCGACTCGGGCCTCGACATCGACGCCCTGAAGATCGTGTCCGAGGGCGTCAACCGCTACCGCGAGCAGGGCGACCGCGGCGTGCTGCTGATCACGCACTACACGCGGATCCTGCGCTACATCAAGCCGGACTTCGTGCACGTCTTCGTCGACGGCAGGATCGCCGAGGAGGGCGGCCCGGAGCTCGCCGAGCGCCTGGAGGCCGAGGGCTATGAGCGTTACGTCAACGCCTGATTCGCAGCTGTCCGGGGGCCTCGCCGGCCTGCTGCCCGGGCTCGAGCTGATCCGGGCGGACTTCCCGATCCTGTCGCGCACGGTGGCCGACGGGAAGCCGCTGGTGTACCTCGACAGCGCCAACACCTCGCAGAAGCCGCAGGTGGTGGTCGACGCGATGGTCGACCACCTCGAGCGGCACAACGCCAACGTCGCCCGCGCCATGCACCAGCTCGGTGCGGAGTCGACGGCGGCGTTCGAGGGTGCCCGCGACAAGGTCGCGGCCTTCATCGGCGCGCCGTCGCGCGACGAGGTGATCTTCACCAAGAACGCCTCCGAGGCGCTCAACCTCGTCGCCAACACGTTCGCGTGGGCGCGCGGTGACCTGCAGCTCGGCGAGGGCGACGAGGTCGTCATCACCGAGATGGAGCACCACTCCAACATCGTCCCGTGGCAGCTGCTCACCGAGCGCACCGGCGCGAAGCTGCGCTGGTTCTCGATCACCGACGACGGACTGCTCGACCTGTCGCAGCTCGACCAACTCATCAACGAGCGCACCAAGATCGTGTCGCTGACGTGGGTGTCCAACGCGCTCGGCACCATCAACCCGGTCGCCGAGATCGCCCGGCGCGCGCACGAGGTCGGCGCGGTCGTCGTGGTCGACGCCGCGCAGGCGGTGCCGCAGATGCCGGTGAACCTGGCCGCGATGGACGAGGCGGAGCGCCCGGACTTCCTGGCCTTCACCGGCCACAAGGTGACCGGCCCCACCGGCATCGGCGTGCTGTGGGGCCGCGCCTCGCTGCTCGAGCAGCTGCCGCCGTTCCTCGGTGGCGGGGAGATGATCGCGACCGTGTCGATGGAGCGGTCGACGTACGCCCCGATCCCGCACAAGTTCGAGGCCGGCACTCCGCCGATCGTCGAGGCCGTGGGTCTCGGCGCGGCCGTCGACTACCTCGGCGCCGTGGGCATGGAGGCCGTGCGCGCTCACGAGGAGGCGATCACCGCCTACGCGCTCGAGGGGCTTCGTTCCATCTCCGGGCTGACGATCCTCGGGCCGACCGGCGCGACCCTGCGCGGTGGCGCGATCTCGTTCGAGCTCGACGGCGTGCACCCGCACGACGTGGCCCAGGTGCTGGACTCGCGCGGTGTCGCCGTGCGCGCCGGGCACCACTGCGCCAAGCCGGCCCACAAGCGGTTCGGCGTGCAGAGCTCGACCCGGATGTCGTCGTACCTCTACACGACGCCGGCCGAGATCGACGCGCTGGTCGAGGGGCTGGAGTACACCAAGCGCTACTTCCGGGTGGGCTGATGGATCTCGACAGCCTGTACCAGGAGATCATCCTGGACCACTACAAGAACCCCCACCACAAGGGGCTCCGCGAGCCCTACGAGGCGGAGGTGCACCACGTGAACCCCACGTGCGGCGACGAGGTGACGCTGCGCGTGCACCTGTCCGGTGACGGCGCCGACGCGGTCGTCGAGGACGTGTCGTACGACGCCGAGGGGTGCTCGATCAGCCAGGCCTCTGCCTCGGTGATGACCGACCTGGTCATCGGCAAGACGGTCGCCGAGGCGTCGGAGCTGCACGAGGAGTTCCTTGCCCTCATGCAGGGCCGTGGCACGGTGGAACCGGACGAGGACCGCCTGGAGGACGGCATCGCCTTCGCGGGCGTGGCCAAGTTCCCGGCCCGCGTGAAGTGCGCGCTGCTGTCGTGGATGGCGTGGAAGGACGCGACCGCCCAGGCGGTTGAGAAGGAGGAGGCACGATGACGGAGAAGATGACCGAGAACCCGCACGCCGACCTGCCCGAGGTGGACACCGCCGGTGGCACTACGACGACCACCGTCGAGGACGTCACCGAGGCGATGAAGGACGTCGTCGACCCGGAGCTCGGCATCAACGTGGTCGACCTCGGCCTCGTCTACGGCGTACACCTCGACGAGCAGACCAACGTCGTGCTCGACATGACGCTGACCTCGGCGGCCTGCCCGCTGACCGACGTGATCACCGACCAGACCGAGCAGGCGCTCGAGGGCCTGGTCAACGACGTCGCGATCAACTGGGTCTGGATGCCGCCGTGGGGCCCGGACAAGATCACCGAGGACGGCCGCGAGCAGCTGCGCGCGCTCGGCTTCAACGTCTGAGCGTCCCGCTCGATGACCCGCACCGTCGCGGTGCCGCCCGAGCGGCTGGTGCGCTGGTGCGACAACTTCATCACCCGGCACGGCCCGACCATCTTCGACGTGGTCGACGGCCGGCTGAGCCTCACGGCCGACGACGGGGAGTCCGCGTCGGCCGTGCTGCCGTTCGGGCGGTCGTACTCCGGCCCGCCCGATCCTGCTTCGGTCGCCTCGGCGGCCGCTTCCCCGCTGACCTGGGGCGTGCTGCTCGTGCGCAAGGGCGGCTTCGCTGTTGCCCTGCTGGACGGGTCGGACCACGTCGTCGCGTCCAAGGTCGGCCAGCGGCACGTCCAGGGCCGCACCAAGGCCGGCGGCCAGTCCCAGCAGCGCTTCGCCCGCCGCCGCGACAACCAGGCCCGCCAGGCCTACGAGGCCGCCGCCGACCACGCCGCCCGGATCCTGTGCGGAGACGCCGGCGTGGCCGGGCCCATCACCCCGCGCACCGACCCCCGAGGTGCGGTGTGGCTCGGCCCGGGAGTTGACTCAGCTTCCGCCGACAGCGCTCGGGCAGGGTCTGGCGAGGGGTCGGTTGTGTCGCGACACGCCGCCGACGAGGCTGAATTACTGACTCCTCGGCGTCCTGGGCTGGAAGCCCGTCCTGCTCGGGAAGGCCGTCCTGGTGTCCAAGGCCGTCCTGGTGTCCAAGGCTGGCCTGGGTTGGGCGCCCGTCCTGGGCTGGAGGCCCTGGTGGTCGGGGGAGACCGCCAGGCCGTGGACATCGTGCTGGAGGACCGCCGGCTCGCCCCGCTCCGTGATCTCGTCGTCGACCCGTGGCTCCCCGTCCCCGACCCCCGACGCGCCGTACTCGACGACGCCATCGCCACCGCCCGCTCCCTCCAGATCACCCTCACCTCCGCGCAATAGCGCAGGGAGACGCCCGAGCGCGGCCACCTCAGGCAGGGGTGCGACAACCCCCCAAACACGCGCGAGGAGTCACTAGATCAGCCTCGTCGGCGGCGTGTCGCGACACAACTGATGCGCCCCTCGGCACCACGCCGCGGAGGCACGTGCTCCTCGAGTGCAAGGGGGAGGGGAGCGGCCTCACTTCCCACGAGGTATGGACGCATCCCACGTGGCATTTCCCTTGTTGAGCGGCAATAACCCCGCGTTACAGCAAGCGCTCGAGCGGGTCTTCGGCGCCGCGGGCAACCAGGGCCTCGCCGAGGGCGTCGGCGTGGCGGAGGGACCGCACGATGAGGGGTACGACGAAGGCGCGGGGGCTGGCTGCGAAGCCGCGGGCGCGCTGGGCGTCCCGGACCTCGTGGGCGAGGCCGACGACGACGGGGACGCAGCGGATGCCGAGCGCGAGCAGCAACCCGACGCGGGCGGGGTCGACGCCGACGAAGCGCAGCGGCCGGCAGAAGGAGACCAGCGCGTCGACCAGGGCGGTGGTCCGCGTCGTCAGCGTGACCAGGGCGGCGAGCAGCACGAGCATCGCGAGCACGCCGACGACCACGAAGGCACGAGAAGGGCCGTTGACGACGATGTGAAAGACGGCCGTGGCCAGCGCGATCCAGAGCAGCGGCCGGACCTGGGCAAGAGCCACCGACAGCGAGATCCCGGCGACGCCGTACAGCACCGCCACCACGCCGAGACCGACCAGCACCTGCCAGGGCGCGTCGAGGAAGACCGACACGACGCCGGCGCTCACGAGCAGCGCAAGCTTGAGCCCCGCCGGCGCCCGGTGCAGCGGCGAGGTGCCGGGCAGGTACAGCCCGAGCGTCACGACGTCGCCCCCATCAGCGACCGGTAGTGCGCGCACGCGGCGGCGGGGGAGTCGTCGCACACCAGCCGGCCCTCGTCGAACACCAGCACCCGGTCGAACCCCTCCAGCAGGTCCAGGTGGTGCGTCACCAGCACGACCTGCTGCGGCAGCCCGGCGACCACCTCGGCGATCCGTGTCGCGTTGCGCAGGTCGAGCAGTGTCGTCGGCTCGTCCATCACGAGCACGGCCGGCTCGGTCACCAGCACGGACGCGAGGGCGAGCAGCTGCTTCTGTCCGCCGGACAGCAGGTGGGCGGGGTGGTCGGCGTGGCCGTCGAGACCGTACGCCGCCAGCACGGAGGCGACGCGCGCGGCGACCTCGTCCTTCGGTACGCCGCGGCGGCGGAGCCCGAACGCGACGTCCTCGGCCACGGTCGGCATCACGATCTGCGCGTCGGGGTCGGTGAAGCAGAAGCCGACCAGCCGCCGGACCGCCCGGGCCTGCGACCGGGTGTCGAGCCCGTCGACGCGGACCCGGCCGGACGTCGGCAGCACCAGCCCGTTGAGCAGCCGCGCGAACGTCGACTTGCCCGACCCGTTCGCGCCGATCACGCCGACCCGCCGCTCGGGCAGCGTGACGGTCACGTCCGACAGCACGGTGCGCGCGGCCGCGCCGGCGCCGTACACGTGGCTGACGCCGTCCACCTCGATCACGGGCACGTCCGCACCACCATCGCGACGCCCTGCCCGCCGCCGACGGCGATCGCGGCGAGACCGGTCCGGCCGCGGCCCTCGCGGACCAGCTGGGTGAACAGCCGCACGGCCAGCACCGCGCCCGACGCGCCCCACGGGTGACCGAGCGCGAGCGCGCCGCCGTCGGGGCAGACCCGCGCCTCGTCCAGCCCGAGGTCGTCGCAGCAGGCGAGCACCTGCCCGGCAAACGCCTCGTTGAGCTCCACGGCGTCCACCTCGTCGAGCGTGAGCCCGGCGCGGTCGAGCGCGGCTCGTACGGCGGGCACCAGCCCGAGCCCGGGCAGCTGCGGGTCGACGCCGGCGGTCGCGGTGGCCAGGATCTGCAGCCCCGGTACGTCGAGCCCGGCGTGCGTCGCCGCGTCGACCACCGCCACCACGGCGGCGCCGTCGTTCACCCCGCAGGAGTTGCCGGCCGTCACGGTCCCGTCCTCGGCGAACGCCGGACGCAGCCGAGCCAGCCGTTCAACGGTCATCCCCGGCCGGACCCGCTCGTCCCGCCGCAGCCCGCCGACCGGCAGCACCTCGTCGTCGAACACGCCCGCGTCCCACGCGGCTGCGGCCCGCGCGTGCGAGCGCGCGGCGTAGGCGTCCTGGCGCGCGCGGCTCACGCCGTACTTCGCCGCCAGCGCGTCCGCCGCCACGCCCATGTCCGGGTCGCCCAGCTCGGCCGGGGCGAACGGGGCCCGGGCGTAGCGCACCGGGTCCTGCCCATCGACCGGCGGCCAGTACCGCCACGGCGCCGTCGACGCCGACTCGGCGCCACCCGCGAGCACCAGCCCCGGCCGCGACCGGACCAGCGCGGCCGCCACGTCGATCGCCGCAAGTCCGGAGCCGCACTGCCGGTCCACGGTCAGGGCGGGTACGTCGACCGGAAGGCCCGCCGACAACGCGGCCACACGCGCGACGTCACCGCCCGGGCCCATGCAGTTGCCGAGCACGACGTCCGAGGGGAGCAGCCCGTCCACCGAACGGGCGAGCGCCGCCAGCACCGGGGCGGCCAGGCCCGCCGCCGTCACCTCACTCAGCGCGTGGCCGGCGGTGCCGATCGGGGTGCGCAGCGCGCCCACGATCACCGGCGCGTCGACGGGAGGCTGCTGCACGGCTCAACCGTAGAGCCGCTGAGCGAGCGCGGCTCGGTCGACCTTGCCGGCGGACGTGAGCGGCAGCGCGGCGACGTGCTCCCAGCGGCGCGGACGGGCCGCGTCCACCAGTTCCTTTCGCGCGACCGCGGCCAGCGCCGGAGGGTCCCGTTCGTCGGTGACCACGGCCGCGAGCACCTCGCCCAACGTCGGGTGCGGGACGCCCAGGACCACCACCTCGCCACGGGCGTGCGCGCGCAGCACCGCCTCCACCTCGGCGACCAGCACGGTCGCGCCGCCGGTGGTGACGGCGTCGGGCCGACCGTGCAGCACGAGCACACCGTCCTCCCAGGCACCGCGGTCGCCGACCGTGGCCCAGCCGTCGGCGTCGGCGTGCCCCTCCGCGACGTACGGCGAGCGCACCCACACCTCGCCGTCCCGCAGCTCCACCTCTACGCCCGGGAACGGCCGCAGCGACGCGGCGTCGCGACCCCAGGCGACGAACGACAGCTCGGCCGCGCCGTAGTAGTGGTGCACGACGAGCCCCGCCGCTTCCGCGCGGTCCGCTAGCGCACGCCCGAGCGGCGCACCGGCGACCACGACGGCCAGGCCAGGGGGAAAGGCGCGGTCGAGCAGCGCGTCGAGCGCGCTCGGCGTGAGCACCGCGTGCGTCGCCTCCGCCACGTCGCCGACGACGGAGGCGCCGGCCCACGCCGCCTGTACCCGGGCGAAGACGTTCATCGAGCCGCTCCCGGGCCCGGGCACCCACACTCGGCTGCCGGGTCCGATGCCGGACAGGTCCGTCACCGCGTCGAACGACGCGACCCAGGACGACGTCGTGCGCGTGACGACGCGCGGCGTCCGGGTGGTCCCGCCCGTGCGGAGCGTCACCGGCTCGCCGCGCTCGTGCGCGAGGGCGAACTCCGCGACCGGGTCGGCCGCGACGGTCAGGTCGTGCTCAGACAGCCTGCTGCTCCGCGGCCCTGCGCTCGGCGCGCTCCCCGAGCAGACCTGGGTACGCCGCGTGCACGCCGCGCGCCACCAGCGCCGCCACCACGACCTTGATCAGGTCGCCGGGCAGGTAGATCCAGGTCGGGACCGCGGCCGCCCACGGTGTGATGCCGAGGACGATCGCCATGCCGGCGATGCCGAAGGCGTAGAGCACCACGACGCCGCCGACGAAGTTCGCGACGATCCCCCAGTGCAGCTTGTACGCCGGACCGGCGCGCTCGCTGAGCCACCCCACGACGTACGCGGCGACGGGATACCCGATCAGGAACCCGACCGACGGCCCGACGAAGACCCCGAGGCCGCCGCGGCCTCCGGCCAGGAGCGGCAGCCCGACCGCGACGAGCGCGAGGAACAGCACGAGCGACAGGCCGCCTCGGCGAGCACCGAGCACGGCGCCGGCGAGCATGACGCCCAGCGACTGCGCGGTGATCGGCACGGCGAAGCCGGGCGGGACGAACGCGGGAACGAGGCCGAGGGCGGCGACGACGCCGGCGAACATGGCCACGAGGGCCAGGTCGCGCGACGTGAAGCGGGGGGAGGAGGACGTCACCCGCGGCAGTCTAGGGACAGCGTTCCGAGACCGACCGAGCCGGTCCGGTCCGCGGTCCGGTGGACGGGGGAGACGGGCTCAGGACCGCCCGTCGCGCTCCAGACCCAGGGTGCCGAGCAGGTCCTCGTGCAGCTCGAACCAGACCGTGTGGCAGGAGTCGATGCGCGGCTCGTCGACCCACTTCCGCTCACCGTTGTCGACCTTGGCCAGTGCCGCGGCGTACCGCTCGGGATAGCCCCGGAAGCGCTCGAGCGCCCCGGCCAGCGCCGCGCCCACCGGCTCCAGCCGCCGGCCGAGCGAGGCGAGGTCGTCGAGCACCCGCTCGTCCCAGGCCCAGTCGTCGTGGTCGTTGACCGCCATCCTGTCCCAGGGCTGAGGGCGGATCTGCCAGCGCGTGGTGGCGTCCAGGAACCGTGCGTTGAGCCGGGCGAAGGTCGCGTGCGCCTCGGTCACCACCCCCCGCGCGCCGGCCTCGTCGAGCTCGGCCGCGAGCCGGCGGTCGTCCTCGGCGCGGCCGCGGTCGGTGATGCCCCAGCCGGTCAGGTCCGCGAACGACGCGCGGGAGACCTGGCCGTAGGCCTCGGCGTCGAGCAGCAGCTCCTCCACCTCGTGCGGGTCGAGGTCGAAGCGCCGGGCCACCTGGGCCGCGGTCGCCATGCCGAGGATCCGGACGCCGTGCAGCGTGAGCAGCTCGGGGGTCGAGGTGGCGGCCATGCCGCGAACCTACCGCCGACCACCACGCGTCCCACGGACGCCGGCGGCGTCTGGTTGGCTGGACCACCGTGATCGCCATCCTGCTCAGCAGCACCTCCGCGCTCGTGGTGTCGCTGGTGCTGACCCGCTGGGCGATCCGGCAGTTCGCCGCCTGGGGCCTCGGCCAGCTGATCCGCGAGGACGGCCCCACCACGCACCACACCAAGCGCGGCACCCCGACGATGGGCGGCGCCGTCGTCGTGCTCGCGGTCCTGGTCGGCTACGCGTGCGCCCACCTGGTCCGCTGGCAGCCGCCGACGCGGTCCGGTCTCCTGCTGCTGTTCCTGCTGGTGGGCATGGCCGCCGTCGGCTTCCTCGACGACTTCATCAAGGTCCGGATGCAGCGCAGCCTCGGTCTACGCAGCCGCGCCAAGCTCGTCGGGCAGACCCTGGTCGCCGGCACGTTCGGCGTCCTCGCGCTGCACCCGGCGATGGGGGACGGTTCGGTCGCGGCGATGTCACGACGGCTCTCGTTCGCGCGCGACTTCGGACCCGAGCTGCCATGGCTTGTCGTCCTCGCCCTGGTCTGGCTGGTGGTGAGCGGAACCAGCAACGCCACGAACCTGACGGACGGGCTGGACGGCCTGCTCGCCGGCAGCGCCACGGCAGTCTTCGCGGCGTACGTCGTCATCGGCTTCTGGCAGAACACCCACCTGTGCGGACCCGCCGCCGAGTGGCCCGGGTGCTACCAGGTGGCCGCCCCCCTCGACCTGGCGGTCATCGCGGCCGCCCTGGCCGGCGCGTGCTTCGGCTTCCTGTGGTGGAACGCCTCACCGGCGCAGATCATCCTGGGTGACACGGGCTCCCTCGCCCTCGGTGCGGCGATGGCCGGGCTCTCGCTGCTGACGCGGACCGAGCTGCTGCTGGTCGTGCTCGGCGGCCTGTACGTCGCCGTCACCGGCTCGGTGATGCTGCAGGTGAGCTGGTTCAAGCTGACGCGGCGCACGACCGGCACGGGCAAACGGCTCTTCCGGATGACGCCCCTGCACCACCACTTCGAGCTCCTCGGCTGGGAGCAGGTGACCGTGGTGATCCGGTTCTGGATCATCGCCGGCGTCTGCGCCGTCGCCGCGATCGGCCTCTTCTACAACGACTGGCTGCTCAGCCAGTGAAGCCCGGCGAGGCTCAGAGCCGCGACGCGGAGAACGTGTCGCAGGCCTCCACCGAGCCGGTACGACGGCCGGTGTTGAACCAGTCCATCCGCTGCTGAGCCGAGCCGTGCGTCCAGCGGTCCGGGTCGACGCGACCGGTCGAGCGCTTCTGGATCCGGTCGTCGCCCACCGCGCGCGCGGCGTCCAGGGCGTCCTCGACGTCCTGCTGGGTGAGCTCGATGATGAACGGCTCGCCGGTCTCGTCGGGCACCTCGGTGGCGTACTTCGCCCAGATCCCTGCGTAGCAGTCGGCCTGCAGCTCCAGCCGCACGGCGTCGCTGTTCGGCCCCTGCTGGGTGCGGACCTGGCCCATCGTGCCGAGGATGTTCTGCACGTGGTGGCCGTACTCGTGCGCGATCACGTACGCCTCACTGAACGGCCCGCCCCGTGCACCGAGCTGCCCCTGCAGCATCTCCTCGAAGAACGCCGGGTCGAGGTACACGCGCTCGTCGACCGAGCAGTAGAACGGGCCGACGTCCGAAGTCGCGCTGCCGCAGCCGGTGTCGACGCGACCTTCGGGGAACAAGATGGTGGTCGCCTCGCGGTACTCGACGCCGGTCTGCTCGGGCAGCGCCTCGGACCAGAAGGCCTGGATCGAGTTCACGTCCGCCTGCAGCGCGCAGGTGCGGTCGCGGTTGGCGTCCGCGCCGGACTCGCAGTTCTCCAGCGAGGTCTCGGTGCCGCTGCCGCCGCCGGCACCGGGGCCGACCGACGGTGACCCGCCGAGCTGGCTCTGCAGCAGGAAGATCAGCACCAGCACGATCACGCCGCCGATGCCGCCGCCGACCTTGAGGCCGCCCCCGCCGCCTCCCCCCATCGGCAGGCCGCCCATGCCGCCGCCGCTGCGACCGCCGCCGCGCCGTACCTTCACCTGGCTGCTGTCCAGCCGCGCCTTCGGGTTGTAACGCATGGTCGGCCCTTCTGCTCGCTTACGTACACTAGGGCCCATGCCACGTGAGACGCACTGACGCCGCGCGCGCCCGAAGCCCCGGCCACCGACCCGTCCACGAGGTACCCCCCGAATGATCACCGCACACCAGCTCGAGGTGCGCGCCGGCGCGCGCCTGCTCATGCAGGACGTGTCGTTCCGCGTCGCCGCCGGCGACAAGGTCGGCCTGGTCGGCCGCAACGGCGCCGGCAAGACCACGCTCACCCGGATCCTGGCGGGGGAGGGGCTGCCCGCCGCGGGCCAGGTGACGAGCACCGGCTCGGTCGGCTACCTGCCGCAGGACCCGCGCACCGGGGACCCCGAGGTGGCCGCGCTCGACCGGATCCTGTCCGCGCGCGGTCTCGAC
This sequence comes from Nocardioides sp., assembly GCA_036280235.1. Lineage (GTDB taxonomy): Bacteria > Actinomycetota > Actinomycetes > Propionibacteriales > Nocardioidaceae > Nocardioides_B. Next base: position 14,117 of record DASURB010000130.1, read on the forward strand.
GACGTCGTACGGCGTCTGCGGGAGGCCGAGCAGGAGATGGCCTCCGACGACGAGGCGGTGCGCGAGCGCGGGATGCGGCGGTACTCCAACGCCGACAACGAGCTGCACGCCGGTGGCGGGTACGCCGCCGAGGCGGAGGCCAAGCAGATCGCGTCGAGCCTTGGCATCGAGGAGCGGATCCTGACCCAGCCGCTGCGCACCCTCTCGGGCGGCCAGCGCCGCCGCGTGGAGCTGGCGCGGATCCTGTTCTCCGGCGCCGAGACGCTGCTGCTCGACGAGCCGACCAACCACCTCGACGCCGACTCGATCGTGTGGCTGCGGGAATTCCTGCGGAACCACAAGGGCGGCCTCATCGTGATCAGTCACGACGTGGGGCTGCTCGAGGCGTGCGTCAACAAGGTGCTGCACCTCGACGCCAACCGGGCCGAGGTCGACGTCTACAACATGGGCTGGAAGGCCTACCTCGAGCAGCGCGAGACCGACGAGAAGCGGCGCAAGCGCGAGCGGCTCAACGCCGAGAACAAGGCCAAGACGCTCACCGACCAGGCCAACAAGATGCGCGCCAAGGCCACCAAGGCGCAGGCGGCGCAGTCGATGCTCAAGCGCGCCGAGAAGCTGCTCGCCGGCGTCGAGAGCGAGCGGAAGGCCGACAAGGTCGCCCGGATCGCGTTCCCGAAGCCGGCGCCGTGCGGCAAGACCCCGCTCACCGCGTCGGAGCTGTCCAAGTCCTACGGCTCGCTCGAGGTGTTCACCGACGTGGACCTCGCGATCGACCGCGGCAGCCGGGTGGTCGTGCTCGGCCTGAACGGCGCCGGCAAGACCACGCTGCTGCGCATCCTCGCGGGGCTCGACCAGCCGGACACCGGCCAGGTGCAGCCGGGCCACGGCCTCAAGCTCGGCTACTACGCGCAGGAGCACGAGACGCTCGACACGAGCCGCACCGTGCTGGAGAACATGCGCTCGGCCGCGCCGGACCTCACCGACACCGAGGCGCGCAGCGTGCTCGGCTCGTTCCTGTTCTCCGGCGACGACGCGCACAAGCCGGCGAAGGTGCTCTCGGGCGGCGAGAAGACCCGGCTCGCGCTGGCCACGCTGGTGGTGTCGGCCGCCAACGTGCTGCTGCTCGACGAGCCGACCAACAACCTCGACCCGGCCTCCCGCGAGGAGGTGCTGGCGGCGATCCGCTCCTACGAGGGCGCGATCGTGCTGGTCACGCACGACGAGGGCGCGGTGCACGCGCTCGAGCCGGACCGGGTGCTGATCCTGCCCGACGGCGTCGAGGACCTCTGGACCCCCGAGTACGCCGACCTGGTCGCGCTGGCCTGACTCGCCGCCTGACGGCAGCTCAGCGGTGGGGGCGGCTGGCGCCGGGCATTGCGGTTTGGTCCCCAACCGCAGGATCCAGCGTCCTGCGCCTGCAGTTCGTGACCAATCGGCGCTGGTCTCGACGTACTGGACCACCCGAAGCGGATCAGCCGGTCGGCCCCGCCACCGCGGCCGACACCACCCGGGCCGCCCCGTCCACGTCGGGGCCGGCGCCGTCGTACCGCTCCGCGTTGGCGTCGTCGAGCAGCACCGACACGAACGTGTGCGCGGCCTGGCGGCGCAGCACCGGGTCGATGACGTGCTCGACCGCCGCGTCGAGCACCGCCTCGGTCAGCTCCAGCATGCCTTCGCGCAGCCGGCGCAGGTGCTCGCGCACCTCGGGGTGGGTGCCGACCTCGCGGAACACGATCGTGCGCAGCACGACCGAGTCGCGCCGGTCGAGACCGAGCCGGTGCGCCAGCCGCATCAGTGAGCCGGCCGGGTCGCCGCGCCGTACGACGTCATCTGGACGCAGTGCGGGCGGACCGGGCAGCCGCTCGTCGAGCAGCGCCCTGAGGATGTCGACCTTGCGCGGGAAGTAGTAGAAGACCAGCCCCTTCGGCACCCGGGCCGCCGTCGCGATCGCGGCCGTGCCGGTGGCGTCGAAGCCCTGCTCGGCGAAGCACGCTTCGGCGGCATCGAGGATGCGAGCGCGGCGATCAGGTCGTGGCGGCACGGGGACTCCGGAAGGGTAGGGCGGCCGGCCCGGCCCCGTTGATCACAGGCGTGACCAACGCCGGACCGGCCGCCATGGACGGCGTGACGGTCAGTGCTGAGCCGCCATGCCGCCGCTGTGCATGCGGTTGGCGATCGGGAGCGCGAACGCGCCCATGATCAGGGTGACGGCGCCGGTGATCCAGGCCGTCCAGGCCAGACCCATCAGGTCGTCGAAGCCCATCACCCACGGGGCGATGATCAGCAGGGCGCCGAGTACCAGGTGCGAGCCCTCGGACAGGACGTCACCGGGCTTCGCCAGCGAGTACACCGACGCCGCAATGGTGAGCACGCCCAGGACGACCATCGTCCAGGTCGCCCGCGTCGTGGTGTCGGTGAACACAGGTGCCAGGGCCGCGACGACACCGGCGGCCAGGGCCACCCAGTCCTGCCATCGCTTCCACTTCTCCATGGAGTCCTCTCCTCACTCTCTCGGACCCGTCGCGCACGAGACGGATCGACTATTGAAATCGTGACTCTGTTTGACCGGTCGATCAAGTCCGTCGTACGACGAAATTCGGGATGCCCACCGACCCAGTCAACGACCCGTGCCGCAGTGGGTCCCGGGGGTCTCGGGGGTGCCTGCCCCTACGCTCTGGGCATGACACTGACCCTGGACCCCGAGGTCCTGGAGCGTGGCGGCGTCAGGCTCGAGGAGAACGGCCTGGTCGCGACGATCACGCTCGACCGGCCCGCCACCAAGAACGCCCAGACGCCGTCGACCTGGATGGCGCTGCGGGCGATCGGCGCGTCGCTCGACCCCGCCGTGCGCGTCGTGGTCGTCCGGGGGAGCGGGGACACGTTCTCGTCCGGCCTCGACCGCCGGATGCTCTCCGCTGAGGGGGTCGAGGGCGAGGCGTCGCTGCTCAGCCTCCTCGACATGCCCGACGGCGAGATGGCCGAGTCGATCGCCGGCTGGCAGGAGGGGTTCACCTGGCTGCGCCGCAGCGACATCGTCAGCGTCGCCGCGGTGCGGGGAGCGGCCGTGGGCGCGGGCTTCCAGCTCGCGCTGTCGTGCGACCTGCGGGTGCTCGCGGACGACGCGCGGTTCTCCATGCGCGAGCCGATCCTCGGGCTGGTCCCGGACCTCACGGGAACAAAACCGCTGGTCGAGCTGGTTGGCTACGCCAGGGCACTCGAGATCTGCGCCACGACGCGGTGGGTGTCCGCCGAGGAGGCGCAGGCGATCGGCCTGGCGACAGCGGTGGTCCCCGGCGACGAGCTGGACGACGCGGTGGCCGACCTGGTCGCCGCCCTGACGGCCCCGCTGTACGGCGCGGTCACGGAGACCAAGGCACTGCTGCAGAGCGCGAGCAAGCTCGACCTGGAGGAGCAACGCCGCCTCGAGCGCGAGGCCCAGGTCCGCCGGTTCCGGGAGCTCGCCGCACTGATGGGGGAGTAGCCCCCGCCCCCAAGACGAGGCAGCACGAGCAGGGAGGAGCCGGCTATGTCGATGGGTTCGGGCATGGGACCGGTCTGGCGCCACCTGCGCACCGACCGCAGCATCACCGAGCAGCGCCTGGCCAAGGACACCGTCCGGCGGGTCGCCGGCTTCGCCAAGCCGCACCTGAGGTTGATCGCGGTCTTCCTTGTGCTCACCGTGATCGACGCGGCGCTCGTCGTGGTGACGCCGCTGCTGATCAAGCAGCTCGTCGACGACGGCATCCTTCAAGGCAACAGCGGGCTCGTCACGCTGCTCGCCCTGGCCATCGCCGGTGTCGCGGTCGTCGACGCCGGGCTCGCCGTCGGGCAGGGCTACCTGTCCTCCCGCATCGGCGAGGGACTCATCTACGACCTCCGCACGAGCGTCTTCGCCCACGTGCAACGGATGTCGGTCGCCTTCTTCACCCGCGCCCAGACCGGCGCGCTGGTCTCCCGGCTCAACAACGACGTCATCGGCGCGCAGCGCGCCTTCACCTCCACGCTCTCGAGCACCGTCTCCAACACCATCAGCGTGGTCGTGGTCGGCGTCGCGATGTTCGCGCTGAGCTGGCAGGTGACCCTGCTCTGCCTCGCGTTGTTCCCGTTCCTCTGGCTCGCGTCGCGCTGGGTCGGCAAGAACCTCTCCGGGCTGACCCGCCGGCAGATGGAAGGCAACGCCGACCTCGGCAACACGATGACGGAGCGGTTCAACGTCGGCGGCGCGCTGCTGCTCAAGCTGTTCGGCCGCCGCGCCGAAGAGGACGCGCTGTTCGCCCGCAAGGCCGCGGTGGTTCGCGACCTGGGCGTGAGGATCGCCCTCATCACCCGGACGTTCGGCGCCAGCCTGATGCTGCTGCCCGCGCTCGCCACCGCGCTGGTGTACGGCGTCGGCGGCCACCTGGCGATCCAGGGGACGCTCACCGTCGGCACGCTGCTCGCGCTCGCCACGCTGCTGCTGCGGCTGCTCGGACCCCTCCAGGGGCTGTCCAACGTCCGCATCGACGTGATGACCGCGCTGGTCAGCTTCGAGCGGGTCTTCGAGGTGCTCGACCTGCCGTCGATGATCCAGGAGAAGTCCGACGCCGTCGAGCTGCCCAGGGGCGTCGGCCGGGTGGAGTTCGACAACGTCCGCTTCCGCTACCCGCGCGCCGACGAGGTCTCGCTTGCCAGCCTCGAGGCCGTCGCGCGCACCGAGTCCCGCGACACCGGTGAGGTGCTGAAGGGCGTGTCCTTCGTCGCCGAGCCCGGGCAGAAGGTCGCCCTCGTCGGGCCTTCCGGCGCCGGCAAGACCACCATCACGCACCTCGTCGCGAGGCTGTACGACGTCACCGACGGCGCCGTACGGGTCGACGGCCACGACGTACGCGACGTGACGCTCGAGTCGCTGGAGGCGGCGGTCGGCTACGTCACCCAGGACGCGCACATGTTCCACGACAGCATCCGCGCCAACCTCGCCTACGCCCGCCCCGGCGCCACCGACGACGAGATCTGGGCCGCGCTCGAGGCCGCCCAGGTCGCCCGGCTCGTGCGTAGCCTGCCCGACGGGCTGGACACCGTGGTCGGCGACCGCGGCTACCGGCTCTCCGGCGGCGAGCGCCAGCGGCTCGCGATCGCCCGGCTGCTGCTCAAGGCGCCGGGCATCGTCGTGCTCGACGAGGCGACCGCGCACCTCGACTCCGAGTCGGAGGTGGCCGTGCAGCGGGCACTCGACCAGGCGCTCGAGGGCCGCACCTCCCTGGTCATCGCGCACCGGCTCTCCACGATCCGCAGCGCCGACCAGATCCTGGTCATCGACGACGGCCGGGTCGTGCAGTCGGGCACGCACGCGTCGCTGCTCGCCGAGGGCGGCCTCTACGCCGACCTCTACGCGACCCAGTTCAGCCGGAGCGCTTAAGCACCACGGTGCCTTCCCCGGCGCGACGCGGCGGTATCGATTTCGTGACAGGTGCTTGACCGCGACCCTCCGGTGGGGTGGGGTGTCCCCACCGACCACGTGGGGAGAGCACATGCCAGGTTCACGACCCGTCCGCCGCGCGCTCGCGCTCGTCGCGACCGCAGCCCTCGCGGCGGGGGCGCTGTCCGCCGTACCCCCGGCCACCGCAGCCGACGACGGGCTCGCCCGGGTCGCGCCCCGGAGCACCGGGTTCGAGGCCGGCCGCTACATCGTGCTGCTCCGCGCGCCCGCGGCCACGCAGTACGACGGTGCCGACCCGCGCTTCCCGGCGACGCGGATGGCACCGGGTGGCAGCTTCCAGGCCCAGTCGCGGGCGGTCGCCGACTACCGACGCCACCTCGCCAGCACCCAGGACACGCTCGCCCGCTCGGTCGGCGCCACCCCGGCCGACCGGTTCACGGTCGCGGCCAACGGCTTCGTCGCCCGGCTCACCGGCAAGCAGGCGATGGACCTGGCCTCCGACCGCCGGGTGCTCCTGGTGAGCAAGGAGCGCCGGCTCAAGCTCGACACCTGGAACACCCCCGAGTTCCTCGGGCTGGCGGGCGCCAAGGGTGCCTGGAAGCGCGCGGGCGGCCAGGACAAGGCCGGCGACGGCATGGTCGTCGGCGTGATCGACTCCGGCATCTGGCCCGAGTCCCGCTCGTTCCGCGGCGACAAGCTCACGCGGAAGCCGAAGACGAAGTGGAACATCTCCCGCGTCGGGCAGAACACCCGGATGCGCAAGGCCGACGGCACCGTGTTCCACGGCCGCTGCCAGCTCAGCCACTCGTTCAACGGCCAGCGGAGCAAGGCCAAGGGCTGGAAGGCCTCGGACTGCAGCACCAAGCTCATCGGCGCCCGCTACTACCCCGACGCCTTCCTCACGCAGGTCCCGCGCAGCGACCGCTCGCCCGACGAGTTCATCTCCACCCGTGACGGCAACGGCCACGGCAGCCACACCGCGAGCACCGCGGCCGGCAACCACGTCAACCGGGTCAAGACCGAGGGCGTGAGCTTCGGCGACGTCAGCGGCATGGCGCCGGCGGCCCGCGTCGCGGCGTACAAGGTCTGCTTCGACGACAACAACGAGGACACCGGCGACTGCTTCAACTCGTCGATCCTCTCGGCCATCGACGACGCGGTGACCGACGGCGTCGACGTCATCAACATGTCGATCTCGGGCTCCACCGACACGGTCGTGGACCCCGTCGAGATCGGCTTCGAGGGTGCGGCCGAGGCCGGAATCTTCGTGGCGGTCTCGGCCGGCAACAACGGCCCGGGGGAGTCCACCGTGGCCCACAACAGCCCGTGGCTGACGACGGTGGCCGGCTCGACGCACACCAGGTTCGAGAACACCGTCAAGCTCGGCAACGGCCGCAAGATCCGCGGCGCCTCGATCAGCCAGGAGACTCTGCCGCAGACCCGACTGATCGACGCCCGCAAGGCCGCTGCCCAGGGTGCCGACCCCGACCTCGCCGCGCTGTGCTTCCTCGGCGGCACGCTCGACCCGGCCAAGGTCAAGGGCCGCATCGTCGTCTGCGAGCGCGGGATCAACGACCGCGTCGACAAGAGCAAGGCGGTCAAGAAGGCCGGCGGCGTGGGCGTGATCCTCGCCAACCCGGTCCCCGGCAGCCTCGACGCCGACTTCCACTCGGTCCCGACGATCCACATCGCCGACACCGACTCGCCGAAGGTCTACCGCTACCTGGAGAAGGCCGGCTCGAAGGCCACGGCCGCGTTCCAGCGCGGTGACACGACCAACCAGAAGCCCACGCCCCTCCCGCAGATCGCCGGGTTCTCCTCGCGCGGTCCCGCGGTCGCCAACGACAGCGACCTGCTCAAGCCGGACCTCACCGCGCCCGGCGTGAGCGTGCTGGCCGCCGTCGCGCCGCCGCACAACGAGAAGCGCAAGTACGACGTCTACTCCGGCACGTCGATGGCCAGCCCGCACGTCGCCGGCCTCGCCGCGTTCCTGATGGGCGAGCACAAGGGCTGGAGCCCGATGCAGGTCAAGTCGGCGCTGATGACCACGGCCACGAACCTGCGCGGCGCCAACGGCGGGAACTTCCGCGACCCGTTCGCGCAGGGCGCCGGCCAGGTCAAGATCAAGAAGGCGTTCGACCCGGGCCTGTTCGTCAACGCGGGCACGGTCGACTTCCGCGGCTTCCTGGCAGCGCAGGGTCTGCCCACCGGCTACGAGCCCGTCGCGGCCAAGGACTTCAACGGTCCGTCGATGGCCCAGGGACAGGTGACGTCGCAGACGTCGTTCGTCCGCCACCTCACCGCCGACCGCGCCGGGAAGTGGAAGGTCTCGGTGAACGTCCGCGGGTTCAAGGCCAAGGCTCCGAAGCGGATCGTGTCGAAGGGCGCCGGTGACAAGGCCAAGCTGCGCGTGGACCTGCTGCGCACGACGGCGCCGCTGGGCCGCTGGGCGACCGGCTTCGTCAAGCTCAACGGGCCGACCAAGCTGCGGCTGCCGATCGCCGTACGCCCGGTGTCGGTCAGCGCGCCCACCGAGGTCGGGGGCACCGGCGTGACCGGCGCCGTGGACGTGCCGATCAAGGCCGGGTTCACCGGCAACCTGGCCGTGCAGGTCAACGGCCTCGCCAAGGCGCAGTCCTTCAACGGCACCAGCAGCAACATCTCGACCAGCCCCGACGACGCGCAGTTCTTCTGCGTGCAGGTGCAGGCGGGCTCGAAGCTGGCGCGGTTCGACCTGGATGCTGCCAACGACGCGGCGGACATGGACCTGTTCGTCTACTCCGCCGAGGACGCCGCGTGCGACGTCCTGACCGACGTGGCCGGGCAGTCCGCGACGGGGTCGGCCGACGAGCGTGTGACTCTCGTCAACCCGGCGGCCGGTTCCTACCTGGTCGAGGTCGACCCGTTCTCGCCGGCGCCCGGTGAGCCGACGCTGAACTGGCGGCTGGACTTCTACGACGTGAACCCGGCGGCGACCGCCGGCGGGTTCCAGGCGGTGCCCAACCCGGTGCCGGTCGTGGAGAACCAGACCACGACGTTCCAGGCGCGCTGGTCGGGCCTGGAGCCCAACGCCCGCTACCTGGGCGTGCTCGGGTACGACGGCGCGCTGGCGCCGACCGTGGTCGCCGTCGACACGACGGTCACGCCGTAGGCAACCGCTCCGGGTCGCTCTCCTCGGTCTTCGCCGGGGGTGCGGCCCGGAGCTTGCGCCGCTCGTCGTAGGCGAGGTAGCCGAACCCGAACACCGCGAGGACGGCGAAGAACCACCACTGCAGCCCGTAGAAGAAGTGCGGGCCGTTGCCCAGGTCGGGCAGCTCGGTCCGCTCCAGCGGCTCGGCCGCCTCGGGGCGCTCGGAGGCGAGGTCGACGAACCCGGTCAGCACCTCGCCGTTCAATGTCGGCCCGATGGTGGCGCTGGAGACCGCTCGCGTGGAACGGTCCTGCACCGCGGTCGAGTCGCCGGTCGCGTCGGCGCGCACCCAGCCCACGACCTCGACGGTGCCGGCCGGCGGCTCGGGCACGTCGGGCGCCGTGTCGCCGCGGTTGTCCGTGGCCATCCAGCCGCGGTCGACCAGCAGCAGCCGGCCGGAGTCTTCGAGGCGCAGCGGAGTGACCACGTCGACGCCTGAGGCCCCGTCGCGCGTCTGGTAGCGCACGATCACGGACTGGTCGGCGTCGTACGTCCCGGTGGCCCGGACACGCAGCCACTCCTCCCCGGGGTCGACCGGCTCGCCGACGCCCAGCACGTCCGCGACGGGACGCGGCTCGGCGGCAAGGTTGCGCTCGGTGACCGCGTTGCGCTCCTTGCGCTCCTCGAGGCGGGAGAACTGCCACTCGCCCAGCCACCAGCACCCGTAGGCCAGGACGGCGACGGCGAGCGCGAACAGCAGCCACCGCCGGCTGAGCATGAACTTCACGGCGACGACAGTAGCCCGCGCCACGGCGGACTCCCCGGACCGCGCCCGCAGGTGTGGACGTGGTCACTAGAGTGGAGGGATGGGGACAGGACTCGTCGACAAGTTCGGTCGCACGGCGACCGATCTGCGCGTCTCGCTGACCGACCGGTGCAACCTGCGGTGCTCCTACTGCATGCCGCCGGAGGGGCTGGACTGGCTGCCCACCGACGACGTGCTGACCGACGACGAGGTCGTCCGGCTGATCCGGATCGCGGTCGAGCAGCTGGGTGTGCGCGAGGTGCGCTTCACCGGCGGTGAGCCGCTGGTCCGCCGCGGCCTCGTCGACATCGTCCGCCGTACGACCGCGCTCAGCCCGCGGCCCGAGACATCGCTGACGACGAACGCCCTCGGTCTCGAACGCACGGCCCACGCGCTCGCCGAGGCCGGGCTCGACCGGGTCAACGTCAGCCTCGACACGATCCGCCCCGAGACGTTCCACACCATCACGCGGCGCGACCGCCTCGACGACGTGATCGCCGGTCTCGCCGCCGCCAAGGAGGCCGGCCTCGGGCCGGTTAAGGTCAACGCCGTACTCCTGCGCGGGATCAACGACGACCAGGCGCCCGAGCTGCTGCGCTGGTGTCTCGACCACGGCTACGAGCTGCGCTTCATCGAGCAGATGCCGCTCGATGCCCAGCACAGCTGGAACCGCGAGTCGATGATCACCGCCGAGGAGATCTTCGCCGCGCTGGAGCAGGAGTTCGTGCTGACGCCGGCCGCGGAGCCGCGGGGGAGTGCGCCGGCGGAGCTGTTCGCGGTGAACGGCGGGCCGGAGACGGTCGGGGTGATCGCGTCGGTGACACGGCCGTTCTGCGGCGACTGCGACCGGGTCCGGCTGACCGCCGACGGCCAGGTGCGCAACTGCCTGTTCGCGCGCGAGGAGTCCGACCTGCGCGGGGCGCTGCGCGCCGGCGCCTCCGACGAGGAGCTCGCCGACCGGTGGCGGGCGGCCATGCTGACCAAGCGTCCGGGCCACGGGATCGACGACGTCAGCTTCCTGCAGCCGAGTCGCCCGATGAGTGCTATCGGCGGCTGAGCCCTCCGACTTGATGGTCGGATAGGACTATTCCCGGCGACTGATCGTCCGGAACCCGAACCGACCGGATGATTGCTCGGCGAGGATGCCGCAGACGTCGGCAGCGCTGGCCGATCATGTGCACATGCGTCTGTTCGCGGCGATCGTGCCCCCCGAGGTGGCACGCAAGGAGCTCGCCGAGGTGGTGCGCGCCGCGGGTCCCGACACCCCCGAGCTGGCGCCCGTCTCGGTGGAGGACATGCGCATCCACGTGACCAGCTTCGGCAACGTCTCGCAGCGCGACGCGCTCATGCTCGTCGACACCCTCGCGGAGGCCGCCAAGGCGTGGCCGCGTCCCGAGCTGCGATTCGCCGGCAGCGCCGCCCTCGAGTGGCCCGGCGACGAGAACGTCTGGGCACGCCTCGACGGCGACGTCGACGGCGCCCTCACCATCGGCCGCGGCGTCCCGCCGGCCGTGAAGCGGCTCGGCTTCCTCGTGGACCGCCGGGCGTTCCGCCCCTGGCTGCCCGTCGGCTCCATCACCGACCACACCACGGCGCCGTACCTCGAGCGCCTGGTCGCCGACCTCGACGAGTTCAAGGGCTCCCTCTGGAGCCTCGACACTCTCGCGATCATCCGCAAGGTCCCGCTCGACGAGGGCGGCCGTGTCGAAGAGGTCGTCCTCGACGAGGTCCAGCTCGGCTCCTGACCCGCGAGTCGGCGCGTCTTGCCCTATCCACGCGGCCCAGTCGGCGCGTTTGAGAGGGCGGTTCGAGCCGGGTCGGCGCGTTCCCGAGGGAGGTTCGAGCCGGGTCGGCGCGTTCCTGAGGGAGGTTCGAGCCGGGTCGGCGAACTCAGACGGCCTGGGACTCGGCGTCGACGAGGCCGTGGTTGGCGCGGAGCACGTCGACGACGGCGCCCGGCGGCATCGGGCGGTGCAGCAGGTAGCCCTGCGCGAACGGCGCGTGCACGTGGTCGCGCAGGTGCTCGAGCTGGGTGCTGCGCTCGATGCCCTCGATGACGACGTCGAGGCCGAGGGCCTGGCCCATCATCGTGATCGAGCAGAGCAGCGCGCACGAGCGCTCGTCGCGGTCGATGGCGTCGGAGAACGACGCGTCGGTCTTGATGATCCGCACCGGCATGTCCTGCAGGTAGCCGATCGACGAGAACCCGACGCCGAAGTCGTCGATCGCGAAGTGCACGCCGAGGTCGGCGATCTGCGCCATCGCCTCGATCGACACCGGGTCGTCGCCGATCATGTCGCGCTCGGTGATCTCGAGGACCAGCGTGGCTCCCTGCATCCTGTCGCGCGTCCAGCGCACCCGGTCCACGAAGTCCGCCTCGCGCAGCTGCTTGGCCGAGATGTTGACCGCGATGGTGAGGTCGCCGCCGGCGGCCTCGAGCAGCGCCGGCGCATCCTCGGCCGCCCGCTCGAGGATCGCGTCGCCGAGCGGCACGATCAGGCCGCTCTCCTCGGCGATCTTGATGAAGACGTCCGGAGGTACGTCGACGCCGTTGGAGTTCCAGCGGGCCAACGCCTCGACGCCGGTGATCCGGCCGGTGGAGGCCCGGACGACGGGCTGGTAGACGAGCGTGAGCTCGTTGGCGGCCACCGACGCGCGCAGGGACTCGACGAGCTCGAGCCGCTGCAGCCGGGTGCGGCCGAGGGCGCCCTCGTAGGTGACGTACTGGTTCTTGCCGCGCGCCTTGGCCTCGTACATCGCCAGGTCGGCGTTGCGGAGCAGGCTCTCGGAGGTGTCACCGGGCTCGCCGAACGCGACGCCGATGCTGGCGCTGAGCGACAGCCGGTGGCCGGCGACATGCGCGCCGGAGGAGAGCGCGGCCAGGATCCGCTCGCAGGCGGCGTCGACCTCGATCGGGCGGACGTCCTCGAGCAGGATCGCGAACTCGTCGCCGCCGAGCCGGGCGACCGTGTCGCTGGCGCGCACGCACGAGTTGAGCCGCTGGGCGAAGTCGATGAGCACGGCGTCGCCGGCCGCGTGACCGAACCGGTCGTTGACCGGCTTGAAACCGTCGAGGTCGACGAAGAGCAGCGCGATGCGCGTGCCGCGGCGGCGCGAGAGGTGCAGCGCGTGCTCGGCGCGGTCCAGGAGCACGCTGCGGTTGGGCAGGTTCGTGAGCAGGTCGTGCCGTGCCAGGTGGGTCATGTCCTCGGTCAGCCGCAGCCGAGCAAACGCGTCGGAGAAGACCGCGACCAGCGCCTCCAGGGCTTGCTGGTCGGCGGCGGTCGTCGACCGAGCGCGGTGCTTGCCGGGCGCGACCAGCCAGCGGTCGTGCTGTCCGTCCTGGAGCTGAGCACCGATCTCGTGCGGGCTCGGCGGCGTGGTGCGGACCTCGACTTCCGAGTTCTTGAGCCGCAGCAGCCTCCGGGCGTCCTCGAGCAGCGCGTCGACCACCTTGCTGGTGTCGGAGAGGGTCTGGGCCCGTACGGCGGCGTCGAACAGCACCTGGAGGCGTCGGGCGTTCTCGGCGCCGTGGGTCACCGACCGGGTGGCGATCAGCAGGGTGACCAGCGGTACGGCGAACGGGATCAACGTGAAGTCAGGCGTGTTGCGCACCACCACGGCGGCGAGATAGCCGAGCGAGTCGAACGGCACGAAGCAGGAGACCGCGATGACCGTGCCGCGCTGCAGGAGCTGCTCGCGGATCGGCGCGCGCTCCTCGAGCGCCACCGAGATCGCCGAGGCCAAGAAGTCGATCGAGAAGTAGACGGTGGCCGCGATGAGCACCGCGACCATCTCGAGCAGGCTGTTCTCGGGCGCGTCGATCTTGCTGACCACGACGACGGCGGCCGCTCCTCCCAGGGCGCCGACGCCGATGTTGAACAGCTTGATGACGGTGCGCTTGTCGCTGGTGAGCTGCGTCGCGACGACGCCGAGGCCCCAGAGGACCAGTGACTCCTCCGGGTTCATCGTGCACAGCAGGAACATCAGCACGCAGGAGTCGAAGCCGACCTCGATGCCGCCGTCGGCCCGGTCGAGCACCAGCGGGAACCGCGCGATGATCATGATCAGCGGCACGATCAGCAGCTCGAGCCCCTTGTACGGCAGCTCCGGGGCGCCCATCGTGACCAGCGCGTAGAGCACCGAGCCGACGCCGAGCACGAGGATCCCGGTGTCGAAGACACGGCTCGCCAACGGCACCTCAGCTGAGGGTGCCGCGGGTGGCAGCGTCGCAACGGGCTCGGACATGGCGCAATCAGTATCGGCCGGGAGACCGCGGACAATCGGCGTTTTGCCCCACTTCACACAGGTGTGTGTCCCGGGCCCCTCGGCCGGCGGGTCGAGGTCAGGCGTCCGAGCCGACCGGGACGACCTCGCGCAGGAACTGGCGCGCGGAGAGGAAGTCGCCGAGCGACTGCTTGTGCTCGTCGCAGGCGAGCCAGGTCTTGCGGCGCTCGGGCTCGTGCAGCTTGGGGTTGTTCCAGCGCAGCTCCCATACCGCCGGCGCCCGGCAACCCTTGGCGGAGCACGTCAACGGCTCATCGTCCGCCATGGCCGCGCACCTCCCGGGAGAAAGTCAGCGGCGGTGCCGGACGACCACGGGGGAAGCCGTCCGGCACCGCCAGAACGCGAACTCAGACGGGGGAGGCTGAGCTCGCGCCGATGGATTGTTGCACGGGCAACCAGTCGATTCCAACAGCCGGCAAGCGTCACCCCGAACACGTTTGCATCGGTCTGGACCGGTGCAAACGTCCCTGTAACGGGGACTCCGGGCGTGTCGGTGCGACCGTTTGCGGTCAGGGGTGGTCCGGTCCCTCGATCGCGCGCCGCGAGAGGTCCGGCCCGAGCTCGTCGGGACCGCCCGGATCGGCGGCCGAGCCGGCGTTCGCCATCACCACCGCGATGTAGGGGAGCACGAACGACGCGATCAGGAACACCCACATGAACCAGTGCCCGAGGCTCACCACGGCCAGCAGGAAGCAGACCGTCCGGATGGACATGGAGATGACGTAACGGCGCTGCCGCCCCGCGATGTCCTCGCTGTGGCTGCGCGTGGCGCTGGTGATGCGGACCGGCTCGGGGTCCTTGCGGGGCATCCCTCCACGGTACGCCGCACGCGCGGGCGAACCCAGGGCGGCCGACGGCAACTCGCGCTCCGCCCTTGCGACCGACACGGACCGGGCGAGCCGGGTCTAGGCTGCGGCGCATGACGAACCGTACGTACCGCGTCACCGAGATCGTCGGCACCTCTCCCGACGGCATCGACCAGGCCATCCGCAACGGCATCGAGCGCGCGTCGCGGACGCTGCGCCACCTCGACTGGTTCGAGGTCACCCAGATCCGCGGGCAGGTGAAGGACGAGCAGGTCGAGCACTTCCAGGTCGGGCTGAAGCTCGGCTTCCGCCTCGAGGACGACTGACCGCCGTACCGGCTCGGCACTGACTCCGGTGCCGCGACGCGGCCCGCATGGATTCTGCCTACCCCTCGGTAGCCGATAGCGTCGCGGCCGTGAGCAGATCGGTACTCGTCACCGGAGGCAACCGCGGCATCGGCCGCGCCATCGCCGAAGCCTTCCTCGAAGCGGGGGACCAGGTCGCGGTCACGACCCGCAACGGCGGCGCGCCCGACGGCGCACTCGACGTGCGCTGCGACGTCACCGACCCCGAGTCGGTGGAGGCGGCGTTCAAGGAGATCGAGGAGAAGCACGGCCCGGTCGAGGTGCTCGTCGCCAACGCCGGCATCACCCGCGACACGTTGCTGCTCCGGATGAGCGAGGACGACTGGTCCTCGGTCATCGAGACCAACCTCACCGGCACCTTCCGGGTCGCGAAGCGCGCCGCCAAGGGCATGCTCCGGCTCCGCCGCGGCCGGATCGTGCTGATCTCCTCCGTGGTGGGACTGCTCGGCTCGGCCGGCCAGGTCAACTACGCGGCGAGCAAGGCCGGCCTGGTCGGGATGGCCCGCTCCATGGCCCGCGAGCTCGGCAGCCGCTCGATCACGACCAACGTGGTCGCGCCCGGGTTCGTCGAGACCGAGATGACCGCGGTGCTGCCCGAGGAGAAGCAGGCGGAGTACAAGGCGCAGATCCCGCTCGGCCGCTACGCGAGCGTCGACGAGGTCGCCAAGGTGGTGCGCTGGGTTTCCTCCGAGGAGGCCGGGTACATCACCGGTGCGGTCATCCCCGTCGACGGCGGCCTCGGCATGGGCCACTGACACGACCCGGGTGATCGAGCCCGCGAGCAACGGGGTGGTCGAGCCCGTCGAGACCACCGAACAACCAGACGAGGCACGAGGAGCAGCATGGGCATTCTGGACGGCAAGCGGATCCTGGTCGCCGGCGTCACGATGGACAGCTCCATCGGCTTCGCCGTGGCGCGGGTGGCGCAGCAGGAGGGCGCCACCGTGCTGGTGTCGAACTTCGGCCGCGCGCTGAGCATCACCAAGCGCATCGTCAACCGGCTGCCCGAGCCGGCGCCGGTGATCGAGCTCGACGTGACGGACCAGGAGCACCTCGACCGGCTGGCCGACCAGATTCGTGAGCACGTCGACGGGCTGGACGGCGTCGTGCACTCCGTGGCGTACGGCAACCCCGAGACGCTGCTCGGCGGCAAGTTCCTCGACGGTCCGTGGGAGGACGTCGCCCAGGCCGTCCAGGTGTCGGCGTACTCCCTGAAGTCCCTGTCGACCGCCTGCCTGCCGCTGATGGGCGAGGGCGGCTCGATCGTCGGCATGACGTTCGACGCGAGCGTGGCGTGGCCGGCGTACGACTGGATGGGCTTCTCGAAGGCAGCGCTGGAGTCGTGCTCGCGCTACCTCGCCCGCGACCTCGGACCGAAGGGCATCCGGGTCAACCTCGTGTCGGCGGGACCGCTGAAGACCCTGGCCGCCAAGGCGATCCCGGGCTTCGAGGAGCTCGAGTCGATGTGGAGCGACCGGTCGCCGCTCGGCTGGGACGAGAAGGACACCGAGCCGACCGCGCGCGCCGTCGTGGCAATGCTGTCGGACTGGTTCCCCGCTACCACAGGGGAGATCGTGCACGTCGACGGTGGCTACCACGCGATGGGTGCATGACCGCCCGGTAGCGTCACCGCGTGACGTCCTCCCTCGTCGAGCTGCGGGTCCTCGAAGGTCCCAACCTCTACTTCCCCCGCGCGGCCATCAAGCTGACCCTCGACCTGACCCGGCTCATCGAGGCCCCGACCGACCGTGCGCTGCGTTTCGCCGCCCGGATCGGGCTGCCGCGGGCGCGCCCGGGTCAGCCGGGCACCGGCTTCCGGCAGCGGTTCGCCGCCCGCGCGGTGGCCCGGCTGGTGCGGCACGTGGCCGCCGAGGCCGGCACCACCCGGCTCGCCGTACGCGTGCGCCCTACCAACGACGTGCACCGGCTCGTCGTCGCCTACCCGTGGCGCAACCGCACCCGGGCGCAGGAGCTCGGTCGCGCCGTGACCGACGTCCTCGACCACCTGGGGGACGGCGACCTCGACGAGCTGGTGAGTACGGCGGCGGCGCGGGTGCGCGCCAGCGAGAAGGGCCCGGGCCCGACGACCATCAAGCCGAGGATCCCGATCGTCGCGGTGACCGGCACCAACGGCAAGACGACGACGTCGCGGATGGTCGCGCACATCGCGCGCACGCAGGGGCTGCACGTCGGCTGGTCGAGCACCGACGGCATCTACATCGACGGCGAGCTCGTCGAGGCCGGCGACTACTCGGGTCCGAGCGGCGCCGGACGTGTGCTCGCGCACCCCGAGGTGCAGCTGGCGGTCACCGAGACCGCGCGCGGCGGGATCCTGCTCAAGGGCATCGGCGTGGCGTACAACCACGTCTCGGTCTTCACCAACGTCTCCGCCGACCACCTCGGCCTGCACGGCATCGACACCGTCGACCAGCTCGCCGAGGTCAAGAGCGTGGTCTGTCGGATTACCCGGGCCGACGGCTGGGTGGTGCTCAACGCCGACGACCCGCGCGTGCTCGCCACGCGGAATGTGATCCGCGCCCGTCCCTGGGTGTTCTCTCGCGACCCCGATTCGCCGGCACTGCGCGAGGTGCTCGCCGACGGCGGCCGCGCCACCACCGTGATCGACGGCTGGGTGAGCGTGCTCGAGGGCGGCACCGACCCCGACCCGCTCGTCGAGGTCGTCGACGTACCGATGACGCTCGCCGGGCTGTCGCGGTTCAACGTCGAGAACGTCCTGGGCGCGGCGTCGGCCGCGCTAGGCATCGGGCTGCCCCGGCAGGCGGTGGTCGACGGGCTCACCTCGTTCCGCCCCGACCCCGAGCACAACCCCGGCCGGATGAACTTCTTCACCCGCGACGACGTCAGCGTCGTCATCGACCTCGCGCACAACGAGGCAGGCCTCGAGGCGCTGCTGGAGATCATGAACGGCGTACGGCGTCCGGGCGCACGCCTGCTGCTCGGGCTCGGCGCCGTCGGGGACCGGCAGGACGAGATCGTCGAGAGTCTCGGCGAGATGGGCGCGCGGGACGCGGACGTGGCGGTGATCGCGCACAAGGCGAAGTACCTGCGCGGCCGCGACCCCGAGGAGCTCGACAAGCTGTTCCGCCAGGGCGCCGCCCGCGTCGGCGTCGACGAGATGCCGTCGTACCCCACCGAGGTCGAGGGCCTGTCGGCCCTGGTCCAGCTGGCCGAGCCGGGCGACGTGGTCGCGCTGATGTGCCACGAGGACAGGCAGGGCGTCTACGACTGGCTCGCCGAGAAGGGGTTCACCGTCGACACCCCGGAGACGCTGCGAGCCAAGGTCCTGGCCGCGCGCGGCTAGCCGTATGGGCCATGTGCCTCGTCGACGACCGCCGTAGCGCCGGGGAGGCGCTAGGTACCACCTCGATGAAGCGAGAACTGTGGCGCGCATCGCGCTGAATGTTCGTCCATTCTCCCACGCGACCCGGGGCTCAAGCCCGACAATGAAGTTTCCGACGCGCTCGGGAGTCGCGCCCGGTACCGGCGTCGACGCAAGACACGGGGGATACCTGCACGGTGTCCAGCATCATCGGCAAGCCGAGAAGGACACCAACATGCTCATCAGAGCCATCACGGTCTTCGTTGCACTGACGGCGAGCCTGATCCTGGGCCCAGGCGCAGCCACGTCCGCCGAGCTGATCGAGCCGCTGCCTGTGGAGGTGGCTGGATGCTTCGCTGAGCATGCGGACAAGCACCCGGTGCGGTTGGGCGAGGAGACCCAGGAGTCAGATTTCGTGTGCCTGGCCTACGAGGAACTAGTGCCGTGCGTGCGCATCGCCGGCCACTACGCCTGGTGGCACCCGGAGCCGCGGTCGCCGACCTACGAGACTTTGGCATCCGGCATTCCCACGTTGATCCCTGTCACCTGGCAAGGCACGCTGGCACCCGACCCCTGCCAGACCGCGGAGCCGACACCGGAGCAGCCCGCAGACGGACCCGAGCCCACCGAACCCACCGAGCCAGCCGCGGAACCGGTGCAGGAGACGCTGGCCGCGCCGGTCAACGTCCAGGTCAAGCCGATCACCAAGTCGCACGCCCGTACGGTGACCAAGAAGGTAAAGGTGACCTACTTGCCGGTCGCTCGGGCTGACGTGTACATCGCCAAATGCGGCACGAACAAGGTCAAGACCACCAAGGTCAAAGCGAAGCTGAAGGTACGCAAGGGGGTGGCGTGCAAGGTCCGCGCTCGCGGTGATCTCGCAACGTCGCCCTGGTCGAAGGTCGTGAGAGTCCGCTAAACCGGATCTGCTCGAGACTTGGGGGTCAGGGCTGGTTGGCCGGCGTCGCCGGCGTGAAGTCCGGGTCGCCGACCGGGTCGTCGGGCGTGCCGGAGCCGGCCTGCGCCTTCTTGGACCAGTTCTCCAGCTCGGCCATCACCAGCGGGTGCTTGTCGACGCACACCACGACCAGGTCGCCGGCGTTGGACCGCGACATCGCGTGCCGGACGGCGTCGATCTCGTCGTGGATGATCTCGAGCTGGCGGCACCGGGCGCCGTCGGCCATGGCCGATCGGACGCCCTCGGCGACCAGCGCGGCGGTGTCGCCGCGCTCACGGCCGCGCAGCGCGACGTCCTCGCGGATCACCAGCACGTCGAAGTGCTGGGCGGCGATCGCGCCGAGCTCGCGCATGTCGTCGTCGCGGCGGTCGCCGGCGGTGGCGATGACGCCGATCCGGGACACCTTGCCGAGCTCGCTGGTCGACGCCAGGCTCTCGCCGACGCGGTCCACGAAGTCGCCGAGCATCCGCATGCCGGGCGCGTTGTGACAGTAGTCGACGATGACGTGGCGGCCGCTGACCTCGACCTCGTTGAGGCGCCCGGGAGAGAGGTAGTAGTTCGTGGAGAACGTCCGCAGGCCCTGCCGGATGTCGTGCAGCGGCGCGCCGGCGGCGAACGCCGCGGCGGCCGCGGCGAGGGCGTTCTGGACGTTCATCCGGGCGCGGCCGTTGAACGTTGCCGGGAGCAGGTGGGTCCAGGCGAGCTGCATCTCGCGACGGCCGTGACGCACGACGATCATCTCGCCGCGATCGCTCGGCTCGAGCACGAGCGCCTTGCCGCCGCGGCGGCAGTGCGCGTCGATCATCTCGCGCGCCTCGCTGCCGGGCTCGGCCATCGAGAACCAGACCACCTGCCCAGAACAGCGGCGGCGCATCTCGCGGACGAGTGGGTCGTCGGCGTTGAGTACGGCGTGGCCGTCGCGCGGCACCGCCTCGACGAGGACGGCCTTGACGTCGGCGAGCTGCTCGACGGTGTCGATGCCGCGCAGCCCGAGGTGGTCGGGCTGGACGTTGAGCACGACCGCGACGTCGTTGCGCTCGTAGCCGAGGCCCTCGCGCAGGATGCCGCCACGGGCGACCTCGAAGACCGCGAAGTCGACGCGCGGGTTCTGCAGCACCATCCGGGCGGACTTGGGGCCCGACGCGTCGGCGCGGATGACCAGCCGCTCGTCGATGACCACGCCGTCGGTCGAGGTCATCCCGACCTTGCGGCCGAGGCCCTTGAAGATGTGGCTGATCATCCGGGCGGTGGTCGTCTTGCCGTTGGTGCCGGTGACGGCGACGATCGGGATCCGGCTGGGCGCGCCCGGCGGGAAGAGCATGTCGACGACCGGTTTGGAGATGAACTGCGGCTCGCCGATGGTCGGGTGGGTGTGCATGCGGAAGCCGGGCGCGGCGTTCACCTCGCAGATCGCGCCGCCGGTCTCGCGGACCGGCTCGGTGATGTCGGGGCAGATGAAGTCGATGCCGGCGATGTCGAGGCCGACCATGCGGGCGGCCTCCTCGGCGATCTCGACGTTCTCGGGGTGCGCCTCGAACGTGCGGTCGATGGAGATGCCGCCGGTGGACATGTTGCCGGTCAGAGTCAGCTTGACCATCTCGCCGGCGGGCGGGACGTCGGCGAGCTCGTAGCCCTGCTCCTTGAGCAGGGAGATCGCGGCGTCGTCGACCTTGATCCGGGTCAGCACCTTCTCGTGCCCGACGCCCCGGCGGGGGTCGGCGTTGGTGTCCTCGATGAGCTGCTCGATGGACGTCTGCCCGTCACCGATGACGTGCGCGGGGACGCGCTCGGCGACGGCGGCGAGCTTGCCGTCGATGATGAGGCAGCGGTAGTCGCGCCCGGAGATGTAGGACTCGACGATCACCCAGCCGCGCCGGGACTGCTCCTGGGCGACCGGGAACGCGGCCCGCACCTCCTCGGCGTCCTGCAGGTCGAGGCACACGCCGCGGCCGTGGTTGCCGTCGAGCGGCTTGACCACCACGGGGTAGCCGATCCGGTCCGCGACGTTCACCGCCTGCTCGACCGAGCGCACCGACTCCTGCTTGGGCACGGGCAGGCCGGCCGCGCCGAGCAGCCGGGTGGTGAGGTCCTTGTCGGAGGCGATGTCGACGGCGATCGCGCTGGTCGCCGACGTCATGGTCGCGCGGATGCGCTTCTGGTGGACGCCCTGGCCGAGCTGCACCAGGGAGTACTGGTTGAGCCGGATCCACGGGATGTCGCGGGACATCGCCTCGTCGAGGATCGCCTGCGTGGACGGGCCGAACGCGGTGCGCTCGGCACGCAGGATGAAGGTCTCGAGCTCCTTCTCCCAGTCGAACTCCGGGTCGGCCTCGACGAGGTGGTTGACCAGGCGTACGGCGAGGCGGGCGGCGGCGAGCCCGACCTGCTCGTCGACGTACCCGTAGACGATGTTGTAGACCCCGCGCTGTCCCTTGACCTGTCGCGTCTTGCCGCGCC
This sequence comes from Nocardioides sp., assembly GCA_036280235.1. GTDB lineage: Bacteria > Actinomycetota > Actinomycetes > Propionibacteriales > Nocardioidaceae > Nocardioides_B. The sequence continues at coordinate 35,681 of DASURB010000130.1, forward strand.
GGACGTCATGGCCGACGACCTGCTGCAGCGCGAGCGCGCAGTGCTCGGCGACGTGGCCGAGCCAGGTGCCCTCGTTGAGGCGCTCGACGAAGCCGCCGCGGCGGCCGCGCGAGCAGGAGTGCTCGCGCAGGCCGGGCAGCATCGAGAGCAGCTCGTCGGTGAAGCCGGGCAGGGCGTTGGTCGGGAAGTCCTCGAGCGAGCCGAGGTCGACGACCAGGTGGATGGCCTTGTCGTAGGACCAGACGTTGGCGCCGCGGTAGACCCGGGTCTCCAGGATCTTCAGGTCGGGGGATGGCCGGCCGGCCGTGCGGGGCTGCTCAGTCACGCGTGACTTCTCCTTCGTGCTGCTGGCGGGCGCGACGGCGTCGGTACGCCGTGGGGGATACGTCGCCGGCGGCGATGTCCCGAGCCAATCGCTTCAGGTCGCGTCCCGCAACCGCCAGCTCCTCGGCCTCGCTCGGGTCGACGACGGGGTCCTGGCGGACCAGGCTGCGGTCGGTCAGGTCGAAGACCGAGCCGGCCGGGAGGACGTGCAGGACGACCCCGGAGGCGAGCAGCGGCGCGGTGCGACGGGCCTCGTGGGCGTTGGAGACAACGTTGCGGCCGTCGAAGATCGTGACGACCCCGCGGCCGAGGACCCGGAGCCTCTCGTGGCCGTCGTCGCCGGTCGTGACGAGCGCGCCGGTGTCCTCGTCGATGCCGATGCCGAGCAGGTGCGGGCTCTGCGCGACCAGCATGAGCAGGCGGCCGTAGCGGTTGCGCTGGCTGAAGTGCTGGTCGACGACGACGTCGCGGATCAGGCCGAGGCCGCCGGCGAGCTGGGTCATCCGCTGCTTGGGCGTGGACCCGCCGGAGCCGAACGCGACCATGTGCGAGGACTGGATGCTCGCACCGGCGCTCGTGCCGCCGACCACGATGCCGCGCTCGTGGGCGGCCTTGATCGCGTCGCCGAACGACGTGCCGTTGACGATCGCGGACAGCTTCAGCTGGTTGCCGCCGGTCATGAAGATTCCGGTCGCCTCCTCGAGGCGGCGTACCAGCTCCGGGTCTTCGGCCTCCTCGCGCGACTCGGGCCGCACACCCCACACGTCGGCGGCGCCGATCTTGCGGAAGAGCGCGTCGTACACGTCGACGATCTCGGGTCCGAGCGACGACGCCGTGGGGACGACCGCGATGCGCGCGTCGGGTCCTCCGGCGAGCCGGACGAACTCCGAAAGCACCGACCGCTTGCCCAGCTTGTCCTCGGCGCCACCGATGGCGAGGAGCGGGCCGCGGCCGGGGCCGGACTGGTGGGACGGCTGTCCCGGTTGTGCCCCGTTCAACATGCACCGGAGCCTACGGGGTGGCAGGGTGGGGCCCGTGAGTGGTGGACGGCGACTCATCGTGATGAGGCACGCGAAGGCTGAGCCATTCGCGTCGACCGACCACGCCCGCGTCCTCACCGATCGTGGCCACGCCCAGGCCGCACGGGCCGGACGGTTCCTCGCTGAAATCGGTGTGCTGCCCACGCACGCGCTGGTGTCCTCGGCCGCGCGCACCCGCGAGACCTGGGCGGACGTCGCGCGTGCTTCCGGTGCCGAGGCGGAGGTGGTGGTCGACGACGGTCTGTACCACGCGGGTGTCGACGGCGCCGTCGAGACGATCCAGCAGGTCGACCCGGACGCGTCGACGGTGATGTTCATCGGGCACAACCCGACGGCGGCGTACCTCGGCCACTACCTGGACGACGGCGAGGGCGACCAGGACGCGATCAGCGGGATGCTGCGGGGGTTCCCGACGAGCGCGCTGGTGGTGTTCGACGTGCACGTCGCCTGGTCGGAGATCGGCCCGGAGTCCGGCCGCGTGGTGGCGTTCCACGCGCACTGACCTTTCAGGCCCGGTTCAGACCGGGGGAGCGGGCGTGGTGAAACCGGCCTCGGCGTCGGCGGCCTCGATCTCCTCGCGGGTGATGCCGAGGAGGTACATGATCGCGTCGAGGTACGGGACGTTGACCGACGTGTCCGCGGCCTGCTGCACGACCGGCTTGGCGTTGAACGCGATGCCGAGCCCGGCGGCGGCCAGCATGTCGAGGTCGTTGGCTCCGTCGCCGATCGCGACCGTGGCGGCGGTGGACACCCGGGCCTGCGCGGCGAAACGGCGCAGTGCGTCGGCCTTGCCGGCTCGGTCGAGCACCGGCCCGACGATCTTGCCGGTGAGCTTGCCGTCGACGACCTCGAGCTCGTTGGCGGCGGCGAAGTCGATGCCGAGGTCGGCGGCGATCCGGTCGGTGATCTGGGTGAAGCCGCCGGAGACGATCGCGAACCGGTAGCCGAGCCGCTTGAGCGTGCGCACCATCGTGCGGGCGCCGGGGGAGAGCACGATGCCTTCGTAGACCTCGTCGAGCGCCTTGGCGTCCAGGCCGGCGAGCAGCGCGACCCGCTCGCGGAGGGACTGCTCGAAGTCGAGCTCGCCGCGCATCGCGGCCTCGGTGACGCGGGCGACGTCGTCGAGGCAGCCGGCGCGCTCGGCGAGCATCTCGATGACCTCGCCCTGGACCAGGGTGGAGTCGACGTCCATGACGACCAGGCGCATGCCGTGGCGGAGCAGCGTCGCGGGCTGGACCGCCACGTCGACGCTCTGCCTCGCGGCTTCCTCGGCGAGCAGCATCCGGAGCCGGTCGGGGTCGGTGCCGGACACGTGCAGCTCGATCGCGGTGACCGGGTAGCGCGCCATCCGCTCGATCCGGTCGATGTTGGCGCCGGTGTCGGCGATCCGGCCGGCGATGGCCGCGACCGCCTTGGCCTTGAGCGGCGCGCCGAGCACCGTGACGTGGCTGCGCCCGCCGCCGCGGCTGCGGTTGTCGCCGATGCCGGACTCGACCTCGACGTGCATGTCGAGCTCCTCGGCGACGCGCTCGACCGCCTTCTGCAGCGGCCGGGGGTCGCGCGGCGCCGTGATCAGCACGCCGAGCACGAGCCTCCGCCGCAGCACGATCTGCTCGATGTCGAGCACGGCTCCGCCGTACGACGCGAGCGTGGAGAACAGGGTGGAGGTGACCCCCGGACGGTCCTTGCCGGTCAGCGTGATGAGCAGGGTCGCGGGGTGGTCGGCCACGCGCGTCACCCTATGTCTCGAAGGGATAGGCGCAGGCGGCGACCAGGCCTCGTCTCGCAGCGTGGTCGAGCGGCAGCAGCGCCTCGCGACGGGCGTCGATCTCGCTCGCGGTGACCGCGCCGCCGTCGTCCTCGAGGGCGATCTCGACGATCAGTCGGCAGCGGGCGGCGAGGCCGGCGAGGCGTACGGCGCGTGGCGCCATGGCCTGGGGGAGCACCAGGTCGGCGTGCTTGCGCAGCGCCATCAGCTCGTCGGCCACCTCCGGCCGCCAGCGCGCGACGTCGAGGCCGGCGAGTGCCTCGGTGGTGCCGAGCAGGCTGCGGCGCAGCTGGGCTTCGGCCTCAGAGGGATCCGGGAGCTGCCGGTGCGCGGCCGCCGGCATGGCGAGCCACTGGACCCCGGCGCCGGCCCGGTGCGGCACCAGCCCGAGGTCGCACCCGTCGAGCACCACGCCCTCGCCGTACTCCAGCACCTCGCTGTTGAACTCCGCCGGCCCCGCCAGTCCGAGTGGGTCACCGGCGACCGGCAGCGCCAGCGCCGCCGCCCTCGCGCCCTCGGTCCGGAGCAGCCCGAGCCCGAGGATGAGCGGAACGGGACCGTCCTGGTCCGGCAGCCCCACCACGTCGTGCGCCGCGTCGTCCTCGACGATCCGGTCCCGCGCCTCGTCCAGCGACGCCCGCCCGCCCGCGAACGCCGTGAACCACAGCGCGAACCGCGCGGACACGGGTAGCGAGGCAGTCACGTCTGTGGAGGGTAGCGGGCCGTCGGGATCCCAGCAGATGGTGGTAACCCGGCGCATCCGGGCCGAAGCATCACGTGGGATCCGCCAGGAACGCGTGGGCGGTCCTGTGGACAACCGCGACCGTCCACAGGTCGGCAGATTGGCCCGACGCCGCTGGTGCTTTTGGGCCGATCCTCGGCTGCATGAAGCTGCCACCTCGCCGGTCCCCTGACGACCCTCGCTGCACGCCGATCCTGCTGCGCCGCGACCTCCTGGCGCTGGGCTGGGACGACCGGCTGATCCGTCGGCACGTCCAGGCCGGCGAGCTCACGCGCATCCGGCACGGTGCGTACGTCGCGACGCGGGACTGGAAGCTGCTCGACCGGGTCGGCCAGTTCGTCGTACGAGGGCGAGCCGTCGTGAGGGCTGCGAACACCGGGTGCGTGCTCTCGCACGTGTCGGCCGCGGCCGAGTACGGCGCACCGATGTGGGGCATCGACCTGAGCCGCATCCACGTCACCCGCACCGACGGACGGTCGGGCCGACGCGCGGTCGACGTCGTCCAACACGAGGCGCATATCGACGCCGCGTCTGTCGTGATCTTGGAGAGCCGGCTGGTGAGCGCACCCGCCCGGGCGGTGCTCGAGAGCCTGACCTGCGTCTCGGCCGAGGCCGGCCTCTGTCTCGCCAACCATCTGCTCCATCACGGCTACACGACGCGTCGGGAGCTCGAGGACGAGTACGTCGGCATGGAGAACTGGCAGCACAGTAGGGGCGCCGAGATCGTCCTGCGCCTCGCCGATCCGCGACCCGAGAGCGTGGGGGAGTCGAGGATCGCCTGGGTCTGCTTCCAGGCCGGCCTTCCGAAGCCGATTCCGCAGTACGAGGTGCGCGACGAAACCGGACGTGTGGTGGCACGCGTCGACTTCGCATGGCCCGAGCTCGGCGTGTTCCTCGAGTTCGACGGGCGGGTGAAGTACGAGTCGCTGCTGAAGCCGGGCGAGCGCGCGAGCGACGTCGTGATCCGGGAGCGCGACCGCGAGCGCCTCATCTGCCGGCTCACCGGCTGGCGCTGCGTCAGGGCGACCTGGGCGGACCTGGAACGTCCGGCTCGACTCATCGCCGAGCTCTGCGACGCGATGCAGTACCCGCTCGGAGCCTGATATCCACAGAACACCCCACGCGTTCCTGGCACCTCCCACGTGAAGTTTCGGCCCGGTTGCGACGGGATCCCAGCAGCCGGTGGTAAACCGACAGTCGGCACCGCCCACCACCGAGGCGGTGTCGTAGGTTGGTGCCCGCGATCCGCCCAAGCACCCGAGGGAGACATGGAGCCCGTTCTCGAGCTCGCCGACGTCACGGTTCGGCGCGGTCAGGCCACGCTGATCGAGGGCATCGACTGGACGGTCGAGGAGGACGAGCGCTGGGTCATTCTGGGGCCTAACGGCGCCGGTAAGACCACCTTGTTGCAGGTGGTGTCGGCGCAGATCCACCCGACGGAGGGGGTGGTGGGGATCCTCGGGGAGGTGCTCGGGACGGTCGACGTGTTCGAGTTGCGGCCGCGGATCGGGCTGACCAGTGCGGCGCTGGCGGAGCGGATCCCGCGCGACGAGCGGGTGCACGACGTGGTGGTGTCGGCGTCGTACGCCGTGATCGGGCGGTGGCGCGAGCACTACGACGAGCTCGACCACGCGCGTGCCGACGACCTGCTCACCGAGATGGGCGTCGCGCACCTGAAGGACCGGACGTTCGGGACGCTGAGCGAGGGCGAGCGGAAGCGGGTGCAGATCGCCCGGTCGCTGATGACGGACCCGGAGCTGCTGCTGCTCGACGAGCCGGCGGCGGGGCTCGACCTCGGCGGGCGCGAGGACCTCGTCTCCACGCTCTCGGTGCTGGCGATGGACGAGATGTCGCCGGCCACGGTTCTCGTGTCGCACCACGTCGAGGAGATCCCTCCGGGGTTCACGCACGCGCTGATGCTGCGCGGCGGTCGCGTCGTCGCGTCGGGGCCGCTGGAGTACGTCATGACCGAGGAGAACGTCTCCGAGACGTTCGGCATGCCGATCCTGTTGGAGCACAACGACGATCGCTGGTCGGCGCGCCGTCGGCTGCGGCACCGGGTGCCGGGTACGCCCGGATAGGCTGCGGACATGGAGTGGTTCAGGGATCACGCGTGGGAGACCTGGACAGCTCTCGCGATTCTCCTGGGTCTCGCCGAGCTGCTCAGCCTCGACCTTGTGCTGCTCATGCTCGCCGTCGGCGCAGGCGTCGGCGCCATCCTGGCGGTGATCGGCCTGCCGGTCGCCGCCCAGATTCTCGCCGCGATCGGCGCGGCCACCGCCATGCTGCTGTTCGTGCGGCCGAGCATCGTCAAGAGACTCCACGCCGGACCCGAGCTCACGCTCGGTCACGACGCCCTGGTCGGTCGCCAGGGCGTCGCCGTCTCCGAGATCACCGCCGACGGCGGGCAGATCCGGATCAACGGCGAGCTGTGGACGGCTCGTCCGTACGACGAGACCGTGACCATCCACGAAGGCGCCAGGGTGGACGTCTTCCAGATCAAGGGCGCGACTGCCTACGTGCATCCCGTGCCCGAGATCGAGTCCGACGGGAACAACTGAGAGGGGACAGCCGTGGAAGGCTTTCCGATCGGTCTGGTGCTCTTCGCGCTGCTCGCGGTGTTCGTCATCGCAGGCCTGAGCAAGACCATCCGGATCGTTCCGCAGGCGCGCGCGGGAATCGTGGAGCGGTTCGGCAAGTACAAGACCACGCTGCCTGCCGGCCTCAACGTGGTGCTGCCGTTCGTGGACAAGGTGCGCTACATGATCGACCTGCGCGAGCAGGTCGTGTCGTTCCCGCCGCAGCCCGTCATCACCGAGGACAACCTGGTGGTGTCGATCGACACCGTCATCTACTTCCAGGTGACCGACCCGATCGCTGCGACGTACGAGATCGCCAACTACATCCAGGCGGTCGAGCAGCTCACGATGACCACGCTGCGCAACATCGTCGGCGGCATGGACCTCGAGCAGACCCTGACCAGCCGCGAGGAGATCAACAGCGGGCTGCGCGGCGTGCTCGACGAGGCCACCGGCAAGTGGGGCATCCGCGTCAACCGCGTGGAGATCAAGGGCATCGACCCGCCGCCGTCCATCAAGGACGCGATGGAGAAGCAGATGCGCGCCGACCGCGACAAGCGCGCGCTGATCCTCACCGCGGAGGGCCAGCGGCAGTCCGCGATCCTCACCGCGGAGGGCAACAAGCAGTCCGCGATCCTCAACGCCGAGGGGGAGCGCGAGTCGCAGATCCTCCGCGCGCAGGCCGAGCGGGAGTCCGCGATCCTGCGGGCGCAGGGTGAGGGCCAGGCCATCCAGACGGTGTTCCAGGCGATCCACGACGGCCGCCCGGACCAGTCGCTGCTGGCCTACCAGTACCTCCAGATGATGCCGGAGATCGCGAAGGGCGACGCCAACAAGGTGTGGATCGTCCCGAGCGAGATCGGCAAGGCGCTCGAGGGCCTCGGCTCCACGATGAACAGCCTCCGGGGCATCCCCGACGAGGTCGACGGGCCGCGCAAGCGGGTCGACATGGGCTCCTCGACGCCCGACGTGGGCAAGATCGAGCGCGAGAACCAGCAGGCGCTCGACCAGGCGCACGACGAGGTCGCCGCAGCCATCGCCGCGGCCGAGGCCTCCACCCAGGTGACGGGCTCACCCGCGAACGGACAGGACCCGGGGCAGGGCACCGCAGCCCCGGCCGAGCCGAGCGGTGACCCGGGGGAGCCGCCCGCCCAGTGACATTCCTCGAGATCGTCGCGGTGCTGCTCGCCGGCACCGCGGCCGGCACCATCAACGCCGTGGTGGGGTCGGGAACGTTGATCACGTTCCCGACCCTTCTCGCGCTGGGGATGCCGCCGGTCCTGGCCAACGTGTCCAACAACGTCGGCCTGGTGCCGGGTGCCGCAGCGGGAGCGTTCGGCTACCGCCGCGAGCTCGCCGGTCAGAAGCAGCGGCTGATCCGTCTGGGCAGCGCCTCGATCCTCGGCAGCTTCGGCGGCGCGGCCGCGCTGCTGCTCCTGCCCGAGGAGGTCTTCGCCGGCGTCGTACCCGTGCTGATCGCGCTCGGCTGCGTGCTGGTGATCCTCCAGCCGCGGATCAGCCGGGCGGTCGAGGCGCGTGCCGTCGCGAACGGCCGCGAGCGCCCGGAGCACGGTGCGCTGTGGGTCTGGGTCCTGGTGCTGCTGTGCGGCGTGTACGGCGGCTACTTCGGCGCCGCGCAGGGCGTGCTGCTGGTCGCCGTGCTCGGCGTCGGCCTGAGCCAGTCGATGCAGCGCAACAACGCGGCCAAGAACGTCCTGGCCAGCCTCAACAACGGCGTCGCGGCGCTGGTGTTCATCGCCGTCACCGACGTCGACTGGCTGATCGCGGGCCTGATCGCGATCGGGTCCACGATCGGCGGGTTCCTCGGCGCGAGCGTCGGCCGACGGCTGCCGCCGCTCGCGCTCCGCATCGTCATCGTGGTCGTCGGTGCCGTCGCGATCGCGATGTTCCTGTTCAACTGAGGCTGAAACCGCCGGACAGGAGCGCGTGGCTCAGCCCGGTGAGTGCAGCCAGGGGTCGCGCAGGTCGAGGAACGTCGGCTCGCCGACGCTCAGCGCGTCGAGCTCCTTCATCAGCTTCGCGACCTCCTCGGGCGGCTCCTTCTTCTCGCCCTCCCGCGCCTCGGCCTCGGACGTGAAGTAGATCACCATCGTCCAGCGGCCGTCGTCGTGGTTGGCGGTCACCGTGCCGAGGATCTCGGGCCGGAAGCCCGCCCAGTCCGTCGGGTCGGACGCCATCAGCTCCCTGGCCCGGTCGGGCTGGCTGGTGCGCCCCTGCATCACCTGCACGAACCCGGCCCGGTCCGGGTCGCCCGGGGTGTCGACGTCGACGTCGGTGCTCTCGAGGAACGTCGGCTCGCCCTCGAACAGCTTGGCGGTCTCCTCCCACCAGGCGGTCTGCTCCGGCCGGTCGCTGTTGCGACGGGCCGCCTCCTCCGACTCGAACCGGGCGAGGGCGACGAAGTCCCCGTCGTCCGTCACGCCAGCGGTGCTGCCCAGCCAGCCGTCGGCGCCGGCCGCCAGCTCCTTCATCCACGTGTCCATCCGGGCCCGCACCGCAGCGGCGTCGGACACCTTCCCCTGGATCACCTGCACGAACACGGCACACCTCCTTGGGTCGACCCGCCCCCTTCGGGCGGACGCCTCGAACCTAGGTCGGTCCGGATCCGCGCGGCAGACACGATCGGGTCACCCTCGCAGAGCCCGGCCTCAGTCGGTGCCGCTCATCCGCCGGAACCGGTCCACCACGTCGTCGGGCACATCGCCCGGCACCCGGTCGAGCCGCCGGTAGACCCACAGCAGCAGGTCGCCCGCGGGCGCCGTGAGCGTCGGTACGCCCTCGGTTGCACCGCGGGACATCACCAGCGAACCCGGGATCGGACCGTCGGTCAGCGTCCACCCGTCGCCGGTGTCGGTCGCGCGCAGCGAGATCGTCGCGTCGAAAGTCGGGAAGTCGTAGTTGCGGGCGTCCTCCTCCTCGGCCAGCGACGTGGTCAGGAACTCGTCGACGCAGTCCGCCGCGAGCACCGGGTCCATCTCCAGCGGCTTGCCGGCCGCGTTGGCGGCGTCCCAGGCGTGCACCATCGCCTCCTGCACCTGATGGCGGGTGATGAAGGCGACGTCCTGCTGGCTCGGGTACCAGGTCCAGCAGCGCGCGGACTGGTCCGCCTTCGCGAGCACCTCGACGATCTGACGGGCGCCCTCCTCGAACACCTCGATCAGCTTGTCGTCGGGAGCCCGGGGCGGCTTGCGGGAGTCGTCCGGCGGGGCATCGGGCAGCTCTGCGGCGACCGTGCGCCAGAGCCAGTGCACCTCGGTCACATGGTGGACGAGGTCGGCGACGCTCCAGTCCGGGCAGTGCTCGACCCGCGCGTCCAGGTTGCCGCGCGCGGCGTCGGCGAGCGCGGAGGAGTAGCGGGTGATGGCGGCGGTGCATTGGTCCACGGAGAGGCTCATGGCCGGACCGTAGAGCACAGCCCCGACAGTTCTCGCCCGGATTTCCGCGAGCCTCGGGGCGTCAGGCGACGACGTAGGCGTCGTGCCAGCGCGTGATCTCGTCGAACGCCTTCTCCCGGACCTCCTTGCGCGACAGCGTGACGTCGTGCAGAGCCCCCTCGAGGCTGACGATCGTGACGTGCTTGGCGAGCTTGTGCGCCCACTTCCGGATCTGGCGCACGTCGAGCACGATGTCGCTGCTCGCGCACGACTCGTCCCAGTCCCGCGGGCGTCCCGACACCGACGACGTGAGCACCAGCGTCGGTACGTCGAGGTCCAGGCCGCGGTGCACGCGGGCGTGCCCACGCCGTACGGCACGCAGCCAGCCGGCGTACACCGGCCAGCTCTCCAACGGCTTCCAGGACAGGTCGAAGTCCCACTCGCCGTCGTGGTCGCGGTGCAGGCTGCGGGCGTAGAAGCCGGAGACCTCGCGCGGGATGACCATGTAGGGCCGCCGGGCGCCGATCTGGTCGATCGCCTTGGTGCCGGCGGTACGCAGCAGCAGGCTGCCCTGCAGGTCCAGCCATGGCGCGTTGAGCACCATGCCGGCGACCGGCACGTCGCGGTCGTGCACCCACAGCGGCATGACCAGTCCGCCGGTGGAGTGGCCGGAGACGACGACGTGGTCGTGCCCGTCGCGCTGGGTGATCCGGCGGAACGCCTCGTCGAGGTCCTCGTAGTAGTGGGTGAGGTCGGTGACGAAGTTCGGCGTCTGGTGGGGGCGCAGCGACCGGCCGTACTTGCGCAGGTCGACCGCGTAGAAGTCGTAGCCGCGCGTCAGCCAGTAGTCCGCCTGCGAGGTCTGGAAGAAGTAGTCGGCGAACCCGTGCACGTGCAGCACGGCCTTGGTCGAGCGCGACCGGCCGCGGCGGCGCACCAGCGTCGCGACGACCTCGCCCTCCTCGTCGTCGGGGAGCGGGATCGTCTCCGCGTAGTAGGGCCGGCCGAGGACGTCGGGCTTCCAGTCGCCGGTCTTGCGTGCCATGGCGGCATCTTCCCCTACCGGACCCGCCGGTTCGCACGTGATACTCCGGATGTGACCGACTCGTCCCGCGACCGTCCGGCCCGGATCGAGGACATCACCGACGCGGCGACGGCGATGCCCGACGTGGTGCGAGCCGAGACGAACGGACGGCCGTCGTACTCCGTCGACGGGAAGGTCTTCGTCTTCCACCGCGAGCCCCGCAAGGACGCGTTCGACCCGGAGACGGGGGAGCGGTACGACGACGTCATCGCGTTCTACGTCGCCGACCTCGACACCAAGGACGCGCTGGTCAACGACGAGGGCACGCCGTGGTTCACCACGCCGCACTGGAACGGCTACCGCGCGGTGCTCCTGCGTGGCTCGCGCATCGGCGAGCTGACCCGCGACGAGCTCGTCGAGCAGGTGCAGGAGGCGTGGCTCGCCCGGGTCGGCAAGCGCAAGGCGAAGGCCTGGCTCGACAGCCGGCCCGGCTGAGCATGCCGGAGCCGGGGCCGGGTACCGCCGCGGGCGGACCACCCGATCGAGAGGACGGCGATGACCCAGATCCGACAGCAGCAGCAACCGCCCGGCTCGCAGGCCGCGATGGAGCCCGTGCCCGACTGCGGCGAGGCCAGCTACGTCGGCAGCGGCCGCCTGGAGGGCAAGGTCGCGCTGATCACCGGCGGCGACTCCGGCATCGGGCGCGCCGTCGCCATCGCCTACGCCCGCGAGGGTGCCGACGTGGCGATCTCCTACCTGTCGGAGCAGGAGGACGCCGAGGACACCGCCGGCTGGGTGGAGAAGGCCGGCCGCAAGGCGCTGCTGCTCCCGGGCGACGTGTCCGACCCCGAGCACTGCCGGGAGGTCGTACGGCGCACGGTCGAGGAGCTGGGCGGGCTCGACATCCTGGTCAGCAACGCGGCGTACCAGATGAACCACGAGACCATCGAGGAGGTCAGCGACGAGGAGTGGCAGTACACCTTCGGCACCAACATCCACGCGATGTTCTACCTGGTGAAGGCCGCGCTGCCGCATCTCGGTGAGGGTTCGAGCATCATCGGCAGCTCGTCGGTGAACTCCGACATGCCGTCCGCGCAGCTGGCGCCGTACGCCGCCACCAAGGCCGCGATCGCCAACTTCTGCGCCAGCCTGGCGCAGATGCTCGGCCCGCGAGGCATCCGCGTGAACAGCGTGGCGCCCGGACCGATCTGGACGCCGCTGATCCCGTCGACGATGCCGGAGAAGAAGGTCGAGAGCTTCGGCGAGGACACCCCGCTCGGACGGATGGGTCAACCCGCGGAGCTCGCCGGGGCGTACGTGCTGCTGGCGTCCAACGAGGGCAGCTACATGTCAGGCGCCCGGATCGCGGTGACCGGCGGACGGCCGATCCTCTGACGCCGCGTCCGGCTCGCCGGTTCGGGAGTCGGTGAGCGGACCGCCGAGCCAGGCCTGTGCCTCGCGGTGGCTACGCAGCCGCACGACGGCGAAGCCCGGTCGCTCGGCCAGGATGGTGCGCATGTGCGCCGGGGTCCGGTGGTGCGTCGTCCACGCCCAGCGCACGATGTGCTCGGGGTCGGTGAAGATGGTCCGGAACGGCGGCTCCTGGTTGCCGTTCCAGAGCACCTCGCGGCGCAGCCGGCGCCGCACCGTGCGCCGGACCACCTGCTGCATCACGACGTACCGCGGCAGGTCCAGCCAGACCAGCAGGTCGGCGCGCTCGAGCAGCAGCGGGCGGACGACGTCGTACTGCCACTCGGTCACCCACACGGGCTCCGCCGTGAAGGCACGTACGTCCTCCTCGAACGTCGGCCGGGGCTGCCAGTCCGGTCCGTGGTAGAGGCCGTCGATCTCGACGTGGCGGACGCCGAGCACCTCGCCGATGCGCGCCGACAGGGTGGACTTGCCGGAGCCCGACGGACCGGCCACCAGCACGCGACGCGGCGCGAGCGGGAGGGCGTCGTCGGGACCGAGCAGCGGCACGGCGCCATCGTAGGAGCCGGCACGCCGCTGAGAGCGCCCCGCGCGCTATGAGAGTCTGGAGAACGACCACGAACCGACTCGAGGGGAACCACCGCGTGACCGAGTCCGCCCGTCCCGGTGCCGCCGAGCCCGTCCACGAGGACACCCTGCCGTGCGCCGAGCGCAACTGCCGTCTCGTCTCCGTGATCCTGGTCGACCAGCGAGGCTGGGTGCTGCTCCAGGAGCGCGACGCCCTGGCCCCTGTGGCCCCGGACCAGTGGGGCCTGGTCGGCGGTCACGTCGAGGAGGGCGAGACCGACGAGGCCGCGCTGGCCCGCGAGCTCGCCGAGGAGACCGGGCTCGTCGTGGAGGACCCGGAGCTGTGGTTCGACGAGATCGTCCAGCACTCGCCCAAGGTGTCCACGCACCTTGCCGACCGGTGGCGGATCTACGCCGCGAAGGTCGATTTCACCGACGAGGACATCGTGCTCGGCGAGGGCCGGCAGATCGTGTTCGTCGACCCGGAGCGGGTTCGGGCCGGCGAGCTCGACCTGGCGCTCGCGTCGGCGTACGCGCTGCCGCGGTTCCTGGAGTCGGAGACCTACCGGCGGCTCGCCGGCTCACGTTGAACCTGGGTGGTCTCGACAAGCTCGACCACCCGGTGCGCGTCAGTGCTGGTACGTGCCGTGGATGATCGCGCGGGCCAGCGTCTTGAACGCGAGGTTGAACGAGACCACCGCCGGTGACGCGGAGGGGTCGACCCCGAGCGTCTCCTCGCCGACCGCGTGCACGACGAAGAAGTAGCGGTGCACCTGGTCCCCCTGCGGGGGAGCGGCGCCTGTGAACCCGGCCTCGCCGGCGTCGTTGCGGACGTGGAACGCCTTGCCCGGCAGCTCACCCGACGCGGCACCGGCCTCGAGCGAGGTCACGTCGGCCGGCAGGTCCACCAGCACCCAGTGCCAGAACCCCGACGGGGTCGGCGCGTCCGGGTCGAAGCACGTCACTGTGTAGCTCTTGGTGCCCTCCGGGGCGCCGGACCACGACAGCTGGGGCGACTTGTTGCCCTTGGCGGCGACCTGGTCGTCCTTGAGTGGCTGCCCGTCGGTGACGTCTTCACTGGTCACCGTGAACGAGGGGACGGACGGCAGAAGGTCGTAGGGGTTGGGGGCGACGGGACGGTCGAGCGTGCTCACTTCGGCGGCCTCCTGCGGGGTCGGGTCAGCTACGGATGGTTACCACGAGGGGGACAGTAGTCCGGCCTTCGGGCGGGTTCCAGGCTCCGTCGTACGACGAGGACAATGGCGCCCATGTCCTCGACCTCCCCGGGCTACTCGGACCCGCTGCTCCACCAGCTCCTCATCGCCGTCGAACCCCTCGACGAGCGGGCGATGCACGACGCCGAGGAGCGGCAGGCGCAGCTGACGAAGCCGCCGGGTGCGCTCGGGGTGCTGGAGGAGACCTCGGTGCGGCTGTGCGGCATCCAGCGGGCCTGCCCACCGAAGCCGCTCGAGCGCCCGGTCGTGGCGGTGTTCGCCGCCGACCACGGCGTGCACGCGCGCGGGGTCACCCCGTGGCCGCAGGAGGTCACCGCCGAGATGATCGAGAACTTCCGCGCCGGCGGCGCCGCGGTCAACGTGCTCGCGCGGCAGGTCGGGGCCGATGTGTACGTCGTCGACATGGGCGTCAACGCCGACGTGGCGACCGACGAGCGGGTGCTCGACCGCAAGATCCGCCGCGGCACCTCCGACCTGTCGGCCGGCCCGGCCATGACCCGCGACGAGGCCGCGGCGGGCGTGTTCCTCGGCGCCGACGTGGCCAACCAGCTGATCGCCGCGGGGCACGACTGCCTGCTCACGGGCGACATGGGCATCGCCAACACGACCGCGTCGGCCGCCCTCATCGCCGCGTTCACCGGCGCCGAGGCAGCGGACGTGACCGGCCGCGGGACCGGCATCGACGACCCGATGCACGCGCACAAGATCGCGATCGTGAAGGTCGCGCTGGAGCGCCGGGCGCCCTCCACCGACCCGCTGGAGACGCTGGCGTCGGTGGGCGGCTTCGAGCACGCCGGCCTCGTTGGGTTCGTGCTCGCCGCCGCGGCCGCCCGGGTTCCCGTCGTGCTCGACGGCCTGATCGCGGGTGCTGCCGCTCTCGTCGTGCAGGCGATCGCGCCGAACGCGCTCGAGTACTGCTTCGCCGGCCACCGCAGCGCCGAGCCGGGCCACCGGGTCGCGTTGCAGCACCTCGGCCTGCGGCCGCTGGTCGACCTCGACCTTCGCCTGGGCGAGGGCACCGGTGCGACCCTCGCGTTCCCGCTCGTCGAGGCGGCCGGCGCGACCCTGCGCGAGATGGCGACGTTCGACTCGGCCGGGGTGGCCCGGAAGTGACCGGTCCCGTCGTCGACCAGCAGGACTTCCCGCCGTACCCCTCCGGGCTGCGGCTGGCCGGTCGGCGCGTGGTCGTGGTCGGTGGCGGGCACGTCGCGCAGCGCCGGGTGCCCGGGCTGATCGCGGTGGGTGCCGATGTCGTCGTGGTGTCGCCGGAGGTGACCCCGGCAGTCGAGGGTCTGGTCGGCGGCGGCGAGATCACCTGGCACCGGCGCGGCTTCGAGGAGAGCGACCTCGACGAGGCGTGGTACGTCATCGCCGCCACCGACGACCGCGCCGTCAACGAGCGCGTGAGCGCCGCGGCCGAGGAGCGGCGGATCTTCTGCGTGCGCAGCGACGACGCGCCCCGGGCGACCGCCTGGACGCCTGCCGTCGGCCGGCACGCGGGCGTGACCGTTGCTGTGGTCGGCAACCGCGAGCCCCGCCGCTCCGCGCGCATCCGCGACGCGATCGTCGCCGGGCTGCGCGACGGCGCCATCACCGCACCGCACGACTCCGAGCGCACCGCCGAGGTCGTTCTGGTCGGGGGCGGTCCCGGCGACCCCGAGCTCGTCACCGTCGCCGCCCGGCGCGCGCTGAGCGAGGCCGACGTCGTCGTCGCCGACCGGCTCGCCCCGCGCGAGCTGCTCGACGAGCTGTCGCCGGACGTCGAGCTGGTAGACGTGGCCAAGCTGCCGCGCGGTCGCTCGGCGGCGCAGGAGGAGATCAACCGGGTCATCGTCGATCGCGCGCTGGCCGGCAAGCGGGTGGTGCGGTTCAAGGGCGGCGACTCGTTCGTGTTCGGCCGCGGCTACGAGGAGGCCATCGCCTGCGCGGAGGCCGGCGTGCCCTGCCGCGTCGTCCCCGGGCTCACCAGCGCGATCTCCGTGCCCGCCGTCGCGGGGATCCCGGTGACGCACCGCGGCGTCGCGCACGAGTTCACCGTCATCTCCGGGCACCTCCCACCCGGCCACCCCGAGTCGCTCGTCGAGTGGCCGGCCGTGGCGCGTCTGCGTGGCACCGTCGTACTCCTCATGGCCGTGCAAAACCTCCCCGCCATCGCCCAGGCCCTGCTGGACGGCGGCCGCGAACCGGGTACGCCGGTGGCGATCGTGTCGGAGGGCACGATGCCAGGGGAGCGGACCGTGCTGTCGACGCTCGAGAAGGTCGGCGAGGCCGTCGTGAGCGAGCAGGTGCGCCCGCCGGCGATCGTGGTCGTCGGCGAGGTCGTCGCCGTGGCGAACCCCGCGACGTACCCCGGCCGCGGCTGATGGCTCGACTCGTCGAGGTCACCGACCCGGAGGAGCCCTGCCTCGCCGACTACCGCGACCTGCGCGACGTCGAGCTGCGCAAGAGCCTCGAGGCCGAGCACGGGCTGTTCATCGCCGAGGGCGTGAAGGTGGTACGCCGCGCGGTGGAGGCCGGCTACGAGCCGCGGTCGTTCCTGATGGCCGAGCGCTGGCTCGAGGGGCTGTCCGACGTGCTCGCGACCGCCGACGCGCCCTGCTACGTCGTCACCGAGGGTCTCGCCGAGCAGGTGACCGGCTTCCACGTCCACCGTGGCGCGCTGGCGTCGCTGCACCGCCGGCCGCTGCCGTCGGTCGACGACGTCCTCGACGGTGCGCGCACGGTGCTGGTGCTCGAGGACATCGTCGACCACACCAACGTCGGCGCCATCCTGCGGTCGGGCGCTGCGCTCGGCGTCGACGCCGTGCTGCTCTCGCCGCGCTGTGCTGATCCGCTCTACCGCCGCTCGGTGAAGGTCGCGATGGGCGCGGTCTTCTCGCTGCCCTGGACGCGCGTGGCCGACTGGTACGACGCGCTCCCGGACCTGTCCCGGCGCGGCTTCACGACCGTCGCGATGACGCTCGCGCCGGACGCCGTACCGCTGGAGGACGCGGTGCGCGGCCTCGACCGCGTCGCGCTCGTGCTCGGCGGCGAGGGGCACGGCCTGTCGCCCCGCTGGGAGCAGGCCGCCGACCGGCGGGCGATCATCCCGATGGCGCCCGGCATCGACAGCCTCAACGTCGCCGCCGCCACGGCGGTCGCCTGCTACGCCCTTCAGCGCCGCTGAGCCGCACCCACCATCGCCGCCATCAGCGCGACGGCGGACCGGTCGGACAGCCCGCCCTCGACGCAGAGCGAGCTCCACGTCGGGAACGACACCGCGTGGGCCACCGCGGCCCTGCGGACCTTGCTGCGGCCGGGGAAGGGCTCGAGCAGCGCCTCGACCCAGGCGCGCTCCGCCGCCAGGCGGGCGGCGCGCACGCGCTCGGGCACGGCGTCCGCGTCGCGGATGACCCGCCGGAGCATCGGCTCGGCCTCGCGGTAGTAGCGGTAGACGTCGGCCAGGCCGGCCTCGAGGCGGTCCACGGGGTCCTGGTGGACCGCCCAGTGAGCTGGGTCCGGCAGGCGCTGCCGGGCCAGCCACTGCGCCGAGCAGGCGAGGAACAACGCCTCGTCATCGGGGAAGTGCCGGTACACGGTGGCGCGAGTGACGCCCGCCTTCCGCGCGATGGCCGCGATGGTCGCGTGCGCCGGACCCACCGTGCCGTGCAGGGCCTCGGTGGCGTCGACGATCCTCGCCCGCGTGCGCTGTTCCTCCTCGGCGCGCCGGGACTTCCGGTACGGCCGTCTGGACGGTTCGGCGTACTTCTCCATCAGCCTTGACACCGCTCCCGTCGGAGACGACATTGATCGAACACCAGTGTATGACGAAAAGGAGCGGACCATGGAGCTGACCCAGACACCCGAGCTGACGGTGGTCCGCCCCGGGATGGGGGAGAGTGTCGGGCTCGGCACGATCGGCGTCGTCTTCAAGCTCGACGGCGAGCAGACGAACGGGCAGGTGTCGATCGTCGAGCATCCGTTCCCGGTGGGTGCCTGCGTGCCGCCCCACCGGCACACGCGCGAGGACGAGTACTCCATCGTCACCGAGGGCGAGATCGGGTTCCGCTCCGGTGACCGCGAGGTGGTGCTCGGCGCCGGTGGCTACATCACCAAGCCGCGCGGTGAGACGCACACGATGTGGAACGCGGGCGACGTGCCTGCCCGGATGATCGAGGTGATCAGCCCCGCCGGCTTCGAGCACTTCTTCCGACGGATGGGGGCGCTGGCCGCGGACGGCCCGCCGGACCCGGCTGCGGTGAAGGACCTGGCCGACCGGTACGGGCTCGTGCTCGAGCAGCCCGACTGGATCGACGACGTGGTCGCCCGCTACCACCTCACACCGCCACCGGGTCGCTGACCGAGGCGGCGACACCCGGGCCGCGGAGGGCTCGAAACGCACGTCGACAGTGGGTCGCGCGCCTTAGCATGGGCGGCCGCACTCACAGGGGGTTCTCGTGTCCGACGTCGTCGTCTGTCCGGTGTGCACCGGCACCGTCAGCACCACGTCGTCGATGTGCTTCGGCTGCCACCTGCCGATGAAGGACGTCCTCGCCGCACAGAGCCTGCGTCGCCGCACGAACCGGAGCCGAACGACGCGCCGGTTGACGCGCCGGGTCGTTGCGGGGTTCGCGTACGTCGGCATCGCGGCGTGGTTCGCCTACCGGATGCCGAGCACGGTCACGTTCGTCGTCCCGGCAGCGGTGGCGGCGGTGTGGCTGCACGTCGTGCGTGGCCACGCGATCCTCGGCGCGCTCGCGTTCCTGGCCTGGATGGTGGTGGTCCCGGCCGTGTTCTGGCCGTCCATGCTGACCGACCTCGGCAACGACCTCTCCGGCCTGCTGCCCTGACGGCCGCGCAGGGCGCGGCTACTCCGCGCCGGCGCCCCAGCCTTCGCCGTGCACCGGCCAGTCGTCGGGAAAGTCCTTCGCGACCGCGTCGTGCTCCTTGAACAGCTTCTTGCGCGCGCGCCGGTTCAGCCGGTCGCCGAAGACCGTGCCCTTGCAATGGTCGGTCTCGTGCTGCAGGCAGCGCGCGAGCAGACCGCTTCCGGCGTAGCGCACCGGCTTGCCGTACTCGTCCTGGCCCTCGACCACGGCGAAGTCCGGCCGGGCGAGTGGCACGAACGCGCCGGGCAGCGACAAGCAGCCCTCGTCGCCGTCGTCGAGGCGGCGGCTCTTGCCCTCAGGGAGGTACAGCTCGGGGTTGCACACCACGCCGCGGTGGTGCACACCCTGGTCGTCGGGGCAGTCGAACACGAACACCGCCCGGTCCACGCCGATCTGGCAGGCCGCGAGCCCGACGCCGTCGGCGGCGTACATCGTGGCCACCATGTCCGCGACCAGCGAGCGCAGGTCGTCGTCGAACTCCGTGACCGGCTCCTGCACCCGGTGCATGACGTCCGCGCCCCAGCGCGTGATCGGGCGGACCGTGCCGCCCTTCGGGAGCTCGGGGGAGTCGGGGGAGACGGGTACGTCGGGCATGGCGGACATCCTAGGGAGACGCCGTCGTGGTCCCGGCACGGCGTGACCCGCGCCACGACGCGCTTCCCTAGCCGGCTGTGTAACTCGCAGTTACAGTTTCGGCATGACCGCCTCGCACCCCGCCCCGGCCCGCAGCCGCCACGGAGTGACGGCCAACGACAAGGCCGACCCGATCGGCTTCGCCGTCTCCGCGCTGAACCGCCTCGCCCAGCTCCCGGTGCTCGACCGGTTCGGGCTGCGCCGGCCCACCGAGCGGGCCGTCTTCGAGGCCACGCGCACCGGCTTCCGCACCGTCGGCGCGGTCAACCGCCGGTTCGCCCGGGCCGGCAGTCGGCGCGGCACCCCGGCGCGCGTCCCGAGCGCACCGCGCACGGACCTGTTCGACCTGACTCCGGCCGAGGACGAGCAGATGCTCGTCGATGTCGTCACCGAGCTGGCCGACGAGGTGCTGCGGCCCGCGGCCGCCGAGGCCGACGACGCGAGCGCGACGCCCGACAAGGTGCTCGCCGCGGTCCGCGAGATCGGCCTCCCGCTGCTGGGCGTCCCCGAGTCCCTCGGCGGCATCTCCACCGAGCGCTCCGCGACCGCCGGCGCCCTGGTCGCCGAGGCGCTCGCCCGCGGCGACATGGGCCTCGCCGTCTCCTCGCTGGCGCCGGGGGCCGTCGCCACGGCGCTCAGCCTCTGGGGCACCGAGGAGCAGCAGGCGACGTACCTCCCCGCCTTCACCGGCGACGACGTCCCCGCGGCGGCGCTCGCGCTCACCGAGCCGCGGCCGCTGTTCGACCCGCTCACGCCCGCGACGACCGCCACCCGCGATGGCGACGGCTACGTGCTCAACGGCGTGAAGTCGATGGTGCCGCGCGGTGCGGACGCCGAGCTGTTCGTGGTCGGTGCGATGCTGGACGGCGAGCCGCGGATGTTCGTCGTCGAGTCCGGTACGCCGGGGGTGGGGATCGAGGCCGACCCGGCGATGGGGCTGCGGGCGGCGGCGCTGACCCGCGTCGTCCTCGACGGCGTGCGCGTCGGCGAGATCGGGCTGCTGGGCACGGCCTCCGACACCGCCGAGTGCGTCCGCCTCTCACGCGTCGCATGGAGCGCCCTGGCGGTAGGCACCGCGCAGGCGGTGCTCGACTACGTGATCCCCTACGTCAACGAGCGGCAGGCGTTCGGCGAGCCGGTCAGCCACCGGCAGGGCGTGGCGTTCATGGTCGCCGACATCGGCATCGAGCTGCAGGGCATGCGCCTGGTCACCTACCGCGCGGCCGCCCGCGCCGCACAGGGCAAGGACTTCACCCGCGAGGCCGCGCTGGCCCGCAAGCTCTGCGCCGAGCGCGGCATGCGGATCGGCAACGACGGCGTCCAGCTGCTCGGCGGCCACGGCTTCGTCAAGGAGCACCCGGTGGAGCGGTGGTACCGCGACCTACGGGCCGTCGGCGTGATGGAAGGGACGGTGCTCGTCTGATGCTGAACCTGGAGACCCCGAAGAAGTTCCGGCCGCTCATCGGCAACGCCCACCAGGTCGCGATGAACATGCTGCGGCCAAACTCCCGCAAGTACGACCGCGCCGAGCACGAGTACCCCAAGGAGCTCGACATGCTCGCCGCGATGATCGACGGGCTGTCGGAGTCCGGGCAGGCGAGCGGCGCCGGGGCGTCCGGCGTACGGCGCAGCGAGGACGAGCCGGCCAAGGACGACGGCGGCACCAAGAACGGTGCCAACCTCGCCTCGGTGCTCTCGATCATGGAGATGTGCTGGGGCGACGTCGGGCTGCTGCTCTCGATGCCGCGCCAGGGCCTCGGCAACTCGGCGATCGCGTCGGTCGCGGACGACGAGCAGGCCGAGCGGTTCAAGGGCGTCTGGGCTTCGATGGCGATCACCGAGCCCGGCACCGGTTCCGACTCCGCCAACATCAGCACCACCGCCCGGCTGGACGGCGACGAGTACGTCCTCGACGGCGAGAAGATCTTCGTCACCTCGGGGGAGCGGTCCGACCATGTGGTGGTGTGGGCGACGCTCGACAAGTCCAAGGGCCGTGCGGCGATCAAGTCGTTCGTGGTGCCCAAGGGCACGCCCGGCCTCACCGTCGAGCGGCTCGAGCGCAAGCTCGGCATCCGCGCGTCCGACACCGCCACGATTCGGCTCGAGAACTGCCGCGTCCCGAAGGAGAACCTCCTCGGGTCGCCGGACATCGACGTCAAGCAGGGCTTCGCCGGCGCGATGGCGACCTTCGACAACACCCGCCCGCTGGTCGCCGCGATGGCGCTCGGCTGCGCCCGCGCCTCGCTGGAGCTGACCCGCGAGCTGCTCGAGCAGTCCGGCGTGACCATCGACTACGACCGCCCGGCGCTGAGCCAGTCGGCCGCCGCGGCGACGTACCTCCAGATGGAGAGCGACTGGGAGGCCGCCTACCTGCTCACGCTCCAGGCGGCGTGGCTGGCCGACAACCGCAAGCCCAACTCGCTCGAGGCGTCGATGGCCAAGGCCAAGGCCGGACGCACCGGCAGCGACATCACGCTGCGCTGTGTCGAGCTCGCCGGCAGCCTCGGGTACGGCGAGCACGAGCTGCTCGAGAAGTGGGCGCGGGACAGCAAGATCCTCGACATCTTCGAGGGCACCCAGCAGATCCAGCAGCTGATCGTCGCGCGGCGACTCCTCGGCAAGACGTCCGCAGAGCTCAAGTAGCCGGGCGTTTGGGACCTCTCCGACCGGGGCACACCCCGGCCATGCGAATCGGTGGAGTCCTCGTCGTGCTCTGGCTGCTGGTCGGCCTGGTCGCCGCGTTCCAGCGCGGCTACCTCGCCGGGGACGACACGAGCTGTGCCGAAGCCGGCACCATCGCGGTCACCGTCGTGGCCGGCCCGCTGAACTACGTCGGGGTGAACCCGAAGGTCGACGACTGCGAGGTGCCGCAGCCCTCCGAGTAGGCCTCCTGCCTGCGTAGTCCCGGACCGGTCGGGGGACGATGCGCGGCATGAAGCTCTACGCGGACGCTCCCGGTCACCAGGCCCGGCAGGTGCTGGGCGACCTCCTGCTCGTGCTCTGGATCGCGCTGTGGGTGCGGCTCTCGCAGGTCGTGCGCGACGCGACGCTCGCGCTGGCGGCTCCGGGCGAGCAGATCGAGGAGGCCGGCACCGGGCTCGCCGGCAAGCTCCGCGACGCGGGCGGCACGGTCGGCGGCCTACCGTTGGTCGGCGACCAGGCGCGGGCGCCGTTCGACGGTGCCGGCGACGCCGCCGACCGCATCGCCGCGGCCGGGGCCGCGCAGGTGGAGGCCGTGCAGACGCTGGCGTTCTGGCTGTCCCTGGCGGTCGGGTCGATCCCGATCCTCGTCGTCGTCGCGTTCTACGTGCCGCTACGCTGGCGCTTCATCCGGACGGCGAGCGCAGGCCGCCGGTTCGTCGACTCCGGCGCCGACCTGGACCTGTTCGCCCTGCGGGCGATGAGCAACCAGCCGCTGCACCGGCTGGCGCGGATCAGCGACGACCCGGTGCGCGCGTGGCGCGACGGCGACCCCGACGTGGTCCGCGCACTGGCCGCGCTGGAGCTGCGGGACACGGGGCTCGGCCTGCCGAAGGCCGGGTAGCGCTTCACGGGTGTGGCCCGCGGGTACGTTCCGGCCATGGCGCGTCCCACCCGCAAGGCCCGGCAGCAGCTGATCGTCGACGTCCTCGAGGACGCCTTCGCCGAGCTGATGACCGCCGACCCGCGGGCGTTCCGCGGCAAGTTCCGCAAGATGGCCGCCGACCCGTTCGCGTTCTACCGCGGCTCCGCCTGCCTGTTCTACGCCGACATGACCCGCGCCGAGGACCCGTGGGCCGACGACCGTGCCGGTGCGGTCTGGATCCACGGCGACCTGCACGCGGAGAACTTCGGCACCTACATGGACTCCGACGGGCGGCTGGTGTTCGACGTCAACGACTTCGACGAGGCCTACATAGGGCACTTCTCCTGGGACCTGCGCCGGTTCGTGGCCAGCCTGGCCCTGCTCGGCTGGCAGAAGGCCCTGCCCGAGGACGCCGTGCGCAAGCTCGTCGGCACCTACCTGCGCGCCTATCTCGCGCAGGTGAACCACTACCTCGAGTCCGAGGGCGACGACGACTTCGCGCTGCACCTGGGCAACACCGACGGTCCGGTGCACGACCTGCTCGTCGTGGCCCGGCTCTCCAGTCGGGTGGCGATGCTCGACGCGCTGACGAACATCGAGGAAAGCGCGCGGATGTTCCGGCACGACGGGTCGGTACGGCGGCTGGGCAAGGCCGAGCGCCGCAAGGTCGACCAGGCGTTCGCGTCGTACCTCGACACGATCCCGGAGTCCAAGCGCTTCGACCGCGAGCTGTTCTACGAGGTGCGCGACGTCGTCGGCAAGACCGGCTTCGGGATCGGCAGCGCCGGGCTCCCGGCGTACAACCTCCTGGTCGAGGGCTACACCCAGTCCCTCGACAACGACGTGGTGCTGTCGATGAAGCAAGCCAACGTCCCGGCGGTCAGCCGCTTCGTCGACAGCGGTGCCGTCGAGAAGTACTTCGAGCACGAGGGACACCGGACGGTCGTCAGCCAGCGGGCGCTGCAGGTGCACACCGACCCGCTGCTCGGCCACACCAGCATCGACGGCGTGGGGTACGTCGTGTCGGAGGTGTCGCCGTACGAGGCCGACCTGGACTGGGGCACGCTGACCGAGCCCGACGAGATGACGTCGGTGGTCAGGGCGCTGGGGGCGGCGACCGCCAAGGTGCACTGTGCGTCCGACGAGGACAGCGACCAGGACCTCGTGAACTTCCAGACCGAGGAGGCGATCGCGACCGTGCTGGAGGGGCGGCGCAAGGAGTTCGTCGCCGACCTGACCGACTTCGCGGTCGACTACGCCGACACGGTTCGGTCCGACCACGCACTGTTCGTCGACGCGTTCCGCGAGGGACGGATCGGCGGGGTCAGCGCCACCTGACGCCGGCGCAGGTCAGAGCAGTCGGCTCGCCGGGCCGGAGGCGGGCGCCTCGAGCACGGCCGGCTTGTCCCAGCTGCGCTCGGCGAACGCGCCCCCGACCGCGTGCTCGACCAGCTCGACCCGGTCGGTCGGCACCAGCGCGATCGCCGAGCCGCCGAAGCCGCCGCCGGTCATCCGCGCGCCCACGGCGCCGGCGGCCAGCGCGGTCTCGACGACCACGTCGAGCTCCTCGCAGGAGATCTCGTAGTCGTCGCGCATCGACACGTGGGAGGCCGCGAACAGCGTGCCGACCGTCATGTAGTCGCCGGCCTCCAACGCCGCCACGGCCGCGCCGACCCGCTCCTGCTCGGTGACCACGTGGCGGGCCCGCCGGCGCAGCGTGTCGTCGTCCAGCTGCTCCACCGCCTCGCGCGTGGCCTCGGCGAGCGCGTCGACACCCAGCGCACGGGCGGCCGCCGCGGACTCGGAGCGCCTGTCGCCGTACGACCCGTCGGACAGCGTGTGCTGCACCCGGGTGTCGAACACGAGGAGGGCCACGTCGGCCGACGCCGGGTCCCACGGCACGTCCCGCCGGTCGCCGGTGGCGAAGTCGATCAGCAGCGCGTGCTCGGGCGAGGCGAACACCGCGATCGCCTGGTCCATGCCGCCCGTGGGCGCTCCCACGATCTCGTTCTCGGCCCGCATGCAGGCGGCGACCACGCGCTCACGCACGTCCGGCGTGTGCGGCACGCCGGCGGCGAGGGCGACCGACACCTCGAGCGCCGCCGACGACGACAGCCCGGCGCCGAGCGGCACGCGCCCGTCGACGAGGAGGTCGAGCCCGGGCACCTCGAACCCGTCCTCGCGCAGCGCCCAGAGCACGCCGGCCACGTAGGCGGTGTACCCGGAGTACCCGGGGTACCCGGACTGCGCGCCCGGCGCCACGTCGTCCGGCCGGCCCTCCCAGGTGTCCTCGGCCTGCAGGCTGCGCACGGTGACGATGTCGTCGGTACGGCGACCGGACGCGACGTAGCAGGCGTGGGGGAGTGCGATCGGGAGCACCCGGCCGCCGTTGTAGTCGAGGTGCTCGCCGATCAGGTTGACCCGCCCGGGCGCGGCGTACACGCCGTCCGGCGCGCGGCCGTGCTCGTTCTCGAAGGCGGCCGCCAGGCTGCGAGCGATCTCCTGCGGGTCACCGGGCTCGACGGGAACGGGACGGGTCGGCATGCGCGACAGCCTAGGGCGAGGCCGCGGGCTTCGAGAGGCGAGCCGTCGTCCTTCGCAGGCTCAGTCCGAAGCTCGCTCCTCGACCTCCCGCCCCGTCACGACCTCGCGGGCTCGGTCGTGGGCCGTGACCTAACGCACGCTCCGGCGTTGTACAGGCACGCCGGGCGACTCCCTCCCGGCCCGAACAGGAGGAACAGATGCGTCGCTCGGTACGCACGTGTCTCGCCGTCGGCGTCGCCGCCGCCACGGCGATCACCACCGCCGCAATTCCCGCCGCCGCGGCCCCGACCCCGTCGCGGGGCCTGCTCGACGGCGCGCTCGCCCCCGTGCAGGACTTCCTCAAGGGCGAGCTGTCCGACCTCGTGTCGGGCGAGCGCACCACCGTGCTCGTGCACGGCACCGACCTCGCCGCCGCGAACCGCGCGGTGAAGGTCGCCGGCCTCACCAAGACGATGAGCTTCGACAAGATCGGCGTGGTCGTGGCCCGCGGGACCAAGGCGCAGATCGCCGCCGCACGCGCCGTGCCCGGCGTGACCTACCTCGAGGGCAACGCGCCGATCGAGCTCGCGCAGACCACGTCGAACACCGCGACCCGCGGCGACGAGGCGTACCGCACGCTGACCGGCGCCGACGGCACCGCGCTCAGCGGCAAGGGAGTCTCGGTCGGTCTGATCGACTCGGGCGTCGACCCGACGCACCCCTACCTCACCGAGGCCGACGGTTCCCCGGTCGTGGTGTCGAACCACAAGGTGCTGTGCGACCCGTTCGAGGCGGCCTGTCAGGTCCTCGACGTGCCGAACAACGTCGACACCGACACGCTGTCGGTCGGGGGTCACGGCACGCACGTCGCCGGCATCATCGCCGGCCGCGAGACCACGCTCTCCGACGGCAAGACCCTGCACGGGGCCGCTCCGGGCGCCAAGCTCGTGTCGCTGTCGACGGGTGCCGCGCTGGTGATCGTCGGCGCCGACGCGGCGCTCAACTGGGTGCTCGAGAACCACGAGGCGCCGTGCGGTGAGGGTGTTCCCGCTTCCGAGTGTCCGCCGATCAAGGTCACCAACAACTCCTACGGCCCCTCGGGCGGCGGCGATTTCGACCCCAACAGCGCGACGGTGAAGCTGCAGCGCGCGCTGGCCGCCGAGGGCGTGGCCACGGTGTGGGCGGCCGGCAACGACGGCGGCGACGGCTCCGAGAGCCTGACCAACCCGCCCGGCCAGGACCCGACCGGCGGCGTCATCTCGGTCGCGTCCTACAACGACCTCGAGTCCGGCACCCGCGACGGTGAGATCTCCGAGTTCTCCTCGCGCGGCCTCGAGTCCGACCCTTCCACCTGGCCGGACGTCGCGGCGCCCGGCGACACGATCACGTCGTCGTGCCGCATCTACCTGCCGATCTGCACGACCGGGCTGGACTTCCAGGAGGGCGGCGACTTCAACACGATCAGCGGCACCTCGATGGCCGCGCCGCACGTAGCGGGCATCGTTGCGCAGCTGTTCCAGGCCAACCCCGCGGCGACACCGGGCCAGGTCGAGGACGCGATCACCTCGACCGCTCACAAGTTCACCTTCGGTGCGCCGTACGTCGGGGGCACGTCGTACGACAAGGGCCACGGGCTCGTCGACGTCGTCGCGGCGACGGAGGCCATCGCGCCCTGACCGGTCCCTGACCCCTCCCTGATTTGTCGGGGGGCGAAGACGAACGGCCCCGTCGTGCCTGGGGTGCGGCGGGGTCGTTCCTTTCCCCGACTAATGTGTAGTAGGTTGCTCGACAATTGGTCGTCCAGCTCTCTCGGGGGAACGATGCGTCGAGTCCTGTCCCTGCTCGTCCTGCTGACCGCAGTCGCCCTGCTGCCCGTCGGCGTGCTCGACCGACCGGCACCGGCCGCCGGCGAGACCACCCAGGCGTCGCCGTCGGCCGGGCAGCCCAACGTCGTCGTGATCACGCTCGACGACATGCGCGAGGACGAGCTCGCCTACATGCCGCGCACCCGGGCGCTGCTCGCCGACCAGGGCGTGACGTTCGAGAACTCCTTCGCGCCGTACCCGCTCTGCTGCCCGGCCCGCGCGTCGTTCCTCACCGGGCTCTACACGCACAACCACGAGGTGTGGTCGCACCAGGAGCCGTGGGGGTTCCAGGCGCTGCGCGACCGCCAGACGCTGCCGGTGTGGCTGCAGCAGGCCGGTTACGACACGGTGTTCCTCGGCAAGTACCTCAACGGGTACGGCGCGCAGCCCGCGCCCGACGGCAGCGCCCCCGACTCGAAGACCTACGTCCCGCCGGGCTGGACCGACTGGCGCGGCGCGATCGACGGCGGTCTCGGCGCGGGGCACCCGCAGGACGGCGGCACCTACCGGTTCTTCAACACCACGCTCAACGTCAACGGCGAGTCGTTCTACCTCGAGCCCGGGCGCTACCAGTCCGAGGTGTTCGGCGACCTGTCGGCGCGGATCGTCGCCGAGCGGTCGGGCGACGACCGGCCGTTCTTCCTCTGGGCCAACTACGTCGCGCCGCACCACGGCAACCCGTCCGAGCCCGACGACCCCAAGCCGATCACGCGGGACGACGACAAGTTGACCAAGTACGTCACGACCGCACGGCCGGGCCGCGTGAAGGGCAGGTTCGACGCGGTGATCACCGAGGCTCCCGGTGCGGTGGGCGAGGACGACGTCAGCGACAAGCCCTTCTTCGTGCGCGAGCTGCCGCCGCTCAACCAGGCCGAGCTCGACGGCCTGCTGGAGGTCACGCGTCAGCGCGCCGAGGCGCTCGCGGTCGTCGACGAGCAGGTCGAGAAGACCATCGCCGCGCTGGCCGCGACCGGCGAGCTCGACCGGACGATCGTGATCTTCACGTCCGACAACGGCTACTTCCTCGGCGAGCACCGCATCCGGCAGGGCAAGATCCTGCCCTACGAGCCCGCTCTCGGCGTGCCGCTGCTGGTGCGCGGTCCGGGCATCCCGGCGGGCGAGGTCCGCACCGACCCCTACACCTCGATCGACTTCGCGCCGACGATCCTCGAGGCCGCCGGCGCCGCGATCGACTGGCCGCTGAACGGCAAGTCCTTGCTCGACGTCGCCCGCTACGGCGACCGCGGCTGGCGCCGCGCCGTACTGACCGAGAGCGGGCCGCGCGGCACCGTCGCCGACCTCGACGAGTCCGGACCCAAGCTCGAGGCCCGCGATCCAGGCCCCGACGCGCTGCGGTTCTCTCAGGGGATCCGCACCGCCCGCTACCTGTACGTCGAGCACGCCAGCGACGAGGTCGAGCTCTACGACATGCGCACGGACCCGGGCCAGCTGACGAACGTGGCCGGCGAGACGGAGTACGCGGAGGACGAGGCGGCCCTGGCCCGCGTGCTGGACAAGATGCGCGACTGCCGCGGCGGCGCCTGCTCGGCACCGATGCCGAAGTCGCTGCAGGTAGGGCCGTAGCCGCCGGTGCCAACGTCGCCGGGATGTAGCATCGTGGACTCGTGCGCTTCGTCAACGAGTCCTCGCCCGGTTACGACCTGACCTACAACGACGTCTTCATGGTCCCGCGGCGGTCCGACGTCGCCTCCCGCTACGACGTCGACCTCGCCTCCCACGACGGCTCTGGTACGACGATCCCGCTGGTCGTCGCCAACATGACCGCCGTGTCGGGCCGCCGGATGGCCGAGACCGTGGCGCGGCGCGGCGGCCTGGCCGTGATCCCGCAGGACATCCCGCTGAGCGTCGTACGGGAAGTGATCGGCTGGGTGAAGCAGCGGCACCTGGTCTTCGACACCGCGATCACGCTGCGGCCGACCATGACCGTGGGCGACGCGATGGCGCTGCTGCCCAAGCGCGCGCACCGGGCGGCGTTCGTGCTCGACGAGGAGCAGCGGCCGGTCGGGATCGTGACCGAGGACGACTGCTCCGGAGTCGACCGGTTCACGCAGGTCTCGCAGGTGATGACCGTGCACCCGCTGACGCTGCCCGACACCGTGGACCCGCGCGAGGCGTTCGACCGGCTCGACCAGGCGCGGTTGCGGGTCGCCCCGGTCGTCGACTCCGACGGCCGCCTCGTCGGCGTGCTGACTCGGCTCGCCGCGCTGCGGGCAACCCTCTACACCCCCGCGCTCGACGCGCAGGGACAGCTGCGGGTCGCCGCCGCGCTCGGCGTGAACGGCGACGTCGCGGCCAAGGCGTCCGAGCTGCTCGACGCGGGCGCGGACACGCTCGTCGTGGACACCGCGCACGGCCACCAGGACCGGATGCTCGACGCGCTCAAGGCGGTCCGGTCGCTGTCGCCCGAGGTGCCCGTCGTCGCCGGCAACGTCGTCTCCGCCGAGGGCGTACGGGAGCTGGTCGGCGCCGGTGCGGACATCGTCAAGGTCGGCGTCGGGCCCGGCGCGATGTGCACCACCCGGATGATGACCGGCGTCGGCCGGCCGCAGTTCTCCGCCGTACTCGAGTGCGCGGAGGCCGCGCGTGAGATCGGCGCGCACGTGTGGGCCGACGGGGGAGTGCGCTACCCGCGCGACGTCGCGCTCGCGCTCGCCGCCGGCGCCTCGCAGGTGATGATCGGCTCCTGGTTCGCCGGCACGCACGAGTCGCCGGGCGACCTGCACGTCGACGCCGACGGGCGTGCGTACAAGGAGAGCTTCGGGATGGCGTCCGCCCGAGCGGTCGCGCAGCGGACGAGCGCCGACACGGCGTTCGACCGGGCCCGCAAGGGGCTGTACGAGGAGGGCATCTCCTCGAGCCGGATGTTCCTGGACAAGGACCGACCCGGCGTGGAGGACCTGATCGACCAGATCTGCGCGGGCGTGCGGTCCGCGTGCACCTACGCCGGTGCGCGCAACCTCGAGGAGCTGCACGAGAAGGCGTGGATCGGCATCCAGTCCTCCGCCGGCTTCCACGAAGGACGCCCGCTGCCCACCGGGTGGTGAGCAGCGGGCGCGGAGTCCTTCGCTCGCGAGCGGCTCAGCGCTGAGCCGGCTCCTCCTCGCGTGCCTCGTCGGTCTGACGCTCGTCGACGTTGCTGCCCTCGGTGAGCAGCGGCTCATCGGCCTGCTCCACAGCGAGGGCGAAGTCGTCGCCGTGGCGGGTGGCGCCGGTGACGACCGCCTTCTCGACGGCCGCGGCGGCGTACCGTCGGCGGACCATCAGCGGGTCGTTGCGGAGGTCCTTGACGAGGGCCCAGGCCAGCCCGACCATCACGATCGCGAACGGGAGCGCCGCCACGATGGTGATGTTCTGCAGGCCGGTCAGCGCGTTGTTGCCGCCGACGAGCAGCATCACCGCGGCGACGCCACCGGTGGCGACACCCCAGAAGATGACGTTGAGGCGACCGGGCTCGAGCGTGCCGCGCTGCGAGAGCGTGCCCATGACGATCGAGGCCGCGTCGGCACCGGAGACGAAGAAGATGCCGACGAGCAGCATCACCACGATGGTGGTGAGCCCGGCCCAGGGCATCGTGTCGAGCAGCCCGAACAATTGACCCTCGGTCGTCGCCGCTCCGGCGAGGTCGGCACCGCCCTGCTCGGCGTGAATGGCCGCGCCACCGAAGATCGCGAACCAGACCAGGCTGACCAGCGACGGCACCAGCAGCACGCCGGTGACGAACTGGCGGATCGTGCGGCCGCGGGAGATGCGGGCGATGAACATGCCGACGAACGGCGTCCAGGACAGCCACCAGGCCCAGTAGAAGACCGTCCAGCCGGACAGCCACTCGGCCATGCCCTCGCCGCCCGCGGCTTCGGTGCGGGCGGACATCATCGCGAGGTCCTGGAAGTAGGAGCCGATCGCGGTGGGGATCAGGTCGAGCATGAACACGGTCGGCCCGACGACGAAGACGAACACGGCCAGCCCGAGGGCGAGCACCATGTTGATGTTGGACAGCCACTGGATGCCCTTGGCCACGCCGGAGACCGCGCTGAGGATGAACGCGACGGTCAGCAGTGCGATGACACCGACGAGCACGCCGTTGCCGACCTTGCCGATGCCGGCGATGATCTGCACGCCGCTGCCGATCTGCAGGGCGCCGAGGCCGAGCGAGGCCGCGGAGCCGAACAGCGTCGCGAAGATCGCGAGCATGTCGATGACCCGGCCGGCCGTGCCGGTCGCGCGCTTCTCGCCGAGCAGCGGGATGAACGCCGAGCTGATCAGCTGCGAGCGCCCGCGGCGGAACACGCCGTACGCGATCGCGATGCCGACGACGGCGTAGATCGCCCACGGGTGCAGGGTCCAATGGAAGAGCGTGGTGGCCATGGCGTTCTGCACGGCCTCGGGGTTGCCCTCCGGACCGGTGCCCGGGGGCGGCGTCACGAAGTGCGCCAGCGGCTCGGCCACGCCGTAGAACATCAGGCCGATGCCCATGCCGGCGCTGAACATCATCGCGATCCACGACACGGTCCGGAACTCCGGCTCCTCGTCGTCGGCGCCGAGCGGGATGTTGCCGAACCGGCCCATCGCGAGCCAGATCACGAAGACCACGAACGCCGACGCGAGCAGGACGAAGAGCCAGCCCATGTTGTGCACGGTCCAGTCGAGCGCGGTGCCGGACGCGGTGCCCAGGGTGTCGGTGCTCAGGAAGCCCCAGGCCAGGAAGGCCAGGGCGATCACGGCTGTGACGCCGAACACGACGCGGTCGATCTTGCTGCCGCGGGCGTTGTCGTCGACGATCACCGGCGTCTCGAGGACGGGGTGGACGGGACTGTCCGGCGGTGGTTGGGCGGCCACCTTGCGAGTCTCGGACTCGGGACGGGTTTCGATGCTCACTCGGCGCACGCCGCCCGGCGGGGCGACGACCCTCCTCAGGTTCACGTTCGGGGGCATGGACGTTTGCGGCCGCACAGGGCCCGTCTTGCCGTGTACCCCCTGCAAACGGGAGTTACACACCTCAGCGCCGGGGGCGCCGGCGACCAGTGCGTCGGGCGTCGGCGCCCGCGCGCCGCGTGCGAGGTGGCGACGGGTCACGCGGCGTCTCGCCGCGCGAGGACCTGGCGGTGCGGCCACGCACGATACCGATGAACGTCTCGACCAATGGGTCGGGGTCCTCGGCCCGCCAGGCGAGGCCGACCTGCGACTCGGGTAGTCCGGCGACCGGCACCGCGACGACGTCCTTGCGATGGTGCACCCGCGCCACGGACATGGGCAGGAACACCAGGCCGGTGCCGGCCGCGACCGTCTCGACCTTCAGCCGGGTCGCGAGGTCAGGGTCGTCGAGGACGATCTCGCCCGCCAGGTCGTCGAGATCGATCTCGTCGTACGCCGCCACCGGATGCTCGCGGTGCGCGACCACCACCGGCACCTCGCGGTAGAGCGGGATGTGGTGCAGCCCGTCCCTGTTCTCGTCGGGCAGGTCGCGCACGAACCCCATCGCCGCCGTACCGTCGCGGACCGCGTCGAGCTGCTCGGCCACGTCGACGAGCCGGACCTCGAGCCGGGTGTCCGGGACGCGCTCGTCCCAGCGGCGGCGCCACTTGTCGAGCGTCACGCCCTCCACGAACGTGACGACGAAGCTCATCGGGCCCGGCGCTCGAGGATCCCGCGTACGAACGCGGCCTGACCCACGTGCTGTGCGCAGTCGTCGACGACGCTGACCAGTCGCACGGCCATGGTGACCGGCGGGTCCCAGCGTCGGTCGACGATCCGCTGCAGGTCGTTGTCGCTGAGCCCCGAGATGAACTCGACACTGCGGGCGTGCACCGCGTCGTGGTACCAGACCAGCATCTCCGCGTCGGCCACCACCTTTCCGACCTGCTGCGGGGTGTGCCCGAAGCCGTGGTCGTGGTTGTCGAGGGGCAGCGCGAAGCGCCCCGCCCAGCCGTCGCTGATCCACACCTGCGTCGTACCGGCGAGGTCGGAGATGTGGTCGTCCTGGATCCGCGAGAGATGCCAGACCAGCCAGGCGATCGAGTTGGCCTCCGGGTCGAGCCGTTCGGCCAGCTGGGTGCGCGTCAGCCCCTCGACGGCCGCGTGCACGTTCTCCTTGGTGCGGTTCAGCCCGTCGACGAGCAGGTCGGTCGCTGCTGTCATGTCGCGAGTCTGGCACGGGTGGGAGTGGGGGTGGTGCGTGGAAACGTCGTGGCTCACCGGTTGTCTTCCCGGACGCCGTACGCAGAGGATCTCTTGTGACCCGCATCGACCTGAGTCAGCGCACCGCGTTCCCGGCTGCGTTCGACGAGCGCACGACGCTCACCCAGCTCCTGAAGTACGTGCGCCTGACCGTTCACGCCAAGTGCGTCGGCCTGTCTCAAGCCGACGCGGTGCGGACGCCGCTTCCGACGTCGCCGGCGATGAGCATCGCCGGCCTAGTCAGCCACCTGCGCTGGTCCGAAGCCTTCTGGATCGACGTCGTCTTCATCGGCGGACGCAACCAGTGGCCGGGCACCGACGACGACTCCGAGCTCCAGATGCGCGCCGGGCTCGAGCAGCCTCTTGCCGTGCTTCTCGACGAGTACGCCGAGCAGGCGGCCCACACCGACGAGCTCATTGCTGCCCACGACTGGGACGAAGAGGCAGTGGGTCGTGACGAGAGCACCGGCAGGCCCTTCGCGTTGCGGTACATCATCACGCACCTGATCGAGGAGACGGCGCGCCACAACGGCCACCTCGACATCCTGCGCGAGCTCGCCGACGGCGTCACCGGCGACTAGCTACGTCATCGTCGTAGTCGATCCAGTCCTGGCGCCGGGTGCCGCGCGTGCCGCACCACGTGCAGACCTGGTCGACCGAGACGAAGCTGCGAGTGTTCTCCACCCGCGCGAGGGGCGTGCCGTCCTCGTCAGAGATCGCGCGGTCGCTCACGTGGACGTTGAGTACCACCTCCCGGCCCGGCAGCGGCAGTGTGGGGTCGGCGCCGCGGGCGAGCTCGTCCAGAGCGTGCGCACGGCGCACGTCCAACGAGTCCTGCCAGCCCAGCTCCGCCAGCCGCGCCGCACCATCGGACAGTGCGGCGTCGAGGTCGAGAGCGTCGGCGAGGTCGAGCTCGCCCTGAAGGTGGACGGTGCCGTCGAAGCCGACCTGGTCGGTGTAGATCGTCACGTGCCGCCCGTCCGCGGCCGCGAGCCGTTGCTTCTCCGCGGCCTCGGGGTCGAACCGCACCAACGCTTCCTCGGCCAGCCGGTCCAGCTGGGCGATGCCGACCTTGTGCGCGAAGCGGGCGACGTGCCGGTCGACGTACGCAGCTCCGTCCGGAGATAGGCAACGGTGCGCCCGGCGATCCGGCGGGCCCGCCACGGCGGCAGCTCGTCGGCCTTGACCCGCGCCCATACCCGGGGCAGCCGGTGGGCGAGCTCCAGGATCCGGACCTCTTCGCGGTCCGCAGCAGCGCGAGCCTCACGGACAGCCGCCAGCACCGCATCGGCGGAGTCCGCCTGCTGCTCGGGTGCCAGTGTCGCTGCCATGAGTTCATCCCATCAGGGAGCACCAACCGTTTTCGAACGTCAGTTCATGCGCCAGCGGCCGGAGGTTGCGCCGAGCGCCCTCGGCGGACTCGCGGCGAACGGCGTACGAGCTCTGGTCGAAGCAGACGCCAGGACCTCCGCGACGCGACTCAGCGAGAAACGCGAGGTTCGTCGAGCCGGTCGACCGCCTCGAGGAGCGCGTCGACGTTGCGCTGGTTCTTGCCCCAGTCGACAAGGGTGGAGCCGAGCTTCGACCGGGACTCCACCACCACCGCGGTCACGCCGTCACTCGGCGGCGCCGACGGTCGCACCACGGCCTCGATCACCTCGCCCCACGATGAGCGGGACACACCCACGCTGGCCTCGAGCCGCGTCCGCGTGCGGTCACAGACGTGGGCGTGCGGGATCGCCTCGGCGCCCTCGTGCAACGCGGTGAGGACGCGCTCGGGCGGAGCGGCAGTCGTGAAGGACGCCACGCACACCGACCTGCCTTGGCCCCGCATCGCTCGGGCGACGACCGCGGCGAGCACGACGACCGCGCAGGCGCAGACCGCCACGATCCACGTCGCGGTGGGGGACATATCTGCACTGTGCCCAGGACTCCGTCTCGCTACGCGTGGCGTAGGTCGAACACCAGCCGCGCCGGGACCCGGCCGGCGAGAACTTCGTCGAAGCACGCGTTCACGTCCTCGAGGCGGCGCGCCTCGGCGACGACATGCGTCTCACCGCGAGCATGCAGGGCGAAGCAGTCGGAGAGGTCGTTGCGGGTGCCCACGAGCGACCCGATGACCGAGATGCCCCTGAGGACGGTCTCGAAGACCGGCAGCTCGAGCCGGTTGTCAGCCGGCAGCCCGACAAGGACCAGGCGACCGTTGGGGTTGAGGGCGGCGTGCGCGGCGCGCATCGCGGCGGGGGAGGGCACCGTCACCACAGCGATGTCGACGCCACCGAGCGCCGCGAGGGCGGCCGCCTGGTCGCCACGGGCGTCCACGACGTGGTCGGCGCCGAGCTGCTTGGCCAGGTCGAGCTTGGCGTCCTCCACGTCGACGGCGACGGTGGCGGTGCCGAAGATACGGGCGTACTGCAGCGCGAGGTGTCCCAGCCCGCCGACCCCGACGACCATGGCGGTCTCGTTCGGCTGCGGGTGCGCGATCTTGACCGCCTTGTACGTCGTCACGCCGGCGCACGTCAGCGGTGCCGCGTCCATCGGCGTCACGCCCTCGGGCACGGGTACGGCGTGGCTGGCGTAGCCGACGGCGTACTCCGCGTAGGAGCCGTCCATCGTGTAGCCGGTGTACTGCGGCGAGGTGCAGTAGGTCTCCCACCCGCCGACGCAGGCGCGGCAGCGACCGCACGCGTGCCCGAGCCACGGCAGGGCCACCCGTGTGCCGACGAGAGAGCGGTCGGCGTCGGAGCCGACCTCGACGACGCGCCCGACGCCTTCGTGCCCCGGGATCAGCGGGATCTTCGGCTTCACCGGCCAGTCGCCGTGCGCGGCGTGGATGTCGGTGTGGCACAGGCCGCTGGCCTCGATCTGCACGAGGACCTGGCCGGGTCCCGGTTCGGGCACGGGCACGTCACGTATCTCGAGCGGGGCGCCGAGAGCGGGGACGACGGCAGCACGCATGGGGTCTCTCCTGTCGGTGGATCCGGGCTGGCCCCTTCAGCCAACGCGCGGCGGCGCGTCCCCGGCAGATGCCGACGGCCCGAGGTCCGGGGACCTAGGACCCTGCCGGGAGGTACGGCGCCGGGGTCTGTCGGCGAGCGCGCCGAGACCCAGCAGCGCCACCGCGACCAGGCCCATCACGGCCTGCAACGGGTCGAGCCCGACGAACGGGATCTGCACGGCGAGCTCGATGGCGAGCAGGACGCCGGCGGCCATCGCGGCCGCACCAGTCCATTCGGACCCTCGCCAACCGAGCCAGGCGGTGATCCCGCAGGGCACGGCGACGCTCAGGAGCAGCCAGAACCCCGGCAGCACCCACGAGCTGAGGCCGAGCGGCGCCAAGTCGGTGACCGGCGGCGCGAACGTCCCGGTGACCAGCTGCCCGGCGCCGGCGATCGCGGCGAGGCTCGTCAGGCCAGCGGTCCACAGGAGCGTCCGG
This sequence comes from Nocardioides sp., assembly GCA_036280235.1. GTDB lineage: Bacteria > Actinomycetota > Actinomycetes > Propionibacteriales > Nocardioidaceae > Nocardioides_B. Next base: position 72,871 of record DASURB010000130.1, read on the forward strand.
CGCCACGGCACCGCATGGGACGTCATCAGCTCAGCGCGGACAGCGCCTCGTAGACCAGGAACGCCGGCCAGACGATCCCCTCCAGCACGGCCAGGACGTACGACCAGAACCCGTCGGCCTGCTGCCAGAAGAACACCCAGGCTCCGAGGATGCCGAGCACGTAGATGGCTCCACCGTCGGCGCCGGTCATGGTCCGCTTGTCGCTCCTCGTGTCACTCATCGCACTCTCGCTTCGGGACTCAGGACCGCCGCGCGGACCGGCCGGCCTCGGCCAGGAACCGGACCCCGGTCACACCGGCGACGGACCTGGCCAGCACCTCGGCCACGCGCCGTTCTGGAGCGTCCCGCGGGCCGGTGATCTCGACGAGGCCGTCGTCCGCGGTGGCCACCCAGTCGGTTCCGTCGGCGCGGAACAGCTCGTTGATCTCGGTCTCGATCGCCTCGTCGGCGCGGGCCAGCACCCGCAGCACGTCGCGGCGGCTGAGCATGCCCATCAGCCGGCCGTGGTCGACCACGGGCAGGGACTTCACGGTCGTCGAGGTCATCAGCTCGACCGCGTCCTCGAGGTCGTCGCCGGAGCTCACGGTCACGGGCATCCGGGTCATCACCTCATTGACCAGGCGCGGGCGCTGCGAGTCAGAGGCGGGCGGTGTCTCCATGTGCCGCCGGGAGTCGGGGAGCAGCATGTCCCGCACCAGGTCGGCCTCGCTGATGACGCCGACGACGTGGCCGCCGGCGTTCACGACCGGTACGGCGGTGACGGAGTGCGCGTCGAGGACACGTGCCGCGTGACGGATGGTGGCGTCCTCCCGGACGGTGATCGCCGGGCTCGTCATGACTTCCCTGACCAACATGCTGCTGCCCTCCTTCGGGTCGCTCCCATCGTCGGTTCGCGGGGCCACGGGCAGGAGGGTCGAAGGTCCCCGCGGGCCGGGCTGAGCGGCCCTGTCCGGTAGGGCGCGGTGGTCGAACGATGGAGGCGAGCAGTCGGACCAGCAGGGGAGGAGCTCACGACATGAACGCGTCCGGTCGCGTCGTGGCAGCCGTCGACGGCACCGAGGGGAGCGCGGGTGCACTGCGCTACGCGAGGGAGGAAGCCGTGAGGTGGGGCTTTCTGCTGAGCATCGTGCACGTGAGCCCGACGTACGTCCCCCTGGCGCCGATGCTGCCGTACGTCCCGGACGACCTCACGTCCGCGGGCGAGGCGATCCTGCGGGACGCCGCGGCCGCGGTGAGCGGGCCGGCCGGGCCTGAGGTCGAGACCCGGCTGCTGTCCAACGGCCGCGTGGCCGCGATCGTCGAGGCCGCGCGGGACGCCGACCTCCTCGTGCTCGGGCGCGAGACCAAGCGCGGGGTGGACCGGATGCTGTTCGGTACGACGACCGCGGCGGTCGCCGCGCACTCCGCCGTACCCGCGGTCGTGGTGCCGGGCGACTGGCGCCCGGGCTCGAGCGAGGGCGTGGTCGTCGCCGGCCTGCGTTCTCACCACGGAGCCGACGAGCTCCTGCGCACTGCCTTCGAGGCCGCGTCCGCGCGCGGTGCCGTACTGCGGATCGTGCACGCGTGGTCCTTGCCGGACCCGTACGCCGACCGGGTGGAGGAGCGCACGCACGCCGCCCGGTGGCTGACCGCGGCGCGCACCCACATCGACCGCCTGCTGGACCCGTGGCGCGAGAGGTTCCCCGACGTCGTCGTGGAGATCGTGGTCGTGCACGACCAGCCGGCGCGGACGCTGATCCGTCAGACGGAGCACGCGGACCTGGTCGTCCTGGTGCGCCAGCCCGTCGCCGTGCTGCCCGGCCGACGGCTCGGGTCCACGGCGCGCGCCGTGCTGGCGCACGCGGCGAACCCGGTCGAGGTGCTGCCCGCGACGAGCGGTACGGCGAACGCGGACGGCGCCGAGGCCGACCGGACGAAGGTCACGAGCTGACGCGCACGACGGCGGACCCGCCCAGCCGGCCCCCAGAGATGTCGCCCATCGCCTTGTCCAGCTCGTCGAAGGCGTACTCGGTGACCTCCGGCCGCACACCGAGCCGTCCGGCGAGGCGCAGGAACTCCTCGCCGTCGGCGCGCGTGTTGGCGGTCACGGACCGCAGGTCCTTCTCCAGGAACAGGTGCCGCGCGTAGTCCAGCGACGGCACATCGGTCATGTGGATGCCGGCGAGGGCGACGTTGCCGCCCCGGCCCACCGCCTCGAGCGCCGGCGGGACCACCTCGCCGGCGGGCGCGAAGACGATCGCGGCGTCCAGCGGCACGGGCGGCCGGTCTGAGAGGCCGCCCGTCCAGACGGCGCCCAACCGCTCGGCCAGCTTGCGGCCGGCCTCGTCGCGCGTCACGACGTACAGCTCCGCGCCCTGGGCCACCGCCAGCTGCGCGGTGAGGTGCGCGCTGGAGCCGAAGCCGTAGAGCCCGAGCCGGCCGCCCGGTGGCATCTCGGCGCGCTTGAGCGCGCGGTAGCCGATGATGCCGGCGCACAGCAGCGGTGCGAGCAGCTCGGCGGGGGAGTCGTCCGGCAGCGGATAGGTGAACGCGGCCGGGGCGACGACGTACTCCGCCAGCCCGCCGTCCGCGTCCCAGCCGGTGAACTCCGGCGCGGTGCACAGGTTCTCCTGGCCGTGCCGGCACCAGCGGCACTGGCCGCAGGTACGGCGCAGCCAGGCGACGCCGACGCGCGCGCCTTCGGCGACTTCCACGACGTCGCTTCCGGTGCTCACGACCCGGCCCACGACCTGGTGCCCCGGCGACACGTCCGGTCGCCGGGGCGGGAGGTCGCCCTCGGCGAGGTGGAGGTCGGTGCGGCAGACGCCGCAGCACTCCACTCGCACGAGGACCTCGTCGCGTCCAGGCGTGGGGGCCGGACGCGTCACCAGGCGCAGCGGGCCGGAGTCCAGCGGCCCGGGCTCGTGCACGACCCAGGCCCGCATGGTCGTCATCCGGTCTCCTCCTGTCGGGAAAGGTCCTCAGCCGCGTGGCTCCGGGACCACCTCGACCGGGCACGCCGCCTCGCGCAGCACGGCCCGGGCCACGGAGCCGAGGTGGTGTCCCGGCACCCACGTGCGGGCGCGAGCGACGAGCAGCAGGTCGCTGTCGTGCGAGGCCTTCTCGAGCACGTCGGCCGGGCGGCCACGCTCGGCCCGCGTCTCGATGGTGACATCGGGAGCCTTGTCCTTCCAGGCGTCCGCGAGCGACTGCAGGTCCTGCGCGGTCTGCCGCTGCCAGTCGGTCAGCTGCTCGGTGGAGAGCAGGGAGACCTCGTAGGCGACCGGCAGCTCCCACGCGTGCGCGAGGGTGATCTCTGCGGGTCCGCCCGCCGCCACGTCGATGGCGCGCGAGATGAGCTCGTCGGCACCCTTCAGGTCGGACACGCCGACGGTGATCCGCAGGGGCTGGTCAGACTCCCGCGGCGACCAGTCGTCGGGCACCGAGACCACGGGTACGTCGGCGCGGGCGGCGACCCCCGCCGCCACCGAGCCCGACACGATCTGCGCCAGCCGCGAGCGGCGCCGGTGCTGGAGCACGACGCATGCGCTCTGGCGCGAGAGGTCGGTGAGGACCGGCACCGGGGCACCGACCACCACGTCGGCGGCGACGCCGACACGGTCGCGCGCCGCGTCGAGAGCCCGCTCCTCGGCACCCCGCACCAGCTGCCGGCCGGCCAGCTCGGCCGCCTCGAAGCTGAGCAGGATCGTCTCGGGACCGGCGAGCCCGTAGGGACTGTGCGCGGCGTGCACGAGGCGTACGTCGCAGCCGGACGCCGCGGCACGCTCGACGGCGAACCGGACGGCGGCGGTCACGTCGTCCTCGCCGACGCCGACGAGGATGTACGGGCGTACTTCGTTCATGACGGTGCTCCTTTCGTCACCGCCAACGTGCCTCCGGCGCGCGGTCCGGGGACAGGGGCGAAGGACCCAGGGGGCCGGGGACGAACGGGCCCGATTCGACCGGCGCTCCGCCGCAGCAAGCAGGTCGTACGGGATTGCCGTGTTCGCCGACGCCCGGAGTGCCCCGTTTGTACGCTGTTGCAGTGAGAGCGTCTTGGGTGTGGTCGTCGGCTGCAGCTCTCGTGGTCGGGTCGCTGCTGCTGGTGCTGGCGTTCGCGGTCAACCCGCTGTCGCAGGACGTCGACCCCACGGCCGCGCTCCGCTCAGCGGAGCGGTCCAACGGTCGATGGCTGGGCATGGCCGCCATCATGTTCATCGCCTCGGTGTGCCTGACGTTCGGCGTGCCGTCGGTGCTGACCTTGCTCACCGGCCGCGGCCACGGCGTCGGGGTCGTCGGTGCCGGGCTCTTCGCGATCGGCACGATCGGGCTGTCCAGCTACGCCATGGTGCTGGTCGTCGTGCGAGCCCTCGTGCTGCGCGACCTGCTGACGCCGAAGGATGTGGCGTCGCTGATGAACGACGACGCCGTCGCGGTGTTCCTCGGGTCGTGGATCACGGCGTTCCTCCTCGGCCTGGTGCTGCTCAGCGCGGCGCTCTTCATGGCGCGCACCGTCCCGATGTGGGTCCCGGTGCTCGTCCTGGTCAGCCTGGCCAGCCAGCTCGTCCTCGGCGCGCTCGGCGACTTCGGCACGGTCCTGCAGTTCCTCGCCCTCGCGGTGGCGCTCACCGGTGTCTCGATGAGTGCCGCGCGCGCCGCCCAGGAGCCGTCCGTCACGCACCTCGTGGCAGGGCACCGCGAGTCCTGACGCGTTCGGGACCTTCGCACCTGGCCGGCCGGCCGGACCGCGACGTTGCCTGGTCGTGGAGGTGACCGGTCCATGGCGAGCGCGGAGAGTGCGAGCGTCGATCTGTACTGGCTGCCGCTCGGCGCCGGCGACGGCACCGGGTGCGTGCGCACCAACGGCCGCGTCTACGAGGCGGTTGTCGCACGCCGGGAGCAGCGCACTCCCTGCCGGCTCTTCCACTCCGCGCTGGAGGTTCGGCTCGGCGACCAGCGCTTCACGATCGAGATGGCTCCGGTGTGGAGCACGCCCGCCGCCGAGCGCGGCGTGGTGGCCGAAGGCCCCGTCGGGCTGCCGTGGCTGGGCAGGTCGCGCCTCTTCCGCTACGAGGTACGGCGGTGGCGGGACGGCGTGGTCCCGGACCTCGCCGAGGCGGTCGGCGGCGCGCGGCGGCTGAGCAGCGACCCGACGCGCACGGCGTCGCTCCTCGCGCGCGTGCCCGATTTCCCTACGGTCACCTGGGGTCGCGACGAGCTCGGCACGGGGGACATGTGGAGCTCGAACTCGCTCGTCTCCTGGCTGCTCGCGTCGAGCGGTCACGACGTCGACGCCCTCGGCCCACCCGACGGCGGCCGGGCGCCGGGCTGGCAGGCCGGGCTGGTGGTGGCGCGACGGACAACCTCGGGACCGGAGTCCGTCCCCCGCGGGACCTAGTGCCCTGCCGGCCCAGCGGCGCGAAACCTAGCGTGAAAGCCACAGGAAGACCGGCCACGAGAGGTGGTCACCATGGAGCGGCTGGACGATGAGAGGCCCGTGCTGGAGCTCTCGGCCGAGGAGTGCTGGGCGCTGCTGCGATCCCAGGAGATCGGCCGCGTGGCGTACCGCCTCGTGGACGAGGTGCACATCGTCCCGGTCAACTACCTCGTCGACCGTGGACGCCTGCTCATTCGCAGCGGGTCGGGCAACAAGCTGCTGGCCGCAGCGCTGAACTCGGACGCCGCGCTGGAGATCGACTGGTTCGACGACCAGAACGCGTGGTCGGTCGTCGTCCGCGGCCGGCTTCAGCGGCTCACCGACCACGAGCGGAACGAGCTCGGCGACCTGCCCCTGCACAGCTGGGTGCCGACGCCCAAGGCCGAGCTGCTGGTCCTGCTGCCGGCGGAGGTGACCGGACGGCGGTTCCTGCTGCGGCGCGGCCCCGACGCCGATCTGGAGATCACATGACCAGCCCCACCCTGACGTTCCTCGGCGGCACCGGCACCGTGACCGGCAGCCGCTTCCTGGTCGGCCGCCCCGAGCCGAAGGTGCTCGTCGACGCCGGCCTGTACCAGGGCACGGGCGAGCTGCGCGAGCGCAACTGGGAGCCCCTCACCGTTGAGCCGTCGACCCTCGAGGCGGTCGTGCTCACGCACGCGCACCTGGATCACTGCGGCTACCTTCCGCGGCTCGTTCGCGACGGGTTCCGCGGCCGGGTGGTGTGCACACCGCAGACCGCCGAGCTCGCGGAGATCGTGCTGCGCGACAGCGCGTTCCTGCAGGAGGAGGATGCTGCGTACGCCAACCGCGCGGGCTGGTCGCGCCACGAGCCGGCGCTCCCGCTCTACGACACGGCGGACGTCGAGCGGGCGATCACGCTCTTCGACCCGGTCGAGTTCCGCCGGGTCACCCGAGTCGCGGAGTCCGTGGACGTCGTCCTGCACCCGGCGGGACACATCCTCGGCTCCGCGGTCGTCGACCTCGGTGTCGACGGACGGCACGTCGTGCTCAGCGGCGACCTCGGCCGCGCGGGCCACCCGCTGCTCGCAGCACCGGCACCTCCGCCGCCCGGTCGCACGATGGTCATCGAGTCGACGTACGGCGACCGCCGGCACCCGCCGCCCGGAGGCGCGGTGCTCGCCGGAGCCGTGCGCCGGACGCTGCAGCGTGGCGGCACCGTCCTCATCCCGGCGTTCGCCGTGGACCGCACCGAGCTGGTGCTGCTCGAGCTGCGCCGCCTCACGGTCGAGGGGCGGATCCCGCGCGTGCCGGTGTACGTCGACAGCCCGATGGCGCTGGCCGCGCTCGACGTCTACCGGCGCGCCGTCCGGGCCGGCTCCAGCCAGTTCCACGAGGGCGCCTCCGCCCTGCTCGAGATCGAGGACGTGCTCGACCTGCGCCAGGTGCGCGACGTGGCAGGCTCGCAGCAGCTCAACGAGCCGTCGTACCCCTGCATCATCGTCTCCGCCTCGGGCATGGCCACCGGCGGTCGTGTGGTGCACCACCTCAAGCACCAGCTGCCCGACCCCCGAAACACCGTTGTCTTGACCGGGTTCCAGGCCGAGGGGACGCGCGGCCGGCAGCTCCTCGACGGCGCGACGCACCTCAAGATGCACGGCCGCTACGTGCCGGTGCGCGCCGACGTGATCGAGATGCCGTACTTCTCCGTGCACGCCGACTGCGACGACCTGGTCGCCTGGATCAAGTCCGCCGAGGAGCTGCCCTCGACCGTGTACGTGGTGCACGGCGAGCCGCAGTCGTCCCGCAGCCTCGCGCGGCGGATCGAGGAGGACCTGGGCATCTGCGCGGTGGTGCCGTTCCTCGGCGAGCGCGTCCGGCTGGAGTGAACGTCAGGGCCGGCCGGGCCGCACCAGCCCGCTCTCGTAGGCGTGGATCACGATCTGCACGCGGTCTCTCAGCCCGAGCTTGCTGAGGATCTGTCCGACGTGGGTCTTCACCGTGGCCTCCGCGAGGTAGAGGTTGGCCGCGATCTCGGCGTTGGTCTCGCCGCGCGCGATCGCGACCATCACGTCGCGCTTCCGCGCTGGGCGGCGCCGCGGTCAGCCTCGCGGTGATGGTCGTCCAGGCGGACAGCCTCAGGCTGCTGGTGTTCATCCTCGCGCCGCGCTGGGGACCCGCGCTGCTGCTCGTGACGTACGCCTACTACCGAGACTGCGCGGACGGCCCGGCGCGCGTCCGTGAGGACGAGGTCAGCGCGGTCTCCTGACCGAGAACGACGACAGCCCTCCACCCGGCGCGGGTGGAGGGCTGTGTCGGCCTCTGCCGTCGCGTCCGGGGGCCCGGACGTCTCTTGGTGGAGAGAGCGCAGTGGCCGGCACGGGGATGAAGGGCCGGCCACTGCGCCGCGGCGGGGGCCGCCTCATCGCCGCGTCGTGAACCTCCACGACTTGGCAGCCATCGTGTTGCCGGCTGCGTCGCGCAGGCCGGCCTTGACCCGGACGACGATCCGAGCCTTCCTGGGCAGAGCCTTCACCGGGTCGACGACGAGCGTGCGCTTGCTCGCCACCCAGCGGACGTCGGCCTTCAGCCGCTTGCCCGCGACGGTGCGCAGCTTCACCGCGCCCTTGCCGGCGTTGACCACCTGCTCGCTCAGCTTCACCCGGATGACGGCCTTGCGGGCGACCTTGCCCTTGGTGCGCTTCACCACCTTGGGAGCGGTGTGGTCGCGGGTGGTGAAGCCCCAGCTGGTCGCCGGGACCGGTCGGCCGTCGGCGGTCCGGACGCCTGCCACCTTGACGGTGACCTTCGTGCCGTCCGGGAGCTTGCCGCGCGGCGACACCTTCGCCGTCCGTGCGGCGGCGTCGTAGGTGACCGTCGCCGGCAGCCGCTTGCCCCGAGCCAGCATCTGGACCGTCTGCTGGTTCACGTCGCGGACGTCCGTCGCGAACGTCATCGACACCGCGGCCCCACGGTCGACCTCGACCGCCCCGGCGGCCGGCGACTGAGCCAGCAGCAGGGACGACGACGGCGTCGGCGTGATGGTGCCGCCCGTCGTGAACGCCACGATCGTCTGAGGCAACGTGTTGCCGGAGGCGTCCGTGATCCCGGTCGTCAGCCGCACCACGTAGCGCCGGTCGGCGAGCAGCACCACGTTCGGGTCGAGCGTGGCCGTCCGGGTCGCCGCGTCGTACGACACGGTGGCCGGGATCTGCTCGGTCCCGAGGGAGAGGGTCATCGTGCTGCCGCTCACGCCCTGCACCGGCTCGTCGAACGTCGCGGTGACATTGGTGTTCCGGTCCACCCCGGCCGCGTCCGCGGTCGGCGAGGTGCTCACCACCTGGGGCCGGGTCGTGTCGGCGGTGGTGAACCGCCAGCTCGTCGGCACCAGCGGGTTGCCCGCCTCATCGGTGATCCCAGCCGTGAGCGAGACCTCGTACTCGGTCTGCGAGTCGAGCGCCGCCACCGGGTTGAGGACCGCCCGACGCGCGTTGGACATCGACACCTCGGCGTCGACCACGGCCCCGTCCGAGACCCGGCGCAGCGTCATGCTGCCGCTGTCCACGCCGACGACCGTCTCGCTGAAGGTCGCGGCGACGTTGGAGCCGCGGGCGACTCCCTCGGCACCGGCCTCGGGCTGACGGACCGTCACCGTGGGAGCGGTGAGGTCGAGCGGTGCGACAGTCGCCGTCACGAACTCCGACCACGGTCCCTGACCGACCGGGTTGAGCGCCGCCACCCGGAACCGGTAGGTGCCGACCGGCAGGTCGATCCTCGTCGAGGTCTCCTCGGGTGAGATGCCGGTCACCGTCGCGAACGGCTGGCCGCCAGAACGGATCTCGACGCTGTACGACGTCAGCGGGGCGTTGCCGGTGTCGGCCGGCGGCGTCCACGAGACCGTCACGGACTCCACGCCCGGGGTGGCGGAACCGATGGCCGGGGCCGCGGGAAGCGTCCACGCCGGGACCTGTCCGGTGGCCTGCGACGCGGCGGTCTCCGCCGTGCCGTGCCCGTCGGTGTAGCTGGCCACCACCCGGAGCGTGCGGCCGCCGTCGGTCCGCTGCACGAGGTACGTCGGGCCGGTGGCGCCGGGGATGTCGACGAAGCCGTCGCCCTGGCTGCGCTGCCACTGGTACGACACCGAGTCGGGGAGCCCGTCGGCGTCCTCGAGGCCGCTGACGGACAGGGAGTCGCCGATGACGGGGCTCTCGTTGCTGACGACCGGCCCGGTCGGCTCGTCGTTGACGTTGCTCACGGGCTCCGTGGGCTCCGACGTCACCGACTCGAGCGTGCCGAGGCGGTCGGTGAAGGTGACGACCACGCGGAGTGCGCGGCCGACCTCGGCGTCACCGGGCGCGAAGGTCGCCTCGACGCCCTCGGGGGTGGCCACCCACGAGCCGTCGTCCGCCTGCGACTGCCAGGTGTAGGACATCGTGCCGGGCTCGATCCCGTTGGGGTCGCGGACGTCGGCGGTGGCCAGGAGCTCCTGGTCCTCGGCCGGCGTCGTGTCCGAGATCGTCACGGTGCCCTCGGCCGGCCGCTCGAACAGCCCGGTGAGGTCCACCGTGCCGTCGGCGAACTGGAGCCGCTCGATGTTGCGCAGGACGTCGGTGCCGTCCTCGCCGTCGCCGCCGTCGTGGGCGACCACGACCGTGCCGTCCTCGTTCTCGGACACGTCGTACTCGTCCTGGTCGCCGGAGAACACCGCGGTGTCGACCACGTCGCCCTGTCCGGTGGCCGTGCGGATCTCGCGCACGATCCGGATGTCGGCCGGGGACAGGTCCCCGGCGAAGACGCGCTCCTGGAACGCGGCCATGGTGTCGCTCTTCTCGCCGCCGGGACCGACCAGGTAGGTGTCGAGCCAGGCGTCCCCGTCGATGAAGTCGTCGCCGGCGCGGCCCTCGATCAGATCGCTGCTGGCTCCGCCGAGGAGGATGTCGTGCCCGCCCTCCTCGGCCTCCTCGGGAGCCGCCATGAACGGTGCGGCGTACGGCGGCTCGTCACCGCCGCCGAGGAGAGCCCGGAGGCCGTCCACCTGGTCGAAGTGCGCGTCGGTCAGCTCGTGCCCGTCACCGGCCGGAGTCGTCGGGTCACCCGAGACGCTCCGTCCGCGGAGCACGTCCGCACCGTCCCAGCCCGAGAGGCCCTCGACGTTCATGTACCGCGAGCGCATCAGCTGGACGTTCGGCGGCTGGAAGATCGTCAGGCCGAGGTCGGTGTCGACCGGGTCCGGGTCCAGCTTGTGGGTGACCCAGTCGAAGCCGAGCATGCCGGCGTGCCGGTCGATGCCGTTGTTCAGCATGACGTCGTTGCCGCCCTCGGCGTCGTGGTCGTCGTTGCCGCTGCCGCCGAACAGGATGTCGGCGCCTCCGTTGGGGTCGTTCTGGAACGTGAGCGCGTTGTCGCCCTGCACGAGGTCGTGCCCGACGGCACCCTCGAGCCAGTCGTCCCCCTCGTTGCCGGTGATGATGTCGTTGGCCCGGCCGCCGCGCACGAAGTCCGTGTCGGAACCGGCGAAGGACTGCGTGATTTCCTGGCCGTGCAGGATGTAGTCGCTGCCGCCCTGGCCGAACAGCAGGTCCAACCCAGGTCCCGCGTTCACGGCGTCGTTGCCGTCGCCGGCGTGGATGACGTCGTCGCCGAACAGGTCGGTGAGGATGTCGTGGCCCTCGTTGCCGTGGATGATGTCGTCGCCGACGTCGCCCTCGATGCGGTCCCGGCCGGCGTGACCCCACAGTGCGTCGTCGCCGTCGCCGCCGCGCATGCGGTCGTCGCCCGGAGTGCCGTGCATCGCCACGTGCTCCTCACCGTCGTACCGGTAGGTGCCGTCGGGGGTGAGCGTCAGCCCGGTCGGCCACTGCGACCGGTCCTCCGGCAGGTTCGCGATCTCCACCACCGGGCTCTGCGTCGCGAACGCGTCGGCCGGCAGGATCCCGGCGTCGGTGTTGCGCATGATCAGCTCGGAGAAGGAGTTGGCCTCCATCTGGGCGATGAGGTTGGTGCCCTGGAGACGGGTCAGGTAGTAGAACCGGTCACCGTTCTGGAGGTCCTCCAGCTGGTTCTCGAAGACGACGTTGAACGTCGTGCCGAGCATGCCGCCGAAGTCCATCGACCGCTCCGCCAGGCCGCCGATCCAGAAGTCGACGTCATCCAGGCCGGACTCCGCGGAGGGCTTGTTCATGAACGCCTTGTCGGCGACCAGCGCCTCCGCGGCCGCGCGGCGCTCCTCGTTGTTCGTCGCCTGCTGCAGCGTCGGGTGGACGCCGTACGCCGCGACGAAGTTGACGATGGAAGCACGGTGCTTGAGCGCCAGCCGGAAGTCCTCCCAGCTCTCGTAGGGCTTCAGCGCCGGGTTGAGGTCCTGCTTGTAGTAGGTGCGCCGAGCTTCCTGGAGGGTCGGGACACCGGCCTCGCGGGCCCGCACCATGTTGATCGTGGCGAGGTCCAGCGGGAGGCCCAGCAGGTTGTTGCGCAGGGTGTCCACCACAAACTCGTCGATCCCGTTGCCGACCTGGTTGACCATGCCGTGGATGACCGCGCCGGCGCCCTGGTCGGGCGTGATGCGGCCGCCGTCGGTGAGCTTCTCGGGGTTGAGGAAGGCGTCGAGCAGAGGCACGTCCTCGGTTCCCCAACCCTCGCGGGCGACGGTGTCGGTGAGCATCGAGTGCCCGAACCGGTAGACCACGTGGGCGAACTCCGCCGTGATCGCGGCGTCGACGTCGGCGTGGTACAGCGTCTCGTTGAGGGGTCCCCGATCGATCGACGGCACCAGCTTGCGGGCGAACTCCTCGAAGACGAGGTGCTGGTACTCCATCTCGGTGACGAACCGGGCGGCCTGGAACAGGCGCTCGCCGTAGTCCCAGACCATCGACTCGTCCTTCCACTTCTCCTGGAAGGCCTGGTCCTGCTCGCCGATCAGCGTGTCGATCTCCTCGGTCAGCCGGTTGTGCTCCGCGTGGAAGACGTGGTGCACCGCCGACAGGCCGATGTTCTCGTTGCCGCGGCCGTCACCGGTGATGTAGTGCTTGTCCAGCAGCGCGGCGTCGTAGCCGGCCTTGGTCGGGTCGGCGTCGTGCGCGATGTCGTCGAGGAAGGCCACGTTGGCCCGGATTGCCGGGGTCGCGTCGATCGGCGACTCGAGCGAGCCCTCGACGAGCGTGTTCCCCTCCTCCGGGACCACGAGCTGCGGAAGCCCGTTCTCACCGGGGATGAAGTGCCCGTAGGGGTCGGTCGCCACGAGTGGAACGTTCAGGACGTCCTCGTCGTCGAGCTCGATGCCGAGCAGGTCGCGCGCCTGCTTCTTCACCTCGCCCCAGTTGGCGAGTCCGCCGTCCGCGCCGTCCAGCAGCCGACCGGTCGGGACCGGTCCGTCCGGCGTCCCGCGGTACTCGCGCAGGAAGACCTGGTGGGACGGGTGCGAGGTGTAGGTCTGGTTCTGGTCGACGTACGGAGTGGTGCGGTTGGTGTGCTCCTGCACGTCGTCCTCGGTGCCGAGGATGCCGTCCTCGCCGGGCTGGTTGGTCGCCCGCGTCAGCGCCAGGAAGTTCGTGTGGCTGTCGGGGTCGTACAACGGGTCGTCCGGCTCCAACGGCACCATGACGGTGCCACTCCCGCCCTTGGAGACCAGGTCGAGGCCGTGGTCGAAGAACTGGCCGAACAGCGTGAACCAGGAGTTGAACGGCGCAGACAGACCTTCGTCGGGCGACACGTTCGGGATGTAGATGCGGTCCGGCGTCTCCGGGTCGTTGTCGTGGTCCTCACGGAACGCGCCCTCGGTGTTCGCCGCCGCGTCGAGCGCCGCGGGGTTCGCCGCGGTCTGGTCCGCGACGAGGTTGCTGACGATCCGCGGCTCCGCGTCGAAGACGAGCCCCTCCTTCTGCTTGTACGACGACGGGTCTCCCACCTGAGCGGGACCCGGGCCGTCGGCGTCGAACGGCGCCCCGTCGGCGTCCCGGAAGTTCGCCGTCAGGCCGCGCGGGAACACCTTCCCGGCCGAGCCGTATCCGGACCGGTTCGGGAACAGGTTGTTGTCGCTGCCGTCGACCGTGCGCAGCCCGTACGGCAGCCGGCGGTCCGGGACGCAGGTCCAGGTCTGGTCCGCCGGGTCGTCGCAGAGCAGCTCCCCGCCGGCCGCATGGTGCTCGGAGATCTTGATCTGCTTGAGGATGAACTCCAGGTCGGCGCGGTTGACGAAGAACGCGGGGTCCTCGTCGGTCACCGCCTGCGCCGGTGCCGCCGTCACCGCCCCTCCGGCGCCGGTCAGCATCAGAGACACGCCGGCCGTGATCCAGCGGCGCATCCCGCGTCGGGCGCGTTCGCCCGGGTTGCTTCGGGAGCTGCTGCTCCCTGGTCCTCGTGACGAGGTCATGTCCTACCCCCACTTGTTCTCGTCGCGGGCCCCCGCTCGCGACGGGCATCGGCCTCGCGCCGATCCCGGAGGCAGCCTGGCGGGCGAGGCGTGATCGCGACGTCAGCGCTCGTCAACGCCGCGTGGTCGTCCGTCAACACGGCGTCAACAGCTCTGTCTGCACGTGACTGCCGGACCGGAGTCCGGTCGGCGCCGTTCGGCCATCGGCGCATGGCCCGCCCGGGTGATGCGGTCTACCCCACGTTGGGCGGTTTGTCGGACGCGGGGTTCCCCTGGATTTCCCGGTGCCCTATACAGGGAGGACGCCGGACCGGGGGGTCCGCAACGCGAGCTGATGGTGCGTCAGCTCGTCCTGGGGGACAGTCGCTCGTCGGCTGGGCGAAGGGGGAAGCCCGTGCATCTTGACCAGGTCGAGGTCCGCCTGCTCGGACCGTTCGTGGTTCGCCGTGCCGACGGCTCGGTCGTCGCGAACGGCGAGTGGCGCACGCAGCGGGCGGTTGAGCTGCTGCGGCTGCTGGCGCTGACCCCGGGCGAGACCGTGGACGCAGAGGTGCTCGTGGGACAGCTCTGGCCGGACGTTCCCGAGACCAAGGCCCGCGCGAGCCTCAGGACGGCGACGTACCACCTACGCAGGGTGCTCGGGGACGAGTACGTCGAGCGGCGTGGTTCCGCCCTGGCACTGGTCGACGTGTGGGTCGACGTCCAGGCCTTCGCCACGAAGGCGGCGGAAGTCGAGGCGGCGCACCGGGCGCAGGAGCACGCGGCGACCGTCGCGCTGGCGCGGGAGGCGGAGGCGCTCTACGTCGACGACCTCGACGTCCGTGAGGCTCCGCCCGTGCTGGCGGAGGAAGGTGCGCGGCTCGTGCGGCTGCGCAGCGCGGTCCTGCTGCAAGGGGCGGAGGCGGCGGCCCGGCTCGGCTGGATGCGCGACGCGCTCGAGCTCGCGCAGCCGGCGCACGCCGCCGACCCGCACTCGGAGCGCGCGGCGCGTGTGCTCATGCGGGCGCTGGCCGGCCTCGGCGAGGTGCAGCAGGCGCTCGCCGTCTTCGACCGGCAGAGTCACGAGCTGCGCCACGCGCTCGGCGTCGACCCCTCGCCCCAGACGCGCGCACTGCACCTGCAGGTGCTCACCGGGATGAGTCCGGTCCCCGCTGGTGCCGACGTGGCCTCCGGCCCGGTCGCCGACGTGATGCACGTGCTGCAGGACGTCCTGGACGATCCCTGCGCAGCGGGTGTCGTGCTCATCGAGGGACCGCCGCGCAGCGGACGCTCCCTGCTGGCCGGGCAGGCGTGCGCTCGGTTGCGGCTCGGCCTGCGTCCTGCGCACAAGGAGAACCTCGAGCTCTTGGACAGTTCCGGGCCGTCCGCCCTGCCGTTCGAGGGCTCCGTGCTGTGCCTGCCCGCCGTCGAACACATGACGCCGACGAACCTGGCTTGGTACGTGCGCATCGCCCGCGAGCGGGGGGCCGTGCTGGTGGTTCCGGTGGACCGGCTCGACGAGGAGGTGCGGTCCTCCCGGTTCTCCGGGGGCACGCCCGTGCACGTGGTACACGTGCCGCGTCTGGACCGGAGGCTGCTGGCGGCAACGGCCGCCGACGTACTGCAGGGACCCGTGTCGCCGGAGCTGCTCGACCACCTGATGGAGGAGACCCACGGCCTGGCCGGCCTGGTCATCGAACGCCTTCGCTCGCTGCTCTCCGACGGGTTGGTCGTCTGGACACCGGACGGGCTGACCGTTCGCGGCCACGGTCCACGGGACCGGCTGGCGCTGGCGCCTCTGCTGCAGCGGCTCATCCGCGCGCTGTCCCCGTCGACGCTGGACGTCCTGGCCGTCGTCGGCGTGGTCGAGGTGCCGGTGACGGTGGAGGAGGTGGAGCGGGTGCTGCACCGGTTGCAGCCCGACACCCGGCGCACCGACTGGGTCGCCGCGGTCCTGGACTGGCTGGTCGACCAGGGACTTCTCGACGTGTCACCTCTCGGCTACCGGCTCCGGAACGAGGACCACCGAGACCAGCTCGTGGGGTGGCTGCGCCCGGCGGCCACCCTCCGTCTGCACCGCGCCGTCGCCGACGAGCTGGACATCGCGCCTCTCGAGCGGGCAGGTCACCTCGTGGCCGGGGGCCGCCACCAGGAGGCGGCCGAGCTCGGCGCGGTCGAGCTGCGACGGGCCGGCGAGCGGGGTGACTGGGAGGCGGAGCGCGCGTGGGTCGAGTTGCTCGACAGGCTGCCCGGTCGGATGCGGGTCGGGTCGGACCGGCACTCGCTGGGCAGCCGCGTCCACAGGGTCGCCGAACGCATCAACCGCGTCGTCGGTGCCGCCGCGTGCGCGATCGTGGTGTGGCGCTCGTGGCTCCACGCCGAGTGGTCGCTGCCGGTGGAGAGCCTGGTCATGCCGATGTGAGGTGGGCACGTCGGTCCCCGGGGAAGAGAGCACTGCGTCGTACGCGACCAACGGTCCGGCATCGGGTGACCTATCGTCCCTGACCATCGCCCGCCCGGATGGGATGTCCTGGGACCGAGATGATTCCGGCCCCATCCGAGGAGGAGAGCATGACCACACTCGCGCACAGGGACACCGGCTCGCTGCTGACGGACCTGACGACCCGCATGGGCACCGGCACCACGATCCTGGCCGAGCCGCAGCTACGGGATGCTCGAGCGCGTCGTCTCGCTGCCCCGGGCACGCAGACCGACGACGTCCAGGCCGAGTGACCGCCACGTCGGTGTGAACCGACGTCCCGGTGGGGGCTCACCAGCCACCCACCGGGACGGTTTCATGTCCGCGTCGCCCGGGCGTCGGGATACCACCGTCTGCTGGGATCCCGGCGCATCCGGGCCGAAACTTCGCGTGGGATCCGTCAGGAACGCGTGGGCTGCTCTGTGGATAACAGGACGGTCGGGCGACCACGGACATATTCCGCGTGGCGCCGATCCGGTGTCGAAGCGCGAGGTTCGGGCCCTCTCACGCGGCCGCGCTCACCAGCACGCCGACGGTCACGAGCCCGACGTGCGGGAGGACGGGCCCGGTCAGGACGAGGATCGCCGCGGCAGCGAGGACCTGTTGCATCGGGACCCGCCACCGCGGCCGGACCACCCGGATCATCAGGGGTCCGGGCACGACGACGCGACGCTGTGCCAGAGTCGCGCGCATGAGCGCGCTGCTGGTGGCCGGGACGACCTCCGACGCCGGCAAGACGGTGGTCACGACGGCGCTGTGCCGGGCGTTCGCGCGGCGCGGTGTCCGGGTGGCGCCGTACAAGGCGCAGAACATGTCCAACAACTCCATGGTCGTCGCGCACCCGGACGGCGGGGCGGCGGAGATCGGCCGCGCGCAGTGGGTGCAGGCCGTCGCTGCCGGCGCAGAGCCGGAGCCCGCGATGAACCCGGTGCTGCTCAAGCCGGGCAGCGACCTGCGCAGCCACGTCGTGGTGATGGGCCGACCCGGGGGAGCGGTGGACGCCTCCGACTTCGTCGTCGGTCGTGCCCACCTCGCCGAGGCCGCGCACGCGGCGTACGACGACCTGGTGTCGCGCTACGACCTGGTCGTCGCCGAGGGCGCGGGCAGCCCGACGGAGATCAACCTGCGTGCGAGCGACTACGTGAACATGGGGCTCGCGCGGCACGGCGGCATCCCGACCGTGGTCGTCGGCGACATCGACCGCGGCGGCGTGTTCGCGGCGATGCACGGCACGGTCGCGCTGCTCGACCGCGAGGACCAGCGGCTGGTCGCCGGGTTCGTGGTCAACAAGTTCCGTGGCGACGCGTCGCTGCTGGCGCCCGGCCTCGAGATGATCGAGGAGCTGACCGGGCGTCGCGTGTACGGCGTGCTGCCGTGGCACCCCGGCCTCTGGCTCGACTCCGAGGACGCGCTCGACCTCGACGTACGGCGGTCCGAGCGTGACGCCGCGGCACGGGTGGCGGTCGTCCGGCTGCCGCGGATCAGCAACTTCACCGACGTCGACGCGCTCGGTCTCGAGCCGGACCTCGACGTGGTGTTCGCCTCCGACCCGCGCACGCTGTCCGACGCCGACCTCGTCGTGCTACCCGGGACGCGCGCCACGCTCGCCGACCTGGCCTGGCTCCGCTCGCGCGGCCTCGACCGCGCGATCGCGGCGCACGCCGCGGCCGGTCGGCCCGTGCTCGGCATCTGCGGCGGCTGCCAGATGCTCGGCCGCACGATCGCCGACCCGGACGGCGTCGAGGGCGGGGCCGGCGCGTCCGCCGAGGGGCTCGGTCTGCTCGAACTCGCGACCACCTTCACCTCGGACAAGGTGCTCCGGCTGCACGAGCCGGCGGGCTACGAGATCCACCACGGCAGGGTCGCCGGCGAGCTCGGCGCCGGGAACGTCACCGGCACGATGGTGCACGGAGCGCTGGAGGACGACGCGACGCGTTCGCGCTTCCTCGCCGACGCGCTCGGCGTGACCTCGCGTGCGTCGTTCGCTGCCGCGCGCGAGCGGCGCCTCGACCTGCTCGCCGACCTCGCGGAGGAGCACCTCGACGTCGACGCGCTGCTCGAGCTCGCCCACGCGGGACCGCGCGGGGACCTCCGGCTGCTCCCACCGGGAGCGGGGGAGTAGTCGACCCCGCGGTTTGTCGTCCTTGTGTGAAACGCGAGAACAGTGGGCCCGAACGGGTCATGGCCCACGGCACCGCCCGCTCCTAGCGTCGAGGGGTTGGGAGGTCCGGCAACCCATGAGAGAGCTCGTGCTCGCTGTCTTCCGCGCCGGCCGCTTCACCCCGGCCGCGCCGTACCAGCGCTTCGCCTACGGCTGTGCCGCACTTCTCGTCCTGAGCGGGCTGTTCCACCTCGGTGTGTACGTCGTCGACGGCGGCCCCTGGGAAGGCCCGGTGTCGTGGCGCAAGCCGGTGGTCTTCGGGCTGTCGTTCGGCATCGCGGTGGCCACCATCAGCTGGTTCATGACGTTCCTGCGGCCGCACCGCGCCGTCGGGTGGCTCGTGCTCGGGCTGTACTCGCTGGCCGCGACGGGGGAGGTCTTCCTCATCTCGATGCAGCGGTGGCGCGGCGTGCCGTCCCACTTCAACGAGAGCACGCCGTTCAACGAGATGGTCTTCAGCTACATGGGGATGCTGGTCACGCTCATCGGCGTGCTGACCGTCGCCGTCGCGATCTGGGCGTGGATCCACCTGGACGCGCCCCCGAGCCTCGCCCTCGCGATCCGGCTGGGCCTGGTGCTGATGCTGGTCAGCCAGGGCGTCGGCATGCAGATGATCGCGGAGGGCGGCAACACGTTCGGCGCGGCCGGCGCGATGAAGCTGCCGCACGCGGTCACCCTGCACGCGGCCCAGGTGCTTCCGGCGCTGGCGATCATCCTGCTCGCCGCCCCCGGCAAAGAGCTCTCCCGCCTGCGTACCGTCGAGCTCGGCGTGTCCGGGTACGCCGCGATCACCGGCGCGACGCTGGTGCAGACCTACGCCGGACGCGGGCCGACGGAGCTCGACCTCGCCACGTTCGCGCTGGCCCTCGCCGGCCTGCTGATGCTGGTGACGAGCTTCGTGGTCGCGTTCTACCGCCTCGCCGACAGCGCCGAGCCGATCCGGCGCGCGCACGCCCTGAGGCGCTGACGCCTCAGGACCGCGGCTACCCGATCCGGCCGTAGGACACCGAGCGGCTCCAGATCCGCTCGATCTTCACGCTCGAGCCGGGGTACGGCGAGTGCAGGATCCGGTGGCCGCCGGCGTAGAACCCGACGTGCGAGACGCCGCCACCGCCGTGGAAGAACACCAGGTCACCGGGGCGGGCCGCGCGCGCGGGGATGGGCCGCGCCGCCGCGCGCTGGGCGGACGAGGTGCGGGGGATGGCCTTGCCGGCGCGACGGAACGCGTACGACGTCAGGCCCGAGCAGTCGAAGGCGTCCGGGCCGGCGGCGCCGTACCGGTACGGGTCACCCTTCTGGGCGGCGGCCACGCGGAAGGCCCGGATCGAGACGAGCGCCGAGCGCGCGTGCTTCTTGTGCTTGCGCTCGAGCTGGTCGTTCTTGCGGTCGGCCTTCCGGACGACCTGGCCGGCTGTCTCGGACGAGGGCTGCTCGGCGGCGGCCGCGGTCGCGCCGTTCAGGCCGGTGACGGCCAGGGTGGCCGTGGTGGCGAGGGCGACGAGGACGGAACGGACCGCCCGTGGGCGGGCAGGGGACAGTGACTGGGGCATGAGGGGTCTTCTCCGGCGCACGCCTACGAGAGATGACCTGTCGGGTTCGGGACGCCGTGCCCCGGCCGCTCGACCGCTGCCGATCGAGACGTGCTTCACCCCCAGCCGTCCGGCCCCGTGACAGGTTCGGACGGCGTACTGCTGGGTCTCCCGCGCTCGTCACCACCACGAGTCGTCTCGTGGAAACGCCCGGCGACGTGACGAGCCTCGGCGCGGTCCGGACGGCCACCGAGCTCTCTGTCGGTGCCTCGGTGCCCCTAGGGAGTGGACACCGGCGAAAGGGACGAAACGTCGGTCTGGACCGCCCGAGACTCGTTCGAGCTCCGTGTGATCCTGACCGCTCTACGCTGCGGGAATGGGCGGCTGGCAAACCAGCTACCGGCGGAACGTGGCGCCGCGGCTCCTGAACTGCTGCCTCGGCATGCGGACCCCCACCCAGCTGCGTCGGACCGTCTGCGCGGGGCTGGCAGGCGACGTCGTGGAGATCGGTTTCGGTTCGGGACTGAACGTGCCGCACTATCCGAAGACCGTGGCGAGCGTCGCCGCGGTGGAGCCGGCCGACGTCGCGTGGCAGCTGGCGAGCCGGCGGGTGGCGGCCAGCGGCGTGCCGATCCGGCATGCTGGAATCGACGGCCAGAAGCTGTCGTTCGATGACGACACCTTCGACATGGCCCTGTCGACGTGGACGTTGTGCAGCATCCCTGACGCCCCGACCGCTCTCGCCGAGCTACGGCGTGTGCTCCGCCCGGGCGGGCGGTACCTCTTCCTCGAGCACGGCCTCGCTCCCGACGTACGAGTGCAGCGGATGCAGCATCGCGTGCGAGCGACGCATCACGCCGTCTTCGGCGGCTGCGACCTCATCAAGCCCGTCCTCGCACTGATCGAGGGCGCCGGCTTCGAGCTCGACGGCGTGCGGTCCTTCTACCAGCGACGAGCGCCGAAGTACGTCGGCGCCGACAGCCTGGGGGCTGCGGTCAACCCCGGCACGTGACGTCGGCGCGGCCGCGGCGGCCGACGGGTCAGTTCTGTAGCGACACGCCGCCCACGAGCCTGAACAACTGACTCCTCGCCGGTCGCGACGCCAGTCGACGGTCTGACGCCGGAGCGCAGTCGGAAAGTCCGGCGACCTACCTCAATCGGACGATGGCACGGCCTCAAGCGGCTGCCTACCGTCGTACGACGTTCGTCGCCTGCGGGGAGGGCCGAGCCATGACAGTTCCGGGTTGGTCGCGCACGAAGGTCGGGTGGCTCCTGGCGGCCGCGGTTCTCGTCTCGTCGTCCGCATCCACCAGCGCGGCGGTCGCGGTCTCCCCGCCACCCGCAGCGGCGTCGGTGCAGGCGCCGCCTGCGGCCGCCGTCACCGAGGCCCGGAAGCAGTCGGCGGTGCACTGGAGGCCGTGCGGCATCTTCCGCCCCGGCTACGACTGCGCCACGGTCCGGGTTCCGCTGGACTACGACCGGCCGGCTGCGGGCTCGATCCGGCTCGCGCTCAACCGGATCCCGGCCACGCACCCGGAGGGACGCATCGGCAGCGTCTTCGTGAACCCCGGTGGTCCGGGCGGTTCCGGGGTCGACCTGGTGTTCTCCCGGTTCGGCGCCTACCTGCACACGCGCCTCGAGGGGCGCTTCGACGTCGTCGGCTTCGACCCGCGCGGCGTGGGAGCCTCCGACCCGCTGCACTGCTTCGACTCCAGGCAGGACCTCTTCGCGCTCCTCTTCGGCCAGCCCGTGTTCCCGTACCTCGCGTGGCAGTACCGCCCCTTCTACGAGGCGTTCGCCGGGCTGAACCGCGAGTGCCACGACGACGGTGAGCGGGTGGTCGAGCACATGAGCACCGCCGACGTCGCGCGCGACCTCGACCGGCTCCGCATCGCGGTCGGTGACCCGGCCCTCACCTACCTCGGCTTCTCCTACGGGTCCTACCTGGGTACGACGTACGCCAACCTGTTCCCGGACAAGATCCGGGCGATGGTGATCGACGGGGTGCTCGACCCCCGGCTGTGGTCGAGCGGTCGGCAGATCGAGTCCGACCGGGTCGCCACCCAGCGGGAGTTCGGCGAGTTCCTGCGACTCTGCGACGAGGCCGGCGCCGAGTGCGCGTTCTGGACGCCCGAGGGTTCCGCGCAACGCTGGGCCGCGCTGACGACCACGCTGCGGCACCAGCCGGTCTTCCTCCCGGAGGGGTTCCCGTACTCCTACGACTTCCTCATCGGTGACGCGACGGGAGCGATGTACGCCCCCGAGGTGTGGGACGGCCCGAACGGCGCGGCCGCGCTCTTCGACTTCCTGGCCGACGCGGCCCTCGACGGCAAGGCCGGCGCCGCGGCGAAGGCCGGCCGGCTGCACCGCAAGCTGGCCGACCAGCTGAGGCCTCCGGGTCGCAGGGAGGCGGCCTACCCGAACGGGTTGGACGCCTTCTTCGGCAACATGTGTGCCGACGTCCGGTACCCGCGCACCTTCGCGGACTGGCGGGACGGCGGCAGGTTCGCCCGGAGTGGCTCGCGGTTCGGTCCGCTGTGGTGGTGGCTGAATACCGGCTGCGCGCGCTGGCCGGTGAACGAGGACCGCTACACCGGGCCGTGGACGGCGCCGACGTCGGCGCCCGTGCTGGTGGTGGGGAACTTCTTCGACGGCGTGACCGACTTCGCCGGCGCCCAGGCCACAGCGGAGCTGCTGCCGAACAGCCGGCTGCTGGCGTACGCCGGATGGGGACACACCGCCTACCGGCGCAGTGCCTGTGTCACCGGCTTCGTCAACGCCTATCTGCTCACGCTGGCCCTCCCCCCGGAGGGTCAGGTGTGTGCCGCGAACACGAACCCGTTCCTCCCCAGGCTCGCCCGGACTGCCCGGCAAGCACCTCTGCTGGTCGGGCTGCCGCCGGACTGGATGGCGAGGTAGCGCCGCCCAGCCCGGCGGCGGTGGCACCAGGTCTGCCGTCAGGCGCGGAACCGGTCGAACATCCGGTACATGAAGTCGGTTCCCCTGCGTAGCGCGTCGACGTAGATGCGCTCGTTGTTGCCGTGCATCGCAACCAGCTGGGCATTGTCGATGACGTACGGGTAGACGCCGTACCCGGGGATGCCGCGCTCGCGCCACGGGTGCAGGCTGGTGCCGGCCTCGAACAGAGCCGGTGCGAACTCCGCCCGCGGGTAGGTGGCGGCTGCGGCCTTCCTCAGCGCCCGGAACAGCGGGGTGTCGAGGTCGGCCGGCTTGGTCGCCCAGGTCTTGTCGAGCTGGTCGAGGTACTCCGCCTCGCTGGTCCCGGCGGGACGGGCCAGCGTCACCTTGATGTGGCGGCCGGCAACCTTGTCGCGGACCGCGGCGAGGAAGTGACGGGGACGTTGCCCACCGGGCACGGCCCGACAGTTGATCCGCACGTGGGCGGTGGAGGGGATCACGTTCTCCTTGTAGCCGGCGTCCTCGATCACGTACGCCGTGGTCGTGCGCAGCAGGGCCGAGTGCAGCCACGGGTAGGAGGAGCGCGCCACCATCACCCGGGCCGCCCGCTCGCGCGCGGGCTGGGACCTGGCGTGCAGCAGCATCCGGATCGCCTTGGCGAACCGGTCGTCGTCGGTCGCCTTGGCCAGCGCGGCGAAGTAGTCGCGGGTGACCGGGGTCAGGTGCACCGGTGCCAGCCAGCCGCTGAGCTCGTCGACGGCGCGCGACAGCCGCACGATCGCCGCGTCCGGGCGGGGCTTGGAGGAGTGGGTGGCGGTGCCATCGGCGTACAGGTCGAGGTTGAAGTAGACCTTGTCCTGCCGGGTCGCGGTGATCAGCATCGGGGTGGTCCCGTTCTTCTGGGCGAGGAACCAGCCGCCCTCAGTGAGGACCATGCCGGCGTCGACCTTGTCCCAGTGCTGCTCGGCCAGCCACCGCGACCCGTAGGAGCCGGCCTCCTCGTCGCAGTCGGTGAGGACGATGATGTCGCGCTCGAAGGTGCCGCCCTCGTCGATGTGCCGGAGCAGGGCGGAGACGGCTGCGGAGTTCATGCCCTTCATGTCCAGCGCGCCGCGACCGTAGATCTGGCCCTTGCGGACCCGGCCGGCCCACGGGTCCACCCGCCAGTTCTCGCGCTCGACCGGTACGACGTCGGAGTGGCCGAGGACGAGCAGCGGCTTGGCCGACGTGGTGCCCTTGATCCGGGCGATCAGATGGACGTTGTCCGGCTTGGGCGTCTCGACGATCTCCGTCGCCACGCCGGCACGGTCCCAGACGCCCTTGAGCATCTCGGCGTGGGGGCGGGTGTTGCCGCCCTCGCCGTAGTTGGAGGTGTCGTAGGACAGCATCCGCTTCAGCAGGTTCAGCGGATCGGTGTCGGCCGGGTCGACGGTCCCGGCGGCGGCCGCGGCGGCCTGTGCCGGTTCCGGGCCGTGCAGCAGCTGGCGACCGGACCAGCCGGCGGCGCCGAGCGCGGCCACTGCGCCGGCGCGGGTGAGGAAGGATCGGCGGTCGAGCTCGCCGGTGTCCCCGGTGCCGCTGGTGACCACATCGCTGCCGGCGCGGTCGTCGCGGTCGTCGCGGGTGGATGGTGCGTTCATGAGGCGGTGCCCCTTTCCCGAGAGTGTGTACGGCCACGCTCGTGAGGGGCTCGCCGCCCGGACAAGGACGCACCGGTCGTCGGTCGGTGAACGGTCCAAGTGCTGCGGCGAGCGGAGCACCTCGTGAGCCGCGGATGTCCGTCTCAGTCCGTTTACCAATTTTTTTACGGATGGCTCCCACGATGTGGGGCGTCGGTCGCGCAACCGCCGACCGGCTCTCGACACCAGGGGGTAGCACACATGATCTCGGTTCTCGGCTCCAAGCCGCGCTCCCCGTCCCGACGAAGCATCACGCTCGCCACGGCGGGCCTGCTGGCCGCGTCGGGCCTCTCGCTCACCGCCACGAGCGCCGACGCCGCGCTCACCCGAGTCGGGCCCATCGATCCCGCGACGAACTTCCCGGCCTTCTACACCGACGACATGGGCATGAGCCTTCAGCCCTGCCTGGACGGACCGCCACGGTGCCCTACCACTGCGGCTGAGCTCCTTGCGTTCTCACCCCCGGAGGACGGTGAGGGGTTCTACTACTCCGCCACCTCCTCGGCTGGAGGGATCGACATCGCTCTGGACCTCGAGATGGCGTTCGCGGGGCCGGGGTCGGATCAGCAAGTGGTGTTCCAGAGGACCCAGTACTCCGCACGGCGAGGCGCCGTGCAACCGAACTCGACGTACAAGATCACCGATCCGTTCGGGAGCAACGAGTGCAAGTCGAACGCCGACGGACAGATTCCCAACAACGCGTGCCGCTTCGAGACCGCGGCGGTTGCCGGAGACTTCGCCAGCGCGATCGATGGCAGGTTCGGTCGCTTCCTCGTACCGACCGTGTTGTCGCCGCCCTACCTGAGCGACGGCGCCGAGCATCCCGTCACAGGCTCCCCGAACAACTTCAACGCTGTGCGCGTGGAGGGACCAGGCATCAACGGCAACTGCGGCTCGGGCTGTGACCAGAACAACCAGTTCGTCGTGCTCGGCAAGCTGGCGCCGGGAGCGATGGGCAGCCTGGACCGAGCGACGATCGACTTCGGCGCCCAGACCGGCCCGGCCACCCAGCACGTCGTCTACCGCAGCATCGGCACGGACTCGCCGATCACGATCAGCGCCGTGAGCGCGACCGCACCGTTCGCGATCACTGCCAACACCTGTCTCGGGGCACTGCCTACCGGGGCGACGTGTGGCTTCGCTGTCACCTACACACCCACGCCGGGTGCACTCGCTATCGGCACGGCCTCCGTCACCGACGAGACCGGTACCAAGGTCATTGCCCTGGCCGGCAAGGGCCGTCTCGGCGTGGCCACCCTGTCGAAGAGCTCCGTCGTCATGGCCGACACCAAGGTCGGCAAGCAGCGCAGCGACGTCGTGACGGTGACCAACACAGGTGACCTCGGCCTGGCCGTGTCGAAGCCGCGCTTCGCGGGCACGAACCGCTACGACTTCCGGCGCGGGCTCACCGGGAACGCATGCGTCGCCGGCGTCACGCTGGCTCCCGGCACTTCCTGCAACGTCCGCGTGATCTTCGCGCCCCGAGCCAAGCGCGTCCGCACGGCTGTCCTCGACGTGGCGACCAGCGTGGGCACGCAGGTCATCAGCCTCGCCGGCACCGGCGTCGGCAAGGACCGAGTGGCCCCGGTGCTGAAGTACGCGTCACCCAAGTCGGGCGCGAAGCCGGCCGATCGGCGCAGTGACGTCGTCGCGACGTTCAGCGAGGCCGTTCGTGGTGTCGACAAGGGCAGCATGCGGCTGGTCAAGGCCAAGTCCGGCAAGGTCGTCCGCGTCAAGGTCGAGAAGGTCTCGGGGGACACGTGGCGGCTCGACCCGAAGGGCAAGCTCAAGAAGGACACCACCTACCGGGTCCGGCTGAACGGTTCGCGCTCCGGCATCCGCGACAGGGCCGGCAACCCGCTGAAGGACGCCACCTGGAAGTTCCACACCGAGTGACCGGATGACTGGGTGACCGGATGACTGGGTGACCGGATGACCGGATGACCGGGTGACCGGATGACCGGGTGACCGGGTGACGGCGCCGTCCCGCCCCGGCGACCACCGGGGCGGGACGGCTCGTCACGACGCGGACGCCCTGCTCAGGAGATCCGCAGGCTCACGTCGTCGGCCTTGAACCACGCCTTCTTCCCGGTGCCGTGCAGGACGACCGAGAGGTCGAGCCGCGAGGTGCCGGGCGCCCTGGCCACGTAGGCGACCCGCGCCCGCTGCCAGCCGCGCGTCAGCGTCCGCGTCGTCCGCACCCGTCCGATGCTCTTGCCGGTGCGACGCTCGTCGAGCCGCAGCACCAGCCGGGCGCCGACGTCCTTGGAGCGCACCCAGACCGACGCCGTGTAGGTGCCTTCGGCCGTGGCTCCGGCCCAGCCCCGTCCGGCGTCCTCGAGCCCGACGGTGCGGCGGCGGTCGCCGCGGCCGGACACCCGCACGGCCCAGCGGCCGGAGTGCGCGCCGTGCACGCGGGCGAGGCGCGTGCCCGGCTTGGCGCCCCGCCAGCCGGCGAGGCCGGACTCGAAGCCGGAGTTGCCGACCAGCTCCCTCGCCCGCGAGGGCGCCGGTGGAGCCGAGGCCGTTGCGACCTCGATGGTGCGCGTGGCGCTGGTCGCGCCACCGGCGTTCGAGACCGTCAGCCGCACGACGTAGCTGCCGGGGACGGCGTACGTGTGCGTCGCCGCAGCGGTGGACGCGTTCGCGCCGTCCCCGAAGTCCCACTCCCACCCGGTCGGGCTGCCACTCGACGTGTCGACGAAGGACACGGTGAGGGGCGCGGTCCCGGACGTCGCGGAGGCGTCGAACGACGCGGTCGGCGTGGGTGGAGGCGTGGGCGGCGCGGCTGGCGGGGACGAGCGGGTGGCGCCCACGTCGAACACGAACACCGCCCGGTCGTTCGGGTCGCTGCTGGATCGGGTGGCTCCGTCCGGCACCCAGAGCTGCTCGCCGATCACCTCGACGCCGCGGGCGTCGCGGACGTCGAAGTCGCCGAGGTCCAGGTCCCAGGCGGCGACGCGGCTGCGGGTCGCTCAGCTCACCCGCGAGACCACCGAGGTGGAGTGTGCGACGAACAGGTCCTTGCCATCGTCGGTGAAGTCCAGCCCGAGGATCCCTGAGAGGCCGCCGACGCTGATCGCCGCTCCGCGCGTGTTGGTCGCGTAGTCGTAGGTCCGCAAGGTGGTGCCGGACCCGACGTACAGACGGCCGTCGGCGGGGTTCCAGCCCGCGGCGGTGAACTCCGTCCCTGCGGTGAGCGGCTGGTACGACTCGAGCTCGAGCACACCGTTGACCCGAGTCATCACGAACGCCGTCGGCAGTACGGAGGCGGTGCAGCAGCTGCCGGAGAACACGTACAGGCGGTCACGTGCGGAGTCGTAAGCGAGGCTCTCGAGGTCGTCGTAGCGGGGGAGCGTGGCCGCGCTGCCGCCCACTGCCGACGGTGTGCCGTTGAAGTCGGAGGCGCCGACCGTGCGGCGAAGCCGACCGGTGCCGGCGTCCACCTCGTAGATCGCGTTGCCGTTGTCGTCGGCCAGCCACACGGCGTTGTCCCGCTCGACGTACGCGATCCCTTCCACGTCGTCGACCTCCCCACCGCCGGCGAACGGCGTGGTCCGCACGATGCGGTCGAGCTCGAGCGACGGCGTGGCGGGCAGCGCGCCCGACGCCGGCCCGGCACCGATGAGAGTGGGCGCCGGGACGGCCAGCAGGAGGGCGAGCAGGGCGTGATACCGAGAGCGGGCCATCTCGGAACTCTCGGGAACAGAACGCGCCCGAGTCGCCCGTAACCGTGATGAGTCGCGCTACGCCCCCGGGACGAGTCGAGCTACGCCAGGTGGGGGATGCGAGACCTCAGGGCACCCTGGCCGACCACGCGAAAGGGCCTCCGACCGCTGGGTCGGAGGCCCTCTTCATGGTGTCGCATGGTGTCCGAGGGGGGACTTGAACCCCCACCCTCTATACGAGGACTAGCACCTCAAGCTAGCGCGTCTGCCTATTCCGCCACCCGGACAAAGGTGATGTTCCGCCACTCTCCGCCGTGCGGGGCACGGCCTCGAGCGCGGCGGTAACTCTAGCAAAGGACAACGCGGAATCCCGCATCGGGCATCCCGCACAGCCGGGTGCCAGGATGGGTGGATGAGCACCCACGACTCGAGCCAGCAGGGGACAGGCGAGCCGGGGTACGACCCGGCCGCGGAGGTCGTCGACATCTGCCGGGACCTGATCCGGATCGACACCACCAACTTCGGCGACGGGTCGGGCCCGGGGGAGCGCAAGGCCGCGGAGCACGTGGCCGCGCTGCTCGACGAGGTGGGCATCGAGACCGAGCTGTTCGAGGGAAAGCCGGGACGCACCAACGTCGTCGCGCGCTGGGGCGGTACGGCGAACGGCGGCGGGCGGCAGGACCCGCTGCTGCTGCACGGCCACCTGGACGTCGTACCGGCTGAGGCGGACGACTGGCAGGTACACCCGTTCAGCGGGGAGATCCAGGACGGCTACCTGTGGGGCCGCGGCGCGGTGGACATGAAGGACTTCGACGCGATGCTGCTCAGCGTCGTGCGCGCGCGGACTCGCGCGGGCCGGGAGCCGGAGCGGCCGACCGTGCTCTGCTTCACCGCCGACGAGGAGGCCGGCGGCCACGAGGGCGCCGAGCAGATCGTGAAGCAGCGGCCGGAGCTCGTCGAGGGCTGCCGCGAGGCGATCGGCGAGGTCGGCGGGTTCAGCACCACGATCCGCGGGCAGCGGTTCTACCTCGTCGAGGCCGCCGAGAAGGGCATGGCCTGGATGAAGCTGACCGCCCACGGCAACGCCGGCCACGGCTCGATGCGGCACCCCGACAACGCGGTCACCCGGCTCGCCCAGGCGGTCGGGCGGATCGGCACCTACGAGTGGCCGGTGCGGCTGACCCCGTCGATGCAGGTGCTGCTCGCCGCGGTCGGCGAGGTGGCCGGCACCGAGGCGACCCCCGAGAGCGCCGAGACGCTGGTCGAGGAGTTCGGCTCGGCCGCGCGCATGCTCGGCGCGGTCATCCGCAACACCACCAACCCGACGATGCTCGGTGCCGGCTACAAGGTGAACGTGGTGCCGGGCGAGGCCACCGCTCACGTCGACGGACGGTTCCTGCCGGGGCACGCGGACGAGTTCTTCGCCACGCTGCAGGAGCTGGTCGGCGAGGGGATCGACATCGACTTCGTGAGCAAGCAGGCCGGGCTGGAGACGACGTTCGACGGCGACCTCGTCGACGCGATGACCGCCTCGGTGCTGGCCGAGGACCCGGACGCCCGGGTAGCGCCGTACCTCATGTCCGGCGGCACCGACGCCAAGCACTGGAACAAGCTCGGCATCCGGTGCTTCGGGTTCAGCCCGCTGCGGCTGCCCGCCGACCTCGACTTCACCGCGCTGTTCCACGGCGTCGACGAGCGGGTGCCGACCGACGCGCTGGAGTTCGGCGCGCGCGTGCTCGACAGGTTCCTCGACCAGGCCTAGGTCTGACGTCCGCCGGGGCCGGGCTCAGACCAGCGGCGACGTCGTACGGCGCTGCCGGATGATCTTGCGCTTCAGCACGACCTTGCGGGTGCCGTCGTGGGTGATCCGCACCCGGTCCAGCACCCAGCCGCCGTGCTCGGCGCGCTCGACGAGCAGCTTCGTGACGAAGTTGCGCGAGAAGTCGCGCGGGATGGTCAGCCGTTCGAACTCGTACTCCACACCCGGCCTCGGGGCCCGCCGCTGGGCGGTGGTGTGGAGCGCTGAGTGAGACATGCCCTTCATGTTGGCACGTCCGTTCAACGCTGTCCGGGATTCGCTCGCTAGTCGGACGACACGTCGTCGAGCGCGGCCACCAGCTCCTCGGGGAGCGTGCACTGCTCGGCGGTGAGCGACCCCTTGAGCTGCTGCGCGGTGCGGGCGCCGACGATCGGCGCGACCACGCCCGGCCGGTCACGGACCCAGGCCAGCGCGACCTCGAGCGGTGTCCACTCCAGACCCTCCGCCGCGCGAGCGACCGCCTCGACGATCCGCTGGCTCCGCTCGCCGAGGTAGCCGGACACGAAACCCTGGAAGTGCGGCGACGCCGCGCGGGAGTCGGCCGGCGTGCCGGTGCGGTACTTGCCGGTGAGCACACCGCGGCCGAGCGGCGACCACGGCAGCAGGCCCAGCCCGTTGGCCTTGGCGGCCGGCAGCACCTCCTGCTCGGCCCGTCGGTTGAGCAGGGAGTACTCCACCTGGTGCGAGGCCAGCACCGCCCGTCCCGGCACGGCGCGCTGCCACGCCGCGGCCTGCGCGCTCTGCCAGCCGGTGTAGTTGGAGATGCCGACGTACGCCGCCCGCCCCGAGGCGACCGCGTAGTCCAGCGCGGACAGCGTCTCCTCGAGCGGGGTGTCGTCGGACCAGGCGTGCACCTGCCACAGGTCGATGTGGTCGACGCCGAGCCGCCGCAGCGACGCGTCGAGGGTGGCGACCAGGGCCCGGCGCGAGGTGTCCGTGCGCCGCTCGCCGCGGGAGCGGCCGATGCCGGCCTTGGTGGCGATCACCACGTCGTCGCGGCGGACCACGTCGCCGACGAGCGAGCCGATCAGCTCCTCCGCGGCGCCGTCGCCGTACCCGGCCGCGGTGTCGAGCAGGTTGCCGCCCGCGTCGACGAACGCCGTGAGCTGGTCGCGGGCCTCGTGCTCGTCGGTGTCGCGCCCCCAGGTGAGCGTGCCGAGTCCCATGCGGGAGACCCGGAGCCCGGTGTTGCCGAGGAAGCGCTGCTGCATGGGCAGAAAGGTATCCGGCCGCCGCCGCGGTCCGACGTCGCCTCGCCGGTGGGCGAATCCGCCGACCGGCCGGTGTGGGGACGGCCTCTAGGGTGTGGGCCGTGCTCGACTTCCTCAAGGCCGTGTTCCTCGGCGTGCTCCAGGGGCTGACGGAGTTCCTCCCGATCTCCAGCTCCGCGCACCTGCGGATCTTCCCGGAGCTCTTCGGCTGGGGCGACCCGGGCGCGGCCTTCACCGCCGTGATCCAGATCGGCACCGAGCTGGCCGTCCTGCTCTACTTCCGCAAGGACATCTGGCGGATCGGTTCGACCTGGGTGAGGTCGCTGTACAAGCCGGAGCTCCGCGGCGAGCTCGACAGCCGGATGGGCTGGTACATCATCGTCGGCTCGCTGCCGATCGTGATCCTCGGTGTGCTGCTCAAGGACGTCATCGAGACGAACTTCAGGAACCTGTGGGTGATCGGCACCACGTTGATCGTGCTCGGCATCATCCTGGGCGTCGCCGACCGCGTCGGACGGATGGACCGCACGATCGAGCGGATGACGCTGCGGCACTCGGTGTACCTCGGTCTCGCGCAAGCCTGCGCGCTGGTCCCCGGGGTCTCCCGCTCCGGCGCGACGATCAGCATGGGCCGGTTCCTCGGCTACGACCGCGCGGCGGCGACCCGGTTCGCCTTCCTGCTCGCGATCCCGGCGGTCGTCGGGGCCGGACTGTTCGAGCTGAAGGAGATCCCGCACGGCGAGAACGCCTACGGCCCCGGCCCCACCTTCATCGCGACGGTCGTCTCGTTCCTCGTCGGGTACGCCGCGATCGCGTGGTTGCTCAGGTACGTCACCACGCGTTCGTACCTGCCGTTCGTGATCTACCGGATCCTGCTCGGCGGCGGCACGCTGCTGCTGGTCGCGGCCGGCGTGCTGTCGGCCTGACCGCCGGCGCCGAGAGTCCGCTCAGAGCCAGCCGGACTTCTTGAACCAGCGGTAGAGCACGATCGACGCCACGACCATGAGCGCCAGCGCGAACGGATAGCCGAGGCGCCAGTGCAGCTCGGGCATGTGCGTGAAGTTCATGCCATAGATGCCGGCGACGAGGGTGCCGACGGCGGCGATCGCCACCCACGCGGAGATTTTCCGCATGTCCTCGTTCTGCTCGACGCTGATCCGCGCCAGGTGGGCGTCGAACGCCGTCGAGAGCAGGCCGTCGAGCGACTCCGCCGCCTCCGAGACCCGGGTGAGGTGATCGGCCACGTCGCGGAAGAACGGCGCCGCCTCCTGCGTCACCGCCGGGACGGAGCCGGTGGCGAACCGCTTCATCGGCTCCTTCAACGGGTTCACCGCCCGCCGTACCTCGGAGAGCTCGCGCTTGAGGATGTAGATGCGCCGGGAGTCCTGGGTGCGCTGCGGCGAGAACACCGACGCCTCCACCTCGTCGACGTCGATCTCGAGCTGGCCGACGACCTCCTCGTAGGTGTCGACCACCCGGTCGACGATCGCGTAGACGACCGAGGACGGGCCGTGCCCCAGCACCGCCTCCCGGCCCTCGAGGCCCAGCCGGGTGGAGCTCAGCTCGGTGCCCTCTCCGTGACGGACGCTGACCACGAAGTCGCGGCCGACGAACAGGTTGATCTCGCCGGTCTCGACCGCGTCCTCCTCGTCGACGTACCAGAGCGTCTTGAGGACCAGGAAGATGCCGTCGTCGTAGCGCTCGAGCTTCGGCCGCTGGTGGGCGTGCAGCGCATCCTCGACGGCCAGCGGGTGCAGGTCGAACGCCTCCGCGACGCGTTCGAGCTCGTCGCCGGACGGCTCGTACATCCCGACCCACACGAAGTCCCCGTCCGCGGTCGTCGCCTCGCGGACCGCGGTCAGGTCGTCCTTGTCGCAGGGAAGCGGCACGCGGGCGCCGCCGCGGTAGAGCGCGCTGTCGACGATCATGTGCCGACCCTAGGGCGACCCCCTAGGGTCGGCGACATGGCAACGGTGATCCTGGCGCGGCACGGCCGCACCACCGCCAACGCGAGCGGGGTGCTGGCCGGGCGCAGCAAGGGCGTGCACCTCGACGCGCTCGGCGTCGAGCAGGCCGAGGCTGCGGGGGAGCGGCTCTCGGTGCTGCCGCTCGCCGCGGTGGTGACCAGCCCCCTCGAGCGCACCCGCGAGACCGCCACGGCGATCGCAGCGGCGCAGAGCAACGGGATGAAGCCGGTGACCGAGCGCGGGCTGCTCGAGTGCGACTACGGCAGCTGGACCGGGCAGGACCTCAAGACGCTCGCCAAGCAGGAGCTCTGGCGCACGGTGCAGGCGCACCCGAGCGCGGTGGTGTTCCCCGAGGGCGAGTCGATGGCCGACATGGCTGCGCGCTCCATCTCCGCCGTACGGCGGTGGGACGCGAAGGTCACGGAGGAGCACGGCCCCGACGCGGTGTGGGTCGCGGTGAGCCACGCCGACGTGATCAAGGCGATCCTGGCCGACGCGCTGGGCATGCACCTCGACGCGTTCCAGCGGCTGGTCGTGGACCCGGCGTCGCTGTCGGTGGTGCGCTACACGCCGCTGCGGCCGTTCGTGGTGGCGATGAACTCCACTGCCGGCGACCTGTCCCACCTCAAGCCCCGGGCGCGCCGTTCCAAGCGCCGCAAGGTCGGCAGCGACGCGGCCGTGGGCGGGGGCGTGGGCTCCGGCTCGGCCGGTTCCCGTGCTGCG
Source organism: Nocardioides sp. (assembly GCA_036280235.1). Lineage (GTDB taxonomy): Bacteria > Actinomycetota > Actinomycetes > Propionibacteriales > Nocardioidaceae > Nocardioides_B. Next base: position 106,750 of record DASURB010000130.1, read on the forward strand.
GACGGTGGGACTGAGCGCCCTGGATCCCGGGCATAGGCTCCCTGCCATGGCATCGGTGATCCACAGCTTCGACCCGCCGGAGCGGTTCGTCGCGGGCACGGTCGGACCGCCCGGACAGCGGACATTCTTCCTGCAGGCGCGCTCCGGTGCCCGGATCACCACGGTCGCGCTCGAGAAGCAGCAGGTGCAGGTGCTCGCCGAGCGGATCGACGAGCTCCTCGATGAGCTGCTGCGCGCCGACGAGGGCACGAAGACCATCCCCGCCGTGTCGCCGGTCGCGCTCGAGGACAACGCGCCGCTCGAGCAGCCGATCGACGAGGAGTTCCGGGCCGGCACGATGACGCTGTCGTGGGACGCCCACGACGAGCGGGTCGTGGTCGAGGTCTTCCCGTTCACCGAGGAGTCGGTGGTCGAGCCCGGCACCCCCGAGGAGGAGATCGACGAGCCGGAGCCCGAGGAGGTCCTCGTCGTCCGGCTGCCGCCGGGCATGGCCCGGGCGTTCAGCAAGCGCGCTCAAGCGGTCGTGGGCGCGGGGCGTCCGTCCTGCCCGTTCTGCGGGGGCCCGGTCGACCCGTCGGGCCACCTCTGCCCGCGGGCCAACGGGTTCCGCCGTACCGCATCGGCCTGAGCCGGCGATGGACACGTCGCCGGACACCGCCGCGGCCCTGCTCGACGGCGAGGTGACGATCGAGGGCCGGATCATGCCCGCGTCCAACGCGACCTTCTTCGGCCGGGTGATGTCGTCGTCGGGGCCGGTGCCCTGCGTCTACAAGCCGGTCTCCGGTGAGCGGCCGCTGTGGGACTTCCCCGACGGCACGCTGGGCCGCCGGGAGGTGGCGGCGTACCTCGTCTCCGAGGCGTTGGGCTGGGACGTCGTGCCGCCGACGGTGCTGCGCGACGGGCCGGCCGGGCTCGGCATGGTGCAGGCCTGGCGCGAGCCCGACACCTCGCAGGACCCGGTCGACCTGGTGCCGGCCGGCACCTGCCCCGAGGGATACCTCCACGTGCTCGACGCCTTCGACCAGCGCGACCGGCCGATCTCGCTGGTGCACGAGGACTCCGTGCCACTGCGCCGGATGGCGGTCTTCGACATCGTCGTGAACAACGCCGACCGCAAGGGCGGGCACGTGCTGGCCATGCCCGACGGGCACCGGCACGGGGTAGATCACGGCGTGACCTTCCACGTCGACGACAAGCTGCGCACGGTGCTGTGGGGCTGGGCCGAGCGACCGCTGGCCGAGGAGGACGCCGACGGGGTACGGCGGCTGCTCGACGCGGTCGCGACCACCCCGAGCCCGCTGCGGACGCGGCTCGACGAGCTGCTCTCCGGACACGAGGTCGAGGCGCTGGAGGGGCGCTGCGAGTGGCTGCTGGCGTTCGGCCGGATGCCGATGCCGTCGGGGGAGTGGCCGGCCATCCCGTGGCCCGCGTTCTGAGCACGCCCTGACCGGTTGGTTACGCTTCCCGACATGCGCGCGTGGACCGGTCCGGACCTTCCCGACCCCGCCGGACTGCCTCCGGCACCGCAGGTCCGGGTCCACGACACCGCCACCGGCCAGGTCGTGACGACCGCCCCGGACGACGGGACCGCCCGGCTGTACGTCTGCGGCATCACGCCGTACGACGCGACCCACCTCGGGCACGCCGCGACGTACGTCGCCTTCGACCTGCTCAACCGCGCCTGGCGCGCCGCCGGCCACGACGTCCGCTACGTCCAGAACGTCACGGACGTCGACGACCCGCTGCTCGAGCGCGCCAACGCCACGGGTGTCGACTGGGAGGAGCTCGCCGAGCGGGAGACCGAGCTGTTCCGCACCGACATGGAGGCGCTGCGGGTGCTGCCGCCGGCGAAGTACGTCGGGGCCGTGGAGTCGATCCCGGTCGTCGTCGAGCTCGTGCAGCAGCTGCGCGACCGCGGCTTCGTCTACGACGTCGAGGGCGACCTCTACTTCGCGGTGCACTCCGACCCGCGCTTCGGCCAGGTCTCGCGTCTCGACGAGGAGCGGATGGTCGAGCTGTTCGGCGAGCGCGGCGGCGACCCTGACCGGGTCGGCAAGAAGCACCCGCTCGACTGCCTGCTGTGGCAGGCCGAGCGCCCCGGCGAGCCCGCGTGGGACAGTCCGCTTGGTCGTGGCCGGCCGGGCTGGCACGTGGAGTGCAGCGCGATCGCGCTGACCCACCTGGGTGAGTCGTTCGACGTCCAGGGCGGCGGCGACGACCTGATCTTCCCGCACCACGAGATGAGCGCCTCCGAGGCGCAGGCCGCCTTCGACGGGCTGACCTTCGCCAAGGCCTACGCCCACGTCGGCATGGTCGGCTACCAGGGCGAGAAGATGTCGAAGTCCAAGGGCAACCTCGTCCTGGTGTCCAAGCTGCGCGAGGACGGCGTCGACCCGATGGCGATCCGGCTCGCACTGCTGCGCCACCACTACCGCGACACGTGGGAGTGGACCGACGCCGACCTGTCCTCGGCCGAGGACCTGCTCGCCACGCTCCGCGAGGCGGTGGCCGCCGGCGACGGCGCGCCCACGTCCGGCCTGGTCGAGAAGGTCCACAGCGCGCTCGCCACCGACCTCGACGCCCCGACCGCGGTCACGGCGCTCCGCGACTGGGCCTGGGCCACCCGCGACGGCGACCGCTCCGAGCCCGGCGCCGGCGACGTCGTACGACGCCTGGCGGACGCCTCGCTGGGCCTGCTGCTCTAGTCGTTGCCGGACTCGCGGCGCTTGAGGTAGCGCTCGAACTCCCGCGCGATGGCCTCGCCGCTCGCCTCGGGCAGCTCGGCGGTGTCGCGGGTCTCCTCGAGGGCCCGGACGTAGTCGCCGATCTCCTCGTCCTCCTCGGCGAGCTCGTCGACGCCGCGCTCCCAGGCGCGGGACTCCTCGGGCAGGTCGCCGAGCGGGATGCTGATCTCGAGCAGGTCCTCGAGCTGGCCGACGAGCGCGAGGGTGGCCTTCGGACACGGCGGCTGCGCGACGTAGTGGGGCACGGCCGCCCAGTAGGACACCGCCGGAATGTCGAGCTGGGTGCAGGCGTCCTGGAAGACCCCGACGATGCCGGTCGGGCCCTCGTAGTTGGACTGCTCGAGCTTGAGCTTGTCGATCAGCTCCGGCTCGGTGGCGGTGCCGGTCACCGGGATCGGCCGGGTGTGCGGGGTGTCGGCGAGCAGCGCACCCAGCGTCACCACGATCTCGGCGCCCAGCTCGTCGGCGGCGGCCAGCAGCTCGGCGCAGAACTGGCGCCAGCGCATGTTGGGCTCGATGCCGCGCAGCAGGATCACGTCGCGCAGCGCACCCGGGGGTGACGCGACGGCGAGCTGCGTGGACGGCCAGGTGATCCGGCGGTGGCCCTGCTCGTTGGTGCCCACGACCGGCCGGTTCATCTGGAAGTCGTAGAACTCCTCGGGGTCGATCGCCGCGACGACGCGGGCGTTCCACACCTTCATCAGGTGGTCGACGACCGACGAGGCGGCGTCGGCGGCGTCGTTCCACCCCTCGAACGCGGCGATGAGGATGGGGGAGCGCAGCTCCGGCACCTCTTCGATCTCGATCACCCGATCAGCCTAGACCGCGGCCCGCCCGCGTCCCGGCAGGTGTGCGGAGATGGGTCGGCGCGGCACCCCGCTGACGACGTTTCGCCATATTGTGAGACGGTGGTATCACCCTGCGGTATGTCTCGCGAGCCGCTCGTCCGGCGTGCCTACGCTGACGAGCCCGCCCAGTTCCGCTCGAAGTCCGCTCGAAGTCCGCTCAAGTCCGCCTGAAGCCCCACCCCGTCCCCGAGGAGTCCCGTGCCCGACACCGACGCCGTCCGGCCCGACGCCACCGAGGAGCTCACCTCGGTGCTGCGCGAGCGGATCCTGGTGATGGACGGCGCCATGGGCACCCTGATCCAGAGCCACGGGCTGGGGGAGGCCGACTACCGCGGCGAGCGGTACGCCGACCACCCGTACGACCTCAAGGGTGACTCCGACGTGCTCTCGGTGACCCGCCCCGACGTGATCACCGACATCCACCGCGCCTACCTCGCCGCCGGGGCGGACATCATCTTCACCAACACGTTCACCGCCTCGTCGATCTCGCAGCTCGACTACGGGCTCCAGGACGAGTGCTACGAGATCAACCGCGCCGCCGCGTCGCTGGCCCGGGCCGCGGCCGACGAGGCGAGCACCCCCGACAAGCCCCGGTACGTCGCCGGCTCGATCGGCCCGACCAACCGGACCGCCTCGATCTCCCCGGACGTCAACGACCCGGGCGCCCGCAACGTGACCTTCGAGGAGCTCGTGGCGGCGTACCTCGAGGAGGCCCAGGGCCTCGTCGACGGCGGCGTCGACCTGCTGCTGGTCGAGACGATCTTCGACACCCTCAACGCCAAGGCGGCGATCTTCGCGCTCGAGACGCTCTTCGAGGAGCGCGGCCGTCGCTGGCCGGTGATCATCTCCGGCACGATCACCGACGCCAGCGGCCGCACGCTGTCGGGGCAGACCACTGAGGCGTTCTGGAACTCCATCCGCCACGTCCGTCCCCTGGCCGTCGGCCTCAATTGCGCGCTCGGCGCGAAGGACCTGCGCCCCTACGTGCAGGAGCTGTCCCGGCTCGCCGACTGCTTCGTCTCCTGCCACCCCAACGCCGGGCTGCCCAACGCGTTCGGGGAGTACGACGAGACGCCGGACGACATGGCCGAGGTGCTCGGCCAGTTCGCCGCGGACGGCCTGGTCAACATCGTCGGGGGCTGCTGCGGCACCACCCCTGACCACATCGCGGCCATCGCGACCGCGGCCAAGGGCGTCGAGCCACGGGTGCCGGTCACGCACGAGGAGCCGGTGCTGCGGCTGTCCGGGCTGGAGCCGCTGAACATCGACAAGGACTCGCTCTTCGTCAACGTCGGCGAGCGCACCAACATCACCGGCTCGGCCCGGTTCCGCCGGCTGATCAAGGAGGGCGACTACGCCACCGCGCTGTCCGTCGCCCGGCAGCAGGTCGAGAGCGGCGCGCAGGTCATCGACATCAACATGGACGAGGGGATGATCGACGGCGTCGCCGCGATGGACCGCTTCGTCAAGCTGGTCGCCTCCGAGCCCGACATCAGCCGCGTGCCGCTGATGATCGACTCCTCCAAGTGGGAGGTCATCGAGGCCGGGCTGCGCTGCGTGCAGGGCAAGCCCATCGTGAACTCCATCTCCCTCAAGGAGGGCGAGGAGAAGTTCGTCGTGCAGGCCCGGCTGTGCCGTCGCTACGGCGCCGCCGTCGTGGTGATGGCCTTCGACGAGGACGGCCAGGCCGACAACCTCGAGCGCCGCAAGGCGATCTGCCGCCGCGCCTACGACATCCTCGTCGAGAAGGTCGGCCTCCCCGCCGAGGACATCATCTTCGACCCGAACATCTTCGCCGTGGCGACGGGCATCGAGGAGCACGCGGAGTACGGCGTCGACTACATCGAGGCCACCCGCTGGATCAAGCAGAACCTGCCGGGCGCGCTGGTCTCCGGCGGCGTCTCCAACGTGTCGTTCTCGTTCCGGGGCAACAACCCGGTGCGCGAGGCGATCCACGCGGTGTTCCTGTACCACGCCATCCAGGCCGGCATGGACATGGGCATCGTCAACGCCGGCCAGCTCGCCGTCTACGACGAGATCGACGGGCGGCTCCGTGAGCGCATCGAGGACGTCGTACTCAACCGGCGCCCGGACAGCACCGAGCGGCTGCTCGAGATCGCCCCGGAGTACGCCGGCGACGGCAGCCAGCAGGAGGCCGCCGACGAGGAGTGGCGCTCCCTGCCCGTCGCCGAGCGGATCACCCACGCACTGGTGAAGGGCATCGACGAGTTCGCCGAGTCCGACACCGAGGAGCTCCGCCAGGAGATCGCGGCGCGCGGCGGTCGCCCCATCGAGGTCATCGAGGGACCGCTGATGGACGGCATGAACGTCGTCGGCGACCTGTTCGGCAGCGGCAAGATGTTCCTGCCGCAGGTCGTGAAGAGCGCCCGCGTGATGAAGAAGGCCGTCGCCTACCTGATCCCGTTCATCGAGGCCGAGAAGAAGCCTGGTGACGCGGCGGAGAAGAAGGGCACGATCGTCATGGCCACGGTCAAGGGCGACGTGCACGACATCGGCAAGAACATCGTCGGCGTGGTCCTGCAGTGCAACAACTACGAGGTCGTCGACCTCGGCGTGATGGTGCCGGCGCAGAAGATCCTCGACACCGCCCGCGAGGTCGACGCCGACATCGTCGGCCTGTCCGGGCTGATCACGCCGTCGCTGGACGAGATGGTCAATCTCGCCTCCGAGATGGAGCGCCAGGGCTTCGAGATCCCGCTGCTCATCGGCGGCGCGACCACCTCCCGCGCCCACACGGCGGTGAAGGTCGACCCCAAGTACCACGGTCCGGTCGTCTGGGTGAAGGACGCGAGCCGCTCGGTGCCGATCGCCTCGACCCTGCTCCAGACCGACGAGCGGCGTCAGGTGCTGCTCGACGAGGTCAAGGCCGACTTCGACTCGATCCGCACCCGGCACGCGGCGAAGAACCAGGACCGGCCGCTGGTCACGCTCGAGCAGGCCCGCGCCAACCGCACGTCGATCGACTGGTCCGGGTACCAGCCGCCGGCGCCGCGGCTGCCCGGTGTGCACGTGTTCACCGAGTACGACCTGGCCGAGCTGCGCGAGTACATCGACTGGCAGCCGTTCTTCAACGCGTGGGAGATGAAGGGCAAGTTCCCCGACATCCTCAACAACCCGACGACGGGCGAGGCCGCGCGCCGGCTGTACGACGACGCCCAGACGATGCTCGACCGGCTCATCGCCGAGCGCTGGATCGAGGCCCGCGCGGTCGTCGGGCTGTTCCCGGCCAACGCGGTCGGCGACGACATCGAGGTCTACGCCGACGACTCCCGCACCGACGTCCGCACGCGGCTGGTCAACCTGCGGCAGCAGGGCCAGCACCGCGAGGGCGTGCCCAACCGCTCCCTCGGCGACTTCGTCGCCCCCAAGGAGACTGGCCTCGCCGACCACGTGGGCGCGTTCGCCGTCACCGCCGGCCTCGGCACGGGCGAGAAGATCAAGGAGTTCAAGGAGCAGCTCGACGACTACTCCGCGATCCTGCTCGAGTCGCTGGCCGACCGGCTCGCCGAGGCGTTCGCCGAGCGGATGCACGAGCGGGTGCGCAAGGAGTTCTGGGGCTACGCCGACGACGAGCACCTGGCCAACGAGGACCTGATCCGCGAGGCCTACCGCGGCATCCGGCCGGCCCCCGGCTACCCGGCCTGCCCTGACCACACCGAGAAGCTCAAGCTCTGGCAGCTGCTCGACGTCGAGGCCGCCACCGGCATCGAGCTCACCGAGTCGATGGCGATGTGGCCGGGTGCGTCGGTGAGCGGCTGGTACTTCAGCCACCCGCAGTCGCAGTACTTCGTGGTCGGCCGGGTCTCGCGGGACCAGGTCGAGGACTACGCCCGCCGCAAGGGATGGACCCTGGCCCAGGCCGAGCGGTGGCTCTCGCCCAACCTCGGCTACGAGCCCGAGGACTGACCGGTGGGGAGTCGCTTCGAGGCCGTCCTGTGGGACATGGACGGCACCCTGGTCGACACCGAGCCCTACTGGATCGAGTCGGAGTTCGAGCTCGTCGAGCAGCACGGCGGCAAGTGGAGCACCGAGCACGCGCTGAACCTCGTGGGCAACGACCTGATCGAGTCCGGCCGCTACATCCGCGAGCACGGCGGGATCGACCTCGAACCGGCCGACATCGTCGAGGAGCTCCTCGACCGGGTCGTCGCCCGGGTCGAGCAGCGGGTGCCGTGGCAGCCAGGTGCCGTCGAGCTGCTCGCCGACCTTCGCGCCAACGACGTGCGCTGCGCGCTCGTGACGATGTCCTACCGCAGGTTCGTCGCGCCGATCCTCGCCGGGCTTCCCCAGGGCACCTTCGAGGTCGTGGTCACCGGCGACGCGGTGACGCGGGGCAAGCCGCACCCCGAGCCGTACCAGACCGCCGCGGCGGTCCTGGGGGTCGACCCGGCGCGCACGCTGGCCATCGAGGACTCCAACACCGGCGCCCGCTCCGCCGAGGCCGCGGGGTGCACGGTCATGGTCGTGCCCAACCACGTCCCGGTGCTGTCGGCACCGCGGCGGATCTTTCGTCGCAGTCTGGACGGACTGACCTTTTCGACACTTCCGACACCGCTGCCCGACTGATTGTTGCGATATTGCGACCTTTCCCGCGGCGTTTCCGGGTGGCAGGTGACCGACGGCGGCGAGTAGTGTCCACGAGGTTCCGCTCCGGACACCCGTGTCAGGGGCACGTATTCGTGAGGTGAAACTTGAACCGCAGACGAGGATTGCTGGCCTTGGCCAGTGCGGGCGTCCTGGTCGCGTCACTGGCTGCATGCGGTGGCGACGACTC